>DEWK01000014.1 GCA_002363615.1 Lachnospira sp. UBA3212 | reverse complement strand
GCTCTGAAGAGTTGTAATATTCAGTTACAAAGTCTGTATCATTTCCCAGCCGGACTGGAAGGATGAGGAAAGTATTAATTTGTTTGGAGAACCAAGGCTTGGTTTTTTGGTAAGCAGTGGAAATATGGATTCCATGGTAAATCACTATACGGTAAATAAGAAAAGAAGACATAGTGATGCCTATACTCCGGGAGGCGTAGCAGGAAAACGTCCGGACCATGCCACCGTTGTTTACTGCAATTTGATCCGAAAGAAGTATAAGAAAACCCCGATTATCATTGGGGGAATTGAAGCTAGTTTAAGACGTTTGGCCCACTATGATTATTGGTCCAATAAGATGAAACGGTCCATTTTAATGGATTCTGGGGCAGATCTTTTAATGTATGGAATGGGAGAACTGGCCACGGTGGAAATGGCAGACGCTTTAAATGCCGGAATCGAGGTAAAGGATTTAACCTTTTTAAAGGGAACGGTTTATAAGACAAAAAGCATTGACCACGTGTACGATGGAATCCTCTTGCCGTCTTGGGAGGAGGTTTCAGAAAACAAGGAATCCTATGCCAAATCCTTTTTTACTCAATATCAAAACACTGACTTTGTTACAGCGAAACCCTTGATTGAAGACTACGGTGGCAAGGGCTATGTGGTTCAAAATCCACCTCAAAGACCTTTAAATATGCAGGAGTTTGATGATGTGTGTGAACTACCTTATGAGAATACCTATCATCCTTCCTATCAGAAGGCTGGAGGTGTTCCGGCAATTTCGGAAATTCGTTTTTCACTGACCAGTAACCGAGGTTGTTGTGGTGGTTGTAGTTTTTGTGCCATCACTTTCCATCAGGGAAGAATTGTACAGGCAAGAAGTCAGGAATCTTTGCTCCGAGAGGCCAAGGCTATGACCAAAGATCCGGATTTTAAGGGATATATCCATGACGTAGGTGGGGCAACCGCAGATTTTCGAGGGCCTGCTTGTAAGAAACAGATGACCAAGGGAGCCTGTCCAAACAAGCAGTGTATGTGGCCGGAAATTTGTAAAAATATGAAGGTGGACCATTCCGATTTGGTAAGCCTCCTTAGAAAGCTTCGGGCTCTTCCTGGGGTGAAGAAGGTCTTTATCCGGTCTGGAATTCGTTTTGATTACCTAATGGCAGATCCAGATGATACCTTCTTAAGGGAATTATGTAAATATCATGTATCAGGACAACTAAGGGTGGCTCCGGAACATGTTACGGATCATGTTCTTGCCCTTATGGGAAAACCAAAGGCCAAGGTATATCAGGATTTCGTAAAGAAATTCCAAAAGGTAAATAAGGAACTTGGAATGAACCAATATGTGGTTCCCTATCTGATTTCCTCCCATCCGGGCTCTCGCCTGGAAGATGCGGTGGCTCTGGCAGAATCCATTCGGGATATGGGCTATATGCCAGAACAGGTTCAGGATTTTTATCCAACTCCATCAACCATGGCAACGGTTATGTACTACACCGGATTAGACCCTAGGACTATGAAGAAGGTAACTGTCATATCTAATCCTCATGAAAAGGCCCTGCAAAGAGCCCTTCTTCAGTACCGAAAGCCGGAGAATTACGATTTGGTCAAAGAGGCTCTTCTTCGAGTAAAACGAGAAGATCTGATTGGGTTTGGAGAAAAATGTCTCATTCCACCTAGAAAAATGAAAAGCAATCATAAAACCAAGGGTGGAAATAAGAAAAGAAATAGAAGATAAAAAGTCTGCATCTGTTTCACACAGATGCAGATTTTTTATACTTCATCATAATTTGGCCAAGGTTTTTGGTCTTTGATGCATTCTTTGATTTTACTGTAAAAGCGAACCTTGTGTTCTAGGTGGTCAAGTCCGGATTTTAAATCTTCCAGTTCCTCCAAAAGTTCCTTCTTTTGACTTAAGACCAGGTCCAAAATCTGGTCGATATTACCGTTTATGTCCTTTTCATATTGGAAGAAAAGAAGGATTTTTTGAAGGGGAACCTTGGCCTGCTTAAAGCACTCAATAGCTGCCAAACGGTCGATATGCTTTTGGTGATAGACCCTTCTTTGATGTTCGTCGTGAACCACGCCTTCTAAAAGTCCCAAATCTTCATAGTAGCGAAGCGTGGAGGTTTTTAAATTAAATTGCTTGGATAAATCACGAATGGTATAGGTTTTCATATATCCTCCTTTTCTTAGAAATGGTGATAATGCTTGCCCCTGGTAAATACATTTCTTTTTATAGGAATACGAAGGGCAATTAATCTCTCCTCATTCCCAATGAACTTGGCTCCAAATACAGGATCTCCCAGGAGGTTGTATATTTTATAACGCTTGTAAATCAACTCTAAAGGAGCGGTATCTTTTAAATGTAAGTCCACACTTACGGTAAAGGAATCTGAAGGCAGGCTTTTAAGATCTAAATAATAGTGATAGTTTAAGGTTTCGCCCTCTACCTGTGGGGGAACTACGATTGGATCTGCTCCTTCTGGGGTGATGGTGTAAGTGATTTTATCAATCCAATCAATGCTTAGGTCCATGGAATCAGTTAAATGAAGGTCTACAAGATTGTACTGCAGGTCTATAACATTTAAATTTAAGGCAGAAGAGTTTACCGTATCCTGCTTTAAGGCCTTGCTCATGGTAAGGTCGGCCAGGGAATCCATAAAATCGGAATGGAGTTTTAAATTTTCGTTTAAGGTTTTATAACCGTATTCCTCTACCAAGGTTTGGCAACCGGCATATAGGTTGGTTCCAAGGCCTAATTTGTCTCCTTCAATGCTTGCGCCTAAGGCAGCAAGGGTGGTAGGGAAGAGGTCCATGGTGGTGTAAACCCTAGGAATCGATGGGTTTTTATTTTCCTTAGCTGAGTTAATAATAGTGGTATAGGTTTTTCGGATGTAATCCGAAGAAACCGAATTACAGTAATCAGAATCCATGGTGGCGTGGTCGCCACAAAGGATAATGGTTGTATTGGCATAAAAGTCCTGCTCCTGAATCCAAGAAACAAATTCGGAAATCTGTTTGCTAGAACAAGCAATGACATTGGAATACTGGTCATCTCCGTATTCATTCCCACAGTTTTCACATACGTATCCATCTTCAAAATGAGTATCCACGGTTAACATAGAAAAATTAAAAGGTTTTGAAGATGTGGCAAGTTCCGTCAGGGTTCTTTTAGCATTGGTAATTAATTTCTCATCTTCATAGCCCCACCAGACTTGGTAGTCTTTTGGAATCCAAGCCTGATTTTTTGCATAATAGTAATCCATTAAGGTGTAATTGCCATGTTGCTGAAAATACTTTTGTCTTCCGGCAAAGGTAATGTCGGATCCGCACATAAAGATATTTTGATAGCCTTCTTTGGCCAGGATATCTCCTAAACTGGTAACACCTGGGAAAAAGCTGGTCTGGGTATTCATCTCGTTGCCGTGGATGGAAACCTTTAAAGGAAGTCCCGAGGTCTGGGCAAAAAGTCCGGCCATGGTCCAGGTACAGGAATACATAGGGATACCACCGTTAATCAATTTGCGATTGCCTGAAAAGCTTTCGTTTTCATAGGAAAGTTCACAAAGTTCAGGGATGACATTTTTATCTTCAAATCCTCCGCCGGATTGGGTATCCGCATAGGTGGACTCCATAGACTCTAAGTAGATGTAAATCAGATTTCTTTTCTTTTCCGGAAAGGTGATGGATACCTCTGCCGGATCTACGTAATGTTCCTTAATAAATTCGGAATTGGTATTTTCATTTTTTAGGAAATGAATCAAATCTAATTTTTTATTTGTCAGGTAGCTGCCAAATATCAAACAAAAAAGGCTCACAAGCCATAGACAGGCTGTGAACCGAAAGATGATTCTCTTCTTTCGGTACAAAAGTAGGCCTACTATTACAGCTAGAAGGATGGATAAAAACCAAATGAGACCGTAGGGGAGGATGTACGCCCGAATCATATCTGCGTTCGTTCCCGCAATGGAATTCTTCAGTTGGAAGAATAATTCATCAGGGGAAAGGTTTTGCCAGGTATGGAACATCCATAGTAGACTAACAAATGCAATTACCGAAATAGAAAATATTAAGTATGTAAGGATTACTCCTATTGTTTTTAAGATTTTTTTCAACATGTGACTATTATCATTCGTTTGAATCTGTTACGAATCTTTTAGTCACAGATCAAATGAATGCCTTTCTATCTGTTTCTGGTTCTTCTCATAAACTGATCATTCACGATCGTGTCAAGAGTGAACCCAGATAAAATATAACACTTCATCTTTTCCTGCGCCATAAGAATTTCATTCTTGTCGACGATTTTTTTGAAGTTGGGTACGTCATATACCTTTACCATTGAATTCATATTCATTCACCTCTTTCTGGGCAAGGCCCCGTGCCTAATTAAAAATTCGTCTTTTTTATATTTCTGCTCATTCTATTACAAAGTGATGAATTTTACAATAATTTTTTTGTTGAATTCACGAAACTTTCACGTAAACGTTTTTGTATCATATAAAAGTTCCATGCTCTTACCGGGATTGACTTTGCGCTTGCAATTTTCTATAATGCAAATGAAATTTTTAGGAGGCAGTAAGATGAAGAATATTAAGAAGAATTTTGCAGACCTAATTGGACATACTCCCTTAATGGAGCTTACAAATTTTGAAGAAAAGTATCAGCTTAAGGCAAAGATTTATGCCAAGTTGGAATATTTTAATCCTGCAGGAAGTGTTAAGGACCGAGTGGCTTACTATATGATCCAGGATGCCAGAGAGAAGGGACTTTTAAAGGAGGGGGCGGTTTTAATCGAACCTACTTCAGGAAATACCGGAATCGGGTTGGCAGCGGTAGCCAGTTCCATGGGTTATCGGGCAATTTTAACCATGCCGGAAACCATGTCTGTGGAACGGAGAAAACTTTTAAAGGCTTATGGGGCTGAGATTGTTCTAACGGAAGGAAGCAAGGGAATGGCCGGTGCCATTGAAAAGGCAGAAGAATTAGCAAAAGAGATTCCAAATTCCTTTATCCCAGGACAGTTTGACAATCCTGCCAATGCCAGGGCTCATTTCCTAACCACAGGTCCTGAAATCTATGAGGATACCGAGGGAGAGTTGGATTTCTTTGTGGCAGGCGTAGGAACCGGTGGAACCATAACAGGAACCGGTCAGTATTTAAAGAAAAAAAATCCAAAGATCCAGGTGGTAGCCGTGGAGCCGGCTTCCTCACCGGTGCTTTCTAAGGGTCAGGCAGGGGCTCACGAGATTCAGGGAATTGGAGCGAACTTTGTACCAAAAGTCTTAGATCAGAAGGTATACGATGAAATTATGCCAATTACCAATGAAGATTCCTATGAATTCGCAAGGATCGTGGGAAAGGCAGAAGGTATTCTGGTGGGCATTTCCTCAGGGGCAGCCTTAAAGGCCGCTTATGATCTGGCGCTTCGTCCAGAAAATCAAGGAAAGTCTATTGTAGTCCTCTTCCCGGATACAGGAGACCGCTACTTATCTACCCCTTTATTTTCTTAAGGAATGATTTGACGTAGGCAAAGAAGCCGTTTTAAGAGAGGAGTTTTGAATGTTGTTCAGAATTCCTTCCCTTGGAGCGGCTTTTTACTCATTTTTGACACTTTACTATAAAGAAGGGTTTGTGTTATAATCTAGTCTGTTATAAAAGGCGAAGTGTTTCTATACGCTTCCAGGAAAGGATAGACAAATGAGTAAGGTAATATTAACGGGAGATCGTCCAACTGGTCGCCTACATTTAGGACATTATGTTGGCTCTTTAAGAAGAAGAGTAGAATTACAAAACGAAGGTGATTTTGATGAGATGTATATCATGGTTGCGGATGCCCAGGCATTAACGGACAACTTTGATAACCCTGAGAAAGTCAGACAAAACATTATTGAGGTAGCATTAGACTATTTATCTTGTGGAATCGACCCTTCTAAGGTACATATCTTCATTCAGTCACAGATTCCGGAACTTTGCGAATTAAGTTTTTATTATATGAATCTGGTTACCGTTTCAAGACTGCAGAGAAATCCTACAGTAAAGACTGAGTTAAAGATGAGAAATTTTGAGAACAGCATTCCGGTTGGTTTCTTTACTTATCCAATTAGTCAGGCAGCAGATATTACCTTATTTAAGTCTAATATTATTCCGGTTGGGGAAGATCAGCTTCCTATGATTGAACAGGCAAGAGAAATTGTACGTAGCTTTGGTAACATCTATTCGGAGGGCGTTTTGGTGGAGCCAAAGGCTGTGATTCCTCAAAATGACGTCTGCAGAAGACTTCCTGGTACAGATGGTAAGGCCAAGATGAGTAAGTCACTTGGTAACTGCATCTATCTTTCCGATTCGGCCAAGGATGTAAAAACCAAGGTAATGAGCATGTACACAGATCCAAACCATCTTAAGATCGAGGATCCGGGACAGGTAGAAGGGAATGCCGTATTTACCTACTTAGATGCATTTGCAGAGGATGCGCATTTTGAAAAGTACCTTCCTGAGTATAAGAACTTAGATGAGTTAAAGGCTCACTACACCCGTGGTGGTTTAGGAGATGTTAAGGTAAAGAAGTTCTTAATTAAGGTTTTAGAGGAGACCCTTGCTCCAATTCGCGAAAGAAGAGCGGAATTGGAGAAGGACATTCCCGGTGTTTATAAAATCCTGGAAGAGGGAACTTTGTACGCTAGAAACGTTGCCAAGCAGACCATGGCTGAGGTAAAGAATGCCATGCAGATCAACTACTTTGAAGATGAGGAATTGATCAAAGAACAGGCAAAACGTTTTGCCAATAAGAATGCTTAAAAATTATTGAATATTATATAGGAGGATTCCATGGCTAATATCATTTCAGATGAGACCATTGATTACGTTGGAATTTTAGCCCAGCTTGAGCTTTCTGACCAGGAGAAAGAGCAGGCCAAGAAAGACCTGGGCACCATGCTTGACTATATTGACAAGCTTAACGAACTTGATGTAACTGGTGTAAGTCCAATGTCACATGTATTTCCTGTTTGGAACGTCTTCCGTGAGGATCAGGTAACGAATGGGGATGACCATGAGAACATGTTGGCAAATGCACCAGAAGAGAAGAACGGTCAATACGTTGTTCCAAAGACGGTAGAATAGGAGGGCAATATGAGTGTTTTAAATCTTACTGCCGTTTCTTTGGGAAAGAAGATTCAGGCCGGTGAACTATCTGCGGTAGAGGCAACTCAGGAGGTTTTAGCCCAGGTAGAGCGTGTAGAAAAAGACGTACATAGTTACGTTTCATATGATGGAGAGGCTGCTTTAAAAAGAGCGAAAGAGGTTCAACAGTTAATTGATGAAAAGAAATTAACCCACCCACTTGCCGGTGTACCGGTTGCCATTAAGGACAACATGTGTACCAAGGGAGTAACGACCACTTGTAGTTCTAAGATCCTTTCAAATTTTGTGCCACCATACTCTTCTACAGCAGTAGAAAAGCTTGAGGCAGCAGGAGCGATTATGATTGGTAAGACCAACATGGATGAATTTGCCATGGGTTCTACCACTGAGACTTCTGCGTATGGTATCACAAGAAATCCATGGAACCTAGACCATGTTCCGGGAGGATCTTCCGGTGGTTCTTGCGCAGCGGTTGCAGCCAATGAGGCAATCTATGCCTTAGGTTCTGATACAGGAGGATCCATTCGTCAGCCATCTTCCTTTTGTGGTGTAACTGGAATTAAGCCTACCTATGGAACCGTTTCTCGTTTTGGGTTAATCGCTTATGGTTCTTCCTTAGATCAGATTGGACCGGTTGCCAAAGACGTAAGAGATTGTGCAACCATCCTTTCTACCATTTCCGGTTACGATTCGAAGGACTCTACCTCTATTAAGAGAGAAGATTATGACTTTAATCAGTATCTGGGTCAGGATATTAAGGGACTTCGTATTGGTGTTCCTAAGGGATACTTTAAAGAAGGTTTAGATAAGGAAGTTGCTGATCATGTTCTTTCGCTTGCCAAGACCTTAGAGGCCCAGGGTGCAGTTGTGGAAGAGTTTGATCTTTCCTTAGTGGAATATGCAATTCCTGCTTACTATGTAATCGCAGATGCAGAAGCCAGTTCTAATCTGGAACGGTTTGATGGTGTTAAGTATGGCTATCGTGCCAAGGAATATAATGGTCTTCATGATATGATAAAGAAAAGCCGTTCCCAGGGATTTGGTCCTGAGGTAAAGAGACGTATTATGCTTGGTTCCTTTGTATTAAGCTCCGGTTACTATGATGCTTATTACTTAAAGGCACTTCGCACAAAGGCTTTAATTGTTAAGGCTTTTGATGAGGCATTTGCCAAGTATGATGTGATTCTTGCCCCTGCTGCTCCAACAACAGCACCAAAGATTGGCTCCTCTCTTGCAGATCCAATCAAGATGTATCTGGGAGATATTTATACCATCTCAGTAAATCTTGCAGGTCTTCCAGGTATCACAGTTCCTGTTGGAAAGGATAAGAATGGCCTTCCAATCGGTGCTCAGTTAATTGGAAACAGATTCCGTGAGGATGTTTTGTTTAAGGCAGCCTATGCATATGAGCAGACTAAGACCTATGAGATGTGTGATCTTGCACAGAAAGGAGTAAACTAGAATGGCAAAACAGTATGAAACTGTCATTGGTTTGGAAGTTCATGTAGAGCTTGCAACCAAAACCAAGATTTTCTGTGGATGTTCCACTGCATTTGGTGGAGATCCGAATACCCATACCTGTCCGGTTTGTACCGGTATGCCCGGTTCCCTTCCTGTACTTAATAAGAAGGTCGTTGAGTATGCAATGGCGGTTGGTTTAGCGACGAATTGTACCATTACCCAGGATTGTAAGTTTGATCGTAAGAATTATTTCTATCCAGACAATCCTCAAAATTATCAGATTTCTCAGCTTTATCTTCCAATTTGCAGAGATGGTCATGTAACCATTGAAACAGCGAATGGACCAAAGGACATTCGAATCCATGAAATTCATATGGAAGAGGATGCAGGTAAGCTGGTACATGATGATTTTACAGATTCCTCTTATGTAGACTACAACCGTTCTGGCGTTCCTTTGATTGAGATTGTATCAGAGCCGGATATGAGAAGTGCAGAAGAGGTGATCGCATACTTAGATGCTCTTCGTATGGCAGTACAGTACCTGGGAGCTTCAGATTGTAAGCTTCAGGAAGGCTCCATGAGAGCAGACGTAAACTTATCGGTTCGTGAGGTGGGTTCTAGTGAATTTGGAACCAGAACAGAAACCAAAAACTTAAATTCCTTTAAGGCAATTGCAAGATGTATTGCCAATGAGACAGAGCGTCAGATTGATTTAATCGAAGCTGGTGAAAAGGTTGTACAGGAAACCAGAAGATGGGATGATAATAAGGAATACTCTTACGCAATGCGTTCTAAAGAGGATGCTCAGGATTATCGTTATTTCCCGGATCCTGACCTGGTACCAATCCACATTTCAGACGAATGGATTGAACAAATTAAACAGGACCAGCCGGAACTTCGTCCGGAAAAGAAGAAGCGTTACATGGAAGAATATTGTCTTCCGGAATATGATGCCAATATTCTTACCGGTGTGAAGCACCTGGCAGATCTCTTTGAATCTGTGGTTGATTTTGGGAAAAAGCCTAAGGAAGTCAGCAACTGGTTAATGGGTGATACCATGAGACTGGTTAAGGAAAAAGAGATGGAGTTAGAGGAAATCGATTTTGATGCAAAACATCTTGCGAGTCTGATTGATTTAATTGAAGCTGGCACCATAAATCGTACCGCGGCCCGTGAAGTATTTGAACATATTTTTGAAGAAAATATCGATCCGGTTGCCTATGTGGAAGAACATGGATTAAAGCAGGACAATAACGAAGAAGGACTTAGAAGCATTGTTAGTGAGGTAGTAAAGAACAATCCAAAATCCGTGGAAGATTACCATGCCGGCAAGACAAAAGCCTTGGGATTCTTGGTTGGACAGACAATGAAAGCATCAAAGGGTAAGGCAAATCCTGCCCTGGTGAATAAATTGATCATGGAACTTTTAACAAAGTAATAAGGGAAAAAACAAATGAAAGAATATACAACGACTCAGAGTAGTGAAGACGAAGTACACGAGGAATGTGGCGTTTTTGGTGTCTATGATTTAGATGGTGAAGACGTGGCATCTACCATTTATTATGGTTTATTTGCCTTACAGCACAGGGGACAGGAGTCCTGCGGAATTGCTGTCACAGATACGGACGGCCCTAAAGGTCAGGTGCATTCTCATAAGGGAATGGGCCTGGTAAATGAAGTCTTTGAACCAAACCATTTAGAAAATCTAAAGGGAAATATCGGAGTAGGCCATGTACGTTATTCTACTGCCGGTGCCTCTACCAGAGAGAACGCTCAGCCCTTGGTATTAAATTATGTAAAGGGAACCTTGGGACTTGCTCACAATGGTAATTTGATCAATGCCTTGGAGCTTCGTCATGAATTAGAGTACACCGGAGCAATTTTCCAAACCACCATTGATTCGGAGGTAATTGCTTATCATATCGCCAGGGAGCGTGTGAATTGTCAGTCGGTAGAACTTGCGGTTTCAAAGGCTATGGATAAGATTAAGGGTGCTTATGCCCTTTGCGTTATGAGTCCCAGAAAGCTGATTGGAGCCAGAGATCCTTTTGGATTTAAGCCGCTTTGTATTGGAAAGCGTGGGAATGCTTACCTTTTATCCTCTGAGACCTGTGCCTTAGATACCGTAGGAGCCACCTATGTTCGAGATGTAGAGCCGGGAGAGATTGTAACCATTACCAAGGATGGAATCGCTTCCGATCGGAGCCACTGTCTTCCAAAAGAGAAGGAAGCAAGATGTGTTTTTGAGTATATTTATTTTGCCAGACCGGATAGCGTGATTGATGGAGTCTCTGTTTACCACGCTAGAATCCAGGCTGGAAAATTCCTGGCCATGGATAGTCCGGTAGAGGCAGACTTAGTGGTTGGAGTTCCGGAGTCCGGTAATGCAGCAGCCCTTGGCTACTCTATGCAGTCGGGAATCCCTTATGGTACAGCATTTGTGAAGAATACCTATGTTGGACGAACTTTTATTAAGCCTAAGCAAAGTGCAAGAGAGTCCAGCGTAACTGTGAAGTTAAACGTGTTAAAAGAAGCAGTGAATGGCAAGCGAGTGATTATGATTGATGATTCCATCGTTCGTGGAACTACCTCTGCTAGAATCGTTCATATGCTTCGGGAGGCAGGAGCAAGTGAAGTTCACGTTCGAATTTCATCTCCTCCATTTATCAGTGAGTGTTACTTTGGAACCGATATTCCTTCTAAGGACCAGCTGATTGCCCATGAAAGAAGCGTAGAAGAAATCTGCCAATTAATTGGTGCAGATTCTCTGGGTTACTTGGAATTTGACCGTCTATCAGAAATGGCCGGTGGACTTCCGATTTGTACCGGATGTTTTAACGGAAACTATCCGCTGGAGCCTCCCAAGGAGGATATCCGTGGAAACTATGATAAATAATTTAATACGGCAAAGATGTCGACAAAGAAAAGGAGATTGATTATGGCAACAGACAGATATAGCAGTCCACTTTCAGAGCGTTACGCAAGCAAAGAGATGCAGTATATTTTCTCACAGGACAAGAAGTTTAAGACTTGGAGAAAGTTATGGATCGCTCTTGCTGAAACAGAAAAAGAATTGGGAATCGATATTACCGATGAACAGATTCAGGAATTAAAGGACCATGCAGAGGAAATCAATTATGAGGATGCTAAGAGAAGAGAGAAGGAGTGTCGTCATGATGTAATGAGTCATGTCTATGCTTACGGTCTTTTATGTCCAAAGGCAAAGGGGATCATCCATCTTGGAGCAACCTCTTGTTATGTAGGTGATAACACGGATATTATTATTATGACTGAGGGCTTAAGGCTTGTGAAAAAGAAACTTGTAAATGTAATCGCTCAGCTTGCTAATTTTGCTGATCAGTACAAGAACCAGCCTACACTTGCATTTACTCATTTCCAACCAGCTCAGCCAACTACAGTAGGTAAGAGAGCAACTCTTTGGATGAATGAGTTTATGCTGGATCTTGAGGATCTTGACTATGTACTGTCTACCATGAAGCTTTTAGGTTCTAAGGGAACTACCGGAACTCAGGCTTCTTTCCTAGAACTCTTTGAAGGGGATCACGAGAAGTGTAAGAAGGCAGACCAGTTGATTGCAAAGAAGATGGGATTTAGCGATACCTTCCCTGTTTCTGGACAGACCTATTCCCGTAAGGTTGACACAAGAGTATTAAATGTACTTGCGGGAATTGCAGCATCTGCTCATAAGTTCTCGAACGATATTCGTCTTCTTCAGCACTTAAAGGAGATTGAGGAGCCATTTGAAAAGCAGCAGATTGGATCTTCTGCTATGGCATACAAGAGAAATCCAATGCGTTCGGAGCGTATTGCTTCCCTTGCAGATTATGTAATGGTTACTGCCTTAAACCCGGCTATCGTATCTTCTACCCAGTGGTTTGAGAGAACCCTAGATGATTCAGCAAATAAGAGAATCTCAGTTCCTGAAAGCTTCCTTGCCATTGATGGTATTCTTGATCTTTGCATCAATGTTACCGATGGATTAAAGGTATATGATAAGGTTCTTACCAAGAGACTTATGAGTGAACTTCCATTTATGGCTACCGAAAACATCATGATGGATGCGGTGAAGGCTGGTGGAGACAGACAGGAACTGCATGAGAAGATTCGTGTTCTTTCTATGCAGGCTGGTAAGAATGTAAAGGAAGAGGGTGGAGAGAATAACCTGCTTGAGTTAATTGCAGCAGATCCTTCCTTTAATATGACCTTAGAAGACTTACAAAAGAGTATGGATCCAAGTCGTTATGTGGGACGTGCTCCAGAGCAGGTAACAGAGTACTTAAGAGAAGTTGTTAATCCAGTCCTTGAGGAAAACAAGGATTTACTTGGTGTATCTGTTTCTATTAACGTATAAGAAGAATCGAGTAAGGCAGATTTGTCTTACTCGATTTTATTTTACAAATGAAAATAGAAAGGAAGGAAAAAGCATGAAAAGAATAAAACATTTATTGGGAATAAGTCTGCTCGTTATGTTTGCTTTTTTCTTTTCGAAAGGGGTTTGGGCAGAAGAAGCTTATATGGAGGATAATCAGGACTATGACCTGGTGGTGCAACGAATTACTTCTGCCTTGCTGGCCCATGTCAATGGCTACCAGATCTCCCTTTTGGATTCAAAAGGAAATTCCATAGTAGATGCCTCTCTGGGAAGTGAAAGCAGGGTCAATGATGGGAAAGCTCTTGTGAGAGAAGCTTTAGAGCAGGTGTTAGAACGCTACCCGGAAGCCTATGGTCTGTTAGCAAACAAGGTTCAAATCAGTATCGCAACAGATGGCTCTTATTTGATCTATCATTATCCGGAAAGTCAAAGTACCTATTTGTCTCGCTTAAGGGTTTTAAAAAATAAGTGTGAAACCATCCTGCAGGAAATTGAAAATAATCCAAGTATCGACACAGACTTTGAAAAGGTCTTATATGTCCACGATTATATTATTAAAGAGTCCGCCTATGACGATCGTGAGGATCTGGAGATTACCTATAGTAATTCCAACGCCTATTCGGCCTTGGTGTATGGAAAATCGGTATGTACCGGCTATACCCTAAGTGCCAGGGTACTGCTTGAGAAATTAGGTGTGGAAACAAAATATGTAAGAAGTAACACCCTGTCCCATGCTTGGAATATGGTAAAAATCAATGGGAACTGGTACCATATGGATCTTACCTGGGACGATTCTAATCCGGATGTAAAGGGCCTAGTGTCATATAAATATTTTCTTTTAAATGATGAGGAAATATTAGATTCAGACAATAGCCGAACCCCTCATTTAGGTTACATAGCAAATGACACGCTTTCCACATCCACCTTATTTTCAGGATTAAGGAGAGGAAATAACAGTGTTCAGTTTTTTAGTTATTACAGAAATCGTTGGTATTACTTAGAGAATAATAAAATCTATGAAACCATAGACTGGTATGGAAGTGAGCCAAGCATCTATTCCGGTTCCCTGGTGGGCTTAGATACGGATTTGGAGGTTCCTGTAAATGGGGTTTCCATCCGGGAAGACAAGCTAACCATGGAGGAAGCAGATACCTACCAGCCTTCTTATTCCCTCCTTCCCATCTATCATACGGATTCACCGGCGGTATCCTATACCTCTTCGAACACGTCCGTAGTGGAGGTGGACAGCAATGGATGTTTAAAAGCAAAGAAAGCGGGAAGCGCAATCGTAACCTTTTCTTGTGGCGATTATTCGGATAGCCTAGCTATTACGGTAAAGGCTCAAAATGTTTCAGTTTCTGCCACCTACACCATGGGAAAGGGAGAAGTCTTAAAAATCAAGGCTTCAGCAGATACAAGCGCTATTTGGAAGAGCACCAATAAAAAAGTTGTTTCCATTTCTAAAAAAGGAAAAATGACCGCCAAGAAAAAGGGAACCGCTTATATTCAGGCAAGAAATAGTGCCGGAAAAATTCTGGTCAAATGTAAGGTAGTGGTAAAAAATGCTCCTAAAAAGGTAAAGGTGGAACAATCCTATATTACGGTGAAAAAGGGAAAGACCTTTAAAAATAAGGTAACTTTTAACAAAAAAGGGTATAGTAATTCTTTGGTCTTTCAATTTAGCAAAAGCGGTATGATTGCCTTAAAGAAGGGAACCACCTTTAAGGCTTTGTCTAAGGGATTGGTTAAGGTAAAGGTTACTACTTATAACAAAAAGACCACCAGTTTTTGGGTAAAGGTGAAATAGAAATGATAAGTTTTTAATAAGGTAAAGTGCTAAAAAGTTAAAGTTGCGTATTGGATAAAGTTGTTGTATAATACTTTCGGACTTATGAAACGTAGGTGCACAAAGCACAGAAAGAGGTTAACAAATGGTTAAAGCAGTTGTAGGAGCGAATTGGGGAGATGAAGGTAAGGGTAAGATCACTGATATGCTTGGTGAGACCGCCGATATTATTGTTCGTTTCCAGGGTGGAAGCAATGCAGGACATACAATCGTCAACGATTATGGTAAGTTTGCACTTCACATTTTACCATCAGGTGTATTCTATGATCACACCACAAGTGTAATCGGTAACGGTGTTGCTTTCTCGGTTCCAGCTCTCTTCAAAGAGGTGAATGACATTGTAGAGAAGGGCGTGCCAATGCCTAAGATCAAGGTTTCAGATCGTGCCCAGATTGTTATGCCATACCACGTATTATTTGATGAATACGAGGAGGAACGTTTAAAGGGGGCAGCTTTTGGTTCTACAAAGTCAGGAATTGCTCCATTTTATTCAGATAAATATTCTAAGATTGGTTTTCAGGTTTCTGAGTTATTTGACGAGGAGACATTAGTAAAGAAAGTTGCCAGCGTTGTAGAAAAGAAAAATTTAATTATTAAGTCTTTATATCCTGGCAAGCCATTATTAGATGAGGCAGAGCTTTTAAAGACCTTACATGAGTATCGTGATATGGTAGCTCCATATGTAACGGATACCGCTAAGTTCTTAAAGGATGCAATTAAGGAAGGAAAGACTATTTTATTAGAGGGTCAGCTTGGAACCTTAAAGGATCCTGATTTTGGTATCTATCCAATGGTTACCTCGTCTTCCACCCTTGCTGCTTATGGAGCAATTGGTGCAGGAATTCCTCCTTATGAAATTAAGAATATCATCGCAGTATGTAAGGCGTATTCTTCAGCAGTTGGTGCTGGTGAATTTGTCAGCGAGATTTTAGATGAGGATCAGGCGAAGGAATTAAGAGACCGTGGTGGAGACGGCGGCGAGTATGGTGCTACTACCGGACGTCCTAGAAGAATGGGATGGTTTGACTGTGTTGCTTCCCGCTATGGTGTACAGATGCAGAGTGCTACCGAGGTTGTTCTTACCGTATTAGATGTTCTTGGTTACTTAGATGAAATTCCTGTATGTGTAGGTTATGAAATCAATGGAGAAGTAACAAAGGACTTCCCTGTTACCACCAAGCTTGCTAAGGCAAAGCCTGTTTATAAGACGCTCCCGGGCTGGAAGTGCGATATTCGTGGAATCAAGAACTACGAGGATCTTCCGGAAAATTGTAGAAATTATATTGAGTTTATCGAGAAGGAACTTGAGACACCAATTACCATGGTATCAAACGGTCCTGGAAGACACGAGATTATTTACAGAAACAAATAATAATAGCCCCCACCTTTAAGCATAGGCATAGGTGGGGGTGACGCTTCGTTTTTAGAAAGGAAGAAACCAGGGAGAGCTTACTTCTCCTTGGTTTCTTCTTTCATTTCTTTTTTGATGGCATCTTTCAGTTCTTTGTTACTGTTTTTGGCCCATTCGTAGCACTTAAGGTAGACCCAAAGGATCAGAGGTACGGCCAGAGTGCAATAGAGGGAAGCCATAAAAAGTTGGCTGGCAAACGTTGTATGGAACAGGGATGCAATAAAGGCTACTAGGTACATGGCAAGTAAAAGAACAATTCCAATGATAGCTAAGACTCGTTTCATAAGACTCTCCTTTGTCGAACTTTTCTCCTATCATACATGGTTGAAAAAAAACTTGCAAGACGTAATAGAAAATAGTACAATACAAATTACTTGGGTCCATTGGGCCGTATGAAGAAAGGAAGATGAATCATGAGCTTATTAGAAGATTGGAGAAACGAAGCCTATTATAACCAGACAGATAAGAAGTCAATGGATGCTTTCTGGGAGAATTATTTTAAATATGAGAAGAGTGTTTACACTCAGTTACTTGAAAATCCAGAGGAAGAAGTAACCGGAACAGTCAAGGAATTAGCAGATCGTTATCACCTTCCACTAAATTTAATGGTTGGTTTTTTAGATGGAATTGATGAATCCTTAAAGGTTCCAAATCCAATCGAGACCATGGAAGAAGATACCCAGGTAAGCCTTGCTTTTGATCAGGAAAAATTATACAAGAACATGGTAGATGCCAAGGCTGAGTGGTTATATACCCTTCCGGCATGGGAGAAAATCTTTGATGAGGAGAAGAGAAAAGATCTTTATCGTCAGGCAAAGAAGATGCATACCGTTGTAAAGGAGAAGAAGATCGGAAGAAACGATCCTTGTCCATGCGGTTCAGGAAAGAAGTACAAGCAGTGCTGCGGTAAGAACGCATAAGATTTTGGGGCCAGCCAATTGCTGGTCCTTTTTTTAAGAGAATGGAGCAAAATGATGAAAGAAGATATCCTAGAGGTGGAAGATTGTTATACCGGCTTTGCTAAAGTATACGATTCATTTATGGATAATATTCCCTATGAGGATTGGTTCAAAAATCTGGTGAGCATCTTAGAGGAAGAAGAGATTCGGGATGGTTTAATCCTGGATTTGGCTTGTGGTACCGGAATCTTAACGGAGATGATGCAAGAGGCGGGTTATGATATGATTGGTTTGGATTTTTCGGAAGAGATGCTAGATGAAGCCAGACGGAAAGGAAGTCCGGGAATTCTTTATTTAAATCAAGACATGAGGGAATTTGAGCTATATGGTACCGTAAGGGCCATCTATTGCCTTTGTGATGGAATGAATTATTTAACCAGCAAGGAAGATGTTCTTGAGGTCTTAAAACTTGCCAATAATTACTTGGATCCTCATGGGATTTTTGTGTTTGACTATAAGACCAATCATTATTTTTCTGGTTTAGGGGCACAGACTATTGTGGATAATCGGGAGACAGGCTGCTTAATCTGGGAAAATGATTATCATAAGGAGACTAGAACCAACGAGTACTTGCTGACAATTTTTGAACAGGAAGGGGAGTTCTTTGTTAGACGGATGGAAGAGCATATCCAAATGGCCCTTGAAATCGAAGAAATCAAAGTCTTAATTAAGGAATCGGGCATGGAACTGGTGGCTTGTACGAAGGCTCTTAGTAAAGAAGCGGGAAGCGAAGAAGATGATCGGGTGTATTTTATCTGCAGAGAGCAGGGAAAGCACTGGGAAGGAGAAATAGATGGCTAAGGATTATTTGGTTAGGGCAACTGCTGCCAATGAAGAGTTACGAGCATTTGCCATTACTTCAAGGGAACTGGTGGAGACAGCAAGGGTAAAGCATGAGATGAGTCCGGTTGCTATTGATGCCCTGGGTCGCCTTTTAACGGCAGGGGCCATGATGGGCGTTATGATGAAGGGAGAAGAGGATATTCTTACGGTAAATATGAATGGAGATGGACCTATTCATGGGGTGACTGTAACCGCTAATTCCAAGGGAGAGGTGAAGGGATTTGTAGGAAATCCTTCCCTGGTGATTCCTCCAAACTATGGGGGAAAGTTTGATGTAGGTGCGGCAATTGGTTATGGAACTCTTACGGTAATTAAGGATTTAGGTTTAAAGGAACCTTATAATTCTCAAACACCTTTGGGAACCAGTGAGGTGGCAGAAGATTTAACCTATTATTTTGCAACTTCTGAGCAGATTCCTTCCGTGGTAGCCTTAGGAATCACTTTAAACAAGGATGGATCGGTAAAAACTGCTGGTGGCTTTATTATTCAGGCTATGCCATTTGTTTCGGATGAGGTTTTAGATAAGCTTGAGGCGAAAATCGGGGAGATTAAGTCGGTGAATGCCTTTTTTGAAAAGGGAATGAGTCCGGAAGAAATCTTAGAGGAAATCCTTGGAGACATGGGAAGGCTGGAATTTACCGATACCATTGAACCTAAGTTTCTTTGTGATTGTAATCGAAAGAAGGTTCAAAAGGCTTTGATTAGCTTGGGAAGAAAAGAACTTCAAACGATTGCAGAGGAAGGAAAGGATGTAGAGTTGGTTTGTCATTTCTGTAATAAGAAGTATAATTTTACTCCGGATGAAGTATACAATTTAATGGCAGAAGCCACGAGAGATTAGAACATAGGAAAAGAGGAGAAAAATGTCTACAAGATCTACATGGTCTATTTTAGTTCAAATAGTAGTGGTCCTGTTTTTGACTTTGCTGTGGCCAAGTAAAACTTATGGTATGACTATTTTCATTGCTGGTGATTCTACGGTGCAAAGTGTTGAGTCTAAGCGGTCACCCAGGTCAGGCTGGGGACAGTTTTTTTATGAATATTTTGAGATGAATAGCATGTACAAATCAAATCTTACCAACGGAATCAGTAAAAGAATTAGCCGTTACGCTTCTAAGGATTTTGTGATTGAAAATCATTCCAAATTTGGAGAGAGCGTAAAAAGTTATTATGACAAGGGGATTTTTGAATTCATTTTAAATCGGGCGCAAAAGGGAGATTATGTTTTAATCGAATTTGGTCATAATGATGCGAATTATTATCGGCCGGATAAGATGATTTCAGCGACGGAGTATAAGACCTACCTGAAGAAAATGGTGGTGGATTGTAGAAAAAAAGGGGTTACCCCAGTGTTTATCAGTTCCATTAGCCGTTATATATATCGGGATGGCAGGATGGTAAATTATTTTGCTAAGTATCGAACCTATATGAAGGAGGCAGCAAAGGAAACGAATGTGATTTATCTTCCTTTGGGAGAACGGTCAGACCAGTATCTTTTGACCACTGGAAGTACGTTTTGCAAGCAGTTTTATATGGTGCTTGATCCGGGGGCTTGTGTGGCTTACCCGAATGGACGCAATGACAGGACTCATACCACAGATGTGGGAGCCAGAATGTATGCTGGAATGGTGGCTTCGCTTATTGGTTCTGAGGAAAGGCTAAGTGATATTTCCAAACACTTAAAGGTGAATCGCAGTTCTTTCGATAAAAACCTTTACTATCTTTTAGAACGTTCGGATTGTTTTTCTAAAAAGCAATACGATTCCATTAAAAGAGCCATAGCAAGAACTATGATGGCAGAAGGAAAAGAGGAGTTTAGTCAGGGAAAACTTGCGTCTTACCGCCGTTTAATTAATAGGAAAACAAGGATTAGCTTGAAGGTAAAAAAGAAACTGAAATCCAAGAAACGAAAGGATTAGGTATGAACTATAAGATGTTGGTGCTTGATATTGATGGCACACTCACAAATAGTAAAAAAGAGATCACGAAAAAAACCAAGGGAGCGGTTTTAAGGCTGGCAGACCAAGGAGTGCATGTGGTGATTGCTTCGGGAAGACCGGTAAATGGAATTCTTCCTTATGCCAAGGAACTGGGATTAACTAAAAAGGGAGGTTATATTTTAGCCTTTAATGGAGCAAAGATTGTGGGATTTCATCCCACTGATGGAGATGAAATCCATTATCATACCCTTTATGAAAAGAATCTCCCGCTACACACGGTGGACCGGCTAGGACAGTTGGCCAAAGAACGAGGTCTTGCCATGCTAACTTATGACCGAGGTTATGTGATTTCTACCAATCCAAGGGATCCTTTTGTGGATTTAGAGGCAAGGATCAATAAGATTCCCTTAAGACAAATCGAGAGTTTTAAAGAATATGGAGAATTACTTACCCCTAAGTGCATTGTCACCGGAGAGGGAAATCTTTTGGCAAAAGAGGAAGAAGTATTTGCCAAGGCATTTGAAGAGTTGGATGTGTACCGCTCAGAGGAATTTTTTTTAGAGGTGGTTCCTAAGGGGGTAAACAAGGCAGAAGCCATTGAGTCTTTTTTAAATGTGTTAAGGAAAGAGGGAGAAGAGATTCGCAAAGAAGAGGTGGTTGCGATTGGAGATGGTTACAACGACTTGTCTATGATTTCCTATGCTGGCATGGGAGTTGCCATGGCCAATGCGAAGGATGAAGTGAAAGAAGCGGCAGACTATGTGACGGATTCGAATGATCAGGATGGTGTGGCAAAAGCAATTGAAAAAATATGGCCTTAAGGCATAAGAATATCCTCTTTCTGATATGTGTCCAGGATTTTGGGTACATATCAGAAAGAGGATTTTTTTACTGTTCTGGATCGCTTTCTGTTATGGTAAGTGCGATACATGCACATAAACCATAAAAGGACTGGAAGCAATGAATCACGTGTCTGGATTGGTTATTGGAATCTGTAATTAAAATACTTCGTGATTTACCGTCCTGGGAGGTTTGCTTAATCATGCTTAAACAGTGAGGTTGAATCTTTAAGGGGCAATCCTTATAGGAGTGGTTGATAATCTCTTCTAAGTCGGTGACCTTTAGCAGCTTCGCAAAGGAAGTGTTAGCATAACGAAGCACATAGTCATCTTGGCCATCCTCTTGGAGAAAAACCTCCAGAGCAAAAGCAGGAAAGGGAACCAGGTCAAAGCCTCGATAATACTTTAAATAATCTTCGTAATTTTTTGGAAGAATAGAGGCTAGTTTTTTTGCTTTAAAGTTTTTAATGTAGTTTTGGTAAGCCTGGCTCACTTCACGGTAACGCCGTTTGGAAATATCTAAGACCTCTCCGTTTGACAAGACAACGGTATCTTGCGTGATCTTTTTAATCATAGAAAATGCCACGATGGTGCTTCTGGACACTTTCAAGAAGAAACTATCTGGAAGCTGATCTTCTAAGGATTGAAGTGGCATATAGGTTGTGATTTGTCTTCCCTGGGAAAGGTATATGGTTGTGATTTTATCTCTGGTAACCAGATAGTAGATTTGCGAATAAGGAAAATCTTCCTGGGTATAATCACTTAAAATAGATAAATAGTTTGGTCTGGGTTTCATTTTTTTACTTTTCATTAACTATTTCCCCCCTCTGTCATTCACACAATAATTTCATCTCCTGATATAATTATAACGAATAAAAAAAATAAAATCAAGAAAGTTTTAAAATAGATGTTTTTAGGAAAATTTACCACAGATTCTCGCACTGTATCTAAAAAAAAACAATAATTCAAGAGTAAAATTTCCCCAAATAATTTTAAAATGTGTATAATGTTATTAACATGAAACAGTGGCATTAGTAGGTGCATCAGCATCTCTTGCAAAACTTGTAGGAATATAAAAAAGAAAAAAGAAAGGAAAAGAAGGAAAAGGAAATGAAAAACGCATTTGCAAAGTTTAAGAAGGCAGTATCAGTAACACTTGCCGCAGCACTTGCAGTATCTGTATATCACGTTGGAAAGTTATATGCAGACGTAACTTATAGTGGGGATTACTCATTAAAGACAATTCTTGCTAATTATCAGTATTTCGTTGAAGAGAATGCTTCCGGTGGCGGAAGTGGACATACCATGGGATCTGTAGTAGTTGGTGGGGAATTCGCCCTTTCAAACTCATTTGGAGACATGGCTAAGGTTCCATCTTACATTAACCATATTGTTACTGTAAGCCCTTGGAACGCAGGGGACGGTGCAACAGACCGTACTACTTATTATGCAACTTCTGACATGGATGTTTCATCTATTGCCAAGTTCCAGCAGAACGCAGGCTATATGGATGTAACAAGTGCATTTGCTTCAATTCGTCAGGCTTCTAAGAATTTAGCTAATGGCGCTAAGGAGCTGACTGTTAACAATGGCGTAGTAACAGCTGATTATACCGTTTCTACAAAGAGCGGAAAGATTAGCTATCAGTTAAGTGCAAGCGATTTCAATAATGCTTCGCAGGTTATTATTAAGATTCCGAGTCTTGAATCATTAATGACAGATACCTATGTTCTTAGTATTACAGGAACGGATGCCCTGGATCTTAACTATGCAGGTAAGATCACATTCCAGACTTCTGATGGACAGTCTGGTGGTAACAACTTCCTTAAGGGACTAAAGACTTCAGGAGATAGTCAGTATTTCCTTGATGGTATGAATTTTGTAATTAATATTCCAGATTCATCTTATGTAACTTCAGAAGGTTTAGGAGGTCATCTGATCGCACCAAACGCAGCCGTTTCTGTTTCATGGAACTATGAAGGTGGTATCATTGCTAAGAATCTTTACCTTGATGCGGAAGGCCATTTCTATCCATACAATGGAGCTGATTTGGATGGTAATTCAACTGCTGTAATTGTAACTACGGAAGCAGAGACAACTACAGAAGTTGAGACTACAGAGGCAGAGACAACCACCAAGGCTGTAGAGGCTGAAACAACCACAGAGGCTGAAACAACAGCTAAGGTTGTAGAAGAAGAAACAACCACAGAGGCTGAAACAACAGCTAAGGTTGTAGAAGCAGAAACAACCACAGAAGAAGTAACAACAGCTAAGGCTGTAGAAGCAGAAACAACCACAGAGGCTGAAACAACAGCTAAGGTTGTAGAAGCAGAAACAACCACAGAGGAAGTAACAACAGCTAAGGCTGTAGAGGCTGAAACAACCACAGAGGCAGAGACAACAACTAAGGCTGTAGAGGCTGAAACAACCACAGAAGCAGAGACTACCTCTTCAAAGATTCTGGAAGCAGAAACCACTACAGAAGAAGAGACAACTTCAGCTAAGATTGTAGAAGTAGAAACTGCAAAGGAAGAGGAAGAGACAAGTGTTAAGAAAATTGTAGAGGCAGAGACAACAGCTGCTGCAGATACAAGCGAAGAAGAGACCACAGAAGGAACTTCTGGAACCTTGATCGTAACAGTTGTAGATGAGAATACTGGGGATACTGTAAAGAATGTGAATGTAACCGTAACAGATGAGAGCGGAAACAGCAGTACATATACAACAGATGATAATGGTACTGTTACTGTAACAGATGCTAGTACCGGTGATTATACTGTAGAAGTTGCGGATTCTAAGAAGACTACAACTGCTACTGTTAAGGCTAAGACAACTACTAGCAAGAGTGTAACTGTAAGTGGTAAAACTAAGGCTACGAACACCAGTATTTCAACAACTAGCGTTGGTTCTAGTGATTTTGGTTCTACAGTATCAACAACTTCTGCACCTAAGACAGGAGATTCAAATTCTGTAGTATATTACATGATTTTGATGATGGCTTCATTTGCAGGTATGGTTGTACTTGTGGCAAAGAGAAAAAAAGAAGCTGAGGAAGAATAATCGCTTGGCAAGTCAAAAGTAAAAAGTGGTAAGTAGGAAGACCACCGGACAGGAAATCTGTTCGGTGGTCTTTTAGTAAGATAAAAGCATTTTCATTGAAAGAATGGGGGCTTTATGATAAACTAGTCTTATCTATTTATCTCATTGGGAGAACTACTCTCGGTAGAGATTGAAATGTGGCAGATTGGAGGCATCACGTGTACATCAAGGTTTTATTAATTTATTATTTATGCTTGAATCTGGTTACATTTTTCTTGTATGGCCTGGATAAGCGAAAAGCGAAACAAAGACAGTGGAGAATATCAGAGAGAGTCTTGCTTTGGCTTGGCGCTTTAGGAGGAGTAGCTGGAGCATTGGCGGGAATGCAGGTTTTTAGGCATAAGACAAAACACATACGCTTTCTTGTGTTAAATCCTATTTTTTTAATAGGTCATATGGTTATGTTATACTTGCTGCTGTATTACCATGTTATTTAGGAAGGTGAAAGTATGTCAGAAAAAATATATTCAAAAGTATATGAACTGCCTACCGGTCATGCTTCTAAGGATGTGACCAAGGGATGTATTGTTTTAGAAGGAGGAGCTTTACGCGGAGTTTATGTTAGTGGTGTTTTAGATGCTCTAATGGAAAAAGGAATTAACTTTGAAACTACCATTGGTGTATCTGCGGGAGCTTTGAATGGTTTCAATTATGTGGCAGGTCAGATTGGAAGATCGGCCAGGGCCAGTCTTAAATACCGACATGATAAAAGGTATATGGGAATAAAGGCATTTAAGCAAAATCATGGAGTCTTCGGCTTTGATTTCTTGATCAAAGATTATAATGAAATCGAACCGATTGATTTTGATAGCTTTAATGATCCTGCAAGAAGGTTTGTAGCGGTTGCATCAAATCTTCATACGGGAAAACCGGCATATTTTGAAAGAGGAAAGTGTAAGAATATTATGGCGGCGATTCGTGCTTCTGCGTCTATGCCTTATGTGACCAGACCGGTGGTTATGAGTGGAGTGCCATACTTAGATGGTGGTTGTACCAATAAGATTCCTTACCGTTGGGCTCTCGATCAGGGATATGACAAGGTTGTCATAGTTCGTTCCAGACCGGAAACCTACCGAAAGAAGGAGTCGAGCAAGAGGAGCATGAAAATGGCAGAACGTTTTTATCGGGATTATCCGGAATTTGCTCAAGCCCTTGGTCAGAGTAATGATAATTACAATCGCCAGTGCGAGGAAATCTTAGATTTAAAGGGCCAGGGGAAGGTCTTTGTGATTAGTCCATCGGTTCCTATTACGGTAAGCCATGTGGAAAGAGACATGGAGAAATTAGGGAAGCTTTATAACCTGGGCTATGATGATACCATAAGAAATCTTTGGACTCTTCATGATTATTTGGAGTCATAGTAAGTAAAAAGTCTCCACAGAGATGCCCGTAGATTCGACAGGGAAGTGGATCTGAATCTGAAGGGAAAGATGAAAATGTGAATCTTGACGTGGAGCTTATTTTAAAAATAATAGATGCCTTAGGGCGAAAGGAGGACGTTATGCAATATAATATTATTGGAGATTCCTTACCTGTATTACTCTTACAATTGGAACAGGGAGAAACAGTTCAGTGTGAATCCGGTGCTATGAGTTGGATGGATAAGGGGATTCGCATGGATACCAAGGCAGGAGGCATTGGTAAGGCTGTGGGAAGAATGTTTTCGGGAGAAAGTCTTTTTTTAAACCACTACCATGCTGAACAGGCAGGAGAATTGGCCCTTGCAGCAACTTTTCCGGGTTCTATTCGTGCGATTGAGGTTACCCCGGATCGCCCGATTGTAGCTCAAAAAAGTGCATTTTTGGCTATGATTGGCAATGTAAATATGTCTGTTTTCTTTCAGAAAAAGATTGGAGCAGGTTTAGTAGGTGGAGAAGGATTCATCATGCAGAAGTTTGAGGGTTCGGGCCTTGTCTTTTTGGAAATTGATGGAACCGCAGTAGAATATGACTTGCAGATGGGACAGCAAAAAATTGTGGACACGGGATATCTTGCTATGATGGATGCCAGTGTTTCGATGGATGTTGAGACGGTAGGTAGCTTGAAGAATGCCTTTTTTGGAGGAGAAGGGATTTTTAATACGGTTCTTACCGGACCGGGTCATATTGTGATTCAGTCCCTGCCTGCATATGTAACTGCAAGAAACCTTGCTCGTTATATCCCAAGTAAGTAATCCTAGAAAGAGAGACAATCGATGGAAAACATGAAATTTGCTGTTTTAATAGATGCAGAGAATATTTCTGTAAAGTATCTTTCTGCGCTGTTAGATGAACTTACCAAGTATGGAATTACCACCTATCGTCGTATTTATGGAGACTTTACTTCTAGCCATACGGGGAAGTGGAAGGATGTTCTTTTAGCGAATTCGATTACTCCGATCCAACAATATTCCAATACGGTGGGGAAAAATGCATCCGATTCCACTTTGATTATTGATGCTATGGATATTCTTTATACTGGAAATGTAGATGGATTTTGTATTGTATCTAGCGATAGTGATTTTACAAGATTAGCCAGTAGATTAAGAGAATCAGGAATGATGGTGATTGGAATGGGGGAGGAAAAGACCCCCAGGTCCTTCCGGAATGCCTGCAATATTTTTACCAGTTTAGAGAATTTAATCGATCAGAATGCGGAAGATAATGAACTGGTGGATCCTGCCGGAATTGCGAAAAATCAAATTGACACTACCATTGTGGGAATTGTGACAGAGAATGAAAACAAGGGAAAAAGTACCTACCTTGGAGAGATTGGAAGTCGTTTACAGAATAAGTATCCGGATTTTGATGTACGAAATTATGGATACAGCCTTCTTTCTAAATTCTTAGAGGAAGTAAAGGGAATTGAATTAAAAAGAGAAAACAGCTCGGTAAGGGTTTTCTTAAAGGAAGATAGTAAGTCTAAGGGAAGTGTGATTGGTTATATTACGGCATTACTAAATACCGAGGGATCTATGACGGTAAGCGATCTGTCTAATAAGGTTCATTTGAAGTATCACAAGTTTTCGCCAAAGGATTATGGGTACTCGCAATTTACCAAGTTTTTACAGTCAATTGGCGGTATGTCCGTTACGGAGAATGATAAAAAACAAAAGATCGTATCCTTGAATTATAAAAAGTTCTTGGAGCAGAAGAAGACTGGGGAAAGAAAAAAGAAAAGTCAGCCTAAAAAGAAGGCGGTAAGAAAGGAAAATCAATGAACTTAGAAATGGAATCGTATGAAGTGAAACCCAAGAAAGAATACGGAAGTCAAATTTGTGTACCGGTTCCTGGTTCCAAGAGTATTACCAATCGTGCCTTGCTTTTAGCGGCTATGACTCAGGGAGAGTGTCTGGTAAAGGGAGTTTTATTTTCTGATGATTCTAGACACTTTCTTTCTAGTTTAATAAATCTAGGATTTGAAGTAGACATAGAGGAAGACAAACATCGAGTAAGGGTACGTGGCCTTGGAGGGAAGATTCCAAAAACAGAGGCAGAAGTCAATGTGGGTTCCGCTGGAACTGCCGCTCGGTTTTTAACTGCTTTCTTGGGTCTTAGCCAGGGGAAGTATACGATTTATGCGTCTCCTCAGATGGAAAAAAGACCGATGAAAGAACTCTTTGCTTCCTTGGAGGAACTGGGAAGTGAGATCGTCTACCTAAAGGAAGAGGGATTTCTTCCGGTAGTCATTGGACAGAAAAAAGATAGCAGCTTATTTGAGAAAAAGGGAAGTCCGAGGGAAGTAAGTGTAGATATTACTAAGAGTAGCCAGTTCTTAAGTGCCCTTTTAATTGGAGCGGCTAATGTACCGGATGGTTTAAAGATTCGTTTGGTGGGAAATCATGGGATGAATTATGTAACCATGACACAGAAGTTGATGGAAGACTTTGGAGGCAAGGTTTTTGAAGAAAAAGAAGGGAATCAGGTTTTTTACTTAACCGAGCCGGGAATGGTCTATCGAAAAGAACAGTTTGAAGTGGAACCGGATGTATCGGCCGCTTGTTATTTTTATGCCATGTCTCCAATCCTTCACAGAAAGGTTCAGGTCCTTGGAGTTCATCAGAATTCTTCTCAAGGGGACCTAAAATTTTTGAACCTTATGCAGCGTCTAGGGTGTCAGGTTCAGGAAGACCCTAAGGGATTGATATTAAGTCCTCAGGAGGGGGAATTTCCCGGAATTTTGGCGGATATGGGTAGCTTTTCTGATCAAACGATGACTATGGCAGTTCTTGCCAGTTATGGAAGTTCAGAAAGTGAGATTACAGGGGTTGGTCATATTCGTTATCAGGAAAGTGATCGGATTAAGGGAACGGTTAAGGAATTAAACCATTTGGGAATTCATGCAGAAGAAAAGGAAGATGGAATGGTTATCTACCCGGGAACCCCTAAGGAAGGAGCGATAACAACCTATGATGATCATAGAATGGCTATGGCTTTTTCTCTTTTAGGCTTAAAAAATAAGGGGATAAAAATCTTGGATCCCCTTTGTTGCAGAAAGACCTTTGAAGATTATTTCACGGTCTTTGAATCCATAGACTAAAAAAGAGGCTGTGAAAGCTGGGATTTTTTAAACCCATTCTTTCACAGCCCCTTTTTTCTAGCCTAGTCGTCTAAAAGACTAGGGCTTCTATATTTGTGATAGTTATCTGCAATATCCTTCGCAGTTAAAATCTGGTCTGTAATGGTTAAGTCACAAATGCTTCCTTTGTAGGATTCTTGGTAAACATCACCTCCAACATAGATACTCCGAAGAGAAGACATACCGGGGATGTTTTCCTTAAAGGCAACTTGTTTTCCGTTCATAAAGAAGCGGAGGATACCATAACGAGCACTGAAGGTGACGGTAACATAGACCCATTCTCCGATCGGGAAGAGGGTATTACCGGAATCGAACCATTCAATCTGGCTTCGCTCGTCATGTACTCGAACGATGGAAATTTTTGACCAGGCCTTAGGGTTAATGGTCAAAAATCCGGATTCTAGTCCTACATAAAATACAGAGGTCCATTCATTGGTTTCATCTGTCTTCATCCAGAAAGAAACAGAGAAATGTTCTAAGTCCATAATATTTTGAGGAAGTTCTACCAACTTTGTCATTAAAGGTCCACCAACAAAGTGGATTGCTTTCTTACCTGGTACAACACCTTCTACGTATTCCGGCTCAGATTCGTTGTGATCATAAATACCCACATAATTGCCGGTGGTATCTGCTAAAGAACCATTAAATGGGAAGGTGACGGTAAATTCATCTCCGATTGGGTGTGTTTCAATATACTTTACAAATTCTGAAACTGGAATTGGGGGAGAGTAGAAGAATCCTTGGGCAATCTCACAACCACATCCGGTAAGGAACTGGATTTGCTCCAGAGTTTCAACCCCCTCTGCCATAACCTCCAGTCTTAAATCTTTGGCCATGGAGATAATACTTCGAATGATTCGGTGACTCTTTGGATTATCATTGAAATGAATCAAGAAGTCTCGGTCAATCTTAATAATATCTAATGGAATGTCCTTTAGCATACTTAAGGTAGAATAGCCAGCACCAAAATTATCAATGGATACTAAGAAGCCGAAATTCTTTAGCATTCCTACCGTAGAGAACAGCTGCTTGCTATCCTTTACAAATACGGATTCAGTAAATTCGATTTCAATCTCAGAAGGATTTACCTGATACTGATTGGTAATATGAAGGAGGGTTTGGGTCAGGTTTACATCATACAAATGAAGACGAGACATATTCACCGATACATTCAAATGCTCCAAGCTGGTACCGGCCCAGGATCTCTTTAATTTACAAACCTGTTCGAAATTATAAAAATCTAATTCTCGAATAAAACCGCATTCCTCAAAAATATCAATATACATTCCCGGTGTACGGATACCGTCTTCTGGATGCTTCCATCTAGAAAGAGCCTCGGCACCATAAATTTTACCGGTAATAATATTAATCTTAGGCTGAAGGTAAACAACAAATTCTCCGTTCTTTAACGCATTATCCTTCTCTTTTAAAATCAGATTCTTCATATCCAGTTCATCTGCGATAGAAGAATACATGACATATTTTCCCTTACCACTTCGTTTGGCTTCATACATGGAAGCGTCGCACTTATAAAGTACGTCATCCAAAGATGAACTGGCATGTTGGTTTGTAATAATTCCGATACTTAGGGAAATGACATTACGAACATCACTTGGAACGTCCAGTTCCTTAATTCCCCTACCCATTAACTGGGCCATATGTACAACCTCACCGGGATCTACTTCGCCGTTAATCATTACGACAAATTCATCACCACCAACTCGGTAAACCGTAGCATCATGGACGCAATGTTTTAGCATGTTGGTAACTTGAATCAAAAGGGTATCTCCCACGGCGTGACCGTGAAGGTCGTTCACCGTTTTAAAATTATCAATGTCTACATACATGAAATGACAAGTTTGATCATCCTCTAAACTATCATAGCAATTGTACATCTTCCTACGATTTGGAAGTTGGGTTAAATAATCCACATCCTTGTATTCAATGGCAGTAGTGCTGGATTCTTTCGATAAGGAATCCTTCATCTTAGAAATCTGTATCCCATTCTTAATAGCTAAATAAAGTGCATGAATATCGTAGGGTCTTGGAATGATCGCCATAGCGCCGGCTTCGATTGCCTGACCAATCAAAGAACGATTGGAATCAAGACAAACAGCGACTGAAGTGTTTACAGCAATATCAGCAATAAGATTTTCATCAAATAAGGCGACTGGCAAATCGATAATGACTAAGTCATATTTTTTTAACTGAGAATATTCGGAAGCGACCGAAAACATCATACTATTAAAAAACATGGCATAGTAATCGTCTTTTTTAATGAAGTCATAAAGTGAGTTATCGTGGCTTATAATTAAAATATTGCGCATACTCATAGTAAAACTCCTGTTCATACAAATATAGTTAAAATTCCTTATTTTTATCATACAATTTGAGCAAGAAAAATTCAACGAATAAAGCCCTTTTTTTGTTTTTTTTGTTTACCTTCCAAAAAAAATCTGTTATTATGTCTAAAATGAACAGTAAAAAATTATCCTGTCATTTAAAGGAGTATAAAAAAGTGAAAAGAAGACATTTTAAGAGAGCAAGAATCCTTTGTAACATTTTTGCTACACTTGTTGGAATTCTTGCGGCAGTGGTACTTAGTGGTGTGTTGTATATCATTTTTGGAAAGATGATTCATGTAAACCAAAAAAAAGAATCGGTTAGTGAAACAACAACGGTGGAAGTGGAAACAACAGCAGTTGCTCAGGCGGAAGAGAACACAACGATTTATGAAGAAGCAGATGATGGTGTAAGCATTCCGGATACCGGTGATGTGGAAGGATATTACTTTGACAATACCGTCTTTTTAGGAGATTCCAGAACTGTAGCCTTAGCTGCATTTGATTTGATCCCTCAGGCCAACACCTTTGCAGAGAATGGAATTGCCCATACTACCTTTATGGAGAAGCAGTGGACGGATACCATTAGTGGAACGGTAGGTGATATTTTCTCGATTGTTTCAGCAAGACAGCCAGAGCGTATTTACGTGGCCCTTGGAGTGAATGGGGTAGGCTATATGGATTCAGAAACCTTTACCACTACTTACACGGCCATGGTACAAAGATTAGTAGCCAATGCACCAAATTCGATCCTGGTATTAGAAGCAATTTTACCTGTGAATGAAAGCCTGATTGCTAGTGAAGATGGAGTAAGTAATGAACAGATTGGAGAATATAATTCTGAAATCAAAAAGATTGCGAAAAAGGTGAATGCCTGGTATTTAGATCCAAGCGAAGCAGTGGCCGATGAGACCGGAAATATTGCAGCAGAGTTTGACAATGGAGACGGACTTCATTTTAATGAAGCGGGTTGTCATGCAATCTATGATTATATGTCTACCCATGGGGTTTATGAAAAGAATTAGAACATTCAAAAAAAGGCTTGCATTTGGATAGATTAAGTGCTATAGTTATGTCAGTTGTTAAGACAATTAGATATTTAGCAAAACCTTCGAAAGATTGTGACGCAAAGCTATAGGGGCTTCAGAATAACTTTGATGCCAGCCAGTTGCCGATTTATATACTACAAAAGTAGTGATATTTAGCGTAGATTTTAAAGGTTTTGCTTAAGCAAAACCTTTTTTGTTTTGTTTCTTTAATTAGGCGTATAGATTATCGCTTTCTCCCTCCCCCTACTTTAGCGATAATCTTTCCGATAATAGATTAAACTCATTTAAATTTTCTCACAAGAAAGCAATCGATTTGATCGATTGCTTTCTTGAGTGTTAGGGGAAAAAATTACTGACATTTGTCAGTTTGTTCTGACAAATGTCACTAGTTTATAAAATACATTGACAATCAAGGGGGAGAAGTCTAAAATTAAAAACGTAAAGAGTTAGTTGATTTCATTTTCATTTCTTTTTTATATTCACGGAGAGAGTTGCGCAAGCAACTCTTTTTTTGCTGTTTTTAAATAAGCGATTCATGTGGTATACTAGGAGATATATTTTTATTATTCTGGGAGGAATAGAATGACGGGGATTGAAAAAGCTCAGGAAATCATGGAAGAAGTAAAAAAAGTGGTCTTTGGTAAGGACGAAGTAATTAAACAAATTATGACCTGTTTTTTGGCGGGAGGAAATGTATTGGTAGATGATATTCCAGGTGTGGGTAAGACAACCTTGGCCTTGGCATTTGCAAGAGCCATGGGAATGGAGGAACAAAGAATTCAGTTTACACCAGATGTTATGCCATCGGATGTGCTTGGATTTACAACCTATGATATGGAAAAAAAAGAGTTCGTATATAAAAAAGGTGCGGTTTTTTGTAATCTTTTGTTGGCAGATGAAATCAATCGAACTTCCTCAAAAACCCAATCGGCCTTATTAGAGGCAATGGAGGAAAAAAGTGTTACCGTGGAGGGGAAGACCTATCCTTTAGGAAATCCTTTTTTGGTAATTGCTACTCAGAACCCAACGGGATCCGTGGGAACCAATATGCTACCGGAATCTCAGTTAGACCGATTTATGATTCGGACCAGCATGGGATATCCTTTAAAGGAATACGAGATTCAGATGCTTTTAGGGAAGCAGAATGATATGGATCATAACCATGTAACAAAGGTAAGTTCGGTGGAGGAATTCCTTTCTATGCAGGATGAGGTAAAGGAAGTTTACATTCATCCACGCATCCTTGATTATATTGTAAGTCTGGTGCAGGCTACAAGAAATAGGGAGACAATCCGTTTGGGAGTTTCCCCAAGAGGAACCATAGCTTGTATGCAGATGTCTAAGGCCTATGCATACTTGGAGGGAAGAGATTATGTGGTACCGGGAGATGTAAAAAATATTTTATTACCTACCATTGGCCATCGAATTCTGTTAAGTCGTGGTCATACCAGTGAGGATATTAAAAAAGAATTAGATGATATTTTAGATCAGGTAGGGGTACCGGCTAAGGAGTCTTTATGATTAGAAACTGGGTGGTTTATTTTTTTTCAGTCCTTGGTGCTTGGATGCTTGCAATCTTATATCAGCACTACTATACCGTGGTGTTTGCAATTTTAGTGAGCTTTTTGCCTTTGGTCGGTGGAATTCTTTTTATGCTCATTGCTATAAGAATTCGATTTTCATTTTATATTCCGAAAAGAATGGTGACGAGTGGTGAAAAAGTCCCTTATGTATTAGAATTACAAAGGAATTATTTTCTTCCTTTAACCAGTGGAAGTATCTATTATCACCTGGATAATTCCTTTATGGGAATCTCAAAAAAATGCCAGGCAAGCTTTGCATGTCCGGGAGGATGGATCATGCCCCAAGGAGAAAGCTTAGAGGGATTAGAAGAAGGGAAAAACACCATAAGCTTAAAACAAATTGTATTTTATGATTTTTTTGGCTTGTTTTTCTGCAAGTATAAGATTCAGTCAAAGGTATTTGTAATGGTCTTGCCAAAAGAAGAGGAGGAAGTGGCAGGGGAATTTTTAGGACAGGAATTTTTTGATAAAAATATTGAGGAAGAAGATCATTATCGCACGGATCGGTCGGGGGATGATCGAACAGAAATTTTTGACCTTCGAAATTACCGGGACGGTGATGATGTAAAAAATATTTATTGGAAATTATTTGGCAGACGTCAGGAGATGATTGTAAAAGAATTCTCTGAACCGATTCAAAGGATGCCAGTATTGGTTTGTAATTATCGTTTGTCTAAGGAAGAAGAAAAAGACAAAGACAGGAGGGCTTTCTATGGGGCAGCCCTCCAATCCGTACTTTTTACGTTACAGAAAATTGGAAAGCCTTTTTTTCTGGCCTGGATGGATGGGAATCAATTTTTTATAAAAAAAATAAACCGGGTTCAGGTAGAACAATTATTAGAAATCCTTTTAGACGTAGCATTTACAGAAAAGGAGTGTAATCCCCATGACTTGAGCCGCTTCTTAAAAGAGAGTATTGAGCAGGTGGACTTTAATCGGATTTGGTTTTTGACGCCGGGAGAAGAGGAGACTGCCATAAAGGATTACAGAGATGGGATGAAAAAAATTAAGCTAGACAACAGAAACTTTGATAGTCGGAGGTTTTACTTAAGAAAAGAAGAAGGGGCTTTTGTCCTAAGGGAGGATGCAAGGGATGAACAATAATCTATCAATCAGGAATTATTTCCTAAGTATGTTTATAGCCCTGACCGCCCTTTTAGGAATCCAGATGGAAGTACTTTATGGATTCCAATTTAAATTTGTAGAATGGCAGACTTTTTTGTGGACCGCCGTGATCTTTCTGGTTATTTCCTGGATCATATATGTTTTGGAATTTAAAAAACGCTATCTGGGAATCCTGGGAATAGTATGTCTGGTAGCGGGACTTTTGTTTGAGCGGGTCTTTTATGTAGGAGCCATGACCTTGCTTCGGAAGATCTTTGACTTTGTAAATGATTATTATTTGGATGTGTCCTTTCCGGAGATTGAGGGGTATTCTTACGAATACCTATCAAATTATAATAAAATGCTGGTGGTTTTAGGGACTTTTTTAATCCTATATGGATTGGTCTTATTTGCAATTAATATAAAAAACATCCATTTCTTTAGTTCTATTTGCCTGGCCCTTCCGGTGGTACTGGGATTTATAGGGGCTGGAGTAGATGTAAACTGTGGAGCCCTGTGTTTCTTGAGTTGTAGTGGACTTTTGTTGGTGATAGGTCAGGGAATTACCACAAGGGATCCGGGGATTAGAAGTAAGATTCATGGGCAGGCAGCAGTATGGGGAGGAATATTTATCCTCGGCTCTTTGGTCCTTGTGGGAAGCGTTTACTCTCCTTCCGACTATAAAAGTATTCAAGCCTTAAATAAAATAAAAAGAGGAATCAATGATTTCCTCAATCAACATGAACTGCCGGCAGCAGAGGGAAAACCGATCCACAAGGAGAATGAACTTGGGGTGAATGGCTTGTCTCATACGGGTCAGAGTTCGAAATTGGGAACCTTGGACAAGGTGGAATTAACCAATCATATAGATCTTGAGGTAAGCATTGATGCGGATTCGGAAGGTAGATTGCCGGACCGCCTTTACGTTCGCGGTTTCATTGGAAAGGACTATGAAGCAAACACCTGGACCGGAACCCAGCCGGTATTCGTTTCCGAAAATCCCGACTTTGTGGAGGGAGAAGATTCTGTCTATGATTACAGCAACACGCTGATCAGTAATCAGGGAAAAGTCCTGGAGGGACTTTCTGCAAATGAGAATCTGGATGCTTATGGTTTTTATGTAGAGGTGATTCCGAAGATTCAAACAGACTTTTACTACCTTCCTTACTATACGAATAAGCTTTATCTGGGAGATTGTGAAAACAGGGATGGAGAATTCGTAAGCAATGCTTATGTCAGTTCCGCCACAGATGTAATGAATTATGGAACCCAAGGGCAAATTGGTGAAATCGCAGATGTTTTAGATTACTCCTTAGAGGATCTTTCCTGTTTAGACGAACAGGTGGACTATGTAGACTACACAAGCAGATCCTATGAAGAATTAGTAAAAGAACTTTACCTGGATTTACCTAGCCCGGAGGAAGTGCCAGAGTTTTATGAGCATTTTTCTAGTATGGAATATGTTTATCAGGGGCATGTTTATGAAATGGCAAACCGGGGCTATGATCCAAGCATTGGGATACGCCCTTATGTTTACTATATTTATGATTACCTGGCCATGTATGAATATACGCTTAGTCCAGGTGCCACCAAGGAAGGCACCGATTATGTGGAAGATTTTTTGTTTCATAAAAAGCAGGGCTACTGTACGGCCTATGCCTCTGCGGCGACCCTAATGTTTCGGCAAATGGGAATTCCAGCTCGCTATGTGGAAGGATATGTGTTGACCAAGGATATGATTGAATCTGGTAGAGCATTAAACGAGTTGGGCTCCTTGGTGCATGTTAAGAATCGTTCCAGCCATGCCTGGGTTGAAATATACCTGGAAAAATTTGGCTGGGTACCGATTGAGGTTACAGTAGGAGATTTGACCTCCGGGGTAGGTCAGGAGGAAACACAAACCAAGGAAGCGGAAAGTAAAAGCCAGGAAACTACCAAGGAAGTCCAGATTGCTAGCACGAAAAAGAAGGAAAAAAGCACGAAAAAGAAGGAAGAGGGAAGCAAGAAGGTGGAAGAAACTACCACCACCTTAAAGGTAAAAACCAAAGCAAAGACAAGCAAGAAAAACTCTATAAAGGGAGTGATTCCTTGGTTCTTCCTGGGAGTGGGTTTTGTTCTATTTATAATTTGCATAAATCTTTTAATTCGGTTTTTGGATAAAAAAAAGATTAGAAAGCCAGATCCAGACTATATTAAAAAACGTTTGGCTAAGATTTGTCAAATAAGACAATGTCCAATAAAACAGGGACAAAGCCTGGAGGAAGAAGGAGGTATGCTTGCTAAGGCCTTTCACTGCGAAAAGGAAGAAGCCATAAAAATTCTTTCTTTGATCGATTATTTAAGATTTTCAAAAAATGGCAAAAATAATCAAAAGGCCAAGGTGGAACTTGCTAGGATGGCGGAAGAATTTCTTTTCATAAAAAGTAAATTATGATATAATAAACACGTTGAAAGGGGCTAGGGGGAAACGGCACCTTTGAGTATTTTATTAATAGGAGGTAGTTATAATGTTAGTTTCAGCAGAAGAGATGTTAAAGAAGGCAAGAGCTGGTCACTATGGGGTAGGTCAGTTCAATATTAACAACCTGGAGTGGACAAAAGCAATTCTTTTAACTGCACAGGAAAATCAGTCACCTGCAATTTTAGGAGTATCAGAGGGGGCTGGTAAGTATATGACAGGTTTCAAAACAGTATCTGCCATGGTTAGTGCCATGATGGATGAGTTAAATATCACGGTTCCGATTGCTCTTCACTTGGATCATGGAACTTATGAAGGCTGTTATAAGTGTATTGAAGCTGGATTTACCTCGATTATGTTTGATGGTTCTTCTCTTCCATTTGAGGAAAACCTTGCTAAGACCAAGGAATTAGTGGAGGAATGTAAGAAGAGAGGGATTTCCATTGAGGCGGAAGTCGGCGGAATTGGTGGAGAAGAAGATGGAGTCGTTTCCACTGGCGAAGTGGCAGATCCTGAAGAATGTAAGCAGATTGCAGATCTTGGGGTTGATATGCTTGCCTGTGGAATTGGTAATATCCATGGTAAGTATCCTGCTAATTGGGCTGGACTTTCCTTTGATACCTTAGAGGCTATTGCGTCTAAGGTGGGGGAAGAACTTCCCTTGGTACTTCACGGCGGAACCGGTATTCCGGCCGAACAGGTACAGAAAGCAATTTCCATGGGTGTTTCTAAGGTGAATGTTAATACAGAATGTCAGTTATCATTTGCAGAGGCAACCAGAAAGTATATTGAAGCCGGCAAGGATCTTGAGGGTAAGGGTTATGACCCTAGAAAACTCCTTAAGCCTGGCTTTGAAGCAATCAAAGAGACAGTAAAGGAGAAAATGGAGATGTTTGGCTCTATTAATAAGGCCTGAGTCTCAGGAAAGGAATGACAGGAATGGATAAGTCTGAAGAAAGCTTAGAAGTAAAAAAGAAAAAACGGCGTAAGGCAACCAAGGCCAATGTGATTCGCTATATTCTACTTGCGATTATGGCTGGTATTTTTACCTTCAGTGCCTACAGCCTGACAAAACGTTTTTTAGAATACGGAGAAGGCGATCAGGCTTATGAAGAAGTGGATAATATGTTTTATACCACGACAGACACCGGTGATGACCAAGGGAATGGAACAGCAGAATCAGATGGAAAGGTGGCTGTTTCTAAGGAAAAGAAAAAATGGACCTGGGATTTTTCTAAATTAAAGAAATTAAACAAGGAGGCAGTGGGATATATCCGCCAGGAAGATACCAGAATTCAGTATCCAATCCTTCAGCATAGTGATAATTCCTATTATCTTACCCACCTTTACGATAATACCTATAATCGGAATGGTTCGATTTTCTTAGATTACCGTTTAACTGAGAAATTTGATTCTAAAAATACCATTATATATGGGCACAATATGTGGTCCGATGCTATGTTTGGAACTTTAACCCAGTACCTGGATGAAAAATCCTATTATAAAAAGCATCCTACCTTTGATATCTATGAGGGAGATGACCATTACATCTGTTATGTATTTGCAATGTTTGAGGCCAATGCCAAGAATGATCCGGTCTATCAGTATTCCTTTACCAGTGATGAGGAATTTACTCAGTGGATCAAGGAGCAGAGAGCAAGATCTGTTTATGATACATCTAAGAGGGTGCGAGAGATTACCAAAGATGATAAGATAATTACCCTGTCAACTTGTACTAAGAATAATAGCAGTAAGCGCGTAGTGATCATGCTTTTACGGGGCGAGTTGATTGTGGATGAATAAGGTCTTTTGTTATAAAAAATAAAAAAAGGCTTGCATTTTTTTGAGAAATAGGTTAAAGTCACATATGTAAATTAAAAAATAAAACATGCATGAACGAAGGCGTTCCTACCAACCGTAGGATCGCCTTTTTTAATTTACGCTAGCATTTTAAAAAGTATATGATATAATGAAGCAAGTAAATAGTACGAAAGGAACAGAAACTATGAGCGATAAGATTAATGTTACAGAAATCTTTGGAACTGACGTGTTCAACGACAAGGCTATGCGCGAGCGTCTTCCAAAGGCAATTTACAAAGAATTAAAGGGAATCATGGCTAGCAAAGGAGAACTTACTACAGAAGTTGCGAATGCTGTTGCACATGCAATGAAGGAATGGGCAATCGAAAAGGGTTGTACCCATTATACACATTGGTTCCAGCCTTTAACAGGTGTTACCGCTGAGAAGCACGATTCATTCATTTCCCCTGTCACAGCAGAAGGAAAGGTGCTGATGGAGTTCTCGGGAAAAGAATTGATTAAGGGTGAACCAGATGCTTCTTCTTTCCCATCAGGTGGTCTTCGTGCAACTTTTGAAGCAAGAGGATATACAGCATGGGATTGCACTTCACCAGCTTTTGTAAGACGTGATGCTGCTGGAGCTACACTTTGTATTCCAACTGCTTTCTGTTCTTATACAGGAGAAGCTCTTGACAAGAAAACTCCTCTTCTCCGTTCAATGGAAGCCTTAAATACACAGACAATTAGACTTCTTCGACTTCTTGGTAATGATCATTCTAAGAGAGTTACTCCATCGGTTGGACCTGAGCAGGAGTATTTCTTAGTTGATAAGCAGAAGTATTTAAAGAGAAAAGATTTAATCTTTACCGGACGTACTTTATTTGGTGCTATGCCTCCTAAGGGTCAGGAATTAGAGGATCACTACTTCGGAACCATTCGTGAAAGAATCGCAGCATTCATGAAGGATGTGAACGAACAGCTTTGGAAGCTGGGTATTCCTGCAAAGACTCAGCATAATGAGGTAGCACCGGCTCAGCACGAGCTAGCTCCAATTTATAGTGAGTGTAATGTGGCTGTTGATAACAACCAGCTTACCATGGAGATGTTAAAGAAAATTGCAAACCACCATGGTCTTGAGTGTCTCCTTCACGAGAAGCCATTTGATGGAATCAATGGTTCTGGTAAGCATGATAACTGGTCAATTACTACAGATGATGGAATTAACCTTTTAGATCCGGGTAAGACACCTCATGAGAATATTCAGTTCCTATTAGTACTTGCAGCTGTACTTGCTGCTGTAGATGAGCATGCAGATCTTCTTCGTGAGTCAGCTGCTAATCCGGGTAATGATCACCGTCTTGGTGCGAACGAGGCACCTCCAGCAATCGTATCTGCCTTCTTAGGAGATCAGTTACAGGATGTGGTAGATCAGTTAATCAGCACCGGTGAAGCTACAAGTTCAATCACTGCTGGTAAGTTACAGACCGGTGTTAAGTCGCTTCCAGATCTTCCAAAGGATGCTACCGATCGTAACAGAACATCACCATTTGCATTTACCGGAAACAAGTTCGAGTTCCGTATGGTTGGTTCTTCTGATTCCGTTGCATCACCGAACGTTGTATTAAATACAATCGTTGCTGAGCAGTTTGATTTAATCGCTAGCGAACTTGAGCAGGCAGACGACCTTCAGATGGCGATTCATGATATTATTAAGAGACTCCTTACCGATCACCAGAGAATTATCTTCAATGGTAATGGTTACTCAGACGAGTGGGTAGCAGAGGCTGAGCGCAGAGGTCTTCCAAATCTCCGTACCATGGTAGACGCAATTCCTTCATTAGTAAGCGATAAGAACGTGGCTATGTTTGAGAAGTATGGTGTATTTACTAAGGCAGAGCTTGAGTCTCGTGTAGAAATTGGTTATGAAGCTTATTCAAAGGCTATAAATATCGAGGCTAGAACTATGATCGATATGGCTGGAAAGCAGATTATTCCTGCTGTAATCAAGTATGTATCTAACCTTGCAGGCACAATTAATGCGGTAAAGGCTACTGGCGTAGATGTTGCTCTTGCAACTGAAACAGAACTTTTAGAGCTTGTATCTGAGAAATTAGGTTTCGCAAAGGATGCCCTTGCTAAGCTTAAGGTAGATGCAGAGGAAGCTTCTGCTATGGCAGATGGCGAGAAGAGAGCTCAGTATTACAGAGATGTCATCATTGCTGATATGGCTGCTCTTCGTGCTCCTGTTGACGAACTTGAGATGATCGTTGATAAGGAATTATGGCCAATGCCTTCATACGGCGATTTAATTTTCGAAGTATAAAGCGCACTGAATTCAATTATTAGACATCGTAGATGTTCTGAAATCTTTCGTTAGGAAATGGCAAGATATCATTCTTGCCATTTTTTATTTGAGTTAAATGTGAAATTAAACTATAATGGTAGTAAGTATAAATAAGAATGGAGGAGAGAATTATGAGAACAAGTGAGAAGTTAGCAGATGCCTTAAGGGATGCTTTTAAGCAGAATCCCGTGTTTTCCTGGATTTTAAATATGTCGCCGATTTTATTGATTTTGGCGGTTGTATATGGACTGGCAAATTCCATTTTCTATGATGTGATCACAAGTAGTGGTGTATTTATAGTGATTGGTTACTTTGCAGGTTGGTTTTTGATCTTTGGAGGATTAGGTAGTTTTGCTTTGGGCAAGGTAAATCTTTGCTTCGTATGTTATACCGCATATTCCACGAAGTTATTAATCGATATTATTCGTAATATAATTCTTATTGTGAATCGTGAATTTAAGGGGTATACTATTATCGATACGGTTCTAAAGTTTTTAGTATATGGATTCTTTGCATACGTGATGTTAAATATCGCATTTCCATCAAAGACAAAGATGAAACAGGTAAAAAAACAAGAACAAGAAAAGAATGAATAGGAGGATGGATTCATGGCAAATCCAATTGTAACAATCACCATGGAAAACGGTGATGTAATGAAAGCAGAACTTTACCCGGAGGTTGCTCCTAATACAGTAAAGAATTTTATTTCACTAATTAAGAAGGGATTTTATGATGGAATTATTTTTCATCGTGTCATCAATGGTTTTATGATTCAAGGGGGCGATCCGGATGGCCTTGGTACCGGCGGTCCAGGCTATTGTATTCCCGGAGAGTTTCGTATGAATGGATTTACGAACGATCTTGCTCACGATCCTGGTGTACTTTCTATGGCAAGAGCTATGCATCCGGATTCGGCAGGTTCTCAGTTTTTTATTATGCATAAGAAGTCGCCACATCTTGATGGACAGTATGCAGCATTTGGTAAGATTATTGAGGGAATGGATGTGGTAGAAAAAATTGCAACCCAGGAAACCGATTATTCGGATCGTCCATATAATGTACAGAGAATGGAACGTGTTACAGTGGATACCTTTGGTGAGGAATATGGAGAGCCTACTACATGTTAAAAGCGGTTCTCTTTGATATGGATGGAGTTCTTTTGGATACGGAGCGTTTGCACTATCAGGCAAATATTCGGGCCATGAAGGAATTGGGACAGACACTTTCGTGGGATTATTACAAGCAATTTATCGGGACTACTCTTACTTACATGTGGGAAACCATTCAGAAGGATTATCACCTATCCTGGTCCTTGGAAGAATTAAGAAAACTAGGTGATTCAAAGAAAAAAGAGATTTTACAAGAGGAAGGCTATCCTTTCATAGATGGTGCAGCAGAATTTGTTGGTCGTCTAAAAGAAGATGGCCTTCTTCTTGCGCTTGCATCTTCTTCCACCCCAGAGGCAATTTCGGATAATCTAAAGGCCCTAGGGGTAGAGGAATGTTTTGACCAGGTGGTTTCAAGTTTTGAGGTAGAACATAGGAAGCCGGCACCGGATGTGTTTTTAGAGGCGGCAAGACGCTTGGGGGTAAAGCCTGAGGAGTGTATTGTTATTGAAGATACCTTTTATGGTCTGTACGCAGGAAAGAGTGCAGGCATGACTTGTATAGGATTTAAAAATCCAAATTCCGGGGATCAAGACCTTTCCAATGCGGACTATCTGTTGGAATTTCCGGGGGAAGAAGAGGCTTATTTCCGAGAGGAATTAGACGGAGATTTTTTAAGGAAAATCCACGCCCATGCCTTAGGATACCCTTGGATAGCCGGAAAAGGAAACCGTGTCTATCTAAGGGAAATGCAGAAATCAGAGTTAGGCTCCTTAGAAAAAATATTCGGACAGGGAAGGGATTTTTCTTCGAATTGGAAGAAAGACATAGAATTTTCATTTGACAAAGAGAGACTTTCTTCTTATATTTCTCATGTATATTCCTTTTATGAATATGGATATTATCTGCTTTGCCGCAGGGAGGATGGGCGAATCCTTGGACTTTGTGGCCTATCGAATCAGGGAAAACGGGTTTATTTGGGCTACTATCTCCTGCCGGAATATCGTGGCATGGGCTACGGACAGGAGGGGGTGAAGTTAGTGATGGACCTGGCGAAAAGGGAGGAACTAAAGGAAATCTATTGCAGAATCCGGAGGGATAATGAAAAATCCAGAAAATTGGCAAAGGCAGTGGGATTTCAAGAATTACAGCAGGAAGCGGAAGTCTTTTTCTGCAAATTATAAGACGGAAAGGTGAAAGCATGAAAGATTTTTTTGCAAATGATGGCGCATTTATGACATACCTAAAGAGAATTGGACTTGCCATAGTATTTAATTTCGTATATATCCTAACTTCTGTACCAATTTTAACCATCGGTATCTCAAATGTTGCTCTCTTTCAGGTTATGATGGAACTGGTGCAGGACAGAAAGTCTGAGTCCTCATACCTTATGGTTTATTTCTCAGCCTTTACAGATAATTTTGTAAAAGGCCTGGTGTGGGGGATCCTTCAGGTACTGGTTACGGTGGTTGCAGGGTTTGACCTCTTATTCTTTGTTGCAAATGTTCAAAAAGATGCCACCCCTATCAATATTGCAAGTTTGATTTTAACGATACTATTAATTGTGGCCTTAGTATCCTTCTTTAATACCCTCTATATGACCATGATGCATTATGCTGGTGGATTTAAGGAGGAATTTAAAAATACAATTTACATCGTAAAGAATAATAAGAAAAACATTTTGTTTGGGGGATTATGGACCATCCTTTGTATTGGAGGGGTTTTTGCTAGTCTTCTTTACAGGACTTTCCCATGGGGAATCTTTAGCTGGATGATTATCATGGTCTTTGGCTTAAATGGACTGATTTTAGCTTATATTTATAATAAGATTTTCTCTCTTTACGATGAGGAAGATGAGGAAGAAGTATTAGAAACGGAAGAAGGTTTGACAAAGTAGAAATCCGTTGCTACAATAGCCCATAAAAAGAAAGGAATGGAGGTATCGCAATGGAAGAGGGAAAGATTCAGCATGTAAGTAAAGATATTATTGTTAATGATTTGATTCAAATCGAACCGGATTTTATTCCAATCCTTTTAGACGCAGGCATGCACTGTCTTGGATGTCCATCCTCTTATGGAGAAACCTTAGAGCAGGCTTGTTATGTTCACTATTTGGATCCGGATTCAGTAGTGGAAGCATTGAATGATTATGTGGATGCTAAGAATAACGGGGAGATTGATGGAACAGAATTTAATTAGAGTAAAAAAGAGAAACCAAGGGCTTCTCTTTTTTTTATTTGGCTGGAGTATGAACTCCAGCTGAGTCTTGATATTTATAAGTTCTTTATAAATTCCAGAGCATTGTGCTCGCGAATTACAATAGCGTGTTCTTTTAAAAAATTTTCCATCATATGGCTGGCATTCAAAAGGGTAGAATACTCGTTAATATAATTGGAAAGTTCTAGAAGCTGTAACTTGTTGTACTTTACCTTGAGAACCAGATAATAGCTGTTGTCTTTAGGAATTCGGTAGAGTGCGCTGTCTGAAATAATATCAATGGATTGCAGATTTTGTGCAAATTGAAAGATTGTATTCAGACCATAGAAGTTAGCGATAAATAAGAGTTTTTTTGGGGTGTTCCCGTGACCCGGGTTGTCGGAAGAAGGATTCCTATTCGGTGCATAATTCTTTAGGATTTCTTCTATGCTTGGTTTTTTTACGTGTGCTTCTTCTTCATCCTCAGTTTCTGATTCATACTCCTCCAAATCCTCCATATCTGGTGAGGCATCGGTTCTTGTAACGAATAAAATGATGCCCTCTTCCGGCGTTGGAATTACTTCAACCAGAACCGGAGAATGATTGGTACTAAAACCATACTTTTGATAAGCCAAATCCATCAGATATCTAAGCAAGGCGTCAGCATCTGCGTTCTCGTAAGAAAGATCTGTAAGATCAACATGAAACTCTTCCATATCAGATTTTAGTAAGGTACATTTAATTGTCTGATTATTGATTTTTTCGATGATCATAGGAATCCTCCTTTCTGAAACTGCCTTTATTTACTTATAGTATACAGAATCCCCGGATATAAGTCAAAAAATGCCAGTGAATTTTTGGTGAATAAACGAGCGTAAATACCACTGAAAATATGTGTGATTTCCATTGACCCTGACCTTTCATGAATGGTAAAATAAGTCTGTGAGACGAAAAATGTGATAGGGGAAGGAGGATAGAGGAGAAAAGCCATGGGGATATATATCACACACACCACCTGGCATGGATAATCAGATACGTGGCTCGTTTCACACGTATCTCTTGAATTGAATGCAGAGTAAAAAACAAGGGTCACGGAATTTTTAAAATCCCGTGACCCCTTTTTATCTTTACAGAAATTTAAATTTAAGTTATATTAACAAAGATAAATAGTAGGGAAAAGAAAGGAGCTTTGGCATGAAGAATCATCGTAGCCTGCCAGTGATTTTTGTGGTTGTAATTTTACTGGTGGTAGGACTTTTGCTGGTCAAGGGAAAGGATATACTTCCTGAGACAGCAAGTAAAAAAATAGCAGATCTTTATGAATATTATGGAATAAGCAAGGATGAAGAGGGGGATGGACAGGCCGTAATTCTTTTAAATGGACAGGTGGACCAGGAAACGCGTGCCTATGTTTCGGAGGGCACTTACCTTCCCCTTGATTATGTAAAGGCAAATATCAATGAGAGATTCTACTATGATACGAATGAGGGCCTTTTGCTTTATACCATGCCTTCAGAAACAGAATCTTACACCTTAGATGATAAGAATATTAAATCAATCGATGGACAAATCTATTTAAGTACAGATTTTATTTTAAAATATTCTAATGTGACCTTCAAAGACTATGATTCGCCAAAAAGACTAGTGGTAACCACGGCGTTTGATAGAAGCATTTTTGTGGCAAGTTTGTCGGAAGATTCCAATCTTCGATTGGAAGGAGACAAGAAAAGCGACATTATGAAGAATTGCAAAAAGGGTGAAAAGGTAGAGGTATTAAAAGAAGGAAAGAAGTGGACCAAAGTTCTTACAGAAGATGGTTTAACAGGTTATCTTTCTTGTCAAAGCCTGGGAAAGACCAAGGAGGAAACCAGAACCAACGATTATACTGCCCCTGTTTATTCAGGACTATCCATGGGAAAGACGGTAAGTCTTGCTTGGCACCAGGTAACCAATATGACCAGCAACGGAAGTTTATCAGAGGTTCTTGCAGAGATGGAAGGGGTGAATGTTATTTCCCCAACATGGCTTTCTGTAGAAAGCAGCAATGGTAAAATCTCAAGCATTGCTTCTTCGGATTACGTAACACTGGCTCATAATCATGATCTTCAGGTATGGGCACTGCTTAATGACTTTACCACAGATAGCGATGGAAAGCATATTATCAATGATCTCTTGCCATATACCTCAAAAAGATCCCGATTGATTAAAAATGTCATTGCTGAATTAGAGGCTTATGAAATCGATGGATTAAATCTGGATTTTGAATATATTGCCAGTGAGAATGGAGATCATTTCATTCAGTTTGTAAGAGAACTTTCCTTGGCTTGTCATAAAAGTGGAATTATCTTATCCATTGATAACTATGTGTCTTCGGCTTGGACTGCGTACTACAACCGTGCAGAGCAGGGTGTCTTTGCAGATTATGTGGTAATCATGGGCTACGATGAGCACAATACCAGTAGCACAGAGGCAGGATCTGTTGCTTCTCTTTCTTTTGAAAGAGCGGGCATCATCAATACCATTGCCGAGGTGGGAAATCCAAGTAAAATCATCTCTGGTATGCCATTTTATACCAGAATCTGGTTTGAGACCGATGGCTCTACAGGTTCCAGCGAAGATGGAAAATTCATTGAGGACGCAGCCAATGGGGACTATTATTTAAGCTCTCAGGCAGTAGGGATGGAAGTTGCTGAGAATTATTTCTCTAAAAATAATATTGATGCGGAAAAGATATGGGTAGAGGATGCAGGCCAGTATTATGCGGAAGGCCAGTTAGATGAAGATACTCTGGTTCGCATTTGGTATGAGAATGAAAAGTCCATTGAGGCTAAGTTACAGTTAATTGGAGAATATAAACTTGCAGGTGGGGCATTTTGGAAATTGGGATTTGAGAAAGATTCCATCTGGGAGCTGGTTTCCAAATACCTATCATAAGGGATCAGAGATGGAAGATAAGATTCGTTTTATGAAACAAGCCATTGTCCAGGCAAAAAAGGCAGCGGCAATGGGGGAGGTACCGATTGGTTGCGTGATTGTCTATCAAGGCAAGGTGGTTGGCAGGGGCTATAACCGTCGCATGACCGATAAAAATACCCTGTCCCATGCAGAATTAAACGCGATCCGAAAGGCTAGCAAAAAATTAGATGACTGGAGATTGGATGATTGCGAGATGTATATCACCTTGGAACCATGCCAGATGTGCTCCGGAGCCATTGTGCAAGCCAGAATAAAAAAAGTATATATTGGAGCTATGAATCCCAAGGCCGGCTGTGCCGGATCCGTTCTGGACCTTTTGCATGTAAAGGAATTTAATCATCAGGTAGAGACAGAAGAGGGGATTTTAGAGGAAGAATGCGGGAAGCTTTTAAAAGACTTCTTTGCAGAGCTTCGCAAGAAGGGGAAAGAGAAATAATCTTTACAAATGGTTTGTTTTCGTGTATACTGAGAAACCTATGGGAAGACTATAGCAAAGAACAATGTCAAAACATTTCCGTGCAGCCGGGGAGATAGCGGTGCCCTGTACCTGCAATCCGCTCTAGCAGGGGTGATGTTCTGTTTCGGATGGCTGAATGTAAAGCAGCCCTTGGTAAGTGATGTTGACGTCTGGGTCTTGTGCAACAGAAACTTGTGAACCGTGTCAGGTCAGGAATGAAGCAGCACTAAGCAAGCCCTTCTGTGTGATACAAGGGCGCCTGGATCGAGTTAACTGCTAAGGTAACGTTTATGTTTATCATACAAGCCAGAACGCACGGATTTAATTTTAAATAATAGGACTTCTTTTATATCGGGATAGATATGAGAGAAGTCTTTTTTTCGCATCTTCTTGCATAGAAAATAGGGGTGTGTTAAAATGTATCTTGTCGTAGTGTGTTTGCAAAAGAGTCAAGGACGGAGGTTTTTATGAGAGTAGGAATCTTAACAAGCGGAGGAGATTGTCAGAGTTTAAATGCAACCATGCGTGCTTTGGTCTTAAGTCTTTACGAACAATTCGGACAAGAACTTTCTATTTATGGAATTTTAGATGGCTACTATGGTTTGATCCATGAGAAGTATCAGGAGATGGAAGTCAAGGATTTTGAGGGGATTTTAAGACTTGGAGGAACCATACTGGGAACTTCCAGACAACCTTTTAAAAATATGCGAAAAATCGGAGAGGATGGCATCAACAAGGTGGAAGCCATGAAAAAGACCTACAAGAAGATGAAGCTGGACTGTCTGGTGGTATTAGGTGGGAATGGTTCCATGAAAACCGCAAACCTTCTTAGTCAGGAGGGTTTATCGGTAATTGGACTTCCTAAAACCATTGACAATGACCTTTGGGGAAGCCAGGTAACCTTTGGCTTTCACAGTGCCCTGGAAGTGGTTACAAGAGAACTTGATTGCATACACACCACAGCAACTTCTCACAGTCGTATTATGTTAGTGGAACTAATGGGACATAAAGCTGGGTGGTTGGCTTTATATGGAGGGATTGCTGGCGGAGCAGATGTCATCTTGATTCCGGAGATTCCTTATGACTTTGATCAGGTGAAGGAAGCAATAAAAAAGAAGATTGCCCTTGGTAAAAAACAGATTCTTCTTGCGGTGGCAGAAGGTGCGATTTCGAAAGAGGACGCTGAATTAAGCAAGGAAGAAAGAAAAAGCAGGATGCAAAATAAGCCGGTAGAAGTGCTGGCAAAAAAACTGGAAGAGCATTTTCAAAGAGAAGTGAGAGTAACTGTTCCGGGACACGTACAGCGTGGAGGAATGCCCAATGGTTATGATCGGGTTCTTGCCAGTAGGTTTGGTGCCATGGCTGGAAAAATGATTAAGGAAAAAGAGTATGGAAATCTTGTGGGAATAGACAAGGGTCAGATTAAGAAGATTCCACTTTCTGAGGTGGCTGGTAAATTGAAACTGGTAGATCCAAAGGATGATGTGGTGACCCAGGCTAAACTTATGGGAATTTCATTTGGTGATTAAGTGAAACTAGAGGAAGAAACATGTCATATCAAGCACTTTACCGTAAGTTCCGTCCTCAAAATTTTGAGGAAGTAAGAGGACAGGATGCGGTAGTAAAAAGTTTAAAAAATCAGGTGATGCTAGGGAAAACGTCTCATGCCTACCTTTTTACGGGAACCAGAGGTACAGGAAAAACTTCTGTGGCAAAGATCCTTGCCCGAGCGGTGAACTGTGAAAATCCCCAGGATGGAAGCCCTTGTAATGAGTGTCCAACCTGCAAGAGAATTTTGGCAGGAGCTTCCCTTAATGTAATCGAAATCGATGCGGCTTCTAATAATGGCGTAGACAATATTCGACAGATTAAAGAAGAGGTTCAATATCGACCAACGGAGGGAAAATATAAGGTCTATATTATTGATGAGGCCCATATGTTAACGCCTTCTGCTTACAATGCTCTTTTAAAGACCATTGAGGAACCGCCGGAATATGTTATGTTTATCCTGGCTACCACCGATGTACAAAAGATTGCAATTACCATTATGTCTCGCTGTCAGAGATATGATTTTCGAAGAATTGAACTTGCAACTATTGCTAAACAGTTAAGGAATCTGGCGAAACAGGAACAAATCTCAATCGAAGATTCGGCGGTAAACTATTTGGCAAAGGCAGCGGATGGTTCCATGCGAGATGCCTTGTCTTTAATGGACCGTTGTATCGCTCTTTATTTAGGGGAGGATTTAACGTATGATCATGTTCTCCAGGCTTTAGGAGCGGTTGATAATGAAATCTTTGAAAAACTGGTAAGAGCTTTAACTGATTGCAGGATGACGGATTGCCTTAGGGTGGTGGAAGAAGTAGTCATGCAAGGAAGGGAACTGGCTCAGTTCGTATCTGATTTTTGCTGGTATTTAAGAAACCTGCTTTTGATTCAGAATTCAGATGACCTGGAGGATTTTATTAATGCTTCTAGGGAAAAGATTGAAGAGATGAAAGAAGTGGCAAAGATTATTTCCCCGGTGGAATTGATGCGGGATATCCGGATTTTATCGGAACTGGGAAATCAGATGAAGTTTGCCACTGATAAGCGGGTGCTTTTAGAGGTGGCATTAATCAAGATGGCAAGTCCATCCATGAGCCACGATCTTACCGCTTTAGCGGCTCGGATTAATCAGCTGGAACGGCTTTTAGCCGGAGGTTATGTTCCGGGAATAAGCAGGGAAGATTTGCCTGCGGAACCCTTAAAGGTGAAAGAGGAAGAGAGTAAGGTGATTAAAAAGTTTGTCAAACGAGATGCCTTACCGGAAGATATCCGTACCATTGTGGAACATTGGGGAGAACTTTGTTTGAAATTAACCCAGCCTTTAAAACACTCCATGATTTACGCAAAACCGGCCTTTACAGAGAATAAGTTAGAACTTATTTTTCATGAGGTTTTTGTATATCGTGTTGTTTGTCAGCATTTGGAGGATTTAAAAGAAGAGATTTACAACGAATTTGAAGTAGACGCCGATATTCGAGTTCGTTTGATTGATGTCAATGAACCACAGGAAGTTGACTTTATAGATATGGAAGAAGTAATCGGCATGAATATTGAAGAGGAGGACTTTTAGGATGGCAAGAAGAGGTGGATATCCAGGAGGAATGATGCCTGGAAATATGCAGAGTTTAATGAAGCAGGCACAGAAGATGCAGAAGCAGGTGGAGGATGCAACAAGGGCTTTAGAAGAGGCAACCTATACCGCGAATGCAGGTGGTGGTGCTGTTTCTGTTACGGTTTCAGGTAAGAAGGAGGTAACAGAAGTAAAGATTGATCCTGAGGTTGTGGATCCGGAGGATGTTGAAATGCTTCAGGACTTAATTATGGCAGCTACCAATGAGGCTCTTCGTCAGATGGAAGAAGATAGCCAGGCTAAGATGTCTAAGGCTACCGGTGGATTTGCAGGAAATCTCCCGTTCTAGAGAAGACTTTTTCCAAAAGGAAGGAAAGGATAGATGGATAAACCAAGAGGAAGTCTGGACAACCTGATTGAAGAATTTGCTGGCCTTCCTGGAATTGGAAGGAAGTCAGCTCAAAGGCTTGCTTATTTTGTGATTCATATGCCGGAAGAGCAGGTAAAACATTTTGCGGATACCCTAATAGCAACTAGAAAAAATGTCCGTTATTGTAAGGAGTGTCTTACTTTAACAGACCAAGAACTATGTCCTATTTGTGCCAGTACAAAGAGGAATCATCGGCAGATTATGGTGGTGGAAAATAGTCGTGATTTAGAGGCCTATGAAAAAACCGGTAAGTATGAAGGGGTATATCATGTACTTCATGGGGCTATTTCCCCTATGACCGGAATCAGTGCGGCTGATATTAAAATCAAGGAATTATTGGTGCGTTTACAAAGGGATGTGGATGAGGTGATTATTGCCACGAATTCCAGTGTAGAGGGTGAAACCACTGCCATGTATTTAAGCAAGTTAATTAAACCTAGTGGAATCAAGGTAACAAGAATTGCATCAGGGGTTCCGGTAGGTGGAGATATTGAAAATATTGATGAGGTGACATTACTTCGAGCTCTTGAGGGAAGAATGGAACTTTAGGGATGTCTTGACATATGGTCATTGATTGAATGATTGTGAGGTGAATCAGGGTGGAGAAAACTGATTATAAAAAGAAAATCGAAGAGATAAAGGCATTGTTAAATCAGGGAGCCTATGATCAGGCTGCTGAAGTGGCAGATCATGTGAACTGGTCTCGGTGTAAGGATAATATCTCTTTGTCTCTTGTAGGTGATGTCTACGAGATGGTAAAGGATTATGAAAAGGCGAAGGATGTATTAACAATCGCTTACGAAAGATCACAGATGGGACGTCGTTTGGCTTACCGTCTTTGTTTGCTTTCTGTAAAATTAAATGATTTTGATGAAGCAAAAGAGTTTTATCTTGATTTTATTGATATGGCACCAAAGGATTCTGCTAGGTATATTCTCCAATACCGAATCAGCAAGGCCCTTGGAGTTGATGAAGATCAACTGATTGATATTTTGAAGGCTTATCTGGAAGAGGAGATGGATGACCGTTGGGCCTATGAACTTGCAAAGTTATATGCAGCCATTGGAAGACAGGCGGAAAGTGCAGCAGTTTGTGATGAAATCTATCTTTGGTTCAATGAAGGTAAGTATGTAACCAGAGCCTTACAGCTTAAGGCTTCCATGACCAATCTGACCGAGGAACAGGAGCGATCTTTGGTTGAAGACATGAGCGAGCAGTCCATCAGCCTTAATGCGGATCAGATGGTTGAGAACTTTAAGAATGATGCGCAGGCAGAGGCTCAGTTAGCTCATAATATGGAAAAATTCATGGATGAGCAGGAGCAGGAAGAGGAAGAAGCAGAGGAATATGGAGAATTTAAAACCCAGGATATCCAATTTGCTACTTCGGGACTTCATTTGCCGGAATTTGAAGAGACTACAAATGTGGAATTATCAGAAGCCTTAAAGGAACTTCCAAAAGAAGCCTTAGAGAATACGGCTACTCTTGAGGAATTGGAAAGCCTTAAGGAAGAAGAATATGTTCCGGATCCTACGCTTGGGGGAATCGTTCAAAACAAGAAGGATCCGTTTGAGGATACTTCTTCCATTGCTGAGGTAATCCAGATTGCCCAGACCTTAGAGCCGGTTCGTGAAGAAATGGAAAGGAAAAAAGCCAAGGCCAAGGAAGAAGAGGCAGATCGCTTAGCAAAGGAAATCAAGGAGAAACTTGAGAATAAGCTAGAGGAAGAAAGTGCCATTGAAGATACCGGATTTTCTAGGGAGGATTTAGAAGAAGCTCCTGAAGAAGTCGGGGAAGAAGAAGAGGGCGAAATCTTTATGGAGGCTCCCAAGAAGGAAGCTTCTGTGGAGGTAAAGTCTCAGGAGGAAATCGAACGGGAGCAAAGAGAACAGGATATGGTTACGAAGCAGGTAACCGGTGAGATTTCTATTCGTGAGATTCTTGAAAAACTCAGACAAAAGGGAATTATTTCTTCGGATACAGCAGAGAATGCTATGAATTCCGTAACAGAGCCAAGTGTGGCTTTAGACCAGGTGGATGAGACAGAGCCAGGTGTGGCTTTAGGCCAGGTGGATGAGACAGAACCAAGCGTGGCTTTAGGCCAGGTAGATGAGACAGAACTCTCTAAGGCTATTTCTCAGGAGGAAGAGGAGGTTCTTGCAGAAGAAGAGACGACAGAAAGTGAAGAGATTTCTTTGGAGTCAGAGGATGATGTTTTAGATGCTCCTGCAGAAGAACCTGAAAGGTCAGAGGAAGAAAGTCAGCCGGAAAGTTTGTCAGAATCCCAAGCTAAGGTTGAAGAAGAACCGGAAGAAAAAGAAAGCGTAGAAAGTCGGGAAGAAAGTCAGACAGAAACCGAATCGGAAGAGGAAGACCATGCCCAAGAATTAGATGAACTTAGTCCGGAACAAAGGGCCGCAAAAGAATTGTTTGGCCAGGAGAATGAAGAGGTTGTTGAATTAAGTGAAACAGACCTGATGGACGAAGAGGAAAAAGCAGAGTTAAGAAAGAAGAAAGAAAAGGCAAAAAAGCGTGCTGAGAAAAAGAAAAAGCAGGCAATTGCTGCCGGCCGGATTGAAGCACAGGAGATTGAGGTGGAAGAGAAGTCATTAGATGATTTTGATATTCCGGAATCTCCGGAAGAAGGAAGATATTTCTTGGCTGAAAGGTATAAGCCGCTGTTTGAAACTTACTTAAAGATGACTGGCATGGAGCATTCCATTGCAAAGACGATTTACAATCTTACAGAAAATTACGACCGGGATGGCTCCTCTAAGAGCAATAATATGTTGGTGGTAGGAGAAGATAAGAGTGGTAAGACAACGCTTGCGACCAATATCATCAAGGTAGCAAATCGAGAAAGAGGTCGTAAGGGCAGAAAGATTGCAAGGGTGAACGGTAATATCCTAAATAAGAAGGGAATCTTAAGGGCTATGCCAAGGCTGATTGGATCCGATTTGATTATTGAGAATGCCGGAGCAATCAACCGTACTACTTGGGTGAATATGATTGATGCCCTTCAAGGATATACGGATGAGATGATTGTGGTAATGGAAGATGACAAATCGACCATGGAACGATTAATCGATTTACATCCGGACATTGAGACGATGTTCCCAAATTATATTGAGTTAAAGGAATATGACATCAATGAATGGGTTGATTTTGCAACTACCTACGCAAAGGCAGAAGGTTATCTTTTAGATGACATGGGAACCCTTTCTTTATATGCTAAGATTGATGAGGAATATGGAATGTCACATGGACTGGAAAAGGAACATGTGATGGATATTGTAGACCGGGCAATCGACCATAATAGGGGTCGGGGCCTAATGCGTTTAATCAAAAAGATTTTTGGTAGAAAAAAGATGAATGGTTATTACATCTTACATGAAAAGGATTTTGATTAGGAGGAAGCAGTTTGAAGAAAACAAACAGCGTTTTTTGGGGATTTGTTTTAATAGCAATTGGTATTAGCTTTTTTGGCCAGTACTTTTGGGGATGGTCCTTTAATCTATGGGATTGGTGGGCCCTGGCCATCTTCTTGCCATGCTTGGCAAATCTCTTAAATAAGGGGATTAGCGTAGGAAACCTTTTGGGAATGATTCTTGGAATCATTTTCCTGCCACCGGTTCGAAAGGTTTTAAATTATGAGATTTTAGGTCGTTTGATTGCACCAGCGGTATTAATCGCTATTGGTATGGTTCTGGTTTGGAAGGGAATCTTCCAAAAGAACCTAGATAAACGATTAAAAAGAGAAAGAGAAGCAGAGCAAAACATTGATGACGAAAGAGAGTATACCGCTTCCTTTGGAACGAATCGTATGGTTTATCCGAATGATGTCTTTGAAGGATGCGAAATTACGGTGAACTTTGGAACCATTGTTTTGGACCTTAGAAATGCCATTATCACAAGGGATGTGGTGATTAATAGTACTGTAACCTTTGGTGGTGCTGAGGTCTCTCTTCCATCCGGAGTAAATCTGGAAATTTCAGGAACCCCAATCTTCGGAGGAATCCGAGACAAGAGAAAGAAGGCGGTAAATCCCAATGCGCCAACCGTCTATGTTAATGCAACCTGTCTGTTTGGAGGCATGGATATTCTATGATTTCATTACAAAATGTAATCAAATATATTTCCATGATGTTGGCAATCGTGCTGGCGGTTTGGGTAATAACAGAAACGGTACAGGCGATTTTTGCCGTTGTGGAAAGCGTGACTGCTTGGGGGGACGGAAGCATCCAATATGAAAAAAGTTACAGTATTAAGGAGGTTAGAAATCTTAACCTTCAGGTTAAAAACTGCAATTTAGTGATTCGGGCAGATGATGTGGAAGAAGTAGTTGTAGAGTACAATCGTAAAAATGTAGAGCTGACCTTGGACAATCGAACTTTGAAAATCGAAAGTTCAATCATGACCGGTCTTGGTAAGGATACTATCAATATTGTTATTACTGTTCCTAGAAACAGTATGTTCTCTGATTGTTCCTGTGAAATGGACTTTGGAACCGTTACCCTTGAGGACTTTAATGCAAGAGACGTGGAATGTACCGTGGGAATGGGGGAAGTTCATTTGAAAAAAGGAAGAATCCGTTCCTTAGGCATTAGTCTGGCAGTAGGGGAAGTAAAACTTTATGGTGATCTTCCGGATACATCGGTAATGGATATAGGAATTGGAAATGTAAAGGCTGATTTCTTAAGTGGAAAAAATAGTGTTACCATGAAACTGGTTTGTGATATTGGTACAATCAAGGCGAATGACAAGTATTATAGGAGCAAGGATTGGGACAAGGGAAGCAAAAGTATTCATTGTGAATGCGGCGTAGGTTCTCTTGCAATCAACTTTAGTAAATAATAGAGGTAATTATGAGTAAAGAAGAAAGGGTATATTTCCCGGCAAATATTTTTCGAAGGATTGTATCATTTGCAATTGATGCACTGATTGCATCCCTTCCATGCCTGGTAGTTTTATTTTTGGCAACTGGTAGCCTGGCAGACAGCTGGCTTGCTATCGTCTATCCTTTTCCCATTGAGGGAACGGTTCTTTGGGCTATGGAAGTTCCACCGGCGGTGGAAGACCGGGTAACCACAGAAACCGTAGGCACGGATATAGAAGGAAATGCCGTTGAGGGAGTTGCTCTTAGTACAAAGAAGGTACCGAATGTATCCTTAGAAGCAACCTTTTGTCGTCTGGTGGGCCTTCTTTCGGTGGTTTGGTTCTTGATCTACACCCCTATGTGTTCTGCTATGTATGGGAGAACGGTAGGAAAGAAGGCCATGGGATTATTTCTGCAAAGCAATGATAAGAAGATACAGGGGAAGAAAGCTTGGACCAAACAGATTCTCCTTCGGGAAATTGTGGGAAAGGTTCTTTTATCCTCTACAGGAATCCTTCCGGTTCTATCGATTTTTACCATGATTTTTACCAAGAAACATCTTGCGATTCATGATATGATTTTTAAAACGATGATTCGTGAATAAGTCGAAAAAAACTACGCTTTTACTGTATTTTTCAGTTGCGTGGTTTTTTTTATCGTTGTATAATAATAGCGTGTGCATAAGCACAAGTATGTCGCTTGATACAGATTTATCGATCTGTCTACATATGACATAAGTATTATTAAGGAGGATTTTTTAATGGCAAACAAGAATTACAAGTTTTGGTTCTGTACAGGTTCTCAGGATCTGTATGGTGATGAGTGTTTAGCTCACGTTGCAGAGCACTCAAAGAAGATCGTAGAGTACTTAAACGGTACCGGAAAGTTCGATTATGAAATCGTATTAAAGCCTACATTAATTAACCAGGCTACGATCCGTCAGACTTTGAATGATGCAAACAACGATGCTGAGTGTGCAGGTGTAATCACATGGATGCACACATTCTCACCAGCTAAGATGTGGATTTTAGGCTTAAAGGAGTACAAGAAGCCTTTATGTCACTTACACACACAGTTCAATGAGGAGATTCCTTACGATTCAATCGATATGGACTTCATGAATGAGAACCAGTCAGCTCATGGTGATAGAGAGTATGGTCACATCGTTTCACGTATGGGAATCGAGAGAAAGATCATCGTTGGTCACTACATGGACGAAGAAGTTGTTGATGATCTTGCATCATGGATGACAACTGCAATCGGTGTTGTTGAGTCAAGCCATATTCGTGTTGCCCGTGTTGGTGATAACATGAACAACGTAGCTGTAACAGAAGGTGATAAGGTTGAGGCTCAGATCAAGTTTGGTTGGGAAATCGATCACTTCTGTGTAAACGACTTAGTAGATTACGTTGACGCTGTTTCTCAGGGTGATGTGGATGCATTAGTTTCTGAGTACTATGACAAGTATGATATCATTCTTGATGGTAGAGATGAAGCAGAGTTTAAGCAGCATGTTGCAGTTCAGGCTCAGCAGGAAATCGGTATCAAGAAGTTCTTAGATGAGAATAATTATCATGCGTTCGTTGATCACTTTGGTATGCTTGGTGGCTTAAAGCAGCTCCCAGGTCTTGCTATCCAGAGATTAATGGAACAGGGTTATGGTTTCGGAGCAGAGGGTGACTGGAAGGTTGCTGCTATGGTTCGTCTTATGAAGATCATGACTGCTGGTAAGAAGGATGCTAAGGGAACTTCAATGATGGAAGATTATACCTATAACCTTGTTAAGGGTAAGGAAGGTATTCTCCAGGCTCACATGCTTGAGGTTTGTCCTTCCGTTGCTGATGGTAAGGTTGCAATCAGATGTTGTCCTCTTTCTATGGGTAACAGAGAAGATCCTGCAAGACTTATCTTCACAGCTAAGGAAGGTCCTGGTATCGCATGTTCATTAGTTGATCTTGGTACCAGATTCAGATTAATCATCAACGCGGTTGATTGTAAGAAGGTTGAGAAGCCAATGCCTGAACTTCCTGTAGGTACAGCATTCTGGACTCCACAGCCTAACCTTAAGACAGGTGCTGAGGCTTGGATCCTTGCCGGTGGCGCTCACCATACTGCATTTACTTATGATCTTACTGTTGATCAGATGGTTGAGTGGGGTGCTATGATGGGTATCGAGACTGTTGTGATCGATAACAATACCACCATCAGAGATTTCAAGAACGAGCTTAGATGGAACTCAGCTGCATTTGTAAAGTAGTATTTTCATTGGGAGGATGATATGTTAGAAGAACTTAAGAAAAGGGTATATGAAGCGAATATGCTTCTCCCAAAATATGGTTTAGTAACATTTACCTGGGGTAATGCATCAGAGATTGATCGTGAGACCGGTTACTTTGCAATCAAGCCATCAGGTGTGGACTATGATTTATTAACCCCGGATGATATGGTAATCATGGACCTTGAGGGTAACAAGATTGAAGGTAAGTACAATCCTTCTTCTGATACGCCAACTCATTTAGAGTTATACAAGGCATGGCCGGAAATCGGTGGTGTAGTTCATACTCATTCATCATATGCTACCAGTTGGGCACAGGCAGGAAGAGACATCCCATGCTACGGTACAACGCATGCCGATTATATGTATGGTGATATTCCATGCTTCCGTGTTCTTACAAAGGCAGAGATGGACGAGGGATATGAGACAAATACAGGTAAGTTAATTGTTGAAGGATTTACATCACTTGATAAGGATCCTATGGCAGTTCCAGCTTGTCTTTGCAAAAACCATGGCCCATTTACATGGGGAAAGGATGCACATGAAGCAGTACATAATGCAGTAGTATTAGACGAAGTAGCTAAGATGGCATTACGTACCGAGTTAATCAATCCTCAGGTGGATCGTGCTCCTCAGAATATCCAGGATAAGCACTACTATAGAAAGCATGGAGCAAATGCTTACTATGGACAGCCTGGTTTAAACTAGTAACTTAGCAAATACGCGCAAATACAACAAAACTAAGATGGTTCGGACGAAAATCCGAACCGTCTTTTTTTTGAATTTTTCGCTTGAAAAATAATCGATTGTAAGAGTTGGGGTATTTTTTTTGAAAATGCCTTATTTATTAGACAAAATCCACATAAAAACTTGCAAAAGTCTTGTGAAAAAGGTAAAATAATAATGTCGATTTTTGTAGAAAAAACATAGAAATGTTTTTCGTAATTTGGCAACAGAACAGATCTTATTAAGACTGTATTAATATTTTAGGAGGAAGAAAAACATGAGATTTTTTGTTGACACAGCGAACGTTGAAGACATTAAGAAGGCGAATGATATGGGAGTAATCTGTGGTGTTACTACAAACCCATCGTTGATTGCTAAGGAAGGAAGAGATTTCAAGGAAGTAATCGCAGAGATCGCTTCGATTGTTGATGGGCCAATCAGTGGTGAGGTTAAGGCTACTACAACAGACGCAGAGGGAATGATTGCAGAGGGACGTGAAATTGCAGCAATCCATCCTAACATGGTAGTTAAGATTCCTATGACCGTCGAGGGATTAAAGGCAGTGAAGGTATTAGCATCTGAGGGAATTAAGACAAATGTAACCTTAGTATTTTCAGCGAATCAGGCACTTCTTGCAGCACGTGCCGGTGCAACTTATGTATCACCTTTCCTTGGTAGACTGGATGATATTTCAACTCCGGGTATTGACTTAATCGAGCAGATTTCCGAGATCTTTGCAGTAGCAGAGGGAATTGATACTCAGATTATTGCAGCTTCCATCCGTAACCCAATTCACGTTACTGATTGTGCACTTGCAGGAGCTGATATTGCAACCGTACCTTACAAGGTAATCGAGCAGATGACCAAGCATCCACTTACCGATTCTGGAATCGTACGTTTCCAGGAGGATTATAAGGCTGTATTTGGTGAATAATCAAAATTTACTTTCAAGAGAAAGGACAGATGAGCATGAATGAATTAGAATTAAAAAAGATTGCCAACCGTGTTCGCCAGGGAATCATTGAAGGCGTATACAGTGCTAAGTCTGGACATCCGGGTGGATCACTTTCGGCAGCAGATATCTATACCTATCTCTATTTTGAGGAGATGAATGTGGATCCTAAGGATCCTAGAAAAGCAGACCGTGATCGTTTTGTATTATCTAAGGGTCACACAGCGCCTGGTTATTATGCAACTCTTGCAGAGAGAGGATTCTTTCCGGTAGAAGATTTAAAGACCTTAAGACACGTTGGATCGTATCTTCAGGGACATCCTGATCGTAAGCATATCCCGGGAGTAGATATGTCTTCGGGTTCTTTGGGACAGGGAATTTCAGCAGCTGTAGGTATGGCACTTGCTGCTAAGATTGACGGAGACGCTTATCGTACCTATACCTTACTTGGTGATGGAGAAATTCAGGAAGGTCAGGTTTGGGAGGCAGCTATGTTTGCTGGTGCCAAGAAGCTTGATAACTTGGTTGTTATTGTAGATAATAACAATCTTCAGATTGATGGAGAAGTTTCAGAAGTAAATACTCCATATCCTATTACCGATAAATTTGCAGCATTTAATTTTCATGTTGTAGAGGCAGATGCCCATGATTTTAACTCTTTAAAGGCAGCATTTGATGAGGCAAAGGCAACCAAGGGTATGCCTACTGCTATCATTGCTAAATCAGTGAAGGGTAAGGGAGTATCCTTTATGGAAAACAAGGCTGGATGGCATGGTAAGGCTCCAAACGATGCTGAATATGAGCAGGCGATGGAAGAATTAAAGAAGGCAGGTGAAGCGTTATGTCAGAATTAGTAAAGATTGCAACAAGAGATAGCTATGGTAACGCTTTGGTTGCTATGGCTGAGAAATATAAGAACCTGGTTGTATTAGATGCTGACCTTGCTTCAGCAACAAAGACCGGTATTTTTAAGAAGGCATATCCAAAATTACATTTTGATTGTGGTATTGCTGAGTCAAATATGATGGGTATTGCAGCAGGACTTGCAACTGCAGGAAAGATTCCATGGGCAAGTTCTTTTGCAATGTTTGCAGCAGGACGTGCCTATGAGCAGGTTCGTAACTCAATCGCTTATCCACATTTGAATGTAAAGATTGGTGCTACTCATGCCGGCGTTTCTGTAGGAGAGGATGGAGCAACTCATCAGTGTTTAGAGGATCTTGCTTTAATGCGTGTGATTCCTGGTATGGTTGTTTTAAATCCTGCAGATGATATTGAGGCGAAGGCTGCTGTAGAAGCTGCCTGTGCGTACGATGGACCTGTTTATGCCAGATTTGGACGTCTTGCTACACCGGTATTTAATACCGGAGCAGATTATAAGTTTGAAATTGGTAAGGGTATTGTCTTAAAAGAAGGTAAGGACCTTACCATTGTAGCCACTGGACTTCCGGTTTACGAAGCACTTCTTGCAGCTGAGAAGTTTGAGCAGGAAGGTGTTTCGGTTAAGGTGATTAATATCCATACCATTAAGCCATTGGATGAGAAATTAATCCTTGCAGCTGCTAAGGAAACCGGAAAGGTTGTAACAGTTGAGGAACATTCAATCATTGGTGGCCTTGGTTCTGCTGTATGTGAAGTGCTTTCAGAGAAGGCACCTACACCAGTACTTCGTATCGGTGTGAACGATGAATTCGGACAGTCAGGACCTGGTGGAGAATTAATTAAACTTTATGGCCTGGATGCAGAAGGTATTTACAAGAAGGTAAAAACATTCTTATAAAAAAAGAATGCAGTCGACAAAATGTCGGCTGCATTTTTTATCGTCTTGTGGAAGCTTCAATGCTAGATTCATCTCCTAAAAAGGAATCCTGCTGAATGGTCATGGCATTTAAAGATTCGCGAATCACCTGACTGATTTCCTCTTCAGGAAGGCCGGTAAATTTAGATAATTCTTCCAAACTTGGTGCATGACCGAACTTCTCGGAAAGTTCTGTGGAAGCGTGATCTAAAAGATTGGCTCGGTCTGCCATATGGTTGGCAGTATTTTTAGAGACTTGCTCTGCTTCGATTAAGAAATCAAGGCCAGCTGAGATTACATCCTGGCAGTGGGCATGAAAAGCAGTTACTAACTGTTGGTCGGACAGGCTGTGGTCATAATCAAAATCGGTAACCCCACTCATTAAAGCAAGGTTTCCTTCTGCCACCAGTTCTCCTAGAGTAATACCACAATCTGTACGCTTTTGGGCCTCCTCAATCACAAGAGGAAGAACCTGGTTCACAAGGTCCTCAGGAATTTTAGAAAGAGCCTTGGCCTTAAAATAAGTCTGAATAAGATTAGCTTCCTCTTCCAAGGAAAGCTTGTCCATGCTTCCTAATTCATCTTTGTAAAGAGAAAAAATATCATCCTCGGTTTTGGTGAAACTTTCTTGGTCCTCCCCTAGTTCTGGGGCACCAAAGATATCATCATCAATGTGGATTCCCTGTTCTTCATAAAACGCTTGATCTGCTTCGGTTAATCCTGAAACCTGTTTCGTTGTAATTTTTTCATCTTCATCAATAAGAAGAATCTGTTGACGACTCAGGTATTGGTAAATATGGTCGTGCATGGAAGAATCAATGCCAATCTCTTCAAATGCCTGAGCCACCATCTTCTTGTCTAACCGGTTATGATTTTTGTGGGCTTGTTCTACTAGGGAAGCAAGCAAGGTATTAAATTCTAATTTCTGATCCATTGTATTACCTATAATTAGTTAAGTTCCTTCTTAATTGCATCCAGTAACTCATCATAAGTGGTGAAAGCAGGATACTGAGGGTAATCAGCTTTAATCTGATCGGTGGTACGGAATAAGAATCCAGCCTTAGAAGCCTGGATCATACCAAGGTCATTAAAGCTATCGCCAGATGCAATCGTATCATAACCAATAGACTGTAAAGCCTTAACAGTTGTAAGCTTGCTCTTTTCACATCTCATCTTGAATCCTGTGATTTCTCCGCTTTCAGCTACAATCAGTTCGTTGCACATAATAGTAGGCCAACCAAGCTTCTTCATAAGAGGGGTGGCGAACTGTGCAAAGGTATCAGAGATAATAATTACCTGGCAAATAGAACGAAGTTCATCTAAAAACTCTTTCGCACCCGGCATTGGATCAATCGTAGCGATGGTATCCTGGATTTCCTTTAATCCAAGTCCATGCTCCCTTAAAATCTCAAGACGGTAATTCATAAGCTTATCGTAATCAGGTTCATCACGAGTGGTTTTCTTTAATTCAGGAATTCCTGTTGCTTCTGCAAATGCGATCCAGATTTCTGGAACTAATACACCTTCAAGGTCTAAACAAGTAATTGTCATATTGACATCCTCCTAATATAAATCTTCAATCATTATACAGAAAAAAAGACGGTCTTTCAAGATTTTTAATAATAAGGGAAAAATCTTGTAAAGTATTTGCGTTCTGTGTTAGAATAATCGCGAACAAAACTTGAACAGTAGTATGATTTATGGAGAGAATATATGGATAAGAATACAGAGAAAAAGTGGGATGCAAAAAAGATATGGAAGAGGATTCAACGATCCACCCTATACCAACTTTTTTCTGTCCTGGTATTTCTTGGAGTTTGTGCGGGTATAGGAATCGGATTTGCGGTGATTGATACGGAAAGCGATCCGGATACCGTGGCAGAGAATTACATGAAAAACTACATTAGTGGAAATTGGTCTAATATGTATAACATGTTAGAATTACCAAAATCCCAGTATTTAACGGAAGAATCCTTTACTACCGTTATGTACCAGCAGATTGAAAATACAAGAATCATCGATTATAAGCTGGGAGAAGGAAAAAAAGAAAAGGGCAAGATGGTATACAAAATCAAGTGTAAGACTATGGATGCCAACGGCAACGAAGGGAAGCAGGTAGTAAAGGTAAGCCTAAATAAAAAAGTCAAGCACTGGTATTCCTTAATTTGTGATTGGAAGGTGGATGCGGGAGATATGGTAGTCACCGGCTTAAAGGTAAAAACTGTTCAGGGCTTGGACCTTTACTTTGATGGGAACAAGTTAAGCCCTAGGGAAGGGAAGGAGGAAGATGGAGCCCTCCATTATTTCCTGACGGCCACCTTTAAGGGAAAACATACTTTTACACTTAGAAATAACTATGTAAATAGTCAGGAGTTAAATCAGACAATTTCGTCTGATAAGCAAGAACTAGACCTTACCACCAGCCAGCTTGTTGCAAATGATACCTACCAAACCGCCATTGACGCCTTCCATGAGACGACCATTCAGAAATTCTACAAGAATGCCATGAAGAAAAAGAAGATTCGTGAGGTTCTTGAAGATTTCCCTAAGGAGAAGACCATTCGAGCAGATGTAAAGGAAGCCTACAATAAGATCTTAAAGCAGCTGTTCCCTTATGCGGAAGAGGAGGTTTATACCACGAACAAGTTTGAAATCTATGATTTCACCTATCTTCATACTCAAAATGCCGGGCAAACCTACACGGCACCAAACCAGTTGGTATGTAAGTATAAGATGTATTATCATTTTGACGGGGCCAACACCATCTCAGACTACGATAGTTACAGCATGAGCTATTCTGGAGATTATAAGGCTATGGTCAAGTATACCCTTACCCTAAACGATGATGGAAGCGTTACTATGACCGGCTTTAAAATGAGTTTTGGCAAGGCTACCAAAGAGGAGTTAGACGCGATTGCCAATGGCACTATTGATTTAGAAGTAGAGCAAATGGAAGGATAACTATGGAAAAAGTATTAGTGATTGGACACAGAAATCCGGATACAGACGCAATTTGTTCCGCGATTTGTTATGCCTACTATAAGAACCGCCGCAGCAAGAATTCTGGTGGAATCGAATATGTTCCCTACCGGGCGGGAAGTATTAACGAAGAGACCAAGTATGTCTTAGAACGCTTTGGCATTGAATCTCCGGAATATATTACAGATGTAGCAACCCAGGTTAAGGATATTGAAATCGTAAAGACTCCTGGGGTATCAAGAACCATTTCCCTAAAAAAGGCATGGGCTCTTATGAGAGAGTTAAATGTGTATACCCTGCCGGTTGTTCGGTCTGGAAAACTAGAAGGGGTAATTACGACAGAAGACATTGCCAAAGCCTACATGGATGTTTATGATAATGCTATTTTGTCCACTGCCCATACCAAGTTTCAAAATGTGATTGAAACCGTGGAAGGAAGGCTATTAGCTGGAAATCCAGAAAAATACTTTACCAAGGGCAAATGTGTCATTGCTTCCACCATGCCAGAAATCCTGCAAAATTACATTGAAAAGGATGATTTGGTGATCCTTGGTAATCGTACGGAGAACCAACTTTTAGCCTTAGAAAAACAGGCGGAATGCATGATTATTTGTGATGGAGCCAAGGTGGAAGATCAGGTATTAGAGAAGGCAGATGCCCAGGATTGTGTAGTGATTTCTACGAATAATGATGCCTTTACCGTTGCTCGTTTGATTAATCAAAGTATGCCAATTAGCTACTTTATGAAGCGAGAGGGTCTAGTCTTCTTCCATGATGACGATTTCACGGAAGACATCCGGGCGGTTATGGCAAAAAAGCGATACCGAGACTTTCCAATTCTAGACAAGCACAGTAACTATCTTGGCATGATGTCTAGACGGGACCTATTAAATGCTCGTAAGAAAAAGATTATTTTAGTGGACCACAATGAATTGACCCAGGCAGTGGATGGCTTAGGGGATGCCGAAATTATTGAAATCATTGATCACCACCGTTTAGGAAGCATTGAAACTGTGTCTCCACTCTTTTATAGAGCCCAGCCATTGGGCTGTACCGCTACCATCATTTACCAGATGATGATGGAAAATGATGTGCCAATTCCTCCAAATATTGCAGGTTTAATGCTTTCTGCGATTATTTCGGATACCTTAATGTATCGTTCGCCAACCTGCACCCAGTATGACAAGGAGGCAGCAGAGAACCTGGCCTTGATTGCAGGAGTGGATGTGGTAAAGCATGCGGAAGAGATGTTTAAGGCAGGAAGCAACATGAAGAACAAGTCTGCGGAAGAAATTTTCTACCAGGATTTCAAGAAATTTACGGTGGAAGGTACTTCTTTTGGCATCGGTCAGATTACCGCCATGACAGACGAAGAACTTGCTACCGCCAAGGACAAGGTGGTAAACTATTTAGATCATGCTTACAAGGAATTGGGGGTTGGATCGGTCTACCTTCTTCTTACCAATATTTATAAGGAAACTTCGGAAGTGGTCTTTGCCGGGGATGAGGCGGACCGCATCCTTATGGAAGCCTTCCATTATCAAAGAGACCAGGGCCCACTGGTTTTACCTGGTGTGGTATCAAGAAAGAAGCAATTCTTGCCTGAAATCATGAAGGCAGTAAGAAGCTAATGAAAGAAGAAAAATGATGAATAATATTGTTTTGATTGGTATGCCAGGCTCTGGGAAAACTACCCTGGGTAAAGAGCTGGCTAAAAAATATGGAATGAACTTTATTGATGGAGACACTTTAATTGAAGAGCGAGAACAAAGAAGCCTGGCACAAATTATTGCCCAGGAAGGAATCGAGGGATTTCTCTCCGTCGAAAATGAGGTGCTATCTTCCATTCATACCAAGGGAAGTGTCATTGCCCCGGGAGGAAGCTGTTGTTATTCCAAACCTGCCATGGAACATTTTAGAAAGATTGGTTTGGTAGTTTACTTAGAGGTTAGCTATGAGGACCTGGAGGGCCGGCTGGGAAATCTAAAGGAAAGGGGAGTCGTTTTACGAGAGGGACAAAGCTTAAGAGATCTTTTTGAAGAACGAGATGATCTGTATCAAAAATACGCTCAGCTGGTCTTTGAAGAAAAGGCCCTAGATGAGACGGAAAGTCTTTCCGGTTTAGATTTGTTGATTCAAGAAGAAGTTTCAAAAAAACCATGCAAATAAAGTACTGCTTTACATTTTTTCGGTTTGTGCTATAATTATCATGTATTTGACTGGGTACATGGGCGTATTGCGCCTATTTATCTGGATTTTAAAAGAACATAGAGGTGTTTACATTCATGGATAGATATATTGTCAAAGGGGGCACTCCTCTAGAGGGAGAGGTTGAGATTAGTGGTGCAAAGAATGCAGCGCTTGCCCTTCTCGCAGCAGCGATTATGACAGATGAAGATGTAACAATTGAAAATTTACCAAATGTTAGAGATATTAATGTTTTACTTCAGGTAATGGGTGAGATTGGTGCAAAGATTAATCGTGTTAACGATCATAAGGTTATAATCAACGGATCAACGATTACTTCCTATACGGTAGATAACGAATCCATTCGTAAGATTCGTGCATCCTACTATTTACTGGGTGCCTTGCTTGGCAAGTACAAGCATGCAGAGGTAGCACTTCCTGGTGGCTGTGATATTGGAAGTCGTCCCATTGATCTTCATATCAAGGGTTTTGAAACCTTGGGAGCAAATGTATCCATTGAACGTGGTATGGTTTCTGCATCAGCAGAAGAACTGATTGGTAAGAGCATTTATATGGATGTGGTTTCTGTAGGAGCCACCATCAACATTATGCTGGCAGCTGCCCTTTCCGGAGGACGTTGTGTGATTGAGAATGCAGCTAAGGAACCTCATGTAGTAGATGTGGCCAATATGCTTAACTCTATGGGCGCATCGATTCGTGGAGCAGGAACGGATGTAATCCGAATCCGCGGAGTAGAGAAACTTCATGGTACCGTATATTCCGTAATCCCAGATCAGATTGAGGCTGGTACCTTTATGATGGTAGCAGCAGTTACTGGCGGTGATATAACCGTTAAGAACGTTATTCCAAAGCATCTTGAGGCAATTACCTCTAAGCTTTATGAGATTGGTTGTTCGGTGGAGGAATATGATGATGCGGTTCGTATCATTGGTGGTCCAAGACTTCACAGTACGAAGATTACCACTCTTCCATATCCGGGATTCCCAACAGATATGCAGCCACAGATTGCGGTAACTCTTGCATTAGCAGAAGGAACCTCTATGGTTACTGAAACCATTTTTGAAAATCGTTTTAAGTATGTAGACGAATTGGTTCGCATGGGAGCAGATATTAAGGTAGAAGGAAAGACTGCCTTTATTACAGGCGTTGAGAAGTTTTCATCTGCCGATGTGGTAGCCCCTGACCTTCGTGCAGGAGCAGCTCTTGTAATGGCAGCCCTTGCAGCGGATGGATATTCAGAAATCACAGATATTAAGTATATTAAGCGTGGTTATGAGGACTTTGATGGTAAGCTCAGGGGACTGGGCGCAATTATTAGGGAAGTGTCGGATGACCGGGAAGCTATGAAATTTAAACTGAAAGCAATTGGATAAAAAGACATTGCTTTTTTTAGGCAAGTGTGTTACGATAAGACCCATCGTAAAAAAAAATCATCCTAGGATGAAAATATAAAAAGACTCTTATTAAGAGTGGTGGAGGAGCAAAGGTCCAGTGAAGCCACAGCAACCCCTGAGATGGGAAGGTGCTATCCTTGAGCGAGAAATCGAACAATAAGAGGGCAAGGCCCTTCGATATGTTCGGAGGGCCTTATTTTATATGGAGAAACCGGCCATACATATGACCAAATTTTTATAGAAGATGCCAAGGGCAGAAAAGGAGAAAAAGGTGGAGAAATTATTATTTACTTCAGAATCAGTAACAGAGGGACATCCTGATAAAATCTGTGATCAGATTTCGGATGCTATTTTGGATGCTTTAATGGAACAGGACCCACAGAGCCGTGTAGCCTGTGAAACCTGTACCAATACAGGATTTGTTGTGGTAATGGGTGAGATTACTACTAAGGCAAACGTAGATTATACTAAGATTGTTCGTGATACTATTGTAAACATTGGTTATGATGACTCGAAAAAGGGTTTTGACGGAAATACTTGTGGTGTGTTTATTGCTTTAGATAAGCAGTCTGCAGATATCGCTATGGGTGTTGATCAGGCTTTAGAGGCAAGGAACAATGAAATGTCTGATGCTGAAATTGAGGCAATTGGTGCTGGTGATCAGGGGATGATGTTTGGTTATGCTTCTGATGAAACAGAGGAGTACATGCCATACGCCATTGCACTTGCTCACAAACTTTCAAGAAGATTAACAGAGGTTCGTAAAAATGGAACTCTCCCATACCTTCGTCCAGATGGAAAAACTCAGGTAACCGTTGAATACGACGAAAATTACAAGCCAATCCATCTAAATGCGGTTGTTCTTTCTACTCAGCATGATGAAGAAGTAAGCCAGGAGCAGATTCATCAGGATATTAAGAAGTATGTCTTTGATGCGGTTTTACCTAAGGACTTAGTGGATGATGAGACCAAGTTCTTTATTAATCCAACGGGTCGTTTTGTGATTGGAGGACCGAACGGCGACTCTGGTTTAACCGGTAGAAAGATTATCGTAGATACCTACGGTGGTTTTGCAAGACATGGTGGTGGAGCTTTCTCTGGTAAGGATTGTACGAAGGTTGATCGTTCTGCTGCTTACGCAGCAAGATATGTTGCTAAGAACCTTGTAGCAGCAGGATTTGCTAAGAGACTTGAAATTCAGCTTTCTTATGCCATTGGTGTTGCCCGTCCTACTTCGATCATGGTAGATACCTTCGGTACTGGTGTGGTTTCGGATGATAAAATTGTTGAAGTAATCAGAGAAAACTTCGATCTTCGTCCGGCTGGAATCATCCAGATGTTAAATCTTCGTAGACCAATCTATAAGCAGACTGCTGCCTATGGTCACTTCGGACGTACCGATATCGATCTTCCATGGGAGAAGTTAGATAAGGTAGAAGACTTAAAGAAGTATTTATAAGATAAATCAAGGAAAGGAGATTCCTCGAAGGAATCTTCTTTTTTTTGGTGAAAAGCTAGCTTGGCAAGTGGAATCACGAAACAATTAATCCTCTAACTGAAAGGTCATAAGTTTGCCGGTTCTTGGATGGATGAAACTTAGCTTGTATGCCACTAACTGCAGAGGAGCCCGGATGGTTCCGTAGCGGGTATCTCCAATAATAGGATGACCTAAGTGGGACAGCTGAAGTCGAATCTGATGGTGGCGGCCGGTTTTTAGTTGGATTTCAAGATCAGAAACAGGCCCCCATGCGCTGTCTCGATTGGCCAGGCAGCGGTAGGAGAGGAGAGCAAGTTTTGCATCCTTATGGTCTTTCTCTACAACCTTACTAATCTTGTTTTTTTTATCAAAGAAAATGTAATCCGATAGGGATTGCCAGGAAGAAAGAGGAAGACTTCCAGCTACGGTGGCCCGATAAATCTTTTCCATGGAAGGAGAAGAATTGTGCTGAACCTGGCTAGATAAGGAAGCGGCCGTCTTCTTGTTTTTAGCAAAAACCATAATGCCTCTTACCGGTTGGTCCAAACGGTGGACTACTGCAAGGTAAGGTTTAGAAGTGTTAGAAGAAGCAAGAAGATGCTTGGTTAACAGACTAACCATGTCTTCACGATAAGAAGCCTGGGCTTGAGAGGAAATACCAGCAGGTTTTTCAACCACAATTAAATCCTGGTCCTCATAGAAATATTTTAAATCCATAATACCCTCAATATGAAAAATTAATAATCGTAACAATTGGAGGAAAGTCCAAAGTACAAAGGGTATTATAGCAAAAAATCAAATAAGCTACAAGAAATCTAACTTGTAAATGACTATAAAATCGAGTATAATTATTCAGATTATGCGGATGGAGGAGAATCATGGTTTTTAGTAGCCTTTTGTTTTTGTTCCGATTCCTGCCGGTGGTATTCCTTGTATACTTTTTACTTCTGGGACTGGGAAGGATATTAAAACTAAAAGATAGACAGATAACAAAAATCAATAATAGTTTTCTATTTTTTGCAAGCTTAGTCTTCTATGCTTGGGGAGAGCCTAAATATGTAGTTCTTATGCTGTTTTCAACAGTAGTAGACTATACCTGTGGTTACTTCACTGGAAAATATGTAGACCGGGATAAGAAGAAAACAGCAAGAATCTTTGTGGCAATATCCATGTGTATCAATCTAGGACTTTTATGCTTCTTTAAGTATCGTGGATTTTTCTTAGATAATGTCAATCATTTCTTTGGATGTCAGATTCAGTACAAGGATTTGCCATTGCCAATTGGTATATCTTTTTATACCTTCCAGACCATGTCCTATACCATAGATGTGTATCGGAAAGAGGCACCGGTTCAGAAAAATATTATTTCCTTCGGGTCCTATGTGGTCTTATTCCCGCAACTGATTGCAGGACCGATTGTAAGATACCAGACCATTGCAGATCAGTTAAACCATCGAGTGCATTCTGTAGAAAAAATCAACTATGGAATTCGACGTTTTATGGTGGGATTAGGAAAGAAGGTTCTTCTTGCGAACAATATTGGAATGCTTTGGACCACCGTATCAGCCTATGGAGGAGATAATTTAACCAGCTTTACGGCATGGCTTGGAGTCTTTGCATTTACCTTCCAAATCTACTTTGATTTTTCAGGTTACTCTGATATGGCCATCGGATTGGGAGAAATGTTAGGATTTCATTTCCTGGAAAACTTTAATTATCCATATCTTGCAGAATCCATTACGGAATTTTGGAGAAGATGGCACATCTCTTTGGGTACCTGGTTTAAGGAATATGTCTATATTCCATTGGGAGGAAACCGAAAGGGAAAGGCAAGACAAATCCTAAATATTTGTGTGGTATGGTTTTTAACGGGAATGTGGCATGGAGCAGATTGGAACTTCATCCTGTGGGGTGTCTACTTTGGAGTCTTATTGATTTTTGAAAAGACCTTCTTCTTAAAGGTTCTGAAAAAAATTCCGGCCTTCTTTAGACATCTGTATGCTCTTATTTTTGTAATTGGCGGATGGGCAATCTTTGCATATCCAGATGTACGCCATGGACATGAATTTGTGAAGGCCCTGTTTGGACAAGGAAGAGCAGGATTCATCAATCAAAATAGTCTTTACCTTTTAAGTCAATATGCCGTAATGTTTGTCATTGTCATAATAGCATCTACAAATCTTCCGGCAAAACTTGGAAAAAAGGTAATAGCAAAGGAAGGATGCTTAAGGATGGTGGGAGAATGCCTCTTTATTCTATTGGTATTTTTAGCTTCTCTGGCATTCTTGGTGAATGCGTCCTACAACCCATTTTTGTATTTCCGTTTTTAGGGAGATTGTTATATGAAAAAGAAAAAGATACAGGAAGCAGTTCCTGTCCTCTTGTTTTTGGGACTGGTGTTAGGAATGTCCCTGTGGTCAGTGGTAAAGCCGCAGACAGAAAAGTCTGAGGCAGAAAACAGATATCTGTCTAAGAAACCCAAATTTTCGGTGAAATCCTTGGTGGCTGGAGAATTTGGGAAGAAATATGAGACCTATCTTTCGGATCAGTTTGAGATGAGAGAAGAATTCATAAATCTCAAGACTCGCATAGAAGTGGCCATGGGAAAAAGTGAAATCAATGAAGTCTATCTTGCTAAGGATGGTTATTTGATTCGTCACTATGAAAGAGATTCCTTCCGGAAAGAAACAGAGGAAGAAAACATAGAGTATCTGGCAGAATTTGCAGAGAAATACACCGCTTTAATGGGAGAAGATCATGTAAGAATTGAGATTGTCCCCTCAGCAGCAACCATCCTAGCAGATAAACTACCAGCCTATGCTAGTAATTATAATGAAACTGCTTTCATAGAAAAATTAAAAGAAAAAATTTCTTCCAAGGTCTTAATAGATGCTAGTGAAGTTTTAAAGGACCACAAGGAAGAAGAAATATATTATAAAACCGATCATCACTGGACTAGTCTGGGTGCCTATTATGGGTATCAGGCATATAATAAGAGTTTAGGACTTCCGGTGAAGGAACTTTCCCAGTATAGCAAGGAAGTAGTGGCCAAGGATTTTTATGGAACCAACCATTCAAGGATCTGTTATGCCCCGTCGCCAGACCAGATAACGGCCTATAAGTCTAAGGATTCGGTTACTTATGAAGTGATTTATGACCGGCTTTTTGCAAACACCAAGCCGGAAGATCTTACCGTTTTTCATAGCCTGTATATGGAAAATCGTTTAAAGGAAAAAGACAAATATACTTATTTTCTGGATGGAAACCATGCTATCGTGGATATTAAAACCTCGAATCAGAATGGGAAAAAACTTCTGATCTTAAAAGATTCCTATTCCCATGAGATGATTCCATTTTTGGCAGAAAACTATGAGCAGGTCACCATCCTAGATTATCGGTATTTCCATACAGAATTATCAAGGTTGATGCCTCAGGAAAATTATACCGATCTTTTGGTGATTCGTAATACCGCCAAGTTATTACAGGACGATACGGTATTTATGTACACGTTTTAAATTTAAATAGTGATAAAGGAGCAAGAAAATGGCAAAAGAAAAGAAATTAGTAGAAGAAATTACTTCTATGGAAGATGATTTCGCACAGTGGTATACCGATGTGGTAAAAAAGGCAGAACTTTGTGATTACTCATCTATCCAGGGTTGTATTATTTTTAGACCATATGGATATGCTATTTGGGAAAACCTAAAGGCAGAACTTGATAAGAGATTCAAAGAAACAGGTGTAGAAAATGTTTACATGCCAATGTTTATTCCAGAGAGTCTTCTAAATAAAGAGAAGGATCATGTAGAAGGGTTTGCTCCTGAGGTGGCTTGGGTTACTCATGGTGGAGACACAGAACTTACCGATAAGCTTTGTGTACGTCCAACCTCAGAAACTCTTTTCTGCGATTTTTATAAAAACATTGTACAGTCATATCGTGACCTTCCAAAACTTTATAATCAGTGGTGTTCCGTTGTACGTTGGGAAAAGACCACAAGACCTTTCCTTCGTACCAAGGAATTCTTATGGCAGGAAGGACATACCTGTCATGCGACCGCAGAGGAAGCAAAAGAGCGTACCGAGCAGATGTTAAATCTTTATGCCCGGTTCTGTGAAGAAGTGCTTGCAATCCCGGTAATTAAGGGACAGAAGACAGAAAAGGAAAAATTTGCAGGAGCAGAGGCAACCTATACCATCGAAGCTTTAATGCACGATGGTAAGGCATTACAGTCGGGAACCAGTCATAACTTTGGTGACGGATTTGCTAAGGCCTTTGGAATCCAGTTTACTGATAAGGATAATACCTTAAAGTATGCGCATCAGACCTCTTGGGGAATGACAACTCGATTAATCGGAGCAATCATTATGGTACATGGAGATAATTCAGGACTTTGTCTTCCTCCAAGGATCGCACCTACCCAGGTAATGATCGTGCCAATCGCTCAGCACAAGGAGGGTGTCCTTGAAAAGGCGGCTGCTCTTAGAGATCAGCTTTCAAACTTCCGTGTAAAGGTGGATGATTCCGATAAGAGTCCGGGTTGGAAGTTTAGCGAACAGGAAATGAAGGGAATTCCTATGAGAATTGAAATCGGACCTAAGGATATTGAAAATAATCAGGCAGTGATTGTACGTCGTGATACCCATGAAAAGATCGTGTTTTCTTTAGATCGGGTTGTAGAAGAGACAGATAAGACTTTAAAAGCAATCCAGAAGGATATGTTAGAAAAGGCAAGAGCTCACAGAGAAGAGCACACCTATGTGGCAACCAACTACGAAGAGTTTAAGGAGACTGTGGCAAACAAGCCGGGTTTTGTTAAGGCTATGTGGTGTGGTGATCAGGAATGTGAAGATAAGATTAAGGCTGATACCACAGCAACTTCAAGATGTATGCCATTTGAACAGGAGAAACTTTCAGATGTTTGTGTATGCTGTGGCAAGCCAGCTAAGAAAATGGTCTATTGGGGCAAGGCTTATTAAAAAGTTTCAGTTGACATTAAACTGGGAATAAGGTAGAATTTTTAAGCAATGGTCCAAAAGACCAAATTGAATCATAAGGCGTTGATAAAGACAAGTAGCGGAAAGATCGCTGACAGAGAGCGAAGGCAGGTGGAAGCTTCGTAGTAAGAATTTTCGTGAATAACACTTTGGAGCCGTGACCTGAACAGGCCAAGCCCTAGTAGGTGATCCGTTCTCGCGCGACAAGCGATAAAAGAGACTTTAAATCAGTGGATTTAAGTAATACAGGTGGTACCGCGGATTATAACAATTCGTCCTGGATATGAAGACATATCCGGGGCGGATTTTTTTGTTCTGGCAGTCACCAAGGAAATTTATGGAGGTTTAAAAGATGAGTGCAAACATTTATCGAAACACAACAGTGGACAAACTTACAGAAGCAGATGTAGGTAAAACCGTACGTGTTGCAGGATGGGTAGAGAACATCCGTGACCATGGTGGAGTATCCTTTCTTGATCTTCGTGATCAGTATGGAGTGTTACAGGTAGTATTACGTGATACGAGCTTACTAGAGGGGATTACCAAGGAAGAGTGTCTTTCTATTGAAGGTGTGATGGATCACCGTGATGAGGAAACCTACAATCCAAAGATTCCTACCGGAACCATCGAATTGGATGCAAAAAAGATCGATATTCTTGGTAAGGTATATAAGCAGCTTCCTTTTGAGATCATGACCTCTAAGGAAATCCGTGAGGACGTTCGTTTAAAGTATCGTTATTTAGACCTTAGAAATGCTAAGGTAAAGGATAATATGATCTTCCGTAGTAATGTTATTTCCTTCCTTCGTCAGAAAATGGTGGAAATGGGATTTTTAGAGATTCAGACCCCAATCCTTTGTGCTTCTTCGCCAGAAGGAGCAAGAGATTATATCGTTCCTTCCAGAAGATACAAGGGTCAGTTCTATGCCCTTCCACAGGCACCACAGCAGTATAAGCAGCTTTTAATGGTCTCTGGATTTGATAAGTATTTCCAGATTGCTCCATGTTTCAGAGATGAGGATGCAAGAGCAGACCGTTCTCCAGGTGAGTTCTACCAGTTAGACTTTGAGATGAGCTTTGCAACTCAGGAGGACGTATTTGCAGTAGGCGAGGAAGTGTTAACCGCTACCTTTGAGAAGTTTGCTCCAGAAGGCGCACAGGTAACTCAGGCACCATACCCAATTATTTCTTATAAGCAGGCTATGTTAGAGTTTGGTAGTGATAAGCCAGATCTTAGAAATCCACTTCGAATCGTAGATGTAACAGATTTCTTCCAGAGATGTACCTTTAAGCCATTCCACGGCAAGACCGTACGTGCTATTAAGGTTCATGCAGATATGTCAAAGGGCTTTCACGAGAAGTTATTAAAGTATGCACAGTCAATCGGAATGGGCGGACTTGGTTACCTTGAGGTACTTGAGGACTTAAGTTATAAGGGACCAATCGACAAGTTCATTCCAGATGATATGAAGGAAGAGATGAGAGAGTTAGCAGGTCTTGCAGTAGGAGACACCATCTTCTTTATCGCAGATAACGAAGAGAATGCAAGCCTCTATGCCGGACAGCTTCGTAACGAGCTTGGTAAGAGATTAGATCTCATTGAGAAGAATGCGTATCGTTTCTGCTATGTTAACGACTTCCCAATGTATGAATATGACAAGGAAGAAAAGAAGATGGCATTTACCCATAACCCATTCTCAATGCCACAGGGTGGTTTAGATGCCTTAAACAACAAGAATCCGGAAGAGGTTCTTGCATATCAGTATGATATTGTATGTAACGGTGTAGAACTTTCTTCTGGTGCTGTACGTAACCACGACCTTGAGATTATGAAGAAGGCCTTTGAAATCGCCGGTTATAGTGAGGAAGAATTAGAAGCTAAGTTTGGTGCTCTTTATCATGCCTTCCAGTTTGGTGCTCCTCCTCATGCAGGAATGGCTCCTGGTGTAGATCGTATGATTATGCTCCTTCGCAACGAAGATAGCATCCGTGAGGTAATTCCATTCCCAATGAATGGTAACGGACAGGACTTAATGTGTGGTGCTCCAAACCAAGTTACCGAGCAGCAACTTCGTGAAGTACATATTAAGGTACGTGCTTAATTAAGATAATAAGATGATCATTTAAAAGAAGTGTCTGGTATTGTTTGATACTGGGCTCTTTTTTTATTTTTCTATTCATGGTATGATTAAAAACGACTTTTTACACAAATCGAAAAGGAGACCTTATGGAGACAAGGATAACCTTACCAAAGGCAGTAGAAAAAATAATTCAGATATTTGAGGAAAAGGGCTATGAAGCCTATGCAGTAGGAGGATGTGTTAGAGATTCCCTGTTGGGGATCCGGCCTAAGGACTGGGATATTACCACCTCCGCAAAACCGGAGGAGATTAAGGACCTATTTGAGCGAACCATTGATACGGGAATCCAACATGGAACGGTAACGGTACGAATGGACCATGAATCCTATGAGGTAACGACCTATCGGATCGATGGGGATTATACGGATGGGAGACATCCGGACAAGGTGACCTTTACGGAAAATCTGGTAGAGGATTTAAAGCGAAGAGACTTTACCATTAATGCCATGGCTTATAACAACCGGGTGGGCTTAGTAGATGTGTTTGAAGGAGAAGAGGACTTAAAACGTGAGGTGATTCGCTGCGTAGGAGACCCTCTGGAGCGTTTTACTGAAGATGCCCTTCGAATCCTTCGAGCCATTCGTTTTAGCGCTCAACTGGGATTTGAAATCCAAAAAGATACCTATGAGGCAATAAAAAAATTAAAGAAAAATCTAAAGTTTGTAAGCGCAGAACGAATTCGGGTAGAACTGGAAAAGACCATTTGCTCCCCAGAGCCGGCAAAGTTACGTTACTATTACACCACGGGAGTCAGCAAGGTGATTATGCCTTGGTTTGACAAGATGATGAAGTGTCAGCAAAATTGTCCCTTTCACACCATGACGGTAGGAGAACATACCCTTGCCGTGCTAAAGAATATTGAAAATACAAAGGTGCTGCGTTTTGCAGCTCTCTTTCATGATATGGCAAAACCTGATTGCAAAACCACAGACGAGAATGGGGTAGATCATTTTTCGGGTCATCAGTTAATCGGAAGCAGGCAGTGTATTCAGGTAATGAAGGATCTTCGCTTTGATAACAAGACCCTTCGGGCCGTTTCAAGCCTGGTGGCTGTGCATGATTTTCGAATCAAGGAAAATCCAGCGGCAGTGAGAATGGCCATTCACAAAATCGGACCGGATTTGTTTGAAGATTATTTAAAACTTCGGGAGGCGGATTGTAGTGGAAAGAGTATTTTCGCTAGGGAAATTAATTACAAAGAATTAGAATATGTAAAGGAAGAATATAAAAATATCTTGGAACGAAAGGAATGTCTAAGCTTAAAGGAACTGGCCATCAGTGGTTCGGATTTGAAAAATGAGGGATTGGCTCAGGGAAAATTAATTGGAGATGTACTTGCTGAACTTTTAGATCAGGTTTTGTTAGAACCGGGTTTAAATACCAGGGAGATATTATTTCGACTGGCAAAAGAATATATTAATAAACAAAATTCTGAAAATGATGTATAATAGAGACGGAGTTTATAATTAGGAGGTAAAAAAACGTAATGGGTTACATGGAAGAGTATCAGAAGTGGCTGACAGATTCAGCATTTGATGAGGAAACAAGAAAAGAACTTGAAGCAATTGCAGGGGATGACAAGGAGATTCAGGATCGCTTTTATAAGGAACTGGAATTTGGTACCGCCGGTCTTAGAGGTGTAATTGGTGCAGGAACCAATCGTATGAATTTTTATACGGTGGGAAGAGCTACCCAGGGACTTGCAAACTATATTGCTAAGGTGGGAGAAAAGAAGAAGGGAGTTGCCATTGCCTACGATTCAAGACATATGTCTCCGGAATTTGCAGATTGTGCAGCTTTATGTTTGAATGCTAATGGAATTCCGGCCTATGTGTTTGATTCCCTTCGTCCAACACCGGAATTGTCATTTGCAGTAAGGGAACTTTCCTGTATTGCAGGTATTAATATTACCGCTTCTCACAATCCACCAGAATATAATGGTTACAAGGTTTACTGGGAAGATGGAGCACAGATTACCCCACCACACGATGTGGGAATTATGGACGAGGTGAAAGCGATTACAGACTTTACTTCAGCTAAGACCATGGGCAAGAAAGAAGCAATCGAGGCCGGTCTTTATCATGTGATTGGTAAGGACATTGACGATGCTTACATTGCAAGATTAAAGGAGCAGGTGAAAAATCCGGAAGCCATTCAGAGAATGGCAGACCAGTTAAAGATTGTTTATTCTCCACTTCATGGAACCGGTAATATTCCGGCTAGGAGAGTCCTTAAGGAATTAGGCTTTAAGAATGTTTATGTGGTTAAGGAACAGGAACTTCCAGATGGAGATTTCCCAACCGTGTCTTATCCTAATCCGGAAGCAGCAGAGGCCTTTGAACTGGGCTTAAAGCTTGCCAAAGAAGTGGATGCAGACTTAGTACTTGCCACCGATCCGGATGCAGACCGTTTAGGAGTTTATGTAAAGGATCAGGCAGGAGAGTATCATACCTTAACAGGTAACATGTCCGGTTGTTTGATTGGAGATTATGAGATTTCTCAGATCAAGGAAAAGGAAGGACTTCCACAGGATGGTTATCTGGTTAAGACCATTGTAAGTACCAATATGGCAGATGAAATTGCTAAGTACTATGGTATCGGTTTAGTAGAATGTTTAACCGGATTTAAGTATATCGGTCAGCAGATTTTAAAGAGTGAGCAAACCGGAAAAGGAACCTATCTCTTTGGTTTTGAGGAGTCTTATGGTTGTCTGGTAGGAACTCATGCAAGAGATAAGGATGCCATCGTTGCCACCATGGCTCTTTGTGAAGCAGCAGCTTATTACAAGGAGCAGGGAAAGACTCTTTGGGATGTTATGTTAGACATGTATGGCAAGTATGGATATTACAAGGATCAGATTAAGGCCATTACCCTTAAGGGTGTAGAAGGTTTACAGAAGATTCAGGACATTATGAATTGTTTACGCCAGGATGCTCCAAAGGAAATCGCAGGATTTAAGGTAGTATCCTTCCGGGATTATAAGATGGATACCATTTTGAATTTAGAAAGTGGAGAGACCACTAAAACCGGACTTCCAAGTTCGAATGTACTCTATTTTGATTTGGAAGACGGCGCCTGGTTATGTGTAAGACCTTCCGGAACAGAGCCAAAGATTAAGTTCTATTATGGAATCAAGGGTCAGTCCTTAGAAGATGCTGATGCAAAGGGCGAGGACTTTGGAAATAAGGTACTTGCCATGATTGATGAGATGGTAAAGTAACAGAAAGGAGCAGATATGTCAGAAAAGAAGGTTATATGGAAAGATCGTAAGAGAACCTTTTGTGGACTCCCATGGTCATTTACCGTTTATCAGTTAACAGCTGAAAAGCTTTTGATTACTACCGGTTTTTTAAGCAAGAAAGAGGAAGAGATTCGTTTGTATCGAATTATGGACGTGACCTTAAGACAATCCTTCTGGGATCGGATTTGGGGAGTGGGAACCATTCGTTGTGATTCGGCAGACCGTTCTACCCCACAGTTTGATATTTTACATGTGAAGCATTCAAGAGATGTGAAGGAAAAACTGTCCGACTATGTGGAGAAGGAGCGTCAGAAGAAGCGTGTAGCTGCCAGAGAATTTATGTCAGAAGGTGACATGGATGATGGAGATGGAGATATGATGGATAACGACCTTATGTAAAAAGGTAAGGGAGCCAATAGACTTAGGTCTGTTGGCTCTTTTGTTTTCAAGGATATTATACAAAAGTATAGAATGTGAGTAGGATTTTTTTGGCGTATTGTACTGATTTTTGTACAGTGTATTCAAAATACCTTTTATTTTCTGTTTGCCTATGATAAAATGCTAATTGTATTTATTTTAGAACAAAAGGATTAGCAGGATGCAGGTAACAAAACGTGGATATGGAAAAATCAATATTAGCTTAGACGTTCTTGGGCGCAGAGAGGATGGCTACCATCTCCTTTCCATGATTATGGAAAGTGTAAGGATTTGGGACCGAATTATCCTTACCAGTAGGGATGATACAGGAGACCAATCGCAATTTTCTCTTACCACCTATGACCGAATGAATAAGCAGGAACTGGGAAAAGAGCCGATTTATCAAATCTGTGAGCCATGCGCCATGGAAGATAATTTGGTTTACCTAGGAGCAAAGGGAATTTTAGAAATGTACCAAAAGCTTCCGGAAAGCAGAAAAAAAGCCGGGTTTGATCCGAAAGACATGGTTTATGACCTGGTGGTTTATAAGGACCTGCCCGTGGCAGCCGGAATGGCAGGAGGAAGTGCAGATGGAGCGGGAGCCATTCTTGCCATGAATGAACTTTTGGGTAATCCCTTTCATCAAGAGGAACTCTTAGACTTTGGTTTAAGCCTGGGAGCAGATGTTCCCTACTGCATTCTTGCCGGTTCCTATTTAGCAGAAGGAATCGGGGAGAAACTAACCAAACTTCCACCAATGCCAAAGGCCTATGTCCTTCTGGCAAAACCGCCGATTGCAGTATCCACCAAATTGGTGTACCAGGCAGTGGATGCAGAAAAAAACATAAAACACCCGGATAATAAAAAAGTAATCGAGGCCATGAAGGCCGGAGACTTAAAGGGGATGGCCAATTATGCGGGGAATGTACTTTCCCTAGTTACACCTAAGGAATATCCGGTGGTGGAAGAAGTAAGAAAGGCTATGTTAGAGGAAGGGGCCATGCTTTCTTTAATGACAGGGTCAGGACCTACGGTGTTTGGTTTGTATGAAAAGGAAGAAGAGGCAATGGCCTGCGGAAGAAAGATTGGGAAAAAATTTGAACTTGAGTTTTTGCAGGTAACTACCTGTTTGTAGAAAGAGACAAGGAGTTTAGGATGAAAGATTTACAATTAAATTCCAATGCAATGTTGCCACTTCGTGATGTGGTATTTCAGACACTTCGTGAAGCAATCCTTACCGGAGATATCGAGCCGGGAGAGCGTTTAATGGAAATCCATTTGGCAAATCAATTAGGGGTTAGCCGAACCCCAATTCGTGAAGCAATTCGAAAACTGGAATTAGAGGGCCTTGTGGTAATGACGCCTAGAAAGGGAGCTATTGTTGCTTCCATTACTGAGGAAGATTTAAAAGAGGTGTTAGAGGTAAGAGTTGTCCTTGAGATGCTTGCAATGGAACTCGCTTGCAAGAAAATCAATGGAGAACAAATGGATGGATTAAAGCGGGCCTTAAAAGAATTTCAAGATGTAATTGACTTAGATGATCCGAATAAGATTGCCAGTAAGGATGAGGCTTTTCATGATTGTATCTATCAGGCAACAGGGAATTCTAAGCTGATGAATCTTTTAAACAATCTAAGAGAGCAGATGTATCGTTATCGAGTGGAGTATATCAAGGATATTAGTTCAAGACATTCCCTGGTAGAAGAACATATTTTGATGATTGAAGCCTTAGAAAAAAGAGACATTGCATCCGGTACTTCGGTGATTAAGACTCATATTTTAAATCAACAGGAACGAATTATCCAGAATTTAAGGAAAGAGAAGGCGATCCATGGAAGCAAATAGGAAGATTCGGGTAAAAAACAGTCAGGTTCTGGCGGATCAAAGTGAGAATACTGAAACAGCAAGTTACCAGGGCAATTACTATTTTAAAAATGGGAAGCATTATCTTTTGTATCGAGATGCCTTTGGAAAAAGCATGATTGTCATGGAAGAAGCGTATGCCAAGGTAGTGCGAGGGGGAGAGAGTAAAAACAGCCTGGAGTTTACTTTGGGAGAAAGGGTGAAGATGCCATATCAAACCCCTTATGGGACCTTTGAGATGGAGACCTATACCAGAAGTCTTGAGGCAAAAGATGGAAGATTTTTTATTGAATATGAATTGTTTCTAGATGGTATTTCCCATGCGAATTGCCGGATAGAGATAATATTTTGAAAGGGATAATGAAATGAAAAAGAAATTAAGTTTCTTGGGAGTCGTACTAGTTCTTATGATGTCTTTATCAGCCTGTTCCTTCCAAGGGGCCAAGAATCGAATCAAAAAAATAACCGGCCGGGATGAACACGTTGAAACTTACGTAGATGGAGCCTATGTAGAAGTGGATGAAAAGGAAGTGAAGGAAACCCTTGAAGGGATTGTAAAAGAAGAGTGCCTGCCATCTAAAAAATTAAGGATTTTGTTTGATAGTAAATCATATAAAACCGGTGGAATTTATGGTAGAGTCTACTATGATTTTGGAAAAGATTTTGAACTTGAGGGAGAAACCTATAAGCTGAAGGAAATCGATCTGTTCCTGGATTTAGACTTGTATAAGGGCTATATTTTCTTCAAAACAGAGGAACATGGATATTTTTATTATTTGTCGGAAGAAAATCGAAACAAATTAGGAGAAATGATACAAGAAAAATAAAATGGCCTGGCCCTAATAGGGACCAAGCCATTTTATTTTGTAGAGCCAGCGGGAGAAAAAAGCCCGCTTTTTTTTATATGTATTTTAATTTTAAAAAGAAGATAAAGGTAAGCATATACCATAAAAAGCAAAAGTGGAATATAGAAATAAATAAAAAATGCAATGTTTTCCATAATGCTTAAAAGGTAGCTGGAAATTAAAATTAAAAGAATCTGTTCCGCTCCAAAGTGAAGATCTTGTCCTACTTCCATTAAGGTATAATCGTCTACCATTTTTCCGGAACCTTCCGCAAATTTAATGAGAAGAAATCCCATGGAGGAAATGATAATTACAAGGAGAAGGACCATGACTCCCGGAAGGATTTTTGCCTTGGTAAAAAGTGGTAACAAACGAAAGGGAAGATAGGCGATACAGGTAATTACTCCACCAATCCAGGCGTTTTTATAATTCTTTTGGGCATTCCTTAGCTGATAAAGGGCTAAGGTGATCAGAACCATTCCTACAAGAAAGAAGAGACTTTCTAAACCAAATTTCTTTCCGGTAAATCCTGCGGTAATATGGGAGAGAAGAAAGCGGGTAAGCTGTCCTTTTCTGGCATCCAGTCCCGGATAATCAATCCCATAAGAAAAAGGAAGGGTAAAGCCCCTGGCATCAGAAAGATATTCTAATATTTCATAGCATAAGGAAAGGAAGGCTTGGAGACTTAAAAAGAAAATTCCCAGGCAGACCATCTTTCCCTGTTTGACATAAGATCGATTCATGTTTTTCTCCATACTTTATGAAATAATCGAGGTCACCTGGCCTGTGATATAGTTACGAAGGTAAATGATTCTAGCAAGGTAGATAGCGGTAGACAGAATCTGAAGGGCATAATAAATCCCGATTAAAAAAGGGTTCAGCATAAGCCAGGTAATAATGGAAACCACTGCCCAAGTCACGAAAGAACCAAACCAGAAAAGCAGGATGGACTTACGGTCGTTTTGGAAAATGGTTCCGGGAATGCAGGCGCAGATTCCGCTTACAAAAGAATAGGTGGTAAGAATCTTTGCCACACAGGTTGCTACACTTAAGAAAAAAGCCACGGTGGTTAACTTTATACCATTTACAAAAAATGGCATTAGGATTAGGGCTGTCTGTAAGAGGAAGGCAAAGCCGGCACTTATGATTCCTAGACGAAACAAGGGGTTGCGCTCTTTTAAAAGGGAGAAGCCTAAAATCAGAAGGACTAAGCCTACTAAATCGTGAAACAGGTCTATGCGAAATCCCTTAAAATCAATGTCTCCGATCACCATCATACCGGTTTCCGGATTGTAGATTTCTGTGGTATTGGCTCCGTACTGTTGGGAAATGGTATATTTCTGGATAATAGTACGGTCCCCTAGGGCAAAGTTATAATCCGGATAGACCTTTCCCGTGGTAATGTTAATATGAATCAAAAGAAACATGATTCCAAGGATTGATAAGACTAGTCCCTTCTGATATCGTTTTACTTTCGAATCTAGTACCTGCTGGTCGTTTGACATGGTTGACAAGCCTCCTTATTGTTATTATTCAAGTCTTGACAAAAGATGAATGTATTATAACATGCTTCTGTGAATTTTACATGATTTTCTCTTAGAAAAAACTTGGTTTCGGGTGGTTTTTCTAGTATAATCTAACTCAGTCGAATAGGAGAGAGAGGAGGAAGAAAGCTATGAGTAAGTGGAAAGAAAACACAAAATATCGGATGTCAGGGGTTTTAATGCATCCTACCAGTCTTCATACGGAATTTGGTATTGGAGATTTGGGACCTAGCGCAAGGGCATTTGTAGATTTTTTGCAGAGAGCCCACCAGACACTTTGGCAGGTCCTTCCCATTGGACCCACGGGCTATGGAGATTCTCCCTATCAATCCTATTCTTCCTTTGCAGGACAGGTTTTGTTAATTAGTCCGGAGGAATTAGTAAGGGAAGGTCTTTTACAGGAAGAGGATCTTTTTAAAAGACCATTTGCAAAGGCGAGTCAGGTAGATTACGGAAGGGTGATTCCTTATAAGGAAGAACTGTTTTTGCTTGCCTATAAGAATTTCTTAGGGGTAAAAAAGGATTCAAAGTTAATTTCAGACTACCACTACTTCTTATATGAGCATGGATGGTGGTTAGAGGAATTTACCTTATACTGTGCCATAAAGAAGAAAGAAGGGGGAAAATCCTGGCTTGACTGGGAGAAATCCCATCGTGAGTACCGTCCTAGGGATGAGTTTCAAAAGGACCAGGACTATTATGCCTTCCTTCAGTTTATGTTTTATAGGCAGTGGTTTCGCTTAAAAGACTATGCCAATGAAAGGGGCATCTATTTGGTGGGAGATCTGCCTATCTTTGTTGCCTTAGACGGGGCGGATGTGTGGGCACATAAGGAACTGTATCAGCTAGATGAAAAGGGATTTCCAAGGGCACTAGCCGGAGTTCCACCGGATTATTTTTCTAAAACCGGACAACTATGGGGAAATCCCCTGTATAATTGGGCTAAGATGAAGGAAGATGAATATGATTGGTGGAAAAAAAGAATTGGTCACCAACTTCATCTATTGGATTATCTAAGAATTGATCATTTTCGAGGATTTGAGGCCTATTGGTCTGTGCCAGCCAAGGCAAAGACTGCCATCCCGGGGCACTGGGAGAAGGGGCCAGACCACGATTTCTTTTATGAGATTGAAAAACATTTTGGGGGAGGACTTCCCATCTTTGCAGAAGACCTTGGGGTGATTACCCCGGAGGTAGAAAGACTGCGAGATGATTTTGGATTTCCTGGAATGAAGGTTTTACAATTTGCTTTTGAGGGCATGGGAGATTCCGGCTTTTTGCCTCATCATTTTGATAAAAATACCATTTGCTATACAGGAACCCATGATAACAATACCACCCTGGGTTGGTATAAAGGATTAAGCAGGGAGCAACAGGCCTTTACTAAGAAGTATCTTCACAGCGATAAGAAGGATATTTCCTGGGCTATGATAGAACTTGCATTATCCAGTGTTTCAAGGTATGCTATTATACCGGTGTGGGATTTGCTTTCATTCGATGAAAGAGGGCGGATGAATACACCGGGAGAACCAGCAGGAAATTGGAAGCTTTTACTTAAAAAGGGCCTTTTAGATGAAAAGCTGGCAGATAAGCTTAGGGACCTAACGGACCTATATGCAAGATAGAAATTTTAGAGATAGAAAGAGGGAATGTAGATGATTCGATTGCTAGTCATATTAATAGTCATCCTATTATTTTTCCTTCTCAGCCTTCCAATTTACCTGATTTTATGGTTGGTTGGTCTGGGAGGACACAAGGAACGCAGAGACAAGATGGCTCTGTTTTTTGTAAGAGGAATTTTTCGTCTGATTCTTTGGATTGCCGGAACTAAGATTACGGTTATGGGAAAAGAGAGACTTCCGGAAAACCAAGCCTGCCTTTACGTGGGAAATCACAGTGGTTTCTTTGATATCTTAACGGGTTATACCAGATTGCCGGGCAGAATCGGTTTTGTTTCCAAAGTAGAGATAAAAAAAGTACCATTTTTAAATTGGTGGATGTATTTTGTGAACTGTCTATTTTTTGACCGTAAAAACATGAAGGATGCGGTACGAATGATTTCCGATGGAACCAAGAAATTAAAGGAAGGCATCTCTATTTTCATTTTTCCGGAGGGAACCAGAAGCAAGGATGGAAAGGTGCATGAATTTAAGGAAGGAAGCCTTAGAATGGGCGTGAAGGCAAAGACTCCAATCGTTCCCATTGCTATTCATGGAACCAACCGGGTCTTTGAAGATCATTTTCCTTGGATTCGTCCTGCCAAGGTTACCATGGAGATTGGAACCCCACTTTACCCGGCAGACTTTAGCAAGGAAGACCAAAAGCATATGGGTGCCATGGCAAGAGAGCAAATCATTACCATGCTAGAAGGTCAGGGCTTAGAGGTTCGACCGAAGGAGTCATAAAACTGTCTTGTATTTTTTCTCTGAAAATGATACTATTATGAGCGGTTTATAAAAATTTAAGAATATGGAGAAGAACTTATGAATAATTTTCTTGGTCTTGTTGCATTAAGCACATTTACTACCGTACTGATTGTTATTACCGCAGTTCTTTTAGTTGCGGTACTTGCTCTTTATATCTTTGGAAGAAAGATGCAAAAGAAGCAGGATGAGTCACAGAAGATGATGGATGAGGTAGCTCAGAATATGACCCTTTTCATTATCGATAAGAAAAAGATGAAGTTAAAAGAATCCGGTCTACCTAAGATGGTGATTGATCAGACCCCTAAGTACATGCGTCGTGCTAAGCTTCCAATCGTAAAGGTTAAGGTTGGCCCTCGTGTGATGACTATGGTTTGCGATGTGAAGGTTTTTGAAACCCTTCTTCCTAAGCAGGAAGTAAAGGCTACGGTAAGTGGAATTTACATTACCGCTGCAAAGAGAATTCGTGGTCCTGTTTACACAGCACCTGAAAAGAAAAAGGGACTGAAGAGATTCTTTTCAAAGAACAAGTAAAGAATGAGAAAGGACAACCGGAGACGGTTGTTTTTTTTCTCTTGAAAATTTTTTTACTTTCTGCTACAATACCTTTTGTTTGGGACTTGTCCCAATAATTTCATATGGATAAAGACGTTGATGGAGAGAGTATCCACAAGGGAAAACCATAGAGAGTCCGGGAGGGTGGAAGCCGGATGTCAGTAACTTGTTGGAGAAAATCACTCCGGAGTTGTGATTCTGAACCAAGTAGGAATCAACGGAACCCTCCGTGATCGGGGACGCGTATCGCCTATAGGGCTGCACGCTGTAATTAGTGGTATAACGAAGTGCACCTTTCGTCTGATTACAGATGGAAGGTGCTTATTTTTATTTTCAAGGAAAGGGAATGAACATGTATAAGAAAGTTTCAACCAACATGAACTTCGTGGACCGTGAAAAGGAAGTCCTGGAGTTTTGGAAAAAAGAAGATGTGTTTAAAAACAGTATGACCCATCGTAAGGAGGGAGAGACCTACACCTTTTATGACGGCCCTCCTACTGCAAACGGTAAGCCTCACATCGGTCATGTATTAACTCGAGTAATCAAGGATATGATCCCTCGTTATCAGACGATGAAGGGTAAGATGGTTCCTAGAAAGGCCGGATGGGATACCCACGGTCTTCCGGTAGAGCTTGAGGTAGAGAAACTCTTGGGCTTAGACGGTAAGGAGCAGATCGAAGAATACGGATTAGAGCCATTTATTGGAAAGTGTAAGGAAAGCGTTTGGAAGTACAAGGGTATGTGGGAAGATTTCTCAGATACCGTTGGTTTCTGGGCTGATATGGATCATCCATATGTTACTTACTACAACGACTACATTGAATCTGAGTGGTGGGCACTTCGTCAGATCTGGGATAAGGGTTTATTATACAAGGGATTTAAGGTTGTTCCATACTGTCCTCGTTGTGGTACCCCTCTTTCTTCTCACGAGGTAGCTCAGGGTTATAAGACCTTAAAGGACCGTACCGCAATCGTGCGTTTCAAGGTAAAGGATGAGGATGCTTATTTCCTTGCATGGACCACAACGCCATGGACCCTTCCTTCGAATATTGCACTTTGTGTCAATCCGGAAGAAACCTATACCAAGGTAAAGGCAGCAGATGGATTTACCTACTATATGGCAAAGGCTCTTTTAGACCAGGTTCTTTCTTCTTTGGTAGAGGAAGGTCAAAAGGCGTATGAAATCTTAGAGGAGTATAAGGGTAAGGACTTAGAGTACAAGGAATATGAGCCACTTTACCAGTGTGCTGCAGATGCAGTAGCAAAGCAGCATAAGAAGGCCTTCTTTGTATATTGCGATGACTATGTAACCATGACAGACGGTACTGGTATTGTACATATTGCACCTGCCTTTGGAGAGGACGATGCAAGAGTTGGTCGTAAGTATGACGCTCCATTTGTACAGATGGTAGATGATGCCGGATGTATGAAGGAGGAGGCTGGTAAGTTTGCGAAGATGCGTTGTAAGGCTACTCCTAAGGAAGTGGAAGAGGGCGCAGTAGACTGTGATCCGGCAGTATTAAAGGACTTAGATGAGAGAGGAATTCTCTTTGCGGCTCCTAAGGTTGAGCATGATTATCCACATTGTTGGAGATGTGATACTCCATTGATTTACTATGCAAGAGAGTCTTGGTTTATTAAGATGACCGAGGTTTCAGACCAGATGGTTGCCAACAATGACACTGTAAACTGGATTCCGGAAGGAATCGGTAAGGGACGTTTTGGCGAGTGGTTAAAGAACGTTCAGGACTGGGGTATTTCAAGAAATAGATACTGGGGAACCCCGCTTCCTGTTTGGGAGTGTCCAGATTGTGGCAAGAGACATGTGATTGGTTCTATTGCAGAGTTAAAGGAAATGAGCGACAATTGTCCGGAGGACATTGAGCTTCACCGTCCATATATTGATGATGTTTTAATTACCTGTCCAGAGTGTGGATGCAAGAAGATGAAGCGTGTGCCAGAAGTAATCGACTGTTGGTTCGATTCAGGTGCCATGCCATTTGCCCAGCACCATTATCCATTTGAGAACAAGGATCTCTTTGAACAGCAGTTCCCAGCAGACTTTATCTCAGAGGCGGTAGACCAGACCAGAGGATGGTTCTATTCCCTTATGGCAGAATCCACCCTTCTTTTTGGTAAGGCACCATATAAAAATGTAATCGTCCTTGGACATGTTCAGGATGAAAATGGTCAGAAGATGAGTAAGTCTAAGGGGAATGCAGTAGACCCAATGACCGCCTTAAAGGAGTACGGTGCAGACGCGATTCGTTGGTATTTCTATACCAACTCTGCTCCATGGCTTCCAAATAGATTCCATGGCAAGGCTGTAACCGAAGGCCAGAGAAAGTTTATGGGTACCCTTTGGAATACCTATGCCTTCTATGTACTTTATGCTGAAATCGATGGCTTTGATCCTGGCAAATATAGTTTAGACTATGACAAGCTTTCTGTTATGGATAAGTGGTTACTGTCTAGATTAAATTCTTCCGTGAAGACTTGCGATACAGAACTTTCCAATTACCATATTCCGGAGGCATGTAAGGCACTTGCAAGTTTCGTAGACGAGATGAGTAACTGGTATGTACGTCGTGGTCGTGAGAGATATTGGGCAAAGGGAATGGAACAGGATAAGATCAATGCTTACATGACCCTTTATACAGCCTTAGACGTTATTTGCAAGGCAGCAGCCCCTATGATTCCATTTATCACAGAGTCTATTTATCAGAACATTGTTAGAAGCGTAAATCCAAAAGCCCCTGTAAGTATTCACCTTTGTGATTACCCAGAGGTTTGTGAAGAGATGATTAACACCGATCTTGAGGCTAAGATGGAGCACGTATTAGACGTAGTAGTAATGGCAAGAGCAGCTAGAAATGAGTCCGGTTTAAAGAACCGTCAGCCAATCGCAACCATGTTTGTAAAGGCAGACTTTCACTTAGATGACTTCTATACCGATATTATTGCCGACGAGTTAAATGTAAAGACGGTTAGTTTTACGGATGATGTCCGTGAATTTACTACCTATGAGTTTAAGCCACAGCTTAAGACCGTAGGTCCTAAGTATGGTAAGCTTCTTGGAAAGATTCGTCCGGCTCTTACGGGCCTTGATGGTAATGCGGCAATGGATGAGTTAGAGGACAAGGGTTTTATCTCCTTTGATTTTGACGGAGAAGAAGTAGTTCTTACCAAGGAAGACCTTTTAATCGAGATGGCTCACAAGTCGGGTTATGTTTCTATGAATGATAAGGGAATCACCGTTGTCTTAGATACCAACTTAACAGAAGCCTTGATTGAGGAAGGTTTCTTACGTGAAATCATTAGTAAGGTACAGACCAGCCGTAAGGATGCAGGTTTTGAAGTAATGGATACCATTACTGTTTCTGTTTCCGGTAATGACAAGCTTGAGGCAATCGTTATGAAGAATGCAGAAGAGTTAAAGACTGCTGTTATGGCAAGTGAGGTAACCACCCAAACACTTGCAGACGCTAGCGCTAAGGAATGGGATGTAAATGGAGAAAGTGTTAGCATTGCAGTAAAGAAGAATTAACATTTATTTTGATTTAGAAAAAGAATGTGTTATGATAAGAGAGACAGAGAGCTTTTGACTTTCTGGCTCTCTTTTATTTTTGAAAGTATTAGACTAGGAGGTAGACTTGTTATGGCAAAAATTGATACCATCACGAAGAACGAGTTTAAGCGTGAGGTTGAGGATAATGCAAAACTTATGTTTCGAAAGGGACTGGAGGAATTAAGCGAGCAGCAGAAATTCCAGGCGGTGTCTCTTGCAGTGAAGGATTTAGTGGTAGATGACTGGATTGCAACCCACAAGGAATATGAAAAAAGAGACGTGAAGACTGTTTACTATCTTTCCATGGAATTCTTAATGGGAAGAGCCTTGGGAAATATGATCCTGTCTCTTACCGCTAGGGATGAAATTAAAAAGGCCTTAGAGGAATTAAAGATTGATTTGAATGCCATTGAAGATGAGGAACCGGATCCGGCCCTAGGGAATGGTGGTCTTGGAAGACTTGCTGCTTGTTTCCTTGACTCTTTGGCAACCTTAGGTTATGCAGCCTATGGTTGTGGCATTCGATACAAGTATGGAATGTTTGAACAAAGAATTGAAGATGGCTACCAGAAGGAATATCCGGATGACTGGCTAAAGAATGGATATCCATTTGAAATTCGCCGTGACGAATATACCTGTGAGGTAAGATTTGGAGGATTTGTAAAGGTTTACAACAAGGATGGAAGAAATTACTTTATTCAGGAAGGATACCAGACCATTAAAGCGATTCCATATGATATCCCGATAGTAGGCTATAACAATCACATTGTTAATACCCTTCGGATTTGGGATGCTGAGCCCTTGGATCGTTTCAATTTGGATTCCTTTGATAAGGGTGATTATAAAAAGGCCATAGAGCAGGAAAACTTAGCTAAGACTATTGTGGAAGTCCTTTATCCCAACGATAATCATTATGCAGGTAAGGAACTTCGTTTGAAGCAGCAGTATTTCTTTGTTTCTGCTTCCGTTCAGACTGCTATTAAGAAATTCTTAGACCAGCATGACGATATTCATGACCTTCCTAAGAAAGTGGTCTTCCAGTTAAATGATACCCATCCAACGATTGCCACTGCAGAGCTGATGCGCTTACTTTTAGATGAATATCATTTGGAGTGGAATGAAGCTTGGGAGATTACCAGCAAGTCCTGTGCTTATACGAACCATACCATTATGGCGGAAGCACTTGAAAAATGGCCGATCGAGTTGTTTTCTCGTCTTCTTCCAAGATGCTATCAGATCATTGAAGAAATCAACCGCCGTTTTGTAGAGGATATTGCAAAGCTTTATCCGGAGAATCAAGAAAAGATCCAGAAGATGGCGATCATTTATGATGGCCAGGTACGAATGGCAAATCTTGCCATTGCTGTTGGCTTCTCGGTGAATGGTGTAGCAAAGCTTCATACCCAGATTTTAATGAATCAGGAATTAAAAGATTTCTATGAGATGATGCCGGAGAAGTTTAATAATAAAACCAATGGTATTACCCAGAGACGTTTCTTACTTCACGGAAATCCTCTCCTTGCAGATTGGGTAACCGGAAAGGTAGGAGAGGATTGGATTACGGACCTTTCAAAGATTTCAAAATTGAAACTTTATGCCGAGGATGAGAAATGCCAAAGCGAGTTTATGAATATTAAGTACCAAAACAAGAAGCGTTTGGCAGACTATATTTTAAAGCATAATGGAATCGAGGTAGATCCAAGATCAATTTTTGATGTTCAGGTAAAACGACTTCATGAGTACAAGAGACAGCTTTTAAATATTTTACATGTGATGTATCTTTATAATCAGATTAAGGAACATCCGGAGATGGAATTTACTCCTAGAACCTTTATCTTTGGAGCAAAGGCAGCGGCAGGCTATCGTCGTGCGAAACTTACCATTAAGTTAATTAATTCTGTAGCAGATGTAATTAATAATGATAAGACCATTAAGGGGAAAATCAAGGTTGTCTTTATTGAGAACTATCGGGTATCCAATGCTGAAATTATTATAGCAGCGGCAGATGTTTCCGAACAGATTTCAACTGCTTCTAAGGAGGCTTCTGGAACCGGTAATATGAAGTTCATGTTAAACGGTGCCTTAACCATCGGTACCATGGATGGCGCCAATGTGGAGATGGTAGAGGAGATGGGAATTGAGAATGCCTTTATCTTCGGTATGTCTTCGGATGAGGTGATTGCTCACGAAAAGAACAGGGATTACAATCCAATGGATATCTTTAACAACGATATGGATATCCGTAAGGTCTTAATGCAGCTGATCAATGGCTTCTACAGTCCGGATGATCCGGAGCGTTTCCGCGACCTTTATGATTCTCTCTTAAATACCAATGCATCCGACCGTCCGGATACTTACTTTATCTTAAAAGACTTCCGTTCTTATGCAGAAGCACAAAAGAAGGTAGAGGAGGCTTATCGGGACGAGAAGAGATGGGCGAAGTCAGCAATCTTGAATGTTGGTAGCGTTGGAAAATTCTCTTCGGATCGAACCATTGAGGAATATGTAAAGGATATTTGGCATCTTGAAAAGGTGACCATTGAATAAAATAAAAAATTGGAGGAGATAATATGCCTGATATTAATCGAATAGCGATAAAAGGCTCGTCAGGCTATTGTTGTGTTGATGAGGCTTTTAATGACAAGGTCACAATCACAGAAGATTCAATTTCATATGAATACATTCCGTATGTGGAGTCTGAGATTAACCCTAAGAGGAAATGGAGTTATAAAACAAGCAGCCCGATCTTTAAGGTGAAGTATTCCGAAATAGCTAAGAAGGTTGAAGAAGCAATACAAAGGAACATCGAAGAGTTTTGTACAGATATAGGTGGTATTGAGTTTAATATCACGTACTCCGACAAGACGAAGTTTAAGGAAACATACTGGGTTCCGGGCGATGAGTTCAAAGAGCTGTTTTCTGTAATAAAATCCATTGTGCCTGAAACGGAGTATACGCCAGCGGTATTGCTGACATCTGATGATTATGACGAGGAGGAATGATTTCTTGATAGCTCAGAAGAATAGACATTATATAGAAATGCTTTTGAGGGGAGACAACATATACGAGTTTAAGCCTGAAATAGAGAATATCACTGAACTGCAAGAGTTCATCAAGGGGCTGTTTGAAATAACTGATGAATTCAATATTAAAGAAAAACAGCCGAGTAAGGACAAATCAAAAGAGCACCTTACAGAAGTAAAGGATTACGTGGTCGATAACGTAGGCCAAAATTCAAAGCTGGTTGAAGATATAGATATTGAGATTAGGAACCAAAGTGCCGATATAGCTACGCATACCAGCTTCTATGATGATTTGCTTAAGCTTAGAGCGGCAATTACGCAAGTTGAGTAGGTGGGTGCAAAAATGGTGCAATCGTTAAAGAGTTCGTGGACCAGTTTTTGCGAAATGCGGCTGACAACTACTAAACTTCTAGTACTATCGTGCCATGTGGAGACTGTTTGTTTGCTTTCCAAGGGAGATGTCAAGTCATAGAACGCGAGAACTACAATAAGCTCAAGTCTTCTGATAGTAAACAGCCGGGATGTCCGGAAGAGAAGGTTAAGGCGATAGAGGATGCCATGAGGCATTTTCAGATGATATAAACGGATTATTTTCAGTTATAACGGAAAGCATGGTTGCGGAGGAAGAATGAGACTGTCTATCAGAAAATGGGAATCGATGATAAAAGCGATCTTGCAATTAATCTGAATAATCCAAAGGCATGGAATATTACAAACAGAACAAAGTTAGTTCATGTACTGCTAATGACGATGGAACTTATGAAGGTGTTGTCTCCGGAAGTAGTGATGAGAGCTATTCGGTTCACGTGGATATGGAACATCCACGTAAGTCCACCTGCAACTGTCCTCTTGCTAATTGTAAAAAGGTTATTTGTAAACACATAGTGGCGGTATCATTATGTGTTGATGTTTCGGAAGCAGAATGTTTTAAGAACGAGAAGACCCTCTATGCATCCGAGGAAGAGGAGCGTAGAACCAAGAAATACTACAAATACATGTCATATGCAAAGTGCATGTCGCAGAGGGAACTTCGTGAGGCATATGTGGAGCTTATGATTGAGCTTGAAGAAATTAGGTTAAAAGAAAAATACGGAAAATAAGGAAGGGATAAAGAATGAGTTTAAATGATACAAGCAAATTCATGAGTCTTATCCTTAGGCATAAACCAGAGACAATAGGCATCAGCTTAGATGAACATGGCTGGGCCAATGTCGATGAATTAATTGTAGGAATAGCAAAGACTCATGAATTTAGCATGGATATCTTGGAAGAGATTGTCAGGAATGATAATAAACAGAGATTTTCATTCAATGATGATAAGACACTAATAAGAGCTAACCAGGGACATTCAATCCTGGTTGATGTAGAGCTTGAAGAAACTGAACCGCCGGAAGAATTATGGCATGGTACTGGTGAGAAGTATGTTAATTCTATTGATGCGCAAGGACTGATTCCTAAAAGCAGATTATATGTACACTTGTCAAAAGATGAGGACACTGCTGTAAAAGTAGGTCAACGCCATGGCAAGCCGGTATTGTATATTGTTAAGGCAGGAGAGATGCATAGAGAAGGATATAAGTTTTTCTTATCCAAGAATGGTGTATGGCTTACTAAGGAAGTTCCGGTTAAATATTTAATAAAGCAATAATGAAAAATGGGCAAAGGAGAATATCCAATGCCCATTTGTTATTTATATATTTCGGTCGATTTTCATACCACGCTTTTCGAGCTGCGTGAGGATGAACTCATATATATCTTGGTGTAAGCACCATTTACTGTATCCGGGTATATTAATGCCGGGATACTTTTTCTCTTTCAAGCATGTCCATAGCATCAAGCTTTTTTATTTCTGATGGAACGGAGTTTGAGTGTGAGACAGAGTAAAAAAAGCGCCAGTATGATATGTAATCATTCTGGCGCCTAAGTTAACATTAACGATTTTTCCATCGTTCAACTGCTGCTATTATTTCAGGGTCATTTTCAGGTGCGTAATTGGGGTTATCAATGAGACTTACTTTTCCAATTTTTTCAAGTATACCTATTGCAATACCATCAAATACCGTTTGTGCCACATCGACATATTTAGCAACATCCACTTTGAAGTATAAATATCCCAAGAATTCATATGGGTCAGGGATTGGTTTTTCGAAGCCGCCATACCAATAGAAGAGGTTGGCCCAGTTAATGACTTCTTCAGGGGTGTTGCAATTTGCTTTTAAATAATCGAACCAGCAGTTAAATATATCATTCCATGAATACTCATCTAATAAAGCAGAAGCTCTATCGTAGTATTCTTCTTCAACTTTTTCTGGAATATCATTATCACTAAAATTATAGTTGAAGATATAATTGGTTTCTGCCTGAATATGTTCTTTGTTATCCATTACTTCTTCCTCCATTCGGAACCTTTATCAAAAAGATTCGGATTTTCTTTATATAATTTATCAAGTGCTGCTTTTACCTTAGGTAATGATTTTGAGTTAGGCCTAAAATGACCGCTACTATTATCATATGAATATATTTTACCATTTTTGAATGTAATCATACCAGCACATTGTACTTGCGGATCCTTACCACCAATCAATGTAGGATGGGGAGAACGCTTGCTACTGTCATTAGGATTTTTACGTTTTCCTATAATTATATTATCGTTCTTGTCAAGCACGTAGGTAATAGGTCCATTAGGTTTATTTCCATCAAGATAGATAGCATTACCTTGTGCAGCATCTTGAATTTTTGTGGCGGTAGGATTACGGAAATATCCGGTTTTAGGATCATAGATATCAGGATCCTTTTTGTCCTTTGCCATTTCTTTATTTACAACATGATAAGTATCTGCATGTTCCTGTGAACCTCCACCGGTTCCTGAATATGGTCCGCTTCCTCCACTACCCATTGTAATCACCTCCTTTATGCATGCGTGTAGTCCAATCGTCATACTGGATAAATTTAGTGCAGTTAATGTAATCTTCGAAAACCTTGTTAGGCATTGGGCCGTATACAAGGACAACTTCTGGCTCTAATTCGAAGAGCATTTCTTCTAAGCCTGCCTTAAAGTGGTACTTGTCATCTCGTGTCTGTATGCAACCATAAGTACCAATTGCAACAATGCTGTGCTTCTCCGCTCCAAGAAATGCGATTTTTTCTGGAAAATATTTAGTTGTATAAGTTAGTTCATTTCCCCAGCGTATCTGCGGAATGACGTATACACCCCGTCGCTGATAATATGAACCGATAGCTCTGTTCCGATAAACATTAGCAACCTGAACAGCCAGTGGTGCGTTTCTGTAGAGGGAACAGTCGGGCGATATCATAGCTGCGAATTCACGTAGTGGAGCCTGATATTTTGCAGGATTGATTAATATATCCGCAAAGTTAACATCCATTTCATAAAATCCAATGGCTTCATTGTGGTTGGTTTGTTTTTCCATTGATGTAAATGGTGTTATTCCTGCAGGTAGTAACATTTGTCTTGGCTTTTCGATTATTGGAATTTCCAAGATACCGTCGAATTTAGCTCCTGCGACTAATTCTGGATTGCAACCATCATCAATGATTGCTTTTCTTTTTTCTTCTCTAGACTTTTTCATAAGCTTTTTCCTCGCTTTCAAAATATTGTTTTTAGTGACTTTTGAATAAACATTGCTTGGCCAAATTAATGCTTTTTCATAAAAAGAAAGGTGTTCACGAACGCGAAAAATAATTAACTTTCGCGAATACAAGTGTTATAATGGTCATAGGCACTTTTTTGCGAACCGCCTTGTCTAAGGTCAGTATGCCAAAATGTATAAAATGAGGCTGAACACAGGGCTACTGCTGGCTACTCTCGGCTACGCTTCAGAAAGGAGCAATATGGATTTTTCGGAATTTGCAAAGATACTTCATCCCATAATTGGTGCTGGAAGTAATGTTGATGATTTTGCATGTGAATTGTTTGAAAATATAGTTGAATATCCTGGTCAGGATGAAAGTCCGATTGATAAGAAAAGTATGAAGTCATATAAGGCGTATTATCTTGGTGATAGGAAAATAACTGCATTTTCAAAAGAAATAAGGAAATATGTGGAACCGACTTCTTTTGAAAGGTATATAGCAGATATGCCAGAAGAGGCACAGATGAGTATTTATCAGGTGCTAGCTGAGCATGTTTCGGGGATGACAGATCAGAATATCGCTGAGAAAACAGCTGAGTTATTTAAGAGTATTATTTATGAAGCCTCTACAAAGAAGAGAACCTCAAAAAAGGATAAGGAAAATAAGGTACCAGAGGCTAATTCACTGGTTGTGGGAGAGAAAGATTATTACTTGTTAGATGAATGTAATTCTTCCTGCCCATTATGTGGTGACAAATTAGTAAAAACTATAGGAGAAAATATAAAGAACAGATACAGGCATGTATACATAATGCCACCGTCGATTGCATCCTATGAACGAGAAGAAATTGAAGCGGCAGTAGGTATAAAGGTGGGAGACAATTTGTTAGCGATAAGTAATCAGTTGTTGCTGTGTGAAGATTGCGCTGATGAAAATGAAGTGTTTTCAAAGGATGTTTATAATCGCTTGGCAAATATAAAAGTGGAATTAATGAAGCGAAAGAACACAGTGGATACCATAGATGAGATAGCTGTAGAAGAAGGAATAAATCTGATTCTTAAATCATTTACAGAAATGAAAGATGCCCCTATTGAAATCAAAAAGGATGATCTAGAGGTGTTTAGAGTAGATAGAAAGATACCGGACAATATATTTCTTAGAGAAACAGTTACAGGTATGGTCTTGAGATATTATAGGCATATTGAGGACTTATTTAAGCGGTATGAACGTCTGGGATTGCTTCGTTTCAATAAGATAAAAAATGAGATTAGTCAATGTTTTGAGAGTTTAGATGAACAAGACCTAAATCAGCAAGAAATATTTGATGCCATGGTTCAGTGGTTACAAAAACAATCGAAGTGCAAAAACTTGCCTGCTTGTGAAATTATCATAGCGTTCTTTGTTCAGAACTGCGAGGTGTTTTATGAAATTGCCGAATAAAGTCATTACATACAAAGAAAGTATTCTTCCCAAGTTTCCGGTTGTTTTGAGAATTATTTGTGATACGGATATTACGCCTAATAATTTATACAAAAAAGTAAAAGGACAATTCGAAGATATCGGTGAATATTTAGAAGTGTTGGATTGTTTATATGCACTAGGGAAAATAGAGTTAGATGAGAAGAGAGGGGTTATTCACTATGTTGATTGAAGTAAGCTGCGACAAGTTTATTGATGATGGCAAAATACGCCCTAAAATAGAATTTCATCCGGGACTTAATACAGTTATGGGTGCAAGAAAGGCGACTAACTCTATTGGTAAAACGACTTTTTTACTAATAATTGATTATTGTTTTGGTGGAACCGATTATACAAATCTGAATACTGATATTGATGATAATGTTGGCCCTCATACCATTAATTTTGCTTTTAAATTTGGTGATGAAAAGTTCTTTTATTCCCGGAAAACGGATGAACCCAGAAAGGTATATATCTGTAATGAAAAATATGAGCAGATTTCAAGCATGGGACTTGAATCATTTAATGATTTTCTCATGGATAAATATGGACTTACAGGCAGGGGAAAATCTTTTAGGAATATCATTGGTGGCTATTTCAGAATATATGGAAAGGACAATGATGATGAAAAGAAGCCGCTCACTGCATTTAGAAATGACACCTTAGAGCAAGGGATTAAGCGCTTGCTATCTTTATACGATGTATATGGAAAAACTGCTGATTTGGAGGCTTCTCTAAAGAAGGCTATTGAAGAAGAAGATGCTTATAAAAAAGCGCAGAAACATAAACTTATATCAGGTGTTACTACTAAGAATGGTGTAAAAGAGAATGAGAAGCGAATTAAAGAGTTACAGGATAGAAAGGCCACTCTTACAGCAGGTAGTGCAAAAGGATTGCTTGACCTTGATTCTGTGCAGGCAACACATATAGCTGAACTCAAGAAAAAACTTGCTAGCTTAAGGCGACAAAAGAGCAGATTCACTGTTCAGCTTGATGCAATGAAGATGGATATAGATATTGATGAATCTTCATTTAAGCGTGACTATAGTGAGCTTACAGAATTCTTTCCGGATGCAGATATTAAACACATTGAAGCGATAGATAATTTTCATAGGCAGCTAAAAAAGGTTCTGAAAAACGAGTATACCGAAAATCGTGAAAGACTTGAAAACATTGTAAAAATGATTGATATACAGATCTCTGATCTTGAGAAAGAGATAGTAAGCTTCAAGGAAATTCCGAATGTTAGTACAGCTATTCTAGAAGATTATTCAAGCATTGAAAATGAACTAGAGTCATTAGTTGCAGCTAATGAGTATTTTGAAAAAATAAATGAATTGCATGCTGCAACTGCTGATCTTCAGGAGCGATTTGACAAAATTATTGCAGAAGTAGTTAGCTCCTTGCAGTTAGATATTAATAAGGAATTGAGAAGGTTAAATACTATTGTATGTGATGCTAAAACATCGGCACCAAAAATTAATATTAGGGATTCGAAGTCCTATAGTTACACAACGCCTAATGATACAGGTACTGGCTCTAGGACCAGGGGCATGATGTTATTTGATTATGTCTCGTTATCAAATACACCGCTTCCTGCATTGATTGAGGACTCTATGACTCTTAAGCAAATTGAAGATGAAGCTATGATAAAGCTATTCGAATTATTTAATGAATCAAAAAGCAGGTGTTTGTAGCGATAGATAAGGCCGAGTCTTATAGCGATGATAATACAGTACCGCCAGTGTTTAGTAAGACTACAGTATTGGAATTATCTGCAGGACATGAATTGTTTGGTAGAGCTTGGAATAAATCTGAGGAAAAATAAATGAAAGAAACTAATAAAAAATTCAGTTATAAGCCACTGTGGAAGTTGCTTATAGATAGAGAGATTAGTAAGCAAAAATTAAGAGAACTGACGGGACTGAGCCCAGCGTCTATTTCAAAGCTTACAAGAGGACAGAATGTAAATACGGATGTATTGCTTAGTATATGCGATGCGCTTGATTGCCGAATAGAAGAAATTGTAGAAGTGGTCAGTGAGCAGGAATGAGTTCGAATTAATGGACTTGTGACTCTGTATACTGGAGAAAATGGGATACTATTGGGTATAATTATTTATAATCATTCACTGCGAAAAATTGACCGTTCATGACATGTGATTAAATTATTTAAATGACTCTTCCAAAATAATAAATAATCGGTGTATATCTTAGGAGATAGAATGTAACAATGACAGGGAAACAAAAAGAAAAGATATTTGCGTACATTGTGGTGGGAATATATTTATTATTCCTTTGTTGGTTGATCCTTTTTAAGTTGGCAGATAGTATTAACAAGATTCCGTCAATGAGGGGGATTAATCTAATTCCTTTTCATTATGATCAAATAGCTGAATCGAGGTTTCATTTTAATGAAGTGCTGTATAATGCAATCGTATTCATTCCTGCTGGATTTTATTTTACAGTGATGGGGAAGAAAAAGTTTCTTTCTGGAATAGTGTTAAGTGCTTTATTGAGTTTGAGCTTTGAAACTTTGCAGTGGATATTTGCCTTAGGAGCAAGTGATATAACTGACCTAATTATGAATACTGTAGGTGGGGCGATTGGTGCCGGAACATATTGGGTTTCAGCAAAACTGTTCAAGGGGAATGAGGTTAAAATCATCAGCATTATATGTGCTATTCTGGAAACTCTTTTGGTGGGATTGTTGCTTGTACTGATGATATCTAATTTGTAAGTTTCCGTATAAGATATAGTTGTTTTGAAAATGCCTTTGTTATTTAGCCGGATGCTTGAAGGAATACCAGAGGAAACGACACCAGAACTATATGTTAGAGATTCACTTAAAGCAGAGGATATTGTGTTAGTGAAACCTTAATCTATTTAATCACATAGTTGATGATACATATCAGTCTTTCACATCAAATGAGAGGATGATTTTTATGTTCAAGAACAGAAGAAAAGGCAGATATGAAGTTTTGAATTAAGAAAACGAAGTAGAACATCGAAGGATGTTATGTGGTATAAAAAACAATCCAGTAATACGAATGTTGTATAAGCGAGGTATCACTCATGACTATCAGTGAAAATTATAAAGGTTTTGAAAGAACGCAATATGACTCAGGCGGAGTTTGCAAAGCAAGTGGGAATTTCTACCAGTACAATAAGCGAATGGAAAAAGAGAAAAACAAACCCAACTGTAGAAAAGGTAATGGATATCTGTAATGTTTTGCAAATTACACCGGAGCAACTTCTTACCGGTAAAGGAATTGAGGATGAGAAGGAAATTGCAGAAGCAAGTCCTGAGAGCAAGTTTACTCCGGGGGATGTTCAGATAATTGAAGATTATCATAATCTTAAAGAAGAACAACAAAAGCGGCTTATGGCATATATGGAGGCTCTGAAGAAGATAGAGAGCCTTGAGAATATGTGAAAATGTTTAAGGTCGCAAAAAGCGACTTTAGAAATTTCCCTGAAGTCGGTTTTTACGACTTCAGGATTGTTTAGAAAAGGTAAAGAAAGATAGTGTTTATGGAAAATATAACAGGATTACTCACAGTTGAGTCTATTAGAAACTGTGTATATATGATGCGCGGTCAATAGGTGATGCTCGATAGTGATTTGGTTGATATTTACGGTTATGAACTTAAAGCTATGAATCAGCAGGTGAAAATAAATATTGAGCGTTTCCCCGAAGATTTTATGTTTCAATTAACAAAAGAGGAGTTTGAAAGGGGCTGTAAAAAAACTCCCCTAACAGAAAAACGGCTATGAGCTCGCGCTCATAGCCGTTTTTTGATATAATTAATTATGCAAAAAAATAAAAATATCAATGATAATTATACAGCACGTCAGCTAAAATTACCATTGGTTATCGAAAAATTAATTGATATTTCTGATCCGGTTTATACTTTTTGTGATGTAATGGATCACATTGACCTAACACCATACTTTGTAGAAGGGAAAGGCTACAAAACAGGTCGCCCAAGATGTGATGCAGAAAAGTTACTAAAAGTGATTCTGTTTGCTTTCATGGAGAACGGTTATTGTTCCTTAAGAGAAATCGAAAAACTATATAATAATGACATAAGATTCATGTATCTGTTGGATGAAATGGAAACTCCTACCTTTGCCACTTTCGGCAACTTTATTCGTAACGAACTAACCTTATCAATCGAGGATATTTTCAACGATATAAATGCATATATATTCAATCAGGAGAAAGTTGATCTTAATCATACTTACATCGACGGAACGAAGATTGAAGCGAATGCTAATAAGTATACGTGGGTTTGGAAGAAATCCTGCATAACAAATCGCAATAAGGTTTTTGACCATATTTCTGTATTAATCGAGGAAATGAATTCTGAAGTGTTATGTACATTCGGAGTTAAGATTGAACCTAGAGAAGAATACGCCATCGAATATCTGGAGGAGATTTTAGAAAAATATGCTGAATTAACATCACTTAATTTTGACTCTTTTGTCTATGGAAAAGGCCACAGAAAAACTATCTATCAACGGCAGTATGAGAAACTGAATGACTATAAAGAAAGATTGAAAACTTATGCAAAGCACATAGAAGTATGTGGTGATGACCGAAACAGTTATTCAAAAACAGACCATGATGCATCATTTATGAGAATCAAAACAGATTACATGGGAAATGATCAATTGCTTCCTGCTTATAACCTTCAAGCAGCTATCAGTGACGAGTACATTGCAGTGATTGATGTGAAACAGTATGCATCGGATATGGAATGTTTCGATCCTCTCATGGAAAAGTTTAATAAGACTTATGGCCATTATCCTAAGTATCCGGTTGCTGATGCCGGGTATGGTTCATACAACAACTACATTTACTGCGAAGAACATGGTATGGAAAAGTATATGAAATTCACTATGTTAAGAAAGAAACAACAGACAAAAAATACCGCGAAGATCCCTATAGAATCGTTAACTTCACAAGAGATTCTGAAGGCAATCTCTTGTGTCCAAACGGCAGACGTTTTATATATAAATATGACAAACACGTCTACAAAAACAAATATGGACGAACGGAAGAAATCTATGAATGTGAAGATTGTACGGGTTGTCCTTATCGAGAAAACTGCTGTAAGAAAAAAGAAGGAAACAGAACTGCAAGATTAAACAGGGAATTAACCTCTATGCATGAAGAAGTTATTGAGAATCTCGAGTCAGTTCATGGAGCTCTGCTTCGTATGAACAGAAGTATACAATCTGAAGGAACATTTGGCATTATCAAATGGGACAGGTCATATAAAAGACTGTTCAGAAGAGGCTTAGAAAACGTAAATTTAGAGTTAACCCTGATTGCTTGTGCTTTTAACCTTTATAAATATCACAATAAACGGAATCGATTAAAGATGATTGCATGAGATCAGGTAACTGAATAGATTAAAAAAGCTCTTATTAACATAGGGTTTATTAAAGTGCCTCTAAAATTAACAATTATAATAATTATACATAGAAAAACAGAACTGCATTGGCAATGGCCAATGCAGTTCTGCTATTTAGAGATTTTTTTTTACAGCCCCTTTTTGTTAATCAATGGTCTCAAGACCTTCTGCCTGAAAGGCTTGACGAAGATCAGCGACCAAATCATCCTTATCTTCGATACCAATGGCTACACGGTAGAAACCATTGTGGAATTCTTCAGGATACAGATACATTCTTTCATCATCCTCACCTAAGAATACAATCAATGATTCTGTGTTTCCTAAAGAAACCGCAGAAGTAAAGATTTCTAAGTGAGAAACCACGCGGTTATAAAGGTCGTGATCTCCCTTTAATCCGAAGGAAAGGACACCACCGAACCCATGTTCCATCTGTTTTGCTGCCAGTTCGTGTCCTGGGAAGTTTTTTAGACCGGGGTAAGCCACGAAACTAACACAAGGCTGTTTATCTAACCACTCAGCGATGTATTGTGCGTTATCATTGTGAACCTGCATACGAAGAGGGAAGGTAGAAGCACCTCGGTTAATTAACCAAGCACCGAAAGGACTGATACAACCACCGATATTTACCTGTGACTGATAACGGATCTTTTCCATTTCTTCATGCTTGCCAATGATAGCTCCACCCATAGAATCGCCATGGCCGTTAATATATTTGGTAAGACTTTCTACCACAAAGTCTACTCCATATTCGATTGGACGAGTATTGTAAGGAGAAGAGAATGTGTTGTCTACGGATACCTTAATATTATGTTCGTGAGCGATCTTTACAATTGCCTCGATATCACAGATACAAAGGGTAGGGTTTCCAGGGGTCTCGAAGTGGATTAACTTTGTGTTTGGGCGGATGGCCGCCTTCACCTTTTCAAGATCAGTACAGTCCACGATGCTTGTTTCAATTCCCATCTTTTCGGTCCAAAGTTCGTTGAAAATACGGTAAGTGGCGACATAAGTTACGGTAGAAAAGATAACATGATCCCCTTGCTTTAAATTCGCAAAGAAAAGACCAGAAAGAGCAGCTACTCCAGATGCAAGAACTACACAGTCCTCGCCACCTTCTAAGTTTGCAAGTTTTCTTTCCAAACGTCCCTGATTGACACCACCGTTTCTGGTATAAATTGGTGCATCAGACGCAGACCAATTCATCTGAGATGGGTCATAAGGAAGGGCAAAAGAATTTGCCATGTAAATTGCTGGTTCTACAGCGCCGGTTGCAGGATCTGTTTCATTACCCAAATGAATAGCCCGGGTAGTAAAAGAAAGATCCTTCTTTGAATCGCTCATAATGATTCCTCCATTTTATATAGTTTGAAAATAAGTATAAAACAAGACAAAATAGATGGCAAGAAAAATCTTGCTTTTAAGTAACTTGTGGAAATGAGCAAAGTCTGTTATAATCGGATATATTTTGGGGACCTGTGTTCTTATGAAATATTTTGATATTAAAACTATTTTGAAAAGAGGTGTCAATATGGTAGAACAGACAATTGAATTTCGCTATGATACTCAGCTTTTAATTGAAGGTGAGGACTTGGATGAGGATGAAATCTCTGCATATATTACAGAGCATTTTAAAGGGGATTGTCTCCTTGCAGTTGGGGATGATGAATTAATCAAAATTCATTTTCATACCAATGAGCCATGGTTAGTGTTAGAGTATTGTAGAAGCCTTGGTGAGATCTATGACATTGTAGTGGAGGATATGGATCGTCAGGCCAGAGGCTTGCAGGGTTAGTCTATGGACGGGAGTACAAGCTGGGGTCTGTGGCTGTCTCATCCCGAGACCTTTATGGATACGGCAGCTTTTTTATTTGACATTGTTCTATGTATTTATTTGATTTCGTCAGTGTCTAGAAAGGATCCCCATATCCAGTCTTATCGTTTGGTTGCGTTTGCTATGACCATCACTACGGGACTTGAGATTATGAGGTGCCTGCTTTTAGATGAGCCGGATACCACGGGGATGCTCATTTATAAGAATTCCATCAATTCCCTGACCTATGTGGGACATTGTTTTGTCGCCTATGAGTTTTCAGACTTCATGCTGAATTATACCAAGGCCAAAGAGGCGAACTGGATGACATTTTTTAGACGGGTATTATTCGGATTTACCTTCAGTGTGATGGTGGTGAACGTCTTTAATAACTGGGTATCCTTTTATGAACCGGGGCGAGGAGATTATATTCGCGGGCCGTTTTATATTGCCTTTGGTTTTTTACCGGCCCTGTTTTTTATTATCTATGCCATGTGGATTCATGTGTTTAACTCGGAACGAGTAAAAGGAAAAAGCAAGTTTATCCTGACCTTATCCTATATGATTGCCATTTCCGGAGCCATGATGCAGTCTTATTCTAAAATCAGTGACAGGATGATGATTACCGGAACCTTTTCTTCGGTGTGTGTCATTGTTATTTTCTTTGTGATTGAGAGTGTAGATTATCAGAAATTGTTAGAGGCGATAAAGAATCTGGATGAGGCCAGAAAAGAGGCGGATAATGCCAATCAGGCAAAGAGTAATTTCCTTGCTACCATGTCCCATGAAGTTCGAACCCCCATGAATGCGATTCTGGGTTTGGATGAGATGATTTTAAAAACCAGTGATGATCCGGTGGTTTTAAAGTATGCAGAAAATATTCAGGGGTCCGGAAAGACGCTGCTCTCTATTATCAACGATATTTTAGATTTTTCCAGGATTGAATCCGGAAAATATGAGATTATCAATACGTCCTATCATTTAGGACGGATGATTGAGGATTTAAGTCTTATGATTCGAATGAGGGCGGAGAAAAAAGGCTTGGATTTTAAATTGGATTATGATGAAACCCTACCAGATTATCTGGAGGGAGATGAGGTCCGAATTCGTCAGATTCTTATGAATCTTTTGAATAATGCAGTAAAATACACCAAGGAAGGAAGGGTTACCCTTCGGGTGGCAGGTCTTGCAGAAGAGGGAGAGGTTGATCTTGTCTTTTCGATTCAGGATTCCGGTGTTGGTATTAAGGAAGAGAACATTCCAAGATTATTTGAGGCTTTTTATCGAATTGATGAGGCATCTTATAAAAATGAAGAGGGAACCGGTCTGGGACTCCCTATTGTAAGCAAACTCCTTGCTCGAATGGACGGGGAGATTGAAATCGATAGTGAACCGGGAGAAGGTTCTAGTTTTACGGTTCACTTAAAGCAAAAGATCTTAGGGGATACAACCTTAGAGAGTACCTTGAAGCAGGGAAGGGACGCCGGCAATATGGAAAGAGAAGAAGAACGTATTTTTGCTTCGGATGCTAAAATTTTGGTGGTGGATGATAACCAGATTAATTTATTTGTAACGGAAAGTTTGCTTTCAACTACCAAGGCCAAGATTACCACTAAGAGTGGCGGAAAAGAGGCTTTGGAGATTTTATTAAAAGAAAAGTTCGACCTGGTATTTATGGATCATATGATGCCGGAGATGAATGGAGTAGATGTCTTACATTATTTGCAGAAAACGCAGGGTCATCCAAATCAAAATACACCGATTGTGGTTTTAACTGCGAATGCCATTTCCGGAACCAGGGAGAAGTATCTTTTAGAGGGATTTACCGATTATATCAGTAAGCCTGTAGATGGAGCACAACTGCTTGGAATTATGAAAAAATATCTGCCTGCAGAGTTAGTGAAATATGAAGAAGACGAAAAGTAAGGAAGCGAGAGGATTATGTTTTCATGAAAACAGCAATTATGACAGATACAAATAGTGGACTTTCTGTGGCAGATGGAGAACGTTACGGGGTCTTTGTCCTTCCTATGCCGGTGATTTTGATGGGCCGGGACTATATGGAAGGGGTAAATATTACGCAAAAAGATCTTTATCAGGCAATGAAAGAGAATCAGGAATGTTCTACCTCCCAACCATCCCCGGGATCGGTGATGGGACTTTGGGAAAAAGTCCTTGCCAAAGGATATGATGAGGTGGTATACCTACCTATGTCAAGTGGACTAAGTTGTTCTTGTCAGACAGCAAAGTCATTGGCAGAAAATTATGATGGAAAGGTTTTTGTGGCAGACAATCATAGGATTTCGGTTACCTTGGTAGAAGCGGTTTGTGACGCTAAGTACTATGCGGACCAGGGAATGGATGGAGCAGAAATTGTGAAACGTCTGGAAGAGGAAGCTTATGAATCAAGCATTTATATTGCGGTAGATACCCTAAAGTATTTAAAGAAGAGCGGTAGGGTTACAGCCAGTGCTGCTGCCATTGCTACAGCCTTAAATATTAAACCTCTCCTTACCATTCAAGGAGGTAAGTTAGATGCCTTTGCAAAACCTAGAGGGATGAAAGCATGCAAAAGGAGGATCATCGAGGCACTAAAGAAGGATTTAGAAGATAGATTTTCTAAGGTGCCGGAGGAACAAATCCATATTGCAACTGCTGGAACCTTTGAGTCGAAAGAGGAATCAGAGGAATGGAGAAAACAAATGGAAGAGGCATTCCCTGGAAAGGAAGTAATTTACCAGGAATTGTCTTGTAGTATTGCCTGCCATGTAGGAGCTAATTCCGTGGCAGCAGCAATTTCGAAAGTCTCTGCCCCAAGGGCAGTTTGGCATTAAAGGATCAACATTACACGAATAAGGGATGAAGCATATCCCGGTCAATTATGGAGGACAACCAATGAGAAAGACAAAGATTATCTGTACCCTAGGACCACGTACAATGGAAGGAGATATTCTTGAACAGTTAATCGAGAAGGGGATGGACGTAGCACGTTTTAATTTTTCCCATGATTCTCACGAACAGCATCTTGAAAAGTTAAAGAAGGTGAGAGAACTTGCTGATAAGCATCAAAGACCAGTTGCATGTCTGCTGGATACCAAGGGACCTGAGATTCGTATTCGCAAATTCAAAAACGGTAGCATTGAATTAAAGGCAGGTCAGACCTTTACCCTTACCACACGTGAAGTAGAAGGAACGGAAGAAATCGTAGGGATTACCTATAGTAACCTTCCTTATGATTTGGAGGCTGGTTCTAAAGTCCTGATTGACGATGGTTTAATCGAGATGAAGGTTCTTCGCATTGAACATGGATCGGATATTGTCTGTGAAGTTTTAAATGGTGGAAAGATTTCTAACAAGAAGGGAATCAACGTTCCCGGAACCAAACTTTCTATGCCATTTATTTCTGAGCAGGACCGCAAGGATATTGTATTTGGTCTTGAGAATGATTTTGATTTCATTGCGGCATCCTTTGTACGTACCGCCGATGACATCTTACAGATTCGTAAGATTCTAAAGGATAACAACAATTCTTCTATGAAGATTATCGCTAAGATTGAGAATATGCAGGGTGTTGAAAATATCGATTCCATTATTGAAGTTTCAGATGGAATCATGGTTGCCAGAGGTGATATGGGTGTGGAAATTCCTGGGGAGGAAGTTCCGGTAATCCAGAAGATGATTATTAAGAAGGCCCAGCATGCTGGTAAGGATGTAATCACTGCAACCCAGATGTTAGATTCTATGATTAAGAATCCTCGTCCTACCCGTGCAGAGACCGCAGACGTTGCCAATGCTATTTACGATGGTACCGGTGCGATCATGCTTTCTGGTGAAACTGCTGCCGGAAACTATCCGGTAGAGGCATTTACTACCATGGCAAGAATTGCAGAACGTATCGAGAAGGATATTGACTACAAGAAGCGTTTCTTTGCTTTAGATGATATTAAGACTGAGGGAACCAGTGATGCTATTTGCCATGCTGCTGTAACAACAGCCCACGATTTAAATTGTAAGGCAAATATTATTGTTACTAAGACCGGATCTTCTGCAAGAAGAGTTTCGCGTTTCCGTCCAGACCCATATATCATTGCTTGCACCACTTCTATGAAGGTTTGCAGACAGTTGATGATTTCTTGGGGAATCACCCCAATCTTAATTGGAGAAGCTTCGGATATCTTTGAATTATTTGATGAGGCAATCCAAAAGGCAAAGGAAACAGGAATCGTGGTAGATGGTGATATTGTTACCCTTACAGCAGGTGTTCCACTGGGAATTCCTGGTCTTACCAATATGATTCGTGTAGAAACGGTTGGTAGTCAAACAGAACAATAAAAATTAGGAAACATCCAAAGAGACCTTCACCGGGGGATTTTTGATGCAAAGGAAAGTTGAAATGATTAAAATTGGAAGAAATGAACCTTGTTGGTGCGGCAGTAATAAAAAATATAAGCAGTGCCACGAGGCCTTTGATGAGAAACTTAGAAGGATGGAGCGTCAGGGATATATCATCCCAAGTCACGATCAGATAAAAACACCGGACCAGGTGGAAAAAATCAAGGAAAGCGCCAAAATCAATATTGCAGTATTAGATTATGTTGCGGAAAATATTCATGCAGGCATGACCACGGAAGAGATTGATAAGCTGGTTTATGAAAAGACCACAGAGATGGGCGGTATTCCGGCACCATTAAACTATGAGGGCTTCCCTAAGAGTGTATGTACTTCATTAAACAATGAGGTTTGTCACGGAATTCCATCGGACCAGATCATCTTGACAGATGGAGACATTATTAACGTAGATTGTTCTACCATCTTAGATGGCTATTATTCGGATTCTTCTAGAATGTTTTGCATTGGCCAGGTTTCCGAGGAAGCCAAGCGTCTGGTAGAAGTAACCAAACAGGCAGTGGAAGAAGGCGTTCGTAATGTAATCCCATGGAATACTTTGGGAGATATGGGTGCCGCTGTTCACAAGATAGCCACAGATCATGGTTATACTGTTGTACGTGAGATTGGTGGTCATGGAGTGGGAATTGATTTCCATGAAGATCCTTTTGTCAGTTATTGTACAAAGCCTGGAACTGGAATGGTCATGGCCCCTGGTCTTATGTTTACCATCGAACCGATGATTAATCAGTTTGGAGATGAGATCTATCAGGATGCTGAAAATGGATGGACAATTTACACAGAAGACGATGGACTTTCTGCTCAGTGGGAAGTACAGGTTTTAGTAACTGAAACAGGATGTGAAATCATTTCTTACTAGAAGGAATTACTTCTAGAACTTGAATAATGATCGGGAAGGAAGTGTGCATATGGTTCTAGTATGCAGACTTCCTTTTCGGGGTTAATAGAAAATAATAAAAGAATGGAGAAAGGCGATGAAAAGGATTGCACTTTTTGCCCTGGCCACTATGCTGGCACTGGGAATGTTAACAGGATGTAAGGACTCAAGCAAGAGCAAAAAGACAAGCTCTTCCGGCAAGAAGACGGAGAACGAGACCGTAGCAGAAGGAAACACGGTAGAAGAGGAAACTACCTTAGATACCACACCAACCGGAAGCGAGTCTAAGTTAAAGACTCTTGCAACTTATAAGGGCTTAGAGGTTTCAAAGTCAGTGGCTACTATTACAGACGAGGACGTAGATAATCAGATTGCATCTTTGGAAGAGACTTATGCCACAACAGGGGAAAGAAGTGAAGGGGATGCATTGGAGAACGGTGATACAGCGAATATTGATTATGTTGGTAAGATAGATGGAACAGAATTTGAAGGTGGTTCCGGGGAAGGATATGACCTGGAATTAGGATCTGGTTCTTTTATTGATGGGTTTGAAGATGCTTTGATTGGTAAGAAGGTTGGGGAATCTTGCACGATCGAGGTAACCTTCCCGGAAGACTATTCCAATACAGATGTTGCTGGTAAGGATGCAACCTTTGATGTCACCATTAATTCAGCAACCTATTCCATTCCGGCAACTGTAGATGATGATTTCGTAAAAAAGAATTTCTCTTATACGGATTCTACAACGGTAGATGAGCTTAAGGCTTGGGTGAAGAACCGTCTCTATCAGAATGCGATCTATGGAGAGGTTTGGCAGAGTAAGGTAGTGGATCTTTCTGAAGTGGAAAGCTATGGGGAGAAGGAATTAAAGGAAGCGATTGAAGAAGCGCAGAGTCAGATGGAAACACAGCTTACTTCTTATGGTTATACCGTAGACAGCTATAAGGAGGCAGCAAGTATTTCGGATGAAGATTATGACAGCCAGATTGAGCAGATTGCAAGATCATATATGAAGACTCAGATCGTAGTAAATGCGATTGCTGATAAGGAAGATATTTCTGTTAGTGATGAAACTTATAAGAAAAAACTTGCGATGTATGCAAAAGAGGTGTCCATGGAGCCTTCAGAGTATGAGGAGCAGTATGGAGTAGACACTCTTCGTTACCAAATGCTTTATGAAGAGGTAGTAGAGTTTGTGGTAGATCATGTAACAATCGTAGAGGATAGTACAGAGGAAAGTACAGAGGATGTAGAGACAGAAGCTTCCGCTGAATAATACTTTTCAGAAGAAGGAAATTGTGCTATACTTTCTTGATGATTAACCGCTTTCTTAAAATCATTTAACGAAAGCGAAATAAAATGTCCAAAGAGACAGAAAGAGGATTGGAATGAGGAAGAGATTATTAACTTCTATGATGGCCATTGGTCTTGTAGCATGTCTTTCATTCACAGGCTGCGCAAAGAAGACTAAGTCAACCGAAGGAAAGATGAAGACACTTGCAGAGTACAAGGGATTAGAGTGTTCCCAGTCAAATACAGTAGCAACTGAGGATGAGATTACAAGCTTTTTGGATTCTGCTGCTGAGCAGCATGTAACTACCGAGAAGAAGGAATCAGGTAAGGTGAAAGATGGAGAAACCGTTAATATCGATTATGTAGGAACCATAGATGGAGTTGAATTTGATGGCGGTTCTGCAGAGGGATATGACCTGGAAATCGGATCCGGTTCCTTTGTTGATGACTTTGAAGAGCAGTTAGTTGGCGTGAAGGTTGGTAAGACTGTAACGGTAGAAGTAACCTTCCCAGACGATTATTCAAATACAGACATTGCTAGCAAGGATGCAAGTTTTGAAGTTACTGTTAATTACAGAACGATTAAAAAGACTCCTAAGGTGAATGATGAATTTGTAACCACCTATTATCCATATGTGGGATCAACCCTTGAGGAATTTAAGGAGTATGCTAAGGAAAGAATCGTAAGAAACAAGATAATCGGTGAAGTATGGGCAGATTATGTTGATAGCTGCAAGGTAGCTACCTATGATTCAGAAGATTTAGCAGATATGAAAGAACAGGTAGATTCTTATCAGCAGTATCTTCTTTACTATCAGTATTCCACAGATCTTGATACTTATTTAGAGGCTATGGGTATGAGTAAGGATGAGTGGGATAAGAAGATTACAAATCTTGCTAAGGATACCTTAAAGGAAAAGATGGTTCTTGAAGCAATTGCTAAGAAGGAAAAAATCAAGTTAACGGACAAGTCTTACAAGGAAGATGCAGCGATTCTTGCTACCGAATCTACTTACGAAAGCATTGACGAGATGGAATCAAATCTTGGAGAAGAGAATGTTAAATATAGTATCCTAAGTCAGAAGGTTTACCAGGTTATTGTGGATAATATTGTAGTAGTAGCCGATGAAGCAGAGTCTACGGCAGCTTCTCAAGAAGCAGGAGAACAAGATAGTACAGAAGCTGAATAATAGGAGGTTTTAAATGAGCGAGGTTTATAGAGTTTATGTAGAAAAAAAGGCTCCTTATGCGGTGAAAGCCAAAGAGATGGAGCATGAAATTCATGATTTCTTAAATATTGACGCAGTAAAGAGTGTGCGTATGTTAACTCGTTATGACGTTGAAAATGTAAGTAAGGAAACCTATGAGGCAGCTAAAAATGGAATCTTTGCAGAGGCGCCTGTGGATGATCTTTATGAGGAATCATTTCCAAAAGAAAACACAGACCGTGTGTTTAGCGTAGAGTATCTTCCGGGACAGTTTGATCAGAGAGCAGATTCTGCTGAACAGTGTATTCAGTTCTTAAATGAGGAAGAGCAACCGGTTATTAAGACGGCAACTACCTATGTGATTACCGGTTCGATCAGCGATGAAGAGTTTGAGACTATTAAGCGTTTTACCATTAACCCGGTGGATTCTAGGGAAACGGATGAAACTAAGCCGGAAACCTTGATTACAAAGTTTGATGAGCCAGCAGATGTTAAAATCTTTACTGGCTTTAAGGATATGGCAGAGGCTGATTTAAAGAAACTATATGATTCATTAAATCTTGCTATGACTTTTAATGATTTTAAGTTTATTCAGGATTATTTTCAGAAAGAGGAGCAGCGTGATCCTTCTATGACTGAGATTCGTGTCTTTGATACCTATTGGTCAGATCACTGCCGTCACACCACATTCTCTACCGAGTTAAAGGATGTAAGCTTTGATGAAGGCTACTATGCAAAGCCTATGATTACAACCTTTGAGCAGTATAAGGCAACTCATGAAGAGATGTTTAAGGGAAGAGAAGATAAGTTTATTTGCTTAATGGATCTTGCCTTAATGGGTGCGAGAAAGTTAAAGAAGGAAGGTAAACTTGCAGATCAGGAGGAATCAGACGAGATTAATGCTTGTTCTATCGTGGTTCCAATTGAGGTAGATGGCAAGGAAGAAGAGTGGTTAGTAAACTTTAAGAATGAGACCCACAACCATCCTACAGAAATCGAGCCATTTGGTGGTGCAGCTACTTGTCTTGGTGGAGCAATCCGTGATCCACTTTCAGGTCGTACCTATGTATATCAGGCCATGCGTATTACTGGCGCAGCAGATCCTACCGGCTCGGTAAAGGATACTCTTGCTGGTAAGCTTCCACAGAAGAAATTAGTACGTGGCGCTGCAAGTGGTTATTCTTCTTATGGTAATCAGATTGGTCTTGCAACTGGTTATGTAAAAGAGTTATATCATCCGGATTATGTCGCAAAACGTATGGAGATTGGTGCGGTTATGGCAGCAGCCCCTCGTCGTGCAGTGATTCGTGAGAATTCTGATCCGGGAGATATTATTGTATTACTCGGTGGACGTACCGGACGTGATGGAATCGGTGGTGCAACTGGTTCTAGTAAGGCTCACAACACTTCATCCATTGATGTTTGTGGTGCTGAGGTTCAGAAGGGGAATGCCCCTACCGAGAGAAAACTTCAGAGATTGTTCCGTCGTGAAGAAGTTTCTCGTTTGATTAAGAAGTGTAATGACTTTGGTGCAGGTGGGGTATCCGTGGCAATCGGAGAACTTGCAGCCGGTCTTTCGATTGATCTTGATAAGGTTCCTAAGAAGTATGCTGGTTTAGATGGTACAGAACTTGCAATTTCTGAGTCTCAGGAACGTATGGCAGTTGTGGTTGATCCTAAGGATGTAGATTCTTTCTTAGAATATGCCAATGAGGAGAACCTGGAAGCCGTTGTAGTTGCCAGAGTAACCAAGGAGCCTAGACTTGTATTAAACTGGAGAGGTAAAAAGATAGTTGATATTTCAAGAGCCTTCTTAGATACCAATGGTGCTCATCAGGAAACATCGGTAGAAGTTGAAATTCCTGCTAAGGATGATAAGTTCTTCCAGCCAAAGGCTGTAGCAGATGTAAAGAAGGCATGGATGGATTGTCTTTCAGATCTTAACGTATGTTCTCAGAAGGGATTGGTTGAGCAGTTTGATTCGTCTATTGGTGCTGGTTCTGTTCTTATGCCATATGGTGGTCGTTATCAGTTAACTGAGACTCAGTCAATGGTTGCTAAGATTCCTGTGTTAAAGGGCAAGTCAGACGCAGTGACTATCATGTCTTATGGATTTGATCCATACCTTTCAAGCTGGAGTCCATACCATGGTGCAATTTATGCAGTTGTTCAGTCAATTGCAAAGATTGTATCTACCGGTGGTGATTATAAGAAGATTCGTTTCACTTTCCAGGAGTACTTCCGTAGAATGAATGAGGATCCAAAGCGTTGGAGCCAGCCATTTACAGCTCTTCTGGGTGCTTATGACGCTCAGATTGGATTTGGCTTACCATCCATTGGTGGTAAGGATTCTATGTCAGGAACCTTTAATGACATTGATGTTCCACCTACCTTAGTATCATTTGCAGTAGATGTAGCAAAGGAAGGGGAAATTATCAGCCCTGAATTAAAGGGGGCTAATCACGGCCTTGTATTATTTAAGATTGCAAGAGATGAATTCGATAAGCCGGTTTATGACAAGGTAATGGCTTTATATGATGCAATTCACGCACAGACCTTAAAGAAGAACATTCTTGCAGCTTACACCATTGAGGCTCATGGTCTTGCAGAGGCAGTAAGTAAGATGGCTTTTGGTAATGCGATCGGTGTTTGCCTAGATGACAAGGCTCTTGCGTCAGATGGTTTATTTGCCCCAGGTTATGGAAATATCGTAGCAGAAGTGGCAGACCTTAAGGATCAGGAACTTGCAGCCTTAATCGAAAGCGGTGAGGCTCTTGTAGTTGGTCATACTTGCGATGACAAGATTCTTAGCTACGGAGAGGTTAAGATTGATCTTTCAGAGGCTCTTAAGACATGGTCAGAGCCATTAGATAAGGTATTCCCTGATAAGTCCAGCAAGGATAAGGAGACACTTGATACTCCGATCTTTGAGGCAAAGGAAATCTATGTATGCAAGAACAAGGTGGCTAAGCCAACCGTATTTATCCCTGTTATGCCGGGAAGTAACTGTGAGTACGATACAGCGAAAGCCTTTGAGCGTGCAGGTGCTAACGTAATTACTAAGGTATTTAAGAATCTCTCTGCAGATGATATTCGTGCTTCTGTAGAAGAGTTTGAGGCAAGCATTAAGCAGGCTCAGATCTTAATGTTCCCTGGTGGATTCTCTGCAGGTGATGAACCGGATGGTTCTGCTAAGTTCTTTGCAACAGCATTCCGTAATGCAAAGATGAAGGATGCAGTACATGAACTCTTAGACAAACGTGATGGTTTGGTATTGGGTATCTGTAACGGTTTCCAGGCATTGATTAAACTTGGTTTAGTTCCAAATGGAGCAATTACCGGTCAGGATTCTAATGCCCCTACCCTTACCTACAACACCATTAACCGTCACATCTCTAAGATGGCTTATACCAAGGTGGTTTCAAACAAGAGCCCATGGTTATGTGGAGCAGAGCTTGGTGGTGTCTATACCAATCCTGCTTCTCATGGTGAGGGTCGTTTTGTTGCTCCTAAGGAGTGGATTGATAAACTCTTTGCCAATGGCCAGGTTGCTACCCAGTACGTAGATGAGGCTGGAAACCCAACCATGGATGAGGAATGGAATATCAATGGTTCTTACGCATCCATCGAAGGTATCTTAAGCCCAGACGGACGTTGCTTTGGTAAGATGTGCCACAGCGAGAGACGTGGAGATGGCGTTGCCATCAACATTGTCGGTGAGCAGGATATGAAGATCTTCGAATCAGGTGTGAAGTATTTTCAGTAATAAGTAAATAATTGGAGGACCGTTTGGATCGGATGGTAGAAGGTTCCGAGAAGGACGGTCCTTTTTTATCTCAATGGAAATTTCCTAAGAGAAAGGAGATAGCATGTTTGATACAAGAAAATGGCTGGCTTGCGGACTTTGTCTTTTAGCATCTGCTCTTATGGCACCTACCATGTTTGCCCCTGCAAATGCTGGTTTGGGACAGGTAGCAGCCTATGCTACAGAAACCGAATCTAAGGAGCAAGAAGAGTCTGTTGGGGAAAGCCAAGAGGAAACTAGTCTGCAAAATACCACAGAAACAGAGACAAGTGGAGAGGTTACCACGGAGACTACTACAGAGGCAACTACTGAAGTAGAAACAAATAATCCAACTGCTTATATTAGCGAGAAAAAAAGGATTAAGATGAATCGCCCGGGAACCATTACGGTTACAGCCAACGAGGAGATTAAAGTAACTCTTTTAAATCGGAACGGAAAAAGAGTAGGGAAGGCGATTACCTTGACTTCTGCCAGGGACTATGGAACAAGTTTTCAAATAAAGACCAAGGGCCTTTATTATATTAAGTACAACGGTAGTGTGGATGCGAATTTTAAGATTCGAACAAAACGCAGTTATGGAAAACTTTCCAAGGCCAAGGGAAGGAAATCGGTAATTACCACGCTAAGAAACAAGAAAAATACCGTGATTTATCCTTCTACTAAAAAAGAGGCCTATGTCTTTCAGTTCAAGGCGAGCCGTACGGGCTATGTAACCCTTACCGGTTCTGGAAGCTGGCATGGTTACTTTGTTCTTTGTGATGAAAATGGCAAAGATTTAGGAGAAAACAAAACCTTTGTATGGCCTGCTGGAGGCATGGTAAATAGCCGCGTTTTATATGGTGTTAAGAAGGGACAAACCATTTATTTTAAATTCTATGGCTACCGGGGAAGAGTGCACTTCCAGCTATTGATGAAGGCGGCAAGGGATACTGCGAAACACAGCTATTCCACGGCAAGTTCACTTAGACGAAACCGTCAATACAGTGGCATTATTCCGCTCGGTCAGGGGGAAGAAGACTGGTACAAACTATCGGTTGCAAAGTCTAGCAAGGTGGTCTTAAATGTAAAGGGAAATTCCAACGGCCTTTTAGGGGTCCAGGTTTACAATAGCCGCAAACAGAAACTTGTGGGTGGTTTGACCACCATCTCTGCCAATGGTAATAATATTAACCTGAAATCAGCCTTCGAATGGAAGGGAACCTATTACGTTTGTGTTTATGGATTAAGCGATACAGATTCTGGAGATTACAAGTTAAAGTGGAACTATACTTCCTGAAAAAATAACGAAAATAACGAAAATAACGAAAATATGAAGTAATAACACTAAAATAGAAACAATTACGCAAGAGAAAGTTTCTTGTTGAAAATGTGATCATAGTGTGATAAAATTTCTAAAATTAAAATTTTTGGGTAACAAAAAGGAGGATTTTATGTTACAGAATAAGTTAAAAACATTAGGTGCTGTAGCAGCATTTGCCGTTACATCAGTTGTGATGTCAGTAGCAGCATTTGCAGCGCCTGGAGCAGTTACTGGAATTCATCAGGAAGACGCAAGTAAGTCTTCAGTCAAGGTTGCATGGACTGCGGATGTTTCAGCAACCAAGTACTACACTCGTTATTCCAACGATGGAGTAAATTGGGGAAGCGAAGATTACAGTTACAGTGCGACTGATACCAAGTCTTCATTAAGCGAAGGTCAGACGATTTATGTACAGGTATGTGCAGCGGATAAGTCTGGTAGAGGCCCATGGTCAGACGCTTTTCAGTTGGTAACAGCACCAAGTGATATTTCTAGTGCCTCATTTGTGAATGCAACCTCTACTACTTGTATCCTAAACTGGGCGCCAGCTACAGGAGCAGATGGTTATGTGATCACATATGCTAGCAATACCTATGATGTAGGAAATGTTACAAGTGCAGAAATCCCATATTTAGCTGGTGAGACTTATGCAAGAGTATATGCATATCGTACTTCTGCAAGTGGATATAAGGCAATGGGATCTTATGCTTATAAGACTGTATATGGTTTAAAAGTCCTTCCGGGACGTTATGATAAGAATTCATTTGGATTAACAAGTGCCTATGCAAGCATCGGAGTAATCTATGTTGGTGTCGTTGGTGGTGATTCAATCCAGGCAGAAGTTGCAACGATCAAAGTTAGCAAGAAGGGTAAGATTACCTATAAGACTGCTGCAACTGCAGAAGGTAGCAGTGCAAGATTTTCTAATATTAAGCAGGGTAAGGCATATGCTTATCGTGTTCGTCCATATATCACTACGGATGCTGGTAAAGTATATGGTGAGTGGAGTAATTATCGTTACTATGGTGCTTCAAAGAGTGCAAAGTATTCCACTAGCAACAAGAAGATTAGCTTAAAGTGGTCTAAGATTTCTGGTATGAACTGGGCAAAGATTTCCATTTCTACCAAGGAAGATAAGGGTTACAAGAAAGTGGCAATTGTAAATGCTTCTAAGAAAAAGTATACTATTAGCAAGATTGGTAAGAAGAATCTTAAGAAGGGCAAGAGCTATTGGGTTAAGCTTGAGTTCTATATTAACGGAAGCAAGAAGAAGGTCAAGACTGCTACCGGATCAGATTTTATTTACAAGCAGAAGATTACTGTAAAGTAAGGGAGGATTTAGTATGATGAAGAGAAAAAAAATATTTGCAATTGGTATGAGTGCAATGATGGTAGCATCTCTTGCAGGATGCGGATCTGCTGACTCAAACAGCAAGAAGTCTTCAAAGGAGTCTAAGCAGGAAGAGAAAAGCGATTTCTTTCAGGAAGTTGAAAAAATTGGAAAAATCCAGGAAGGTAATGTTACCATTGAAACAAGTGTTAAGATTGATGACAAGGATGATAGCCTTGGAATAAAGAAAGCACTTGGAACAGATGAAGTAAAGTTAAAGGTTGAGGCTTCTACTGACGGCAAGCAGGGTACTGAAAAGATTAGCTTAGATTTAGGCGAAGGTTATGAGGATTTGACCGATATTGTATTAGTTGATGAGACTATTTATGTGAATACTTCTTCTGCTATTGATTTTGCTGCAAAGTATGCTAGTAAATTCACGGGATCAGAAGTTACTTCTGATGAAGTTCAGGAAGTTAAGGATCAGATTGGTGCTGAATATCTTTCCATTTCTATGGATGATTTAATGGAACTTGCTGAAACGGAGTCAGGATATTCCTTTGATGAAAATCAGGCTGCTTTGGATGAGGAAACTGTACAGAAGTATGTAGAGATTTTTAAGGATACCTGTTATTCACCAATCAAGAAGGCATATGCTAAGGCTAAGGGACTTCTTGGACAGGATGGAGATAAGTATACTCTTACTGTAGATGTAAAGAATTTACAGACATTGGTAGATGCTACCGCTGATTTCATTGAGGATGGTGCCTATGACATGCTTGTTGATCTGAAGAAAGCATTGGAGGATAAGATGGGTGAAGATGATCGTTTACTTCAGGCAATCAATAAGATGGGCGATTTAGAAGAAGATGAATTCGAGGATATAGCCGAGGCTATAAGAAAAGAAAATATCCAGGAAGAAATCGAAGAGGAAATCGAGGATGGAAAGATTGTGATTTCTGCTAAGGCCGACAGCAAGGGTGGTATTATTACAGCTGAGGTTTCTGGTAAGTCAAAGGATGAGGGCATTGGCCTTTCTGTTAAGCTTAGTGCAGAAGTAGAGAAGGCTGAAGTAAAGGATGTTACTGCTCCTGAAAGTGTTCTTTCATTCAAGGATTTCTATAATTCAGTTTATAGCGCAAGAACTCAGAACGATTCATACGATGATTATTCATACGATGATTATTCATATGATGATTATTCTTATGATGCAGAGGAAGCGACAACTGCGTTCAACGGCGCTGCTTAATAATTAAATAAAAATTGATCGTCCGTTCTAAGTGATTCTTAGGACGGACTTTTTTAGTGGAACTGCCACTTTGACAACATATATAGTGTGTGATAATTTTAAGATACTAGAGGGATATGGGAAAGGAAAGGAGGATGGAAACAGGAAAGAGAGGGTTGAATGAAAGGTTGTTTAAGGAAGAGAAGATGTTGGGTATTGATTTTGGTGCTTGTCATAATCTTAGAAACCGTGGGGAATCAGGAAAAAAAGACAGAGGCGGCAAACTACAAGGTAATTAGTGGAAAACAATTGATTGTATCGGGCCTTGAAGGATTAAGCCCTTCCGGAAAGAAATCATGTTTTATGAACTTCTTGCAGTTGGCAGGAAAACAGGCCTACTGTCTTGAAATTGATGTAGCGTCTGTTTCCGGAAACTATACGGCCAAGGAAGTTGGGTATGGAGAGTATAAAAGATACCTAAAGGGGGCAATTTACTACGCTCAAGAAAAGGATGGGTGGTATCAGGAAGAGGATCAGATTACAAGGTATAAGGCATCTCAACTTCTGATCTGGCGTTTGATGCAGATGCAACAAAAGGGGGAAAAAATCAGTGAGGGAATTTATAATCAAACCCTAAAAAAATATCTGAATTCTTATTGCAGTAAGAAGGCAGCGGGGGATATTCAGAATCTAATTGCATATTCCAAGGAGAATGAATATAGGGATTCGGTCACCTTAACTACTTATGTAAACAAAAATTCTCAGGATGTGCTGGCCGGTCAAAGCAACCATATGTATTGTCAGGCAAAATTAAGAAAGAATGTCTCGTATGTGAATGAGGAGGCAGACCGAAAAGCGGTTTACGGAATCTATTTGGAATCAGGAAAGGAAGTTACAAGGATTACTACGGATACAAATAGTGGAGTAGGTAGTTCGAAGAAGGCCTTAGATTGTCATACCAGATACTATGCCAAGGAAATTCAAGAACCTTCCGGGGCCCTTATTTCCAATAAAAAGTATTATTTTACAACTGGGGAATCGGGAAGTGTAACCAATGTATTGGGCGGGGGAGTGGAAGACCAGCCGGATGCTTTAGAAGTTGCAGTGATCAAAGAGGATAAAGACCATCCGGATCAGTTACTTTCTGGTGCAGAATTTACTATATATGAGTTTTCTAGGAGCAAAACGGAAAGTCAGAACCAAGCGGTTTTTTGTGAAATCAAGGAAAGCCATAGCGGTTTAAAAAAAGCAAAAATGGTAACGGATGCCAATGGGATAGCAAGGAGTGGTCTCTTATATCGTACCAAGGATAATGAGGGAATCTTTAAAATTGTAGAAAGTAAGGCACCCGATGGATATAAACTAGGGGATTTTGAACGAGTGATAAGTACGGAACATAATAATGTCATTACCCTTACTTATACTGTGAAGAATGAAAAAATTCTGGAATATGGGGAAGTTGGAGTGAAAAAAAGGGCCGTAAACACCCAGGGAAAAGAACTACCCTTTGATCTTACTGGTGTAACTTACACGCTTTATGAAAAAAAGAAGGATGGTTCTGTGGGTCCAAAGGTTGGCCAAATCATTACAGATCAGAATGGAGAAGGTTGCTTGGATCATGTCTTGGTTGGCGATTATTATGTGGAGGAAAGCCGGGCAATCGAAGGATTGGAGAGAAAGAAAGGATTTTCTGATCTTAGGGTAGAAAAAAATCAAAGAGCCTGGATTGATTCTGAGTTTTCTAAGGATGTGGCCTGGCATGGAAGCATAGGTGTCCATAAGGTTAATGAAGGAGATTTTGAAGAAGGAATACCGGAGACGGTATTTGAAGTACAGGAACTGATAGCAAGTAAGGGGAGCTATGAGAAGGTGGCAAGTTTTAAAACCGATGAGGATGGATATGGCAGGAGTCCGGAACTAACTTATACGAGAGAAAATTTAGGGCGATTTCGTTTGGTTGAATCAGAGGCGAATAAAAATTTTATAAAAGATGAAAATTGGTGTTATGAGTTTTGCTTAACGGGCAAGGAGGAAACACTTACCCTTGAGGTTGCCAATAAGAAAAGGACGGGAAGTTTAGAACTTCAGAAATATGCCTTAGGTATGAATGGCAAGGAGGAAAAGGATTGTTTTGAAGGTGTGGTTTATCGTCTTTATAAGTCTTATGCTTTAGAAGGTGGTCAGGTTGTCTTCCAAAAGGAATCGAATGTGGGGGCTATTAAATTGGACTCGTTTGGAAGAGCTAGGGTGGATCAGCTGGATGTGGGAGATTATCTATTGGTGGAAGAGGAAGGTGATGTGTCCTCTTGGTTACCGGAGAAATTAAAACATCAGGCAAAACGTAGTATGAAACTTTCAATCTATGATGGCAAAACCACATACTGTGATGGAAGAAAAGGAATCTCCTATGACGGAGAAAATTATGAGACGGCTTATTGTGCCACGGGAGATGCCATTGATTTGAAGAAAGAGGACTATAGGACGAATGTTCTTTTAAATCGACAGAAGTCTATTCAGGTGGATGTAGTAAAAGAAGACTTAAAAGGGAGAAAACTCGCCGGAACAAAATTTCTTCTGGAAGCCTGGAATCAAAAACAGGGAGAATATGAGGTTTTATATCAAGAATGTTTCACCAATGAGGATGGACAGGTAAAAGACCCTTTTGGAAATGACCTGTGGCTGGTTGCTAATTCAAATAATTTAGGAAGATTTCGTATTAGGGAAAGCCAGCCGAGTCCTGGTTATCTTAATAGTGGATACTATAAGGAAATCAGTTTTGAAGAGGGAGAAAGTCAAGAGGGAACTTTTCGATTTTATGACAAGGTGGTTAATTCTCCGAAGGAATATGACATTTTCCTTGATAAAACAGATCAAAAGACTGGAGTCTTTGTTTCGGGGGCGGAGTTTAAGTTATATGATGAAGAAGGGAAGACGGAGTATGGAACTTTTCTGGAGGAGGATGGAGTATATCATCTGAAAGTGACCAATGATATTTTGCAAGGCCATTTGTCCGGATACTTTCTTATAAAGGAGGACAAGGTTCCAAAAGGGTATGTGACTTATAAGGAGGAAGAAAAAAATCCTAGTTTAAAGATTGAACTTACAACGGATGATGACATACTAAAAGTAGAATTGGAGAACCGGCCGGTTGAAGGGGAAATCAGAGGTCATAAGAGGGATGCAGACAGGGAAGATGGCAGTCCTTGTGGAGATCTTAGTTTAAAAGGTGCTGTGTATGGTGTTTTTACAAATAATGGAAAAGACCTGGTAGCAAAAACTGTCAGTGATGTGAATGGAGACTTTGTCTTTGAAGGATTGGAACTTGAGAACTATCAGGTCATGGAACTTGAGGCACCTAAGGGCTATCAAAAATCGCCGGAGGTGTTTGAGGCTCCTTTAAAGGACTTATATGATCAGGGGGAGAAAAAAGATGTGGAAATTGTTAGTTTGGAACATGAGTTTTTAGAAAAACCGGAAAGGGGAAATCTTTGTTTTAGAAAGTATGGAAGTGGTTTGTATGGTGGAAGAGAAAAGGAAGAGACCTTGTCTGGTGCGGTTTTTGGCATCTATTTACTAAGCGACTTAAAGAAAATGGATCCGAAAATTGAAAACCATCTGGAAAGCTTTACTTATGAGAAAGAAGGGGTCTATAAGGATAATTCTTGTAGTGGAACCTTTACCACGGATGACTTAGGATATGGGAAATTAGAACAGATTCCAAAAGGGACTTATGTCTTAGTGGAACTTGAAGAACCGGAAGGTTATGAACGGATTGATCCGATAATCTTTGAAATGAAAAATTCTAGCGGGGACATGCTTGTAGAACTAGGAAAATTAGTGGATCAAAGAAAAACTCTTCCGATTCGGCTAATAAAAAAGGATGCAAGAACCGGGAAAGTGATTGCAAAAGAGGGAACCTCATTTAAGATAAAAGATCAAAGGAATGGAGAATATCTGTGTGATAGCGAGGGAAGACAGGTATTTACCACGGGGGAGGATGGAAGTTATGTTCTGTCAGAAATCCCTTTGGGTAATTATCTGTTAGAAGAAGTAAAGGCACCGGACGGATATTTACTTGCAGATCCCATGAATATTCGTGTAGACTTGTTGGATTACCAGAATTTTAAAGATAAGGGACAGGAAAAACAGATTTCCTTGTATGATCAAGCTACTAAGGTAAAGATTTATAAGTACGAAGAAGGAAGTAAAAAAGAATTAGGAGGAGCTATATTTGATTTGTTAGATGAGAAGGGGAATGTGGTGAAAAAAATAAAGTCCCAAAAAGGCGGTACTCTGATTTATGGACTTATTCCAGGAAAATATCAATTGGTAGAGGTAAAAGCTCCCAAGGGTTACTTAAAAGCAAAGAATGTAGATTTTGAGGTGAAGGAGGTGAAAAATCTTCAGATTGTTACCGTAACAGACGCAAAAATCAGTCGAAGTTTTTCGAGTAGAAAGAATAGCGGTAGCAGAACAAAAAGTACAGGGACTAGTGTCCCTAAAACTGGAGATATATCTCCTACAAAAGAGTTAATAATGGGGATGATTTCCCTCTTTGTTCTCTTAGGAATTCTGTTTTTTTCGAAAGAAAAAAAGAGGAAAAAAATGGATTTTGTGGTTAAAAAATAGATATCCACTAGATGTAGAAAAATGTTACGATATTGTGAAAAAAATAATAAAAAATGCACAATAAATTCTTGACTTTTCCTCTTAAGTGGGTTATTCTACAGTTATCTTACGTAGAAGTATAAAACATTTAAGGAGGATTTTCAAATGAGAAAGAAACTTTTAACATTTGCTCTTGCTACAACAATGGTTGTATCTACAGCTTTGACAGCTTCAGCAGCTGACAAGATTTCAGGTGACTTAACGGTTACTACATTCTTCACTGAGAAGACAGATTTTGTTCCTTTTAAGGATGGTGCTGATTACACCTTCAAATTTAAGAACACAAGTAATGGAACTAATAACTGGGAGAACTATGTACTTTGTGTTACAAGTGCTTCAAGTGCAGATACTAAGGGCACAGCAGAAGATGAAGCTCTTGTTATCCGTGCTGATAACTGGGGATGGGGCGGATCTTTATCAGATTTTGTAGCTCCTGATCAGACTGGTAATCCACTTACATTTACAACAGATATTACAGATTGGAGCACATGGCCAACAGAGATGGCTGCAGGTGTTGATTGCGTTGTAAATATTGCAAGATCTGGAAACAAGATTACTTACAGTGCTACAGTTGGTACTCATACATTTAGTATGGAAGCAACTTCAGGTGTAGATCTTCCTGCTGATCTTTACTTATTCTTTACAGGTGAGAATTGTAATTTAACAGGATTCTCTACAACAGTTAATACTGCAGGAACAACTACAGCATCTACAACTGCTTCTTCAAGCACAACAACAGCTACAGATTCATCTTCTGATGATACAGATGCATCTACAGATTCATCTTCATCTTCATCTTCATCTTCAACAACTACAACAAGTAGTGATTCATCTTCATCTACAACAGTAGCTGGTTCTACATCAACAACAACAGCTGCTAGCACAGGTGATATGGCTCCAGTTGCAGTTGCACTTATGCTTGGTGCTGCAGCAGCAGTAGTTGTATTAAAGAAGAGAAGCATCACAGAATAATTTTGTATATACTTCTACATAAACTATGATCGGAAATCGATTATAAAGAACGAAAAAAGCAGTTGCCTCAGCAACTGCTTTTTTCAATGGGAAGAAAAAGGGCTATCGTAAAAATTATACAAAAGCAACAAGAAAAAAACAAGCTGGAACCCATAAGTGGTTGGTATATTTATATAATAGAATGTGCCTTTTTTAGCTAAAATTGTTGACATTGTATAGAAAATGTTGTACTATAACGGTGTCGTTATGTAACACTTATAAAAGGGATGAGAGACATTCCAAATACAACATAAGGGAGGGAAAATCATAATGAAGAGAAAATTTTTAACAGGACTGTTAACTGCATCAGCTATGACAGTTATGATGGGAGCAACAGCGTTTGCTGATGCGCCAAGCGGAGAAGTTGCACATTACACATTTGATGGAGAACTTGACGGTGCTACAACAGTTGGTGTATCAAGCACAGCTAAACAGGGTGAAGAAGCTGATATTGAGGTTGTATATGCTGATGGTATTGATGGCAAGGCAATCAACGTCGGTAAGACCGCTGATAACGGTGGTGCTGTAAAGTTGGACAAGACATTTACATCAAGCAATGATGGATTTACAATTTCCTTTGCTGCTAAGAATATGTCATGGCAGACCGGTGGTGTAAAACCTATGTTATGGATTGGTGCCGCAGATCAGTCTACAGAAAACTGGGTGTCAATTCTTTCTTCAGGATCTGGTAACTCAGGTGCTACTATGGGTGGTAACACCGGTCCTAATGTGTGGTCACATGGCCCTGCAACTACTCATACAGATATGCCACTTGAGGCAGATGCTAACAAGATTATGTTAGTAGATAATGAATGGGCAATTATCACAGTTACTGTTCAGGGTAGTTCAGCTACATCTTATGTTAACGGACAGAAGATGTATGAAGGTGATATTGCAGCAGACGTAATTCTTGAAGGTGATGCCAGTATCTATGTTGGACAGTCTGCATGGTCTGCTGACTGTTGGACAGCTCAGGAGAATGATGAGCAGCTCCTGATTGATGAAGTTTGGATTTATGATGAAGTTCTTGATGAAACAGCAATCTCTGATCTTGTAGAAGCATCTCATGGTTCAGTTGGTGAAGCAGCTGAGGAAGCTACCACAAAGAAGAGTATTGTTAAGGCCGGTGGTAACGATGGTGTATCTGGTGCTACAACAACCGAGACCGAGGAAGAATCAACTGGTATGTCAACTGGTATGATTATCGGAATTGTTGCAGCTATCGTAGTTGTAATTGTAATCATCATTGTAGTTGTTGCTGCAGGCGGAAAGAAGAAAAAGAAGAACCTTGATGATGACGAATAATTCGTATTAAATGATAGAAGGAAGAACAAGAAAGTTCGTTTTTAACGAAAGTTAAAGACGAACTTTTTTCTTTGTAAAAATAAACGAGGGTAGGGGAATCGGTACAGAACTATATATATAATAGGAAGAAACTAGTCTATTTAGCAAGGTTTCATATGAAAACTAGGGCAATTTATCAGAAAATAGAAAAATATGTTTGAATATTTTAATAGATGGCTGTGTTCAATATGTGAAAAATATACAATAATACTGCGGAATTCTATTGACTTTTCTGTGGAAAATATATATAATACTATCTAGTTTCACCATGCCCTTAGTGCGCACTTTTTTGCACGGGCAGAACAATATTTACAAGGAGGCAAAGATATGAGGCGCAGAAGTCTTACACGTTTTACGGCTCTCATGACTGCTGTTACCATGCTTGGTAGCTCATATCTCTCTACAGTTGTTTCAGCAGATACAACTGCAGCAGAGACAGGGACAAGCACGACAGGCGGATCCACAAGTGGTTCAACAACAGGATCTAGTGATGAGTCTGACGCGGAAACTGACGACAGACTGGACAGGAATTATACTAAAGTTAGTGCCAAGTACACTAATCCAAAGTATACTGGAGACCCAATCGAAATCAATGTCGATGATGCTTATACTACCACCGATGTTCCTAGCGAAGAAGATTCTTCTGTATTCACCAGTGAAGACACATCAACAACGGAACTTCAGGGCTACAAAGATAGCTCATCTGTCGTAGAACTAAGCGAATTAGGATCAAGGGCTAATTACACGTTCAATGTAGAAAAAGCCGGCGTTTATCTTGTTCGCTTCGACTATCTTCCATATGATATGGATTCAATTCTGTCAGTGGAAGGAACATTAGAGGTGAATGGAGAAACACCATTCTTCGAATGCGAGAGACTTGTTTTTGAAAATAAGTGGCTTGCTACAGAAAGTGATAAGGATCGTTATGGCAACGAGGTTTCTTCACAACCTGAGAAGGCAGAGGAGTGGCAGACAAAGTATGTAATGGATGCCAGTTATCGTCATGCTGATGCTTTAGCAATTCAGCTTGATGCAGGTGAAAACACCATCTCATTTACATTGACGGAAGGCGCTGTTAAACTTGGTAATATTTACCTTGAGGCTGAAAAAGAGGTTGAAAAGTACAAGAGCCAGAAGGCTTCCGGTGACAACCTGATCACCATCGAGGCGCAGAAGTTAGATATTCGTAATGATTCATCCATTCATGCTACATGTGAGTATGATCCAAGTCTTTATCCATATAAGACATCTAAGAAGGTATTGAATATTATTGATTCAACTTCATTTTCAGATGCAGGACAGACAATTACTTATGAAGTAAATGTAGAAGAGGATGGATATTACTATATTGCCACCAACTATCGTCAGAATGATAAGGAAGATTATCCTGTATTTATGAACGTTGCGGTAGACGGTACAATTCCTAACACAGAACTTCATAACTACGGTTTTGATTATAATAGTGGATTTGAAGTAAGTACTCTTTCTACGAAGGATGATGAAAAGATTGCTGTATATCTTGAAAAGGGTACACATGAACTTTCGTTTACTATTACAATCGATTTAATCCGCGAGGCACTTGAAACTGCTGACCGTGTAATGAACGAAGTAAATGACCTCTCATTACAGATTACAAAGATTGCTGGTAATAACAAGGATAAGTATAGAGATATCGATGTAGAAACCTACATTCCTGGTATTGAAAAGACCATGGAGGGTTGGGTGTCTGAACTTCAGGATGCATATGATACACTTTCTGCTTATTCAGATACAAAGTCATCTGGTACTTTATCATCATTAAATATTGCGATTAAGCAGTTAAAGGACCTTGCAGAGGAGCCAAACAAGATTCCTTATCGTAAGGCTGAGCTTTCATCAAGTTCAAGCTCTGTAAACCAGTATATTGCAAACTTCATTACAGACATTACTGCTAACAATATTTCTTTTGACCGTATCTATTTATATCAGGAAGATGCAAAGGTTCCTGGAAAGGCAAGTATTTGGAAGAGATTTTTAGAAGCAATCAAGAGATTCTTCTCTTCATTTACCAGCCAGGATTATTCCGTAGATAACGCAGATAAGAAGCATTTACAGGTTTGGGTAAACCGTTCAAGACAGTACCTTGAGGTTATCCAGAATATGATTGATACAGAGTTCACTCCTGAGACAGGTATTGAAGTTGATCTTTCAATCATGCCGGATCCTAACAAGTTGATTCTTGCGAATGCGGCTGGTGAAGCACCGGACGTAGCAATGGCTGTAAACTATGCATTACCTTATGATCTTGCAATCAGAGGCGCTTTAGCTGATATGACTCAATTTGATGATTATCAGGAGGTATTTAGTCAGTTCCCTACAGGACTTCTTATTCCAGGTACAGTTCCAAATTCGGAAACCGGAAAACTCGGTATCTATTCAATGCCTGAGACCTTCTATTTCTACGTACTGTACTATCGTACCGATATTATGAAGAAGTTGGGACTTGAAGTTCCGGATACCATTGAAGATGTTGAGGCTATTATCCCAGCATTAAAGAACAGGGGTCTTGATTTCTTCTATCCAACCTCTGGAACAACCGGTCAGAGAACTTTAGCTATGACCACTCCATTGATTTATCAGAATAATGGATCATTGTATGATAGTGAAACCTATGAGACAACCATTAACAGTGATACTTCTGTAGAAGGTCTTACAACTCTTACAGAGCTTTACACAATTTACAATATTCCAAGTGAGATTACAAACTTCTATCAGCACTTTAGAAATGGTGATATTCCAATTGGTGTAGGTGATTATTTCGTTTACAATATGTTAAACAATGCAGCACCTGAAATCGAGAACTCTTGGGAAATTGCATTAGTACCTGGTGTTGAGCAGGAAGATGGAACCATCAACAGACAGACAGCCGGTGGTGCTGAGTCTGAGGTAATCTTTAAGTCTGACGAAGATGATGATCCTGTTGTATTAACAGAGGACTTCGGAAGCAAGGAGATGAATCGTGAAGATGCTTCCTGGGAATTCCTTAAGTGGTGGATGGGTACAGAAACCCAGGTTGACTTCGGTTATACTTTACAGTCTACCTATGGTAAGGAATTTATTTGGAACTCAGCAAACAAGGATGCATTTGAGCAGTTACCATGGAAGAGTGATGCTAAGTCAGTTATTCTTGAAGCAATGGATAACATTGAAGAGGCTCCACGTATTCCTGGAACATATATGCTTGAGAGAGAGTTATCCAACACCTTCGTTGCGGTAACCATCAGCGGTGACAACTTGAGAACTTCAATTGACTCTGCTGTTAAAACTATTAACCGAGAAACAGAACGTAAGATGGAAGAGTTCGGCTACTTAGATGAGGACGGTAACGTTCTTAAGAAGTATACGGTACCTACCATGGATTCTGTTAAAGAATTATTGGGTCAAGATTAAGAAAGGAGGAGGACATAACTAATGAAGACAAGTAAATCAGCACCGTTTCTGTTCCTGCTCCCTTACTTTGCAATGTTTTTGGTATTCATTATCGTACCAATCATTGTAGCAGTTGGATTATCATTTACAAACTTTGATACCATCAACACCCCGGGACTTATTTGGTTTAATAACTATATTAACCTCTTCACAAGAGATTCGATCTTTATGAGATTCGTATTACCTAATACCGTAACTTATGCATTGATCGTAGGTCCGGGTGGATATGTTCTTGCTTTCCTTCTTGCGTGGGCAATCGCTCAGTTAACAAAGATTCCAAGAACAATCGTTGCGCTGATTCTTTATTCACCATCCCTGACAGCGGGTACTGCTCTTCAGGTATTGTGGAGAATCATCTTCTCAGGAGATCGTACAGGTTATGTAAATGCATATCTGATTGAATGGGGAATTATCACAGAACCTATTACATTCCTTGCATCATCAACATACTTATTACCAATCATGATCATTGTAGGTCTTTGGTCAAGTATGGGTGTAGGATTCCTTGCTATGCTTGCTGGTATTATGAATGGAAATGATGAGCTTTATGAAGCAGGTGCCATTGATGGTATTAAGAATCGTGCACAGGAATTAATTTATATCACCGTTCCAACTATGAAGCCACAGATGTTATTTGGTGCCGTTATGGCGGTGGTTAACACCTTCAACAATGGTGCGATCGGTGTACAGCTTTCAGGTAGTAACCCTACTCCTGGCTATGCTGGACAGTTAATCGTAAACCACATCGATGATTACGGTTTCATCCGTTACGAGATGGGTTATGCAGCAGCAGTATCTGTAGTTCTTCTGTTAATCATTTGGTTATTCTCTAAGGTAGCCAATGTATTATTTACAGAAAAAGATGAGTTTTAGGAAAGGAGATATGAATGGCAGGATATAAAGGCAACCGAATCGGACCAAAGAAGTTCGAGCGTGGCCAGATTAAAATTTATATTATAATTGCTCCATTGGTAATATTCATGTTATTTCCTATCATCTTTATTATCAATCATGCATTTAAGCCTATGGACGAGTTGTTTGCGTTCCCTCCAAGGTTCTTTGTAAACAACCCAACCCTAGATAACTTTAAGTCACTGTTAAAGTCAGCTAGATCTGCTGGAGTACCTCTTAGTAAGTATGTGTTTAACAGTATTTTCGTAACATTTGTCGTAGTATTTGTCGGTATTATTATTTCTACCATGGCAGGCTATGCGCTTTCAAAACTTAAGTTCAGATTAAAAAATACAATGAACTCTTTAAATCAGGCAGCCCTGATGTTCGTACCTACAGCGGTTATGATTCCTAGATATTTAATTATCTCAGGTGTTAAGATTACCAATACCTATTGGGCACATATCTTGCCACTGTTAGCAATTCCTACATCGCTCTTCTTGATTAAGCAGTTTATTGATGGACTTCCAGATTCATTAATTGAAGCAGCCGTAGTTGATGGTGCTACTCAGTGGACCGTTTATCGTAGGATTATTCTTCCATTGATTAAGCCAGCGATTGCAACAGGTATCATCCTTTCATTCCAGCAGGCTTGGGCATATCTGGATAGTTCGAACTTGTATGTAAATACAGATTCAATGAAGACATTGGCATTCTATATGACAACTCTTGCAAATCTTAACAACCTTGTTGCAGGACAGGGAGTTGCGGCAGCCGGTTCATTGATTATGTTCATTCCAAACCTGGTATTATTCATTATCGTTCAGAAGGACGTTATGAATACCATGGCACATTCTGGTATTAAGTAAAACAGTCATAGCATAGAGGAGGTCTATTAATGAGAAAGTTAAAGTTTACGAAACTTTTAACACTCTTCACAGCCATGGCTGCAACGGTAGCAACAGCATTACCTCTCAACAGTATTACTGCAGAGGCATCTGTTCCATATCGAACATTTACGCAGAATGGTTATGGAGAACTGGTAGAGACTCAGACTGCTTACACACCACTTGCTTCTATTGAGAAAGTGGGTGATAGTAAGTTAAACGGTCCGAGTGATATTAAAATCGCTAACGATGGTACTATATATATTGCAGATACCGGTAACCAGAGAATCGTCGTAACCAACAAGGATGGCGAACTCTTAAATGAAATCGGTAAAGGCGTATTACAGTCACCAGAGGGCGTATTCGTTACTGAAGATAAGACACTTTATGTAGCAGATAAGACGCTTGCTGCTATCATTGTGTATAATGCGGAAGGTAACGAGATTAAGCGTTATACGAAACCGAACAGTCCGCTGTACGGTAACACAAATTACATGCCAATTAAGGTCGCAGTTGATAACGGTGGAACCATGTACATCGTCAGTGAAGGTAATACCAACGGTATTATCCAGATTACAGATGATGGTCAGTTCTTAGGATACTTTGGTACCAACGCATCAAATATCTCAGTTGCACAGAGAATCAAGAAGATCATCTATGGTGACAGTGCAAAGGGTAATGCGGTCCTTCCTACATCTATTAAGAATGTAGCAATTGACGAAAAAGGTCTGATCTATACCCTAACACAGGGTACCGATACCGTTCAGCCATTAAAGAAGTTGAACAAGGCCGGTGTTAACATGACAGAGACAGACGTAGCACCTGAAAATGGTATCTCAGTCGCTGTTGGACAGTATGAGAACATTTTTGTAGCAACAGAATCTGGTCGTATTTTTGAGTACAACAGTGAAGGTTCTTTACTTTTCTTATTCGGTGGTGCTGATGATGGTAACTATCGTGTAGGTTTATTTGGAACAATTTCAGCAATCGCAACCGATAAGTCAGATCAGATTTACGTTCTTGATAACAAGAACAACGAAGTTCAGGTTTTTAAGCAGACCGAGTTTACCGAACTCCTTCATAAAGCTTTGGTTGACTACCAGAAGGGTCAATATACTGCAAGTAAGAAGCCATTACAGCAGGTTATTACCATGAACTCTCTTTTCGATTATGCAAACTTAGCTATGGCTGAGGCACTTTATCAGGAAGAGGATTATGAATCTGCAATGGATTATTATAGACTTGCAAAAGAAAAGCAGGGTTATTCAGATGCATATTGGGAAGTACGTAATGTTTGGTTAAGACATAACATCGTAGCATTCGTAGGAACCATTATCGGAATCATTGTTCTTCTTTGGGCATTAAGCAAGTTAGATAAGAAGTTTAGAATCTTCGATCCTTGGAGAAAACTTACAAAGGGACTTCGTGAGAACATGACATACAAGAGACTTACCTTTGGATTAAGATATATGAAACATCCAATCGATGGTGCATATGAAATCAAGCGTAAGGGAATGCAGTCATATCCAACCGCAATCTTTATCATGATTGTAATCGTAGCATTCTACGTTATTAACAAGTACTTCTGCGGATTCCTTGTAAAGACAGCAAGAGATGGTAGATATGATGTAGCTCAGGATATCTTATATATTGTATTCGGACTTTTATTTGCAACAGCTTGTACCTATCTGGTAACAGCTATTAATGATGGTGAGGGTACCTTTAAGAATATTTTCTGTGGATATATTTATTCGTTCACACCTTTCTTAGTAATCCAGCCATTTATCTTTATCGTAAGTAAGTTCGTTACATATAATGAGTATTTCTTGATCTCATTCTTAAATCTTGTAATGATCGCTATGATTATTATTGCATTATTTATTACAATTAAAGAGATTAACAACTATAGTATGGGTGAAACCTTTAAGGTAATTGCACTTACAATATTTGCAGCATTTATCTTTGCTGTAATGGCATTCGTATTATACGTATTATTTGCACAGGTTGTTGATTTCGTAGTTTCAATCTATAGAGAGGCGGTGTACAGAATTGGTCAGAAATAAATTAATAAAAAAAGCCATGAGCCTTGGTCTTGTATGCGTGATGCTGGCACCAATTGCTTCTTTCGCCATTGAAGATACAACTGCAGGTAATACGGATACTTCAGTAGCCCTCTCAGAGCAAGCTAATTTTACCTATCAGGATCTTGATGGAGATGGAGAGTACGATCAGCTTTATATAGCAGATAGAGAAGAAGGTCTTAAGCATGAGCTTTCTTATACTGCTGAAGCTGCAGAGGAAATCGATGGACATGTGAAAATGGCTGAGAATTCTGGATATGAACTCTTTGTTAATCAGGAAACCTTATCAATCATTATGCGTGATAAGTCTAGTGGTGCTTTGGTAAGATCTTGTCCAGAAGAAGAGAACACACTTTTAAAGTATAAGTTCGGAGATAACACAAATCAGTTCATTCAGTCAGGTGTATCAATTACCCTTATTGAATATGAGGCTGGTGGTAAGCAGTGGAAAGAAATCGATCAGTACACAAGATACGGAACAAGCTCAGCAGATGTAAAAAAGACATTTAAACAGACATCGGATGGATTTACCGTAGATATTAATTATACCAAGTTTGGTATTAGTTTCAAACTTAACGTAAGTCTTGATGAGACTGGTCTTCATGCAGAGATTCCTTCAGATTCAATTGCAGAGACCAATGAAAAGGCTTACTACTTGAATGCGATTTATCTTTGGCCATTACTTGGCTCTTCAAAGTTTGATTATCGTGATTCATCCTTTATCATTCCGGATGGTAATGGAATCCTAATTCATCTTGAAGATTACGAAGATAAGTATACAACCAGTCTTTTCTCAAAGAAATATATGGGATCCGACCTTGGTATGTTTGAGTCTTCAACTCTTGATACCGGAACATATGGTAGTACTAAAATCAGTTTCTCAAAGGGATCTGAGACAGCAGTTCTTCCTGTATGGGGAGTAACCTATGATGATACAAAGATTGCTTTCTTAGGAGCGATTGAAAGCGGCGCTGAGAATGCTTATTGTCAGTACACCTTAAATTCTTTGTATGGTGGTTACAATATGATCACTACAAGATTTATTATACGTGATACCTATCAGCAGAAGACCGCTCGTAACACAAATACTACTATTAAGATTCCACAGCAGAATCACTGTGTTGAAGATATTAAGGTAACTTATTTATTTGCAAGTGGTGATGATGCAAACTATGCGAATCTTGCAACCCAGTACCGTGATCTTTTAATTGATAATGGTACCCTTGTTGAGAAGGATTGTTCTTACAAGTTAAGAACTGATTTCTTTGGTTCAGATAAGGAAAACTTCTTATTCTCTAAGCGTTCTGTTGTTATGACAAGTGCAGAAGAAGTGAAGTCAATCATTGATGATCTTTCAGGAGCAGGTGTTAAGGACCTCCTTGCAATCTATCGTGGATGGCAGAAGGGCGGAATCTTTAGCTTGCCAATTAAGACATACAAGGCAGATGGTAGTGTAGGTGGTACAGATGCTGTTACAGATCTTGCAAAGAACTATGCAAAGTCTTCTGTAGAATTTGCTTTAGTAGATGATGCTCAGACTTTAATTGAAGAAATGTCTGGAAGCGCATTCATTGAACTTGAAATGTTCGATGGTGAAGACTATGAAAAGCAGATTATCGGTAATGTATTTGATTCAACCAGTATTGTTGATCCACAGTATACTAAGAAGTATATTAAGCAAACACTTTCAGGCATGAAGAGCGCTGGATTTACCAGTGTTGCTATGGAAGGAATTACTGCTAATGTATTCTCATATAAGCAGGATAAGAAGAGATATTACAGATATGATACCATTAACCAGTATGGTGAAATGTTAAAGAATGCAGATGCAGACTTTAATGTAATCATGAAATCACCGAATATCCACTTCTGGAAGTATGCAAGTGCTTACACAGATGTAGCAGTTGAATCTTCAAACTATGTATATGCAGATGAAGAAATCCCATTCCTTACAATTGTATTAAAGGGAAGCCTTCCAATGTATTCAGAATATGTAAACTTTGAGGCAGACAAGACCGACTTCTTCTTAAAGTTAATCGAGTATGGTGTATATCCATCCTTCTATTTAACAAAAGAGGATCCAAGTCTTCTTCAGAATACAAATTCAAACAGTGTATATAGTTCAAGATATGACTTATACAAGGATGAAATCGTTGAGTATTATGAAAGCACTAAGAAGCTTGCTGATGAAGTGGAAGGTGCAAAGATTTCAAATCACGAAATCCTTGACAATGATGTTCATGTAACAACTTATGATAATGGCGTTGTTGTTTATGTTAACTATTCTGACAGCACTCAGACAGTTGATGGCGTATCGATCGAATCATTAGACTATAAGGTGGGTGAAGCAAATGACTAATGACAACTTAACACCAGAAGTAAATGAGGTTACTCAGACAGTTGACCGTGTAGAAAGTGCTGCTACCGAAACTGCTGCTACACCTGCTAAGGATTTAAAGAAAAAGAAGAAAAAGAAAAAGTATACCGTTGAAGAGATTTTAGCAGAGGGTGGTATTGATCCTAATGCAGTCGATGATAATGGTAGAAAGAGAAAGGTAAAAGTTCGTACTAAGAGTAAGTTAAAGAGAAGAGAAGCAAGAATGGGATATTTCTTTATCCTTCCTTGGTTGATTGGTACTCTTTCCTTACTTGCAGCTCCAATGATTACCACACTGTATTGGTCCTTTAATGATATTAAGGTTATGCCTGCTAAGGGTGTTTGGAACAGACAGTACATGGGATTAGCTCAGTATAAGGAAACACTTTCCATTTACCAGGATTTCCCAACTGATCTTGCTTCTTTATTGGTGAGACTTACCTTGTCTGTACCGGTAGTAGTAGTTTTTGCCCTTTTAATGGCGATGCTCCTTAACATGAAGTTAAAGGGGAAGGGAATCTTTAGAACAATCTATTTCCTTCCTGTAATCGTAGTATCAGGACCTGTTATGGCTCAGATTTCTTCTGAGTCAGGTAGAATTGATGCGGTTGATCTTACAACGATCACCGCAATGATTCAAGGGGCTTTGCCTAGATTTATTGCAACCCCTGTGATATCTATTTTCGAACAAATCATTATGATTTTGTGGTACGGTGGAGTTCAGATTCTGATCTTCCTTGCTGCACTTCAGAAGATTAATCCTAGTTTGTACGAGGCTGCTAAGATTGATGGTGGTTCTGGTTGGGAATGTTTCTGGAAGATTACACTTCCTACCATTCGTCCTATGATTCTTTTAAATGCAATTTATACAGTTGTATTCCTTTCAGCAGACGAAACAAGTAATGCAATCATTACATACCTTGCAGGATTTATGACTACCCCTCGAGGTGGTTATAGTAGAACATCTGCTCTTGGTTGGATGTATTCAATTATTATCTTAGTCTTCATTGGCCTGGTAGCATTAGTTCTTATGGAAAAGAGAGACATCTATGCGAAGCAGGCTGCTAAGAGAAAGAAATTTGAGAAGAGAACAAGAAAGAATCTTGCTAAGTCTCAGAAGCATCTGGAGAAGAACAATAAGAAGTATGCGAAGCATCTTGCAAAGCAGGAGGCTCGTAAGAAATCCGGAAAGAAACTGAAAGGAGGAGAACCATTCGATGACTAAAAAAAGAAAGCTTACCGCAGAAGAGAAAGAAATTCTCGCACGTGGTAAAAGAAAATCAGGAATTAACAAAGAGAAGGTTCGTAAGTTCCTCTTAGGTTCCAGAGAAAAATATGGATTCATCAAGACTTTTCTTGCCTATGCAGTTTTAATTGCAATCGGATTCGTATTTATGTATCCTATCTTAAAGATGATCAGTACCTCTTTCATGTCCTTGGATGATCTTTTAAATGGTTCCATCACCTGGTTACCATCTAAGTTCCAGACATCTAACTATAAGGATGCTTTAAATGCTATGGATTATTGGAAAGCCTTAAAGGATTCATTAATGATCGCAGGTATTCCTACCTTGATTCAGGTAGTTGTATGTGGTGTTGTTGGATATGGATTTGCTAGATTTAACTTCTTTGGTAAGAAGCTTTGTATCGGAATCTTGATCCTTGCATTTGTATTACCACAGCAGATCTTGATAACCCCTACTTATGTAGTTTATTCACAGCTTGGTCTTACAAATTCGCTTTTAGCTTACATTGTACCAGCTCTTCTTGGACAGGGTATCAAGGCTCCAATCTTTATCTTGATTTACATGTCTTTCTATCGTCAGATTCCACAGTCTTTAGTAGAGGCTGCTTCCATCGACGGTGCAGGATATTTCAAGTCATTCTTTAAGATTGCAATTCCATCAGCTACTGGTGCGATGATCGTAGTATTGTTATTCTCATTTGTATGGTACTGGAATGAGTCTTATCTCACCAATCTTTACATTACAGGTAGACGAAGCGAATATACTACTATCATTACAAGTCTTTCAAAATTCGACAGTAGTTTCGATGCATATGCCAACTCATCTAGTGCGGGAAGTTCATCTTCTTCAGCAAGTATTAATGAGGCATACAGAATGGCAGGTACTGTACTTTCCGTTCTTCCACTTATGATCTTGTACTTTATCATGCAGAGATACTTCGTAGAAAGTATTGATAATGCCGGTATTACAGGTGAATAAAATTTATTCTGAAACAATAGAATATACCTTAGAGTCCATCCTTTTATTAACAAATGTGAATAAGAGGATGGGCTCTTTTTTTCATCTTGGTTTATTTGGGAAATTAAGGAGTAATTCACGAAAGATTTTGCCTAGAAGTCAGACCTGTTCGTTAAAATATGAACAAACTACGAAGAAAATGTAAAGAAATTTGTAAAAAATAACTAGTAAGTGATTTACAAATGTGAATAGATTGTGATATAATACCAAGGAGTAGAAGACGGGGGAGATACTTCTGTCATTCGCTAAAAAGGAAACAAATAATAGTTAAGGAGGATTGTTTAACATGACAAAACTGAAAAGATTAATGTGTCTTTTCCTTGTAGTTGCAATGTCTGCCAGCGTATTTACTGCTTGTACCAAGAAGGGCGGCGGTAGCAGTTCTGGTGCTAATGGCGGAGAACTTGCAGAGCTAACAGACGAGGATATTACATTAAGTTACACATTCTGGGAAGACCACATCATCGTCAACGCTTTGATTGAGAAGTGGAAAGAGCTTCATCCAAATATCACAATCGAACCTCAGGAGTTCGCTACAGGTGAGTACAACGATCAGTTACTTGCTTTAGGAGCTGCTGGAGATCTTCCAGATGTATTCTGGATTTTAGGTGAGTGTGATTACTCTATCACAAACGGATATCTTAAGGATATGACCGGTATGTGGGAAGCTGATGATGACACTAAGAACGTACTTGCTTCTATTAACGAGTATAAGATTGGTTACTTCGGTACAGATTACAAGTGGACAACACCTGTAAAGTATTTCCCAACTGCAGCTTGGGCTAACAAGGCACTTTTCGAGAAGTTGGAAGTTGCTATGCCTGAGACAACCTGGACATGGGAAGACATGGAGAAGTCTGTAGAAGATATGACCCAGGGTGAAGGTGCTGATAGTACATTCGGTATGACCGAGGCATATACTGTTATCACTTGGTATCCAGTTGCTTCAGATCCTAAGTGTATTGGTGAGTTTGGTTGGGACGGAAAGGAATTCGACCTTACGAACTGGGCTTATGGACTTAACCTTGAGGCAAAGTGGACAAACGAAGGATACAAGGCTCCTGTTGATGAAGAGACATTAACCTCTCTCTATGGTGATACAACATTCGCTCAGGATAGAGGTATGGCTGCATACCACATCGCTGCATGGTGGGTATGGGAGAGATTCTGGATCAAGGATGAAGTAGGTGTAGGTAGAGGTAACATCTGGGTACCATACGTAATGCCTCATACAGCAGATAACCAGGATTCAGTTACAAACATCGCAATCATGGACTTCGGTGGTATTTCAGCTTCTACTGAATGGCCACGTGAGGCTTATGAAGTACTTAAGTTCTTCACATGGGGTGCTGAAGGCTGGAAGTATAAGCTTGAATTATATCCTACTCTTTACACTGATGATGGAACTAACATTAAGATTGAGAAGAACAATATGCCAATCTGTACGGATGATGATATCTGGGAAGGCTTTAGAGCTTGGCATCCAGATGATTCAGATGAGTATGGCCGTGGACCATGGTTCGATTACTTCATTGATTACTCTAAGACATGTAAGCCGGTTCCACTTGCCGGACAGCAGATTCCTGGATTCTCAACATGGCTTGAGACATACTACAACGGTGACGTTATGGTAGAGGATCAGGTTATCAATCAGAATAAGAATGCTAATGACTTCGTAGATGATCTTACAAAGACCGCTAACGAGGAGAACAAGCAGAGACTTAAGGATATCGAGGAGTTACTCGTAACTGAATAATTATTAAGGTAAACACATTATTTGATTCCTTCCCCTGCAGTAGAGCTGCAGGGGTTTTTTATATGAGAAAAAAGTATTTGTAAAATTGCACAAGAAAAAATAAAAAATAAAATAATCGAACAAGCCCGTAAATACGGGATTCTTGTAGGATATGAATAAAATATGAACACTATATGAATAAAAATGCACAAATAATGTATTGATAAAAGCAGAAATACTGTTAAAATTTACAAATGAAATGTGAAGAAAGCAAACTGAAAATAACCTTTACACAACAAAAAATGTGAAAAACCTGTTAATTTCAGTTGTAACAGAATAAGCAAATCAGTATAATTCTTTATAAAGCAATAAGATTATGAGAAGGAGGAAATGGAATGAACAGATTTAAAAAACTTATTTGCTTATTTCTTGTCGTTTCATTAGCAGCAGGGGCTTTTTCAGCATGTACAAAGAAGAAGAGCTCTAAGTCTGGTAGTGATGGACTTGTTCCTATGACAAAGGACGACATTGAGTTAACCTATTGTTATTGGAATGACACAGTAATTGTACCAGCGTTAGTTGAGAAGTGGAATGAGAAATATCCTAACATCAAAGTTAATGCAATTAATTACACTACAGCAGAGTACAATGATCAGCTTCTTGCTTTAGGAGCAGCAGGCGATCTTCCAGATGTATTCTGGGTACTTAATGAATGTGATTATGTAATCACAAACGGATACCTTGCAGATATGACCGCTATGTGGGAAGCTGATGAGGATACCAAAGAAGTACTTGCATCAATCAATGACTTCAAGCTTGGTTATTTCGGAACTGACTACAAGTGGACAACACCTGTAAAGTATTTCCCAACAGTTGCTTGGGGTAACAAGGCAGTATTCGACCGGATGGAAGTTGCTATGCCTGATACGAATTGGACATGGGAAGACATGGAGAAGTCAATCAAAGATATGACTGATCCTACAACTAAGACATACGGTCTTTCAGAAGCTTATACAGTAATTACCTGGTATCCAATCGCATCTGATCCAGATTGTCAGGGTGAATTCGGATGGAATGGTAAGGAATTCGATCTTACGAACTGGGCATATGGACTTAACCTTGAGGCTTCATTTGTAAATGATGGTTATAAGGCTCCAACTTCAGAAGAAGAAATTATCGCTATCTATGGCGAAGCTATTTATCCACAGGATGAGCAGAAGGTTGCATGGAGAATCGATGCTTGGTGGTGTTGGGAGAACTTCTGGATTAAAGATGTAGGTATTGGTAAGGGTAATATTTGGGTACCATACGTGATGCCTCATACAGCAGATAACCAAGATTCAGTTACAAACATCGCAATCATGGACTTCGGTGGACTTAGTGCAAGTACTGAGTACAAGAGAGAAGCTTATGAGTTACTTAAGTATATGACTTGGGGAACGGAAGGATGGGAAGCTAAGCTTGAGTTATATCCTACTCTTTACAAGGATGATGGTTCAGGCGAACTTCTTGACAAGGAGAACGTTCCTATTACAACAAATGAGAAGGTTTGGGAAGGCTTTAGAGCTTGGCATCCGGATGACTCTGATGAGTACGGTCGTGGACCTTGGTTCGATGCATTCTTCGAGTACACAAGAAAGTGTAAACCAGTTCCACTTGCTGGACAGCAGATTCCTGGTTTCGCTACATGGCTTGATACATACTACAACGGAACAGTTAACGTTGAGGATCAGGTAATCAACCAGAACAAGAATGCGAACGACTTCGTAGATGATCTTACAAAGACTGCAAACGAAGAGAACAAGAAGAGAATTCAGGATATTGAAGAGTTACTTGTTGTAGAGTAATCCATACCTGACCTTATAATAAAACAATAAACCTTAACTATTAAGAGGACTGTCGCTTTGCGGCAGTCCTCTTATATTCTTACTCAATGGGAGACAAATGCTTTATTCTTTCGTTGATATTTAGCCTTGTATCATGTAAACTAGAGGAAGAGAAAAGACGGGAGGTATTATATGTCTATTAAAAATATTGGAGAATACCAGTTGGGGGATATGACCTTGGTGTTTGAAGAAGAAACCGACTATCAAAGGGTAGGACTTTATATTTATCCTACAGATATGAAGGATTTAGTGGTAACGAAGGATAAGTTTTATCGAATCAATTCCTTGGTGCAGCTTCAGTTGGCAGGAGACATTCTTCCAAATTGTTATGGAAACGGCTCTACCATGCATAATGGAGAAAGCTCAAATCTTATGGTTTATGAGGGACAGGATCTACTAGAAGATGATCATATGATAAAGATTGTGACTCATTTTAAGGATGCTAGAGGATATCGGGTAGATAATATCATTAGTTATTGTCAAGGGGATCTGAGCTTTGAGATGAAAAATAGATTCTATAACAACAGCAAGAAAACTGCCATTCTTGAAATGTTTGGAAGCTTCGAGTTGGGAACCCTTTCTCCATTTTTAAAGGGAGATGGAGAGGAGGAACTTCTGATTCACAGACTCCGAAGCAAATGGAGCCATGAAGGAAGACTTTCTACGGAAAGTGTGGAAGACCTTCAGTTAGAACCAAGCTGGTCCAACTGGTCTGTGGGAGTAGAACGCTTTGGACAAACCGGTTCTATGCCTGTAAAAAAGTTTTTTCCATTTGTAGCGGTGGAAGATAAAAAAAATAAGGCTCTTTGGGGAGTAAAACTTGCTCATGAGGCATCATGGCAAATGGAAATTTATCGCCAGGACCAGGGACTTCATATCTGTGGAGGATTAGCAGACTATGAATTCGGTCACTGGAGAAAAAATATAGAAGTTGGCAGAGAATTTGAAACACCAGTGGCTATTATTTCTACCTGTAAGGGAGATATAGATGAACTTTGCTATCGCTTGGTGGAAGCAGATCAAAAGTACGTAGAGGCAGGTCCGGAGTGTGAACAGGAATTACCGGTTCTTTTTAATGAGTATTGCACCACTTGGGGAAATCCATCTGAGGACAATATTTCAGACATCTTAACTGCCATTAAGGATAAGGGCTTTTCATATTTTGTCATCGACTGTGGATGGTTTAAGGAAAAGGATGTTCCTTGGGACATTAGTATGGGAGATTACAATGTATCAAAGGAATTGTTCCCAAGTGGCTTAGAAAAAACCGTAGAAAAAATCCATGAGTTTGGCATGAAAGCGGGAATCTGGTTTGAAATCGACAATGTGGGTCCAAGGGCTAAGGCATTTGAAGAGACAGATCATTTATTGAAAAGAAATGGGAATACCATTACCACTTACGGCCGTCGATTCTGGGATATGACAGATCCTTGGGTAGAGGACTACTTGTCAAAAAAGGTGATTGGGACCTTAAAGGAGTATGGGTTTGAATATATGAAGATGGATTACAACGATACCATTGGTATTGGTTGTGATGGTAGCGAGTCCTTGGGAGAAGGGCTTCGTAAGAATATGGATGCATCCATGGAATTTATTCGAAAAGTGAAAAAGGAAGTTCCTGGAATTATCCTTGAAAATTGTGCATCAGGCGGACATAAGCTAGAGCCTATGATGATGCGGGAATGTGCCATGGCATCCTTCTCAGATGCCCATGAAACAGAGGAGATTCCTTATATAGCTCTAAATCTTCATCGGGCAATTCTTCCAAGGCAAAGCCAGATTTGGGCAGTAATTCGGAAGGACGATTCCTTAAAGCGAATTGGTTATTCCATTGCTAATACTTTCTTGGGGAGAATGTGTCTATCGGGAGATGTTACGGAGTTAAGCAAACAACAGTGGGATGTGATTGATCGAGGAATTGCCTTCTATAAGGAGGCAGCCCAGATTATAAAAAACGGTAGAAGTTATCGATTTGGACCAAAGATTGAAAGTGAACGCCATATTAAGGGCTGGCAGGCTCTGGTTCGTTTGGGAACCAATGGACAGGCCTTGGTGGTTCTTCATACTTTCCATGGAGAATTACCAAAGGAAATTGTCATCGATCTTCCTGAGGCTTGCCCTAAGGAAATTATAAGAACCTATTCCGATCTTGATCCTAAGGTAAGGATTGAAGATGGGAAATTCATCTACGAGACCGACGAGAATATGAGGGGTGTAGGAGTCCTGTTAGGATAAAAAAACAGATGGCCATGTGTAATTACATGACCATCTGTTTTTTTATTTGTCACTTATTTTACAACTACATGAGCGGTAACCTTGATTTCATCATCAAATCCATGTTCGCAATTAGGAGTAGGAACAGAGAAATTAGGGGTTCCGTCCGGGTTCCAATACAATCTCATAACAGATGTATTACGTCCTGCATCATAAAGAGGCTGGTAAGTAGGATCATTTAAATAATGCTCAGACTGGCGGGCATGATATACAAAGATATCGTGGCCTTCCTCGTCAAAGGTAAAACTGTTGTGTCCAGGTCCATACTGGCCAGTCGTACGAGAACTAATAAATACAGGGGACTGACTCTTCTTCCAGTTCTTAGGATCAAGGAAGTCGGCATCTTCATCAATTGTAACAAGGCCTAAGCAGTAAAGACAATCGGTACCGGATGCTGAATAAGTCATAAAGTATCTTCCGTTTCTGTGGAGGAATCCAGGGCCTTCACAAACAGGGAATCCATGAGTTTCCCAATTATAGGTAGGCTCTACAACCTTACAAATCTTAGAAGAATCAATGGTACAAGGATCTACCATCTTTGCACAGTAAATATCAGAATTTACCGGATGCTTCTCAGCCCAGAAGAAATACAATTCATCTCCACGCTCTAATACGGTATGGTCTAAAGAAAAATCTGTAAATGCGATAGAATCCTGGGTGGTCTTCTTAACCTGCCCATGGTTTACCCAAGCGGCCGGATCCATAGGATTTTCAGCCTTACATTCCATAACACATGGACGAATAGACCAAAGATCGGTATCTTCGGTAGCGGTAGTATAGTAGATATACCAAGCACCACGAACATAGTGGATTTCAGGAGCCCAAATATGTGGACATAAGTTTCCAGGAAGTGGGTCACGATCAAATACAGAAACCTCTTCATACTTACCGGAGTTATCAGCTAAGTCTTCCAAAGACTTTGCTCTTCTAAGATAGATATGGCGATACTGATAAGGGCCATCTAAGTTGTGGTCATTATCGGTATGAGATGCTGTGAAATAATAATAACCATCGGTGTGCTTATAAATAAATGGATCTGCACGATGATAAATCAAAGGATTGGTGTACATATGGTTTACAACCTTACCTTCTACCTGGTAAGTGCCTGGCTTAGAAAGATCTGCATCCTCCCAAATAACATTCTCTTCATTGGTCCAACCGTTAGAATAGGTAATAGCAAGAGTCTTAGGAAGTTCTACAGAACCGGCCTCTCCTGTAAGCATTACTTCAGAAACAGATTCCATTACAACAGGTTCCGGCTTTCCGTAAGTTTCTGTTAACTTGTTTAGAATTTCTTCTGTAATCTCAATTTCGTTAGATCTTTCACAAGTAATACTTGCAGTATCTACATACTCCTCTTTTGAGTAGTGGATGAAATCGCTGGTGTGATATACAAATGCCTTACTTTCATCTGTGGCATCACAGGCAATCACGAGATAACCCTTGTCATCCTTAGCAAATGTAGGGTTCTTCATGCGTTTTGAGCCAGCCTTAGCAAAGAGAATACCATTATATCCGTTTAAGGCAAACCATTCTTTTTTACCTTCGTAAGCATAGTTTAAGTGAAGGCTATCCGACTCTTCGTTGTTCCAATCTACAGTATAAGCCTGTAAATAAAAGTTAGAGTGTTTCATATCTTGTTCCTTTCTTAAAATAAAATAAATACATCCTCTTGGATCTCTTCAAGAAGAGATGCGATGTACCTAATGATTATAACAAAATTCCCTCTTTTTGTATACGTCAATCTTGAAAAATACTAGGGTTTAGAGTAGAATTTAACTCAGTCGGGGGACTACCCCCGACGGAATTAAAATACCTGGCAAGATGCGCAAGGATTAGAAAGGAAATAGTATGGCAAAATATAAATTTGATACATTATCTCAATATGAATTACAATTCTCTCAAAGAATCCAAGAAATTGATGGAGATGTGTATTACCTGATACATAAAAAAACAGGGGCCAAACTGGCATTGATTTCCAATGAAGATGAGAATAAGGTCTTTACCATTGGATTTCGTACACCGGTTTACAATTCTACGGGACTTCCTCATATTATGGAGCATTCGGTGCTTTCAGGATCAAAGAAATATCCATTAAAAGATCCGTTTGTAGAATTAGTAAAGGGATCTTTAAATACTTTCTTAAATGCCATGACCTATTCAGATAAAACCGTTTTTCCGGTGGCTTCTTGCAATGATAAGGACTTTGCAAATCTAATGGATGTTTATTTAGATGCGGTCTTTCATCCCAATATTAAGGAGCGACCAGAAATTTTTTATCAGGAAGGTTGGTCCTATCGTATGGAGGATGCAGATGCTCCCCTTAACATTAGCGGAGTGGTATATAACGAGATGAAGGGAGCCTACTCTTCTCCGGAAGATGTACTGGATACCAAGATTTTAAACTCTCTCTTCCCGGATACTTGTTATTCCATTGAATCTGGTGGAGACCCAAAGGAAATTCCAAATCTCAGCTACCAGGAATTTCTTGATTTTCACGATACCTACTATCATCCATCCAACTCCTATACGTATTTGTATGGAAATATGGATATGGAAGAACGGCTGGAATTTTTAGACCGGGAATACTTTGGAAAGTATGAGAAAAAAGAAATAAATTCGGAGATTCCGGTTCAAAAATCATTTACACAGGAAAAAAGAATTAGCTATGAGTATGGAATTAGCCAGGAGGAAAGCGAGGAGTCTGCTTGCTATCTTTCAGAGAATATCGTTTTGAAATCGGAGGGATGTCTTTTAAACAGTCTTGCCATGGATATTCTTGAATATGTTCTTTTGGATATGCCGGGGGCAAGTTTAAAAGAAGCCTTAAGTGATGCGGGGATTGGAAGCGAGATTTATGGAGTCTTTCATTCAGAGGTTAGACAGCCATATTTTTCTATCGTGGCAAAAAATGCAAGGCTTGATCAGGAAGAAGAATTTGAGCGAATCATTGAAAAAGAGTTGGAAAAAGCTTCGAAGGAACTTTCCTATGAGGCACTTCTTGCAGGTTTAAATCTTTTGGAATTCAGGGTTCGAGAGGCAGATTATGGCTCACTTCCTAAGGGATTGGAACTGATTCTAGATGATTTTGATGGGTTTTTGTACGATGATCAGAAGGTCTTTGAAACTATGCAGACGGACAAGGCATTTGCATGTTTAAGGGAAGGCTTGGAAAATGGATGGTTTGAGGCCTTTGTAAAGGAAGAACTTCTTTGCCATCATCACAAGAGTTTTGTTACGGCGATTCCGAAAAAGGGCTTAATCTTAAAAGAAGAAAAGGAATTAGAGGAGAAATTGGCAAGGAAAAAGGCGGCCATGTCTGACCGTGAAATTCAGGAGATTGTAGAGGCAACCAAGAGCCTAAAAGCCTACCAGGAGCGCCCGGAGTCAAAAGAGGACCTTATAAAGATTCCTTTATTAACCAAGGAGGATATGGATCTAGAACCGATTCCATTTTGTAATGAAGAGCATCTAGAGGAGGGGGTACCGGTGATTCACCAAAACCTCCACACCAATGGCATTGGGTATTTGGCGGTAACTTTTAACTGTGGTAATCTCAGTAAGGAAGAACTTTCTGATTTGGCCTTAGCAAAACTTCTTTTGGGGCTTATGGATACAAAGAGCCATTCTTACTTAGAACTATCCACCTTGGTAAGTACCTATACCGGTGGTTTATCCTTTGTTACGAGAATTCATAGTAATTACGGTAGAGAGGACTTTTCCTTAACGGCAGAATTCCGTGGAAAGGCCCTAGGAAATAATCTTCCGGTGCTTTATAGCCTGATTGGGGAAATCATTACAGAAACAGATTTTTCAAATAAGGCAAGGATGAAAGAACTCTTGGCAGAAGCGGTTTCTAGAGCCAATGATAGTTTTATTTCTCAGGGAAATCAGACGGCTCTTCATCGACTTTTGGGAGGAATTTTTCCGGCCGAAGCCGTTAGTGAACAGATTTCAGGTCTTTCAAGTTTTTATTATTTTAAGGAAATCTTACATGACTTTGATCAAAGATATGAGGAATTAGTGGCAAGAATGAAAAAGACCTTGTCACAAATCTTTGGTAAAAAGACTCTTTTAATTGGACTAGGTGGGGATGCCAAGCTCTTTTGTGAGGATAAGGAAAATCGGAAGGCTTTGATTCGCAAACTAGAGAAAGCGGATTTTGAGGCGGACCACCGGGAGGCAAGTTTTGACAGCCCATACCGGTGGAAGGAAGAATTAAAAGCTAGCCACGAGGGAATTAAAACGGCTTCTCAGGTTCAGTACGTGGTGGCGGCTGGAAACTTTAAGCAGGCAGGCTATTCTTATACCGCCTCCTTAAAAGTGCTTCGTATGATTATGTCCTATGAGTATTTGTGGAATCGGATTCGAATGCAGGGAGGAGCCTATGGTTGCTCCATGAATTCTAGTCGCACCGGGGCATTGTACTTTACTTCTTATAGGGATCCCCATTTGAAAAATACCTTAGAGGTATATAAGGCTATTCCGGAATATCTTAGAAACTTCCAGGCGGATGATCGAGAGATGACCAAATATATTATCGGAGCATTTGGTGAGATGACAAGTCCTCTTACCAATTCCTTAAAGATTGCAAGGTCCCTGGAGGCTTACCGTACCGGCTTGCCTTATGAAGTGTTACAGAAGGAACGAAAAGAAATTATAAACACGGATGTAGAAACGATTCGTGGTCTGGCGGATATGGTGGAGGCTGTACTCAACCAGGGTCACTTGGCGGTTCTTGGGAATGAAGCTAAGATCAATCAAGAGGAAAGTCTCTTTGATACCACTATATGCTTGTAAAGAAAGGGAAATAGATGCAAGAAAATTTTAAATCAGGATATGTGGCTTTGGTAGGCAGACCCAATGTGGGCAAATCTACCTTAATGAATTGTCTGATTGGTCAAAAGATTGCCATTACTTCAAAGAGACCACAAACCACAAGAAATCGAATTCAGACGGTATATACGGATGAAAGGGGACAGATTATTTTTCTGGACACCCCGGGAATTCATAAGGCTGAAAATAAACTGGGGGATTATATGGTCCGTGTGGCTAAAAAAACCTTAGAGGATGCAGATTTGATCCTTTGGCTGGTAGAACCTACGACCTTTATTGGAAAGGGTGAGCAGGAGATTGCAAGGATTTTATCGGAAAGTAAGAAGGAAATTATCCTGGTTATTAATAAGATTGATTCTCTAAAGGAAGAGAAGGACTTGGTGGAGACAATTCATACCTATCAGGTGGTTTGTGATTTTGCAGAAATCGTTCCGGTTTCAGCCCTTCGTAAAAAAAATACCCAAGAATTATTAAAGACCTTATATGCCCATCTTCCAGAGGGACCAATGTATTTTGATGAGGATACGGTTACCGATGAACCTATGCGAGACATTGCTGCAGAGGTCATCCGTGAAAAGGCCCTTCATGCTCTGAAGGATGAAGTTCCTCACGGAATTGCAGTAACCATTGAAAAGATGCATGACCGGGAAGATAAGCCCATCTGTGATGTGGAAGCCACCATTATTTGTGAACGAGATTCTCACAAGGGAATTATTATTGGAAAAAAAGGAACCATGTTAAAAAAGATTGGTTCCAATACCCGTTATGAGTTGGAGCAAATGTTAGAATGCCAGGTGAATTTAAAGATTTGGGTAAAGGTTCGTCCGAAGTGGAGGGATGATAAAAATCTTATGAAAAGCTTTGGCTATGATGAGAAGAAGTATCGATAGGAATAGGTGAAAAGCCATGAAGGAAACAGTAACTGGAATGGTGCTTTCCGCTATGCCGGTGGGAGAATATGATCTAAGACTTTTGCTTTTAACCAAGGAGAGAGGAAAAATAACGGCATTTGCCAGTGGGGCAAAGAGAACCAACAGTCCCTATCGGGCAGGGAGTAGACCCTTTTCTTTTGGAAGCTTTGAGGTGCTTGCGGGAAGAAATGCCTATAAGCTAGTGGGGATGAATATTAGCAATTACTTTGAGGGACTTTTAAAGGAAATTGAAGATACTTATTTAGCCTTTTATTGCTTGGAAATTGCAGATTACTATGGACGAGAGGGAATTGATGGCTCGGAAAGTTTAAATCTTTTATATGCCACCTTTCGGGCCTTAGAAAGAAATCAAATTTCGAAAAAACTGATAAAATCCATCTATGAATTAAAGAGTCTTGCTATTAATGGGGAACAAGCAGCAGTGGGGAGTTGCTATTCTTGTGGGGAAGAAGAGGGAACGTTTGCCATGGACCTTCCAGCCAGGGTGATTTATTGTAGTCACTGTGCCCCAAGAGTTAGCAGGCCTATGATACCTTTAAGTAAAACGGTGCTGTATGCTTTGCGTTATGTAACTTATATGCCCATTGGAAAACTTTATCATTTCCAATTAAAGGAAGAGGAGGAAAAGAACTTTAATGACTTGGCCAATCGTCTGTTTACCGGGGTGGTACACAAGGACTTTAAGTCCTTAGGGATGCTAGAAAGTCTCTTATAGAAATCAGTTTACAAAGAACTTTTAACTGTGCTATAATCATTTGGTTATCAAGTTGAGGCATGTCCTTACTTATCGATGTAGATGAAAAAGATTGTTCTTGTTATTAGGAAGGGGATTATATGGCAAAAAAGAGGAGAAAAACAAGTAATAAAAACGGATCAGCAAGCAATCGTTCAAGTAGACCTAGTTCCGCTGATGTTCGCAGATATCAGGCGGCAAAGCGTAAGAAGAAAAAGAGACAGAAGCAAAATGTCTTTGCTTTGGTGATGATTTTTGTAGCCTTGGTCATTCTTTCTGTAATTATAGTTTGGGGAGGAAGGATAGCAGCTACTAAAATCAAGGAAGCGGTGAATGAATCTGAGAAGATTACAGACCTAGAGGCCGGCCAGCAAGCGATTTTTCTTAAAAAGGATGGAAGTTTGGTAAGCGAGGTATGTGAAAGTTTTTCAAGCAAAAACTATAAATTTGATGCATTGGAAAGTTCCGTCTCGGAAGAAATCCAGGAATTTAATAGTAAGTATGGAAGCACAAACGATGCTGCTAAGGTAGACCTTCTATCCCTAGTGAATGAGGATAAGGAAGTTGTATTACAGGTCTCTTATAAGACGGTAGAAGACTACTTAAACTATTGGGACAACTATATAGATCCTTTAAAGACCATGGTTCTTACCTGTGGTTTGGCAAGTGAAGCCGACCAGGCAGAAGGAGAACTCAGTTTAAAGGATGCTTCTGGCGCCTCCCTTTCTTTTGAGGATGCCAAGGCACAAGATGGCGTTTATTTTTTAGCTACGGATCAAGTTATGATCATTAAGTTAGAAGGTGAACTTGTGGCTGTAAGCGATACAGCAAAAATTGCAGATGATGGTACGGTTACTACCAGTTCCGGTAGCACGACCTATTTATTTTATAAGAATTAAGCCCTAGGAGGATAAGGAAATGGCTGTAGAAAAGACAATGGAGAAAATTGTTGCATTAGCAAAAGCAAGAGGATTTGTATATCCTGGTTCAGAGATTTACGGTGGACTTGCAAATACCTGGGATTATGGTAATCTGGGTGTTGAATTAAAGAACAACGTAAAGAAGGCATGGTGGCAGAAATTTATTCAGGAAAACCCTTACAATGTAGGTGTTGACTGTGCCATTTTAATGAACCCTCAAACATGGGTAGCATCCGGACATCTTGGCGGTTTCTCGGATCCTTTAATGGATTGTAAGGAATGTCACGAGCGTTTCCGTGCAGATAAGATTATTGAAGATTATGCAGCAGAGAATGGCATTGAGTTGGAGAATTCAGTAGATGGATGGACCAACGAGGAAATGCATGGATGGATTGAGGAACACAATGTACCTTGTCCTAGTTGTGGAAGCCATAACTTTACAGAGATTCGTCAGTTCAACCTGATGTTTAAAACCTTCCAGGGTGTTACAGAAGATGCCAAAAATACAGTATATCTTCGTCCTGAAACTGCGCAGGGTATCTTTGTAAACTTTAAGAACGTTCAGCGTACCTCAAGAAAGAAGCTTCCATTTGGTATTGGCCAGATTGGTAAGTCCTTCCGTAACGAGATTACACCGGGTAACTTCACCTTCCGTACCAGAGAGTTTGAGCAGATGGAGTTAGAGTTCTTCTGCAAGCCGGGAACCGATTTAGAGTGGTTCCAGTATTGGAGAAGTTTCTGTAATGAATGGTTACTTTCTCTTGGTATTGCCAAGGAACACTTAAGACTTCGTGATCACGATCCGGAAGAGCTCGCTTTCTATTCTAAGGCAACCACAGACTTCGAGTACACCTTCCCATTTGGTTGGGGTGAGCTTTGGGGGATTGCAGACCGTACCGATTACGATTTAAAGCAGCATCTTGAAACTTCAGGAGAAGACCTTTCATACTTTGATGATGAAAGTGGTGAAAGATATGTTCCATATGTAATCGAGCCATCTCTTGGTGCGGACCGAGTAGTACTTGCCTTCCTTTGTGAAGCTTATGACGAAGAAAACATTGGTACCGAAGAAAAGCCGGATATGAGAACTGTACTTCATTTCCATCCGGCTCTTGCACCTGTAAAGATCGGTGTCCTTCCACTTTCTAAGAAGTTAAATGAGGGTGCTGAAAAGGTATTTGCTATGCTTTCTAAGAAGTATAACTGTGAGTATGACGAGAGAGGAAACATTGGTAAGAGATATCGTCGTCAGGATGAGATCGGAACACCTTTCTGTGTTACCTATGACTTTGATTCAGAAGAGGATCAGGCAGTTACCATTCGTGACCGTGATACCATGGAGCAGGTAAGAGTTCCTATCGCAGAGTTAGAGGCATATTTTGCAGAGAAATTTGCATTTTAATTTACTTGGAGAAATCCCTCACCCCTAAGCTTTCGGTGAGTCTTGACCTAAAATAAGAAAGTTACAGTCAGGTCCTTAGGGCCTGGCTTTTTTTTATGGAAAAATCTTATACAAAACCTTGCAAATGATTCTTAAGTATGTTAAGATTCTTCCTGTTGAATACACGTGTTCACGAGAGACGAACAACAACCCAAGTGGAGGTAAGATAATGAAGAAAGTAGTAAAATTCGGTGGAAGCTCTCTTGCAAGTGCAGAGCAGTTTAAGAAGGTTGGCGCCATTATTCGTGCTGATAAGACCAGAGTCTTTGTGGTTCCTTCTGCTCCTGGAAAGAGATTTTCCGGTGATATTAAGGTAACAGATATGCTTTATGATTGCTATGCCAGCGCAGAAGCAGGAGAGGATATTGGAGAAAAGATTGAGGCCATTAAGGCACGTTACAATGAAATCATTACCGGATTAGGACTGAAGTTATCCTTAGATGAAGAGTTTGCAACCATAAAAAAGAACTTTGAGAGCAAGGCTGGTTCTGATTATGCAGCATCTCGTGGTGAGTACTTAAACGGAATCGTAATGGCAAACTATTTAGGGTATGATTTCATCGATGCAGCTACTGTGATTGAGTTTGACGATCATGGAAACTTTAATCCGGACAAGACCTATCCAAAGCTTTCTAAGGTTCTTGCAAAGCATCCTAAGGCAGTAATTCCGGGATTCTACGGTGCTTATAAGGATGGTAAGGTAAAGACCTTTAGCCGTGGTGGTTCAGATGTAACTGGTTCTATTGTTGCAGCAGCAGCTGGTGTAGATGTTTACGAGAACTGGACAGATGTTTCAGGTTTCCTTGTAGCAGACCCAAGAATTATTCATAAGCCGGTAGGTATTGAGACCATTACCTATAAGGAACTCCGAGAGTTAAGTTATATGGGAGCATCTGTACTTCATGAAGATGCTATTTTCCCGGTACGTCAGCAGGGAATTCCAATTAATATTAAAAATACCAATGCTCCAGAGGATGCAGGTACTATGATTGTAGAAAACACCTGTATTCGTCCGGAGTATACCATTACAGGTATTGCCGGAAAGAAGGATTTTGTAGCAATCAATATTGAAAAGGATATGATGAACTCAGAGGTAGGTTTCTGCCGTAAGGTTCTTCAGGTATTTGAGGACGAGGGAATCTGTATCGAGCATATGCCATCAGGTATTGATACCATGACCGTATTTGTTCATCAGTCAGAGTTCCTTGCCAAGGAGCAGTCTGTATTAAAGGGAATCCGTAAGGCAGTACATCCGGATGTTATAGATTTAGAATCAGATCTTTCCCTGATTGCAGTTGTAGGTCGTGGAATGAGACAGACCAGAGGAACCGCAGGAAGAATCTTCTCTGCCCTTGCTCATGCACATATTAATGTAAAGATGATTGATCAGGGTTCTTCTGAGCTTAACATTATTATTGGCGTAAGAAATACAGAATATAATCAGGCAATCAAGGCAATCTATAATATTTTCGTAGAGGCACAGCTTTAATCAGCGTCCGAAAGGAGGTTTCCTATGGAAAATAAAGGTGAGTATTTTGTGGTTCGGGAAAAAGCACTTCCGGAAGTGCTCTTAAAAGTGGTAGAAGCCAAGAATCTTTTAGATAAGATGAAGGTGAATACCGTACAGGAGGCCACAGAGCAGGTGGGTCTTAGCAGATCATCCTTCTATAAATATAAGGATGATATTTTCCCCTTCCATGAGGATGCCAATGGAAAAACCATTACCTTTGTCATGCAGATGGATGATGAACCGGGACTCTTGTCCCAGGTTTTAAAGAAGGTGGCAGAAAGTAATATTAACATCTTAACCATTAACCAGACCATCCCGATTAATGGGATTGCCTCGTTAACCTTGAGTGTTGAGGTTCTCTCAGGCTCTAAGGACATTTCCCAGATGTTAGAAGAAATAGAAGCAGAAAAGGGCATTCATTATCTGAAAGTCCTTTCAAAAAGTTAAAAGTAAAAGGAGAAAGACATGGTAAATATTGCAGTATTAGGTTACGGGACAGTAGGATCGGGTATTGTAGAGGTTATTAAAACCAACCAGAAGATCGTAGATGCAAAGGCAAATGATCAGTTACATGTAAAGTATGTTCTGGATTTAAGAGACTTTCCTGGAGATCCTGTTGAGGAAATTCTGACTCATGATTTTGAGGACATTATCAATGACCCTGAAGTAGATATCGTAGCCGAGGCTATGGGAGGATTAAATCCAGCCTTTACATTTGCAAAGAGAACCTTAGAGGCAGGAAAGAATTACTGTACCTCAAACAAGGCATTGGTTGCTGCTCATGGTGCAGAATTGATGCAGATTGCTAAGGACAATCACGTAAACTTCATGTTTGAGGCAGCAGTTGGTGGTGGTATTCCTATTATTCGTCCTCTTTACCAGTGTCTCACCGCAGATGATATTGTAGAAATTACAGGAATCATCAACGGAACTACCAATTATATGTTAACCAAGATGAATACCGAGGGCGTATCTTATGATGCTGTTTTAAAGCAGGCACAGGAACTTGGCTATGCCGAGGCGGATCCTACCGCAGACGTAGAAGGTTTTGATGCTACCAGAAAGATTGCAATCCTTTCATCCTTGACCTATGGACAGCAGGTAGACTTTGAAGATATCCCAACAACGGGTATTAGCAAGATTACAGATAAGGACTTTGCATATGCCAATAAGTTAGGACTTGGAATCAAGTTATTTGCATCGGTAAGAAAGCAGGGAGACAAGATTTATTCCTATGTGGCTCCTACTATGGTTTCTGACAAGCACCCATTATTCCCTGTAAATGGCGTTTTAAATGGTGTTTTAGTTCGTGGTAATATGCTGGGAGATACTATGTTCTTTGGTTCCGGAGCAGGAAAGCTTCCTACCGCCAGTGCCGTGGTTTCCGATATTGTAGAAGAGGCTAAGAATTTGAAGAATACCGTTCTTCCTACCTGGACTCCAGAGAAGAGACGGTTAGCAGACGCAGAAGACTTAGCGTTTGTCTATTTTGTTCGTGCCTCTAAAAATGCTATGTTTGATGCAAAAAATCTTTTTGTACCAAAGGAAATTTATGATGATGTAGTAGAAGGCGAATTTGCCTTCTTTACCGAAAAGATGTCTGGCAAGGAATTAGCAGAAAAGCTTGCTAAGATGGATGGAGTATTGTCTGTGATCCGCAGAGAAGACTAGGAGAAGAATAAATGAATATTGAAGCGATTATTGCACAGGAATTACAGGTTCGAAACGAACAGGTTGTGGCAGCAGTTAAGTTAATTGATGAGGGCTCAACCATTCCATTTATTGCAAGATATCGTAAGGATGTGACCGGAGGGCTGGATGACGAGCAACTCCGGTCTCTTGGTGAAAGACTTACTTATCTTCGCAATTTAGAGGAAAGAAAAGAGGCGGTGATTAAAAGTATCGATGAACAGGGAAAGCTTACAGATGAGCTTACCAGACAGATTGCTGAGGCTATGACCTTGGTAACCTTAGAGGACCTTTACCGCCCATATAAACAAAAGAAGAGAACGAGAGCGATTATTGCCAAGGAAAAGGGGTTAGAGCCTTTGGCTAGTCTGTTACTCTTGCAAATGACAAAGAAAAGCCTGGAACAAGAGGCAAGTGGATATGTAGATGAACAAAAGGGTGTTTTAGATTATAAGGAAGCCTTGGCAGGTGCATCGGATATTTTGGCTGAGAACTTTTCAGATGATGCGGACCTTAGAAAGTATATCCGTGATTTAACCAAAAAAGAGGGAAGTATAGAAAGCCATGCCAAGGATGCAGAGTTACAGTCGGTTTATGAGATGTACTATGATTTTGAGGAACCGATTAGTAAGTTGACCGGTTACCGAACCCTTGCCATGAACCGTGGAGAAAAGGAAAAAATCCTAGTGGTTTCTGTTCAGGCACCGGAGGAAAAAATCCTTCGCTATTTAGACAAGAAGATTATCAATAAAAACAATCAGAATCAGGAATTAAGAGATTTCTTGGTGGCATCCTATACCGATGCATACCACCGTCTCATTGCCCCTTCTGTAGAGCGAGAGATCAGAAGCGAATTAACAGAGAAGGCAGAAGATGGAGCCATTGATGTATTTGGCAAGAATTTAAAGCAACTTCTTATGCAGCCACCAATCGCAGGTCACGTGGTCTTAGGCTGGGATCCGGGCTTTCGAACCGGTTGTAAGATTGCAGTAGTAGATGAAACCGGTAAGGTCCTAGATACTACCGTGATTTATCCTACAGAGCCAACCACACCAAGAAAGATTCGTGCCGCAAAGGATGAAATCATTTCCTTGATTAAGAAATACAAGATTACCCTGATCGCATTAGGAAATGGAACCGCTTCTCGAGAATCGGAACAGGTGATTGTAGAACTTTTATCAGAGATCCCAGAATGTCAGGTGAAATATGTGATTGTAAATGAGGCAGGTGCCTCTGTTTATTCTGCAAGTAAATTGGCTTCCGAAGAATTCCCGGATTTAAATGTAGGAGAACGTTCTTCTACCTCTATGGCCAGAAGACTTCAGGATCCCCTTGCAGAACTTGTCAAGATTGATCCACAGTCCATTGGTGTAGGCCAGTACCAGCATGATATGAATCAGAAGAAATTATCGGAAGCCTTAGGTGGCGTGGTAGAGGACTGTGTAAATAAGGTGGGTGTGGATTTAAATACCGCTTCAGCCAGCCTTTTAACCTATATTTCCGGTATTAGTAAGACCGTTGCCAAAAATATCGTTCGCTATCGAGAGGAAAATGGTCGGTTTAATTCCAGAAGGGAACTGTTAAAGGTTTCAAAGTTGGGACCTAAGGCCTATGAGCAGTGTGCAGGATTCCTTCGAATCAATGACGGAAAGAATCCATTAGATGCCACCTCTGTTCATCCGGAAAGCTATCAGGTTGCAGAAGAATTGTTGGAAAAATTTGGATATACCAAAAAGGATGTAAGCTTTGCCGGACTTCCGGAATTGGCAAAGAAGATTTCGAAAGATGGATATGCCAGCTTAGCAAAGGAATTTGATTGCGGTGAATTAACCCTTCGTGACATTGTAAAGGAATTGGAAAAGCCGGGAAGAGATCCTCGTAGTGATATGCCTCAGCCAATCTTACGTAGTGATGTATTGGAGATGAAGGACTTAAAACCCGGAATGAAACTAAAGGGTACCGTCCGTAATATTGTAGACTTTGGAGCCTTTGTAGATATTGGAGTTCACCAGGATGGATTGGTACATATTTCAGAACTTTCCAATAAGTTTATTAAACATCCTCTAGATGTGGTATCAGTAGGGGATATTGTTGATGTAACGGTTCTTGGCGTAGATGAAAAGAAAAAGAAGATTTCTCTTTCCATGAAGAATCAGTAAAGGAGAGTCATTTGAAAAGAATTTACCTATTACATAAGAAACTGGTGATTGCCGCTGGAATCATTTTTTTAGCAGGAATCTTAATGATTGTAGCAGGGCTTGTGGATACCCTTCGTTTTCGAGGAGGAAATCGGCCGATTTTCGTTACAAAAACCAGTTCTCAAGGAATAAATACCTATGAGGGCTTATATTACACTTTGACAACGGAAAAAATCAAGGATGGAAAAGACTTGAATGGAGTAGAGGTTTACAGTCTGCAAAAGGTCTTACAAGTCTTTGGCAAGACGATAAAGTTAGGAGATGCCCAAAAGGAAAGCAATCAGGGAAGCCTTGATTTAACCAATAATATTACGATTTTAAAAAGGGCCAGCAATACCTTGACCAGTGCTATCAAAGGAAAAATCGAGGTAAAAACCCTTGTAGTACCAAAGGAAGGGAAACTTGGAAATTTAAGCACTAAGAGAACCCTGTTCAATAATTTGGACTTTGACAATAGCAAGGAAGATGCATACACCTTTACCTATACCAGTACAGATTCAGACATCATGGTATCGGATTTTGGGGTTAAGAGAAAGAAAAACGGCAAGTATTATTTCCTTTCCGGGGATGGTTCTTGGGAGGAAGATCAGTCCGGTCAGGGGATTAGCTATCAGAATGTAGTGGTAGAATCTCTCGCTGAAATTGCCTTTGCTTTTCAGGCGACAGACATTAAAAACTGTCAGTTGCAAGAGGATGAAAATGGAAATGTCATATATATCCTCACCCTAACGGATGATTATTTGAAAGATCATTCCACCGAAGCGGCCAAATTAAAACAGGCGGTTTATCAATATGTATTAGATGAAGAGGAACATCTGATTTCTTATGAAGAAAAACTGGTTCAGGTGATGACAGAAGACCAGGTCAGCGATCAGATTACCTTAACCAATCATTATCAGTTTGACCTTGCTTATAGTCAAGAAAAGTGATGAAAATATCACTTTTCTTGAAAAAACTTAATATTTTCAAAAATGTAAAAGTATCTTTAAAATAAAAGAAGATTGAATACTTTACAAATCATTTTCTGAAAAATTAAAAATATTACTTGCATTTGTAACAATTTCGTAATAAAATACCAATTGTGTGTGAAAAGAAGTAACTATGCCCTTTGGGCAAAACACAACAAATTGGGAGTAATTCATTTATGAAAACTGTAACTTTAAGAAAGCTCGTAATGATTCTTACGGTAATTGTTGCTGCAATTAGTTTTTCCTTAGCAACCACAGGAAAAGAAGCAAGTGCAAAGACATTAGAGGTAAATCATGGAAAAGCAATTTCCTTAAAGGTTGCTGAAAAGAAGACTGTTCGTGCAACTGGAACCCGCAAGGCTAGCTTCACACTGTCTGCAAAGAAGTATAAGGATAAAAGCACAAAGGTTGCTACTCTTTCGAATGAGAAAAGCAGAACGGTAAGAATTACCGCAAAGAGAAGCGGTGTATGTTACCTTAAGGCTAAGGCCAATGGCAAGACAGCAGTATGTAAGATTAGAGTCACAAAGGCTGGATCAAATACCGCTCGTGCCAATGCCTTAGTAAGAACAACTGGAACTACCGGAGTACAGTTAATGTACTATAGTGAGGAAGATCTTGATTTATTGGCTCGTGTTATTTACGGCGAGGCAGGTTGTAGCTGGTGCTCAGATGCGGAGCAGTTAGCGGTTGGTTCTGTTGTATTAAACAGAGTAAAGTGTGATCTTTATCCGGATACTATTTATGATGTGGTATACCAGAAAGGTCAGTACGCATGTGTACATGGTTCTGCATTTAGAGGCAAGATTCCAAAGCGTTGTTATGACAATGCCAGATTCTTATTAGAGAACGGCTCTGTTCTCCCTGCAAATGTTGTCTTCCAGGCTCAGTTTAGACAGGGAAGTGGAACTTACGTAAAGATTGGTGTTCATTATTTCTGTTATACCAATAAAATTGCTGCATAAAAAAGATTTCTTAGGGTCTCGGTTTTTACCGGGACCTTTTTTCATTGTAAAATTAAGATTTTTATAGTACAATGACATGGCTACGGGATTTTTTTGGATTGGAGGTAGACCATGAAAGAGACAAAGGTAAAGACCCTGTTAAATGTAAAAGATCTTTATCAATATAGGATGCATCATCTTTATGGATCTTATAAGGGATTTTTTGGGGTTCTCATTTCTGTAATGGCCCTGTTTACCGTGGCGATTCGATACCAGCATTTAACGTCTACCTGGATTGTTTTGCTTATCGTGGCCGGCCTCTTCTTTACTGTCTTTGAGCCTATATTACTTTGGTTTGAAGCCAAGGATATGCTTACCAGGGATCCGGCCTTAGGACAGGAACTAACCTTTCATTTTTATGAGGGGGGTTACAGCATCAGCGATGGCAAAGAAATGGCAAGACATGATTATTCTGAGATTATTAAGGTAGATAGCGACAAGCACAATGTTTACCTATATCTTGGAAAGAAGGATGCAAGAATTATTCCAAAGCGTGGAATTGAAGATAAAGAGACTTTTCGTGAACTTATGTTAAAGGAAGTTCACGCGGATTTTATTAAGGTTAGGTAAGTAGGAAGAAAGGATGCCTATGAAAGAAGAGCATATTACATATTCTCCTGAAGAAACAAGAGTCTATGCAAAGAAATTAGGAGCGAGTATTGAGCCTGGTAGTGTTATTTGCCTAGAAGGGGATTTGGGAGTAGGAAAGACGGTATTTGCCCAGGGTTTTGCAGAAGGCCTTGAAATCCATGAGCCAATCAATAGTCCCACCTTTACCATTGTATGTGTCTATGATGAAGGAAGACTTCCTCTTTATCATTTTGATTGTTATCGAATAGGGGATGAAAGTGAAATGGATGAGATTGGTTACGAGGATTATTTTTATGGAGATGGGGTTTGCTTAATCGAGTGGCCATCCATGATTCCAGACCTTCTTCCGAAACACCGGATTCTCATTGAGATTCAAAAGAACTTAGAAGAGGGATTGGATTATCGAAAGATTACACGGAAGGATCTATAGAAAAGAGAAAATATGAAGCTTTTAGCAATTGATGCCTCTTCACTGGTAGCAAGTGTTGCAGTGCTTGAGGATAATACATTAATCGGAGAATATACCACGAATTATAAAAAGACACATTCACAGACTCTGCTGCCTATGATTGATGCCTTATCATCTATGATTGATTTAGATTTAGGAAGTTTAGATGCCATTGCGGTTACCAAGGGGCCGGGTTCTTTTACTGGTCTGAGAATTGGTTCGGCTACTGCCAAGGGTCTTGCCCTTGCCTTAAAGAAGCCGATTGTTCCGGTGGCAACGGTGGATTCTATGGCTTATAATTTTTATCATACCGAGGACTTAATCCTTCCAATGATGGATGCCAGAAGAAACCAAGTATATACAGGAATTTATCAGGCGAAGGGAGAAGAAGTAGAGACCTTGGTTTGTCAGTGTGCCACCGGCCTTTTTGATATTTTAGAAAAAGGAGTAAGCCTTGCCAAAGAAAATGATACCGGATTAATTCTTTTAGGGGACGGAGTGGCAGCCTATGATCAGGAAATCAAAGACTTTATGAAGGAGCAGGGGGTTTCCTGGTCGTATGCTCCGGCTCACTTAAGCCGTCAAAGAGCTGCATCTCTTGGAGTTTGTGCAGCAAGGCTTTACAGGGAGGGAAAGTACTTAGATGGAATGGATTATCAACCGGAATACCTAAGGGTTTCTCAGGCAGAACGTGAACGAGCAGAGAAAGCCAAGGTCTAGTATGTGTGAAGTTAGGATTGTGCCGATGACAAGAGAAGACGTTCCCCAGGTTTTTCAAATTGAAAAATCCTTTTTTTCCATTCCCTGGAAGGAACAGGATTTCTATGATCTTTTGCCTAAGGAGGAATACTTCTTTTTGGTAGCCAAACAGGAGGAAAAGGTCTTGGGTTATCTTGGGGCAGCCATAACACCCTTTGATGCTTCTGTTACTACCACAGGTGTGCTTTTGGAGCATCAAAGAAGGGGTGTGGGGACAGCTCTTTTTAAGGCTCTCTTTTTCGAGTGTCAAAGAAGGGGCCTGGCTGAGGTCTTTTTAGAAGTAAGAGAAAGTAACCGAAAGGCCAGAGCCTTTTATGAGAAGTTGGGCTTTTGCCAATTAGCTAGTCGAAAGAATTTTTACCAGGATCCCATGGAAGATGGAATCCTAATGCGATATAAAACTAGAGTGGAGAAAGAATGTTAGATGTTTGTTTGCTTGGGACTGGCGGAATGATGCCAATTCCCAAAAGATTTTTAACAGCATTAATGGTGCGTTATAACGGAAGTACCTGCCTGATTGATTGCGGAGAGGGAACACAGGTTGCCATGAGGGAAAAGGGCTGGAGTCCAAAACCAATTGATGTAATCTGCATTACCCATACCCACGGAGACCATGTTTCCGGAATCGGTGGACTTTTGCTTAGTATGGGAAATTCTGACAGGAAGGAACCGGTTACCATTATTGGTCCAAAGGGTGTAAAACGTGTCATCACCAGTCTTTGCGTGATTGCACCGGAATTACCATTTGAATTAAAATTCATTGAATTAAGTGAAAAGGAAGAAAGTTTTGAACTTTATGGATATACCTTAACCGCTTTTCGTGTAAAACACAGTGTGGTGTGCTATTCCTATAGCATTGAGGTAAAACGTGAAGGAAAGTTTAACCTGGAAGCAGCACAAAAATTACCAATTCCAAGAGAAAACTGGGGGCGCCTCCAAAGGGGAGAAACCGTGGTGGTTGATGGAGTGACTTATACTCCGGATTTGGTAATGGGAGAGCCTAGAAGGGGGCTGAAGGTGACCTATTGTACCGATACCAGACCGGTGCCTGCCATTGCAACTCATGCTAAGGATGCAGACCTTTTTATTTGCGAGGGCATGTATGGGGATTGGGAGATGATCAAACGTGCCAAGGATAAGATGCATATGAATATGTATGAAGCTGCTACGATTGCGGCTCAGGCAAATCCGAAGCAACTGTGGTTTACTCATTTTTCCCCTTCCCTCTTTCGGCCGGAGCAGTACCAGAAGGAGGCTCAGAAAATTTTCCCTCGTGCCTATGTGGTAAAGGATGGTACCAGCATTGATTTGCTATTTGATGATGAAGAAGACAAGGAAAGAGATGAATAGGAATGGAAAAGGAAATTAAGATTTTAGCAATTGAATCTTCGTGTGATGAGACCGCCGCCGCAGTAGTGGTAAATGGCCGTAGGGTTTTATCGAATGTCATTTCTTCTCAGATTGCCATTCATACCCTATATGGTGGAGTTGTTCCTGAAATTGCATCAAGAAAACACATCGAAAAAATTGATCAGGTGGTAACGGAGGCCTTGAAGCAGGCGAACCTTACCTTAGATGAGGTGGATGGGATTGCCGTCACCTATGGACCAGGTCTGGTAGGTGCCCTTTTAGTAGGAGTGGCCCACGCAAAGGCCCTGGCATTTGCAGCAAAAAAGCCACTGATCGGGGTTCATCACATTGAAGGTCACATCTCTGCAAATTATATTACCAATCCTGATTTAAAACCTCCGTTTGGTTGTCTGGTGGTATCCGGAGGTCACACTCACCTGGTTCGAGTCATGGATTATGGCAAGTATGAGGTCCTTGGACGCACCAGAGACGATGCAGCCGGAGAGGCCTTTGATAAGGTGGCTCGTGCCATTGGGTTAGGATATCCTGGGGGACCTAAGATTGACCAGGTTTCTAAAAAGGGAAATCCATGTGCCATTGAATTTCCAAGATCTTCTGTGGCAGATAATCCCTATGACTTTTCTTTTAGCGGCTTAAAGTCTGCGGTTTTAAATTATTTGAATATGTGTGAAATGAAGCAACTGCCAATCGTTCAGGAAGATGTGGCTGCATCTTTCCAACAGGCAGTAGTAGATGTTTTGCTTTCCAGAGGGGTTCATGCCATAAAAGAATTTGGCTTTAAGGATTTTGCCATTGCCGGAGGAGTAGCTTCTAATTCAGCCATCCGCAAGGCATTTGAAGAGGAATGCGAAAAACTGGGCGTTAAGTTCTATCGTCCAGAACCAATCCTTTGCACCGATAATGCTGCCATGATTGGTGCAGCAGGTTACTTTGAATACATGGCCGGAGTAAGAAGCGGTTGGGATTTAAATGCAGTTCCAAACCTGAAATTAGGGGAACGATAAAAAGTTTGTATCTTTATAAACTTTGTGTTATATTATAGGGGATGTATGAAAAATCAAATCATTTTATTTCAAAGTTAGGGATATAGGAAAATAAAAATGTTAGCCGGCCTGATCCTTGGGATGATGCTGGCTTTTTTATTCGAATAAGTATGACTGGGGAATGAAAGAAAGGGAGTACTGGATGAAAGTAAAATGTAAGGCAGATTACTATGTCTGCGAGTATCATGATGGGGATTATGTAGTCTATAATGAACTATATGAAAATCAAAGTTTAGCCTCTTTAGTTTTAATGGCCATCACGGAAGTTTTTATTCCGGGGGTAAATGGCTTCGGAAAACCACAGGCTATCTACATTCACCAGCCAGAAGGTATGGTGGTAGTAGAAGAGGATCTTTCGGTAACTGGCTCTACGGACTATGAATATTTTGTTTTGGACCGTCATTTGGCCAAATGGAGGAAAAGTTACGGCTTGGTTGGACGTCTATTTTTGGTATTCGGTCTTTTACTGGAAGCCCTGCTTTTTTATCTCTTTGTATTTGAAAGCTCTTATGATCTTTGTACCGGTTTGTTTTTTTTATCTATGCTTGGGCTTTTTATCAGTTTCCTTGCCAGTTATGGAAGACATTGGGGAAGCGATAAAAGACGGAAGGCGCATAATTAGTTCATCCCTGGATTACTGATCCAAAAAAAGGAGGAAAAATCATGGCATGTACAACCATTTTAGTTGGTAAGAAGGCATCTTATGATGGCTCTACAATGATTGCAAGAAACGACGATTCTCAGTCCGGGGTTTTTACCCCTAAGAAATTCACCTTGGTTCCGGAACGTAAGGAAGAGGCAGTTTATAAAAGTGTCATTTCCAAGGTAAAGATAGAACTTCCGAAAGAAGCCTTAGCTTACACCTGTGTACCCAATGCCTTGGCAGGGGAAGGGATTTGGGCAGCCTGCGGAGTGAATTCCAGGAATGTTGCCATGACCGCCACCGAGACGATTACAAACAATGAGCGTGTCCTAGGGGCAGATCCTTTGATGACAGTAGATAAGGATCTGAAAAAATCGGAACTCTACGGTGGGATTGGAGAGGAAGACTTGGTGGTTCTGGTGCTTCCTTACATTAAGACTGCTAGAGAAGGTGTGCTTAGAATGGCGAAACTTTTAGAAACTTATGGAACCTACGAGACGAATGGCATGGCCTTCCAGGATGAAGATGAAATTTGGTGGCTTGAAACCATTGGGGGACATCATTATATCGCCAAGCGTGTACCGGACGATGCTTATGTGATGATGCCAAACCAGTTAGGCATTGACTCCTTTGACTTTAAGGATGCGTTTGGAGCAAAGAAGAATCATCTTTGCTCTTCGGATCTGTTGGAGTTTATTCAGGAGAATCATTTGGACCTTTCCATGGATGGCAAGGAAACAAATCCAAGAGTTTTGTTTGGAACTCATAGTGATTCGGATCATGTTTACAATACACCAAGGGCTTGGTATATGGGCCGGTATTTTAACGGGAATACGACAAGCTTTGATGGGCCGAATGCCAGATATACTCCGGCTTCAGATGACATTCCATGGTCTATGAAGCCGGAAAAAAAGATTACCATAGAGGATATTAAGTATATCTTGTCTTCTCATTATCAGGGAACTCCTTATGATCCATATGCAAACTATGGGGAGGAAAAGGAAAGGGGAGCCTATCGTTCCATTGGAATCAATCGTACAGATCTAATGTCTTTGATTCAGATTCGGCCTTATGTGCCGGAGGCAATCAAAGCCATCCAGTGGATTTCATTGGCTTCCAATGTCTTTAACACCATTACTCCTTTCTATACGCAGGTATCAAAGACTCCTTCCTATCTTTCTAACACCAAGGACCAGGTAAGTACCAATAATTATTATTGGACCAGCCGTTTAATTGCAGCCTTATCAGATGCCCACTACGGCAAAAATATTTTCCATGTAGAGCGCTATCAGGAAGAAACTTTAAGCAAGTTCCATGCTCTGATCAGGGAGACGGATAAGGAATTTGCCAATGTGAAAAAGAAGGATCAAAAGGGGTTCCTTGAAAAAGCCAACAAGAAAATTGCAGATTGTTTAAAGGAATTCAGTCAGGAACTTTTAGGACAGGTTCTTTATGAATCAAGCATTCAGATGAAAAATTCCTATGCAAGATCCGATGTATAGAGTAAAATGCGAAAACTTTGACCTTTTAGGGAAGGTATGATACAATACACCAGAGTTATATGCAAAAAACACTAGGAGAAAAAGATGAAATATCTGATTTTATTTATCATTTCCATGGTACCCTTGATAGAACTAAGGGGATCGATGCTTTTGGCACCTGGTATGGGACTTTCGGGAACAAGTTTGATTTTTGTTTATTTTTTGTGTGTCCTTGGTAATATGCTTCCGGTACCATTTATCTATTTCTTTGCAAGAAAGGTTTTAATCTGGGGAAAAGACAAGAAGTATATTGGAAAGTTCTTCGCCTGGTGCTTAGATAAGGGCGAAAAGGGTGGAAAGAAGTTACAGGAAAAAGCAGGAAAGGGTCTTTATTTTGCACTCTTCCTTTTTGTTGGAATTCCACTTCCGGGCACAGGAGCTTGGACGGGAACATTGGCAGCATCAATCTTGGATATGGACTTTAAGAAGTCTTGCATAGCCGTGGTTTGTGGAGTGTTCTTAGCAGGAATTATTATGGTAGCACTTGGAATGTTAGGATTTGGTGCCTTTAGCGCCCTGTTCTAGAAAAGGGAGCGAGTAGGGAAAGACCTTTCCCTACTCGATTCTTAATTAGGAGGAAATATGGCAAATCGAGTTTTTGATTTCAACGATTCAATCAAAGAACAAGAAGCAGAGATAGAGGAGAAGGAAAAAGACCTTCCATTTCCTTTGCTATACGAAGTAGATACAAAGTTAACTAGGGAAAATCCTATGCTTACCTTAGGCAAAGGGACTTCTAATCTTATTCGTGGAGTCTTTGATCCTTATCTTTTTCATGGAATTTTTCGGTTAGAAAAAAAGCCTGAGATTCCGGGAAATAAAATGGAGTATGAGGAACTAAAGATTCTTTCCTTGGATAGTCGATTCCAGGATTTTATTAGTCATCTGGGAAAGAACAAGGTGCGTTTGGAACTGGAGGTCATTGAGTTAGAAAACCAGCTTTGCGTGGTGGGACTTCATGAAATCGCCTTTGGGGATAGTGGGGAGAAGACTGCAAGAGATGCCTTCTTCCAGTATACCATTGATCGAATCCTTGAAACGAAACCAAAGACCAAGGAAGAGAGAGAGGAAGCGGAAAAGAAAAAAGATGAGATTCAGGTGGAATCTCTGGCACAAATCAAGGATTTCCTAAGTCTGGCAGGCCATAGTCTTCCGGAAGATCTTTACCGCTGGGCCCTTCGGAATCTTGAAATCGTAAAGAGCAAGGACATTAATCCGGAAGAGAGAAAACATGCTCAGCGGGCGCTTTCTATGATGCTTTCTATTCGTTGGAAGGATTCCTTCTTCCGTTCAATCGATCCGGTGGAGGCAAAGCGAATTCTAGACGAAGAACTCTTTGGTATGGAAAGCCTAAAGCAAAGAATCATTGAAACCATTATTCAGATTAATCGTACCCATAGGCTTCCAGCCTACGGAATCTTGATTGTAGGACCGGCAGGAACCGGTAAGTCACAGATTGCCTATGCGATTGCAAGAATTCTAAACCTGCCTTGGTTCTCCTTTGATATGTCATCGATTAATGATGCAGAGCAGTTAACAGGAACGCCAAGAATTTATTCCAATGCTCGTCCGGGAAGCATTATGCAGGCATATTCACAGGCTAAGATGTCTAACATGGTGATGATCATCAATGAGTTAGATAAGGCCAATAAGGGAAAGGGTGCAGGAGATCCTTCGGATGTTCTTTTGACTCTTTTGGATAACCTGGGGTTTGTAGATAATTATATAGAATGTCGAATCCCAACCACGGGAATCTATCCAATAGCAACGGCCAACGATAAGACAAGGATTTCAGATCCTTTGATTACCCGATTTACAGTGATTGAAATTCCGGATTATACTCCGGAAGAGAAAAAGCGCATTTTCTTAGATTATTCTCTGCCAAAGGTATTAAAAAGATTGGGAATGAGACCGGAGGAATGTGTGGTTACAGAGGCAGCAGCTATGGAGGTGGTAAAGACCTACCGGGCTACCTCAGGTGTTCGAGATCTTGAGCAGGCGGCAGAACGTTTGGCTGCCCACGCCCTTTATTTAATTGAAATGTATCATGTCAAAGATGTACTCTTTGATGAGGATCGGGTGCACAAGTTGTTAGTAAAAGATAAACAGGGAAATGAAGCATGACAAAGCAATCCAAAGACGATTATCCACAAATTAAATATCGCCTTTTTCGGATGGTTTCGGTGGGAGTAGTGGATGATGCTATTAATACTTGCTATGATGTGGTAAGTACCTTGGCCCTTCTTTTAAACCTAACCGTTACCGTTATGAATACCTATGAGAAATTAAGCAAGTCCTATGGAGGAATCTTTCACTTAGTGGAGGCAATCACCGTGGCATTTTTTGCCATAGATTATTTCCTTCGGGTGTATACTTCAGATTGTCTTTATCCAAATTATGGGGTAAAGTGGTCCCTGGTGAAGTATATCACCTCTTTTTCGGGATTGGTGGACCTATTATCCTTCCTCCCATACTACCTGCCAATTTTCTTCCCGGCAGGGGCAGCAGTATTTCGTATGTTCCGCGTGGTAAGGATATTCCGCCTCTTTAAAATCAATGCCTACTATGATTCCCTGAATGTAATTACAGAGGTTATCTCCAGCAAGAAGCAGCAGCTCTTGTCTTCGGTTTTTATGATTTTGATTTTAATGTTGGCTTCTAGCCTTTGTATGTATTCCGTAGAACATGAGGTAAATCCTTCCTTTGCAAATGCATTTTCAGGGATTTGGTGGTCAGCTTCAACCTTGCTTACGGTAGGTTATGGAGATATTTATCCTATGACGACCTTGGGTCAGCTGATGGGAATTATCATTGCCTTTTTGGGAGTTGGTATGGTTGCCATCCCAACGGGTATTATTTCTGCAGGATTTGTGGAGCAGTATCAAAGATTAAAGAAGATGGGGGAATCGAAGGAAGAACGACTTCCTTTTATCCAGATTACCATACAGAACAGGGACGCTTGGAATGGAAAAAGAATGGATCAGATTGCTTTACCGGAGGGACTTTTTATTGTGGCCATGAAGCGAGGAGAGAACATTTTTTATCCCCAGGGAAGTGAATTGATTCGGTCCAATGATCATTTGCTTTTAGCAGGCAGGGAGGCAATTTTTGCCACCGGTATTAGTTTAAAGAAAATCGTTCTTGGAAGAAGACACCCATGGGCTGGAAAGGAAGTTGGGGCCTTAAATATTTCAAGACAAAGTTTTATTGCCTTAATTGTCCGTTCGAAAAAGCCAGTCATTGTAGATGAAAAGACCATTTTGCGATCAGAGGATGAGGTTTACCTGTACTCTAGAAAGCAGGATGAGCTAGAAATAGAGGAATAGGAAGGAGTAAAATAGATGAAAACAGCATTGACCATTGCCGGTAGTGATTCAAGCGGTGGAGCAGGAATCCAGGCAGATCTTAAAACCATGACAGAGAATAAGGTGTTTGGAACCAGCGCTATTACTGCCTTAACGGCTCAAAACACCACAGGGGTAACCGGGATTTTTAATGTCAGCCCGGAATTTTTAGGACAAGAGTTAGACGCGGTATTTTCGGATATTTACCCGGATGCTGTTAAGATTGGAATGGTTTCAGAGGTATCTTTGATTTTAGAAATTGCAAAGAAATTGCAAGAATATCAGGCAAAGAATGTAGTATTAGATCCTGTTATGGTAGCAACTTCCGGGGCAAAGTTAATTAGTGATGATGCCATTGATACCTTAACTACAGTTTTAATGCCTTTGGCTACCGTGATTACGCCAAATATCCCAGAGGCGGAAGTTCTTTTTGGAGAAAAAATCCAGTCTGTAGAGGATATGGTAAAGGCCGCAGAGGCAATCTCTAACAAGTATCAGGTTGCCGTTCTTTTAAAGGGTGGTCACAGTTTAAATGATGCCAATGATTTGTTATATCAGGATGGAACGATTACCTGGTTTAAGGGGAAGAGAATTGATAATAAGAATACCCATGGAACGGGTTGTACCCTATCTTCTGCCATTGCCTCTAACCTGGCAAAGGGTTACGATCTTAAGACTTCGGTAAAACGTGCGAAGGCTTATATTTCAGGGGCTTTAACCGCTATGCTTGATTTGGGAAAGGGCTCTGGTCCTATGGACCATGGTTGGTTAGAACCGGAAGAAGCGGTAGAACGTGGAATCGAGAGCTTTTTACCGGAAGAAATAGAATCGTAAGAATAGAAAGGGAAGCACTTCATGAGGGCTTATCAGATAAAAATTACCTTGGAAGGAATGAGTCCACCGGTTTGGCGCAGGCTTATGATTCCGGGATGTCTTAGTTTTTCACAGCTTGCAGTAATTCTACATGGGGTGATGAACTGGGAGGAGATGGGGGAGTTTCAATTTATCCTTGGAAGAAATAGGCTTTTTATTGGAGAAACGGGAGAAAATCATTTTCAGGGAGAAAATACCTGTATCCAAGAATTTTTCAATAAGGAAAAGAAGATACGTTACCATGTTTTAAGGGAAGATCGTCAGCTTCAAATTCAGGTGGAAGAGATCTTAGAGGTGACAGAAGCCAAACTTAGCCTACAAAAATTCAAAGGATTAGAGGGAAATAAGGAAGAAGAAAGAATGGAAAAAGTGCTTGCTTCCTACCAACTGGGCAATCGTCTTCACAAACCAATGAAGGCCAAGGAAATTTTAGAGAAGTGTTTGGCCGGCAAGGGGATGAATACCATTCGTTTCCTGCCAAAACAGGCTCCTATGGATAGCAAGCAGGAGACGGAGGATTTCCAACTCCATACCAAGGAGGAAGTGGACCGTGCCCTAAATATCCTGGAAAAGACCCCTATGGAAGCGAAGGATAAGAGGGAATTAACCAAAATTATTAGGATGTTAGGATTTAATAATCGCCTCTTAGACCAAACCTTGTTTGAGATGCAAAATGAAGTGGGAAAGAAATTGAAGGACCCGGACAAGATTCGGAATATGACTGATCGGGTAATGGCACAAACCTTTTTTTATTTATTAAATGTGGAAGAATAAGAAACCTCTCCCTACTGGGCTAGCAGTAAGGAGAGGTTTTTCTTTTAGGGAAAGCTGGTACAGGTCTGAAAACCTATAAAAAAGGGTATGGACCATCTAGTCTAAAATCTTCTCATGTTCTTCTCCAAATTTCAGAAATTCTGCAAAAATCTCAGAAAGTAAAATGGTAATTATAGTTCATAGAAAAATGGTGCCAAAAAAATGAAGTAACAAGTTGATTATAATTATTGTTTTAGTAGCTATAGAATCCCCTAGGTCGACAAATAAATGAAAACAGAATATTGTATATTTGTCACGATAGTTGTATAATAATCGTGACAAAAGGAGAGCTGTATGGCTGAGAAAATATACGATAAAATTAAAAATAGAATAGCGTCATATGAAGCTGGTGAAGTCTTTTTTACGACAGATTTTAAGGATATGGCATCGTTGCCTACCATTCGTAAATGTTTGGGACGTCAGGTTGAAGAGGGTAATATACGTCGTGTAATGGATGGCACATATGAAAAACCAAGATTTAGCAAGGTCATTCAAGAATATTTGCCTGCAGATCCGGAAAAGGTTGCAAATGCGATAGCTCAAAAGTATCATTGGACTATTTCGCCATGTGGAGATATAGCATTGAACAAGCTGGGATTGTCCACACAGGTTCCGGTTGTTTGGACCTATGTAAGTGATGG
>DEWK01000009.1 GCA_002363615.1 Lachnospira sp. UBA3212 | reverse complement strand
TTGCACTTAACTTGACAATTCAAGAGTAAAAAAATGAGCTGAAACCTTATAGGGGTTCAGCTCATTTTGGTGTTAAAAGAATTTGTAATTGCTGGTAATGAAATCGACGTCAAATGCAGCTTCGTAAAGGAAAGCTCCATAGAACTCATTTACCGTATAGATAATCACCAGTCGGCCTGCACTATGCATTTTATTGACCGTATCAGCAGTTAAGCTGTTTTTATCACAATCTAGTTCGATTCCATACTTGATACACCAGTCCACCGGAGTCAGATTATCACAGGAAAGAGACTTGACAGTTGGTGAATCTGTAAGGAGAGCAAGAGATGGCTGGTAGGTAAGATCAATGTTTTCATCTGGCGTAGTAGCTAACTGATTATAAAGGTTATGGATCAGCTTTAAATTATAGGCTGAATAGGAAATAATTATGATTCGGTCATTCATATTATACTTAGAAATAATTTGTAAAAATTCCTTAGCCGTCGTACTATTGAGGCTACACTTTAATTCAATCACCGGATGAATGGTAGAAGATGTGGCCATAATGGAAAGATATTCTTCTAGGGTAATGATCTTTTGGTTTGGAAAGAGGTCCACATTGGAACCTGCGGTCATGGAATATTTTGAAACTTCCTCGTAGGTATAATCGGAAATATTTATATTTACTCCGAACATTTCAAACATATTATTATAGTGGTTTACCACAAAGACACCATCCTTGGTAAGCTGAATATCGCATTCTGCTCCGTAAAAATTATTGGAAACTGCCAATTTAAAAGCCGCTGCAGAATTTTCCGGAGCGATGGATGAGTATCCACGGTGGGCAATAAAATTATTCCTACCAGATAGGGAAGCTACATATACCTTAATGGAATCTGTTTTGTGGTTAGCATCTGCTGTAGTTGTCTTGATGGTTACATAACCTACCTTATGACCAGTTACCTTTCCATTGGCATCCACAGAGGCGATGCTTGGATCGGTAGAGGACCAGATCACATTAGGATTACTTACGGTGGTTGGTTTCACGGTAGTTTTTAATGTAATGGATTCTCCCTTTTTTATAAAACAAGTTCCCGTGTCATTTTCGATGGTCACTGATTTTGATAGGGTGATAATATTCAATTGGAAGGTAACCTTTTTATTAGAACCATCATTGGATGATGCGGTAATGGTAACGCTACCATTGCTTACCCCTTTCACAAGCCCGCTACTTGAAACAGTGGCAATATTTTTATCGCTAGAGGTCCAGGTTATTTTTTGATAGGAAGCGGAAGATGGGCTAATAGTAGCCTTTAACCTAGTGGTCTTTCCTACAGACAAGGTGGAAGAGCCGGTAAGGGTAATCTTCTTTATTCTGGTTCCTACGATTACCTTTAATTTTGTCGTTACCTTGCTGCCATCTTTGGCTTGGACGGTAATGGTCGTCTTTCCTGCTTTTTTAGCCTTGATCACACCTTTCTTTGAAACGCTGGCGACCTTTTTATTGCTGGATTTATAGTTGAGTTTTTGATTAGTTTCAGAGGAAGGAGATACCTTGACTTTCATAGTATATTTTTTTCCTTTGATCAAAACTAATTTTTTAGGGGCATTTTGAATCTTAATAGAGGTCACTAATTTGTTAGCCGCTTGTGCCTTAGGAGTTTGGAAAACCCAAAAACTTATACTTAAGATTAAAAATATAAATAAATTTAAAAAGAATCTTTTTTTCTTCATAATGAACACCTTTTTATAATTCTAGTGTAATAAATTCCTGTAGTGGGAGGCGGATTGTTTATATTCCTCAATTGGTAATTCGATTTCATCTAGCAGTTGCGAAACGATTCCAAAATAATCATCTGGGAGAGAAGAATCTGAGAAATTGTCTCGAATCTTATTTAAGACATTCACAATAGCATCTAATCGGTCCACACCACTGTTATTTAAATAAAGCATGTAACGGGATCTAGCGTTTTCATTCGCACTTCGCTTATGCATCACCAGATTAAATTTAGGCTTTTCTCCAATAAATTGATAGGTAATGGTAGGTGAGGCATGGTTAAAAAGTTCCGTTAAATAATTAATATCTCCTGTTTCTTTATAATAATTCCAGGCAAAGGTCTTTCGGATGGTTTGCGCTCCAACATTAGGAATTCCCAGTTGATCGCCCACCTGCTTCATAACACGATAAACCTGCTCTCGAGAAACAGAACCTCGGTTAGGTCCATATCCATAAATCAAAGGCTGTTTCGGATCACGATCTTTTACGAAATTAGACAAGTCCTGATAAAAATCATCATCTAAAATATATTCTCGAACGATCTTCTTTTTTCCGATGGTTACTTTTAATGCTCTCTTACCGGCAACATCCTTTACCTTCAATTTTAAAATATCCTGAAGTTGAAGGCCGGCGCCAAGTCCGATGCGAAATAAAATATAATATTTTTCATCTGTTTCTCTTAGGGATTTTTCAAATTGTAATAAGGTTTCCTGATCTTTAATAGGTGCTACCCAGTTCATATATACTCCTTTCTTATGTACTAGGATTGACGGCGGTGACGCTCTAGATCTCTTTGATATCTTCTACGACGACGTTCCCGTCTCTTTTTTCGAATAATTGCTGCCCGAATAAACAAGAGGGTAAAGAGAAGAACTAGGACAAGGGCAATAATGAAAAGAATCTTAAAGAATTGTAAGGTAGTATGAATGATTTTCTTACTCTTGTCATTGGTTTTCCCATTCTTGATTAATTCTTCTTGGGTTAAAATCTTTCCTTCGCTAATATTACCAGAGGAACTTCCTTGTAAGACGCCCAACAGATAACTTCCATAGTTATAAGTGATCACTCCTTCTGAACTAACAGTAGCCGTGAGACTAGACACATCGATTCCTTTTGGAATGGTGATTTGTGCATCCTCAGCAAGAGTGAAAATAGTCTTATCATACAGATAGGTAGTGGTTGCTGTTTCTGCTGGATCGGCATGAGTAAAATTCTCAAAGCCGTAGTCTAAGAGTTCCTTGGTATTAGGATAGATGTGGCCACCGTTGTCTTGAAGAATCACAACAATCAGGGTTAGTCCATTGGACTTGGCATAGGTTACCAAGGTATTACCAGCTTCATCGGTATAACCGGTTTTACCACCAAGTACACGGGAATCCTCATAGGACATTAATGGCATCATCTTATGGGTATTGTTGAGAGGACGTTTTTCATCGGTCATCTCGGTTTTTCCAATCTTATAAGAGGAGGTTCCCACAATTTCACGGAAGGTCTCATTCTTATAGGCAGCTTGGGCAATTAGAGCCATATCCTCTGCACTTACATAGTGATCTTCTTCATGAAGGCCATTGGCATTCATAAAATGAGTATTACTACAACCTAATTCCAAAGCCTTCGCATTCATCATCTCTGCAAATGCTTCGGTGGAACCTGCAATGTGCTCAGCTAAAGCGTTGGCACAGTCATTAGCAGAGGCAAGTAAAAGACCATAGAGACAATCCTTTACGGAAATGCTTTCTCCGACTTTCATGGCAATATGGGCGGATCCATAAGGAAGGGCCACAGCCTGCTCGGAAAAGGTAACCTCTTCCTTTAGCTGACAATGTTCTAAGGTTAGAAGAGCAGTCATAATTTTGGTAATGCTTGCTGGATACATCTTTTTGTTGCCACGCTTGGTATAAAGGATAGCTCCGGTTTCTGCATCCATGATACAAGCAGCCTTTCCCTGAATGCTTGGGGCTTCTGGCCAGTTGGCATCTTGGGTATTTAAGACTGTTTCAGCAATCGAAGTGCTGGTTTCTTCAGTGTTCTCTTCTGTACTTTCCGACGTGCTTTCAAGTTCCTCTCCATAGACAGGAAGAAGACTAGGCCGGTAAGTAAGGCTTAAACATAGAAGAAGTAAGAGGGTCACGGATTTTTTCCAAATATATTTCATGAGTGATACTCCAATCTTTTTTATACGCAGTTATTGTAACATAAATTAACATAAATAGGTAGGTGAAATCACAAAATGTTTGTAGTATGAATGAAAAAGAAAAGATATACAAAAGAGCCAATCAATGATAAAATATAGAAGGTCATTCATAGAATGGAGCTAAGATGAATTACATCATATTGGATTTGGAATGGAATCAAAGTCCCAACGGACAGAATCATCCAAGGATTCCATTTGAGATTATTGAAATTGGTGCAGTAAAGGTCAACGAAGAACTGAAACTTGTGGATACATTCAGCGAGTTGATCCGGCCGAGAATTTACCGGCAGTTACATTATAAAGTAAAAGAAATATGCAATATTACCATGAATGATCTAAAGAAGTGTCGGGAATTTCCAGAGGTAATCAGGGATTTTCTAGATTGGTGTGGGGAAGACATGATGTTTTGTACCTGGGGTTCCATGGATTTGACAGAACTACAGAGAAATATGCATTTTCATAAGATTAAAAGAAGGCTGGCCTTTCCTTTGTTTTATGAAGATGTGCAAAATCTCTTTAGTTTGGCTTATTTTGAGGGAACCAACAAGGTGTCTTTATCTGATGCAGTGGAACACCTGGACCTAAAGGAAGGAGAAAAATTTCATCGGGCAGTGAATGATGCCAAATACACGCTAGCGGTCATGCAGAAGATGAACTTTGATCTTTATAAGCAGTATTTTTCCATTGACTGCTATTATGTTCCTAATAATCGGGACCAAGAGATTTATGTAAGTTTTGATAACTGTCATAAGTATGTTTCAAGAAAATTTCGAACCAAGGAAGAGGCAGCAGAAGATTCTCGGGTAAGAGAGTTAACCTGTCAGAAGTGTGGAAAGAAACTTAAGCCAATCCTGCCATGGTTTTCAGACAATTCCAAGACCTATTACAGTGTTGCCAATTGTCCTAAGCATGGACTTCATTCCGGAGTAATTCGAATGAAGAAATGTGAGAATGGGATGTTTTATGCAACCAAGGTAACGAAACCAATTTCAATTATCAGTGCTCTGCAGATTAAGAAAAAGCAGGACGCCATTCGTGAGAAGCGAAGAGAGAAGCGAGCCCGTATAGATCATGCAGATGCATAAGGGATAGTAAGTCCCCGTTAAAAAATCGCCCAGACCCATAGGCCTGAGCGATTTTTTAATGGTAGAGTCGTTCCTTAATAACCTTTAACCGAGTAAATTCCTCGCGATCCTTTTCTTCTAAAGCATCTGCAATGCTCTTGCTTAAAGAAGCGTAGTTAGGAATGGTAATGTTTTTTAAGGCATTGGCTCTTTTTTGAGTCTTTTTAATATTAATAGCTAAACGGTAGGCAGAAGTTTCCACGGAAGAAAGGCGGATTACCAAGTCTTTTACCTTTTTAAAACAGGCTTGTGCCTCATCTAAGGATTCTTTAGTATCTGCAAAGGAATAATCCGGAGTTTCTTCCCTACATTCATGTTCTACCAAGGGGATTTCCGTTCCCATAATGGAGCGTACTTTTATTTTGATACTGTCTTCTAGGGGAATGGTAAACGCATAGTCTTCCACATTGGAAATGCCCATTTGGATATTTGCCTCTTCAAGGGCCCGGTAGGCCTGGGTGAAGGTTTGATCAATCTCCGATTGGATTGCCTTAGCTTCTTCATTTAATTCCATGATTTCTCGAATTAAAATATTTCTTTTTTTATCCATTAGGTCAAATCCCTGCCTGGCCAGTTTCAAAGAGTTCTTAGCTACAATGAGATTTCCCTTGGTGGGTACAGCATTGAGATTCATAGGCTCCCTCCTTAATGATTTGTAACTGGATAAAATTCTTCTAATATCTTAGTGTCGATTCGGTCCAACTCCTCACGAGGAAGAAGGGTTAAAAGCTTCCATCCTAACTCCAGAGTTTCAATGATGGAACGATTTTCTTCTTCTCCTTGACCGATAAAGCTTTCTTCAAAGGCCTTGCCGAAGGATAAATATTTCTTATCATTGGCAGAGAGTTCGTCTTCTCCAATCACGGAAGCCAGGGCTCTGGCATCCTGTACCTTGGCATAGGCGGAAAACAATTGGTTGGCAAGTCCCTGGTGATCCTTTCTGGTGTAACCTTCTCCAATGCCATCCTTCATCAAACGAGAAAGGGAAGGAAGGATGGAGATGGGCGGATAGATAGACTGACCAAAGAGGGTTCTGTCTAGTACAATCTGACCCTCCGTAATATATCCCGTAAGATCCGGAATGGGATGGGTAATATCATCGTTAGGCATGGTAAGGATTGGAATCTGAGTCACCGATCCTTTGGCATTTTTAACAATTCCAGCTCGTTCGTAAATGGTTGCTAAATCACTGTAAAGGTATCCGGGATAGCCTTTTCTAGAGGGAATTTCTCCCTTAGAAGAGGAAACTTCTCTTAGGGCTTCCGCATAGGAAGTCATATCTGTAAGAATAACAAGGATATGCATATCCTTTTCAAATGCTAAATATTCTGCAGCGGTTAAGGCAACCTTTGGAGTAATCAAACGTTCCACCACAGGATCATTTGCCAGATTTAGAAACATACAAACGTGGTCGGAAACCCCGCTTTCTTCAAAGGTTCTACGGAAATACTCAGCCACATCATACTTTACGCCCATGGCGGCAAAGACAATAGCAAATTCTTCCTGAGAATCATCAGCTAAAGAAGCCTGCCGAACGATCTGAGCGGCTAACTTGTCATGGGGAAGACCATTTCCAGAAAAGATTGGTAACTTCTGTCCTCGAATCAGGGTAGTTAAGGCGTCGATGGCGGAAATCCCAGTACGGATGTAGTTTCTTGGGTACTCGCGCTGCACTGGATTTAAAGGGAGTCCGTTTACATCTCGAAAGTCATCGGAAGCTACAGGTCCCATGCCATCAATGGGTTGGCCGATTCCATTAAAGGTTCGCCCTAAGATTTCCAGAGATAGAGGAATCTCTAAGGGATGTCCCGTAGGTCTGGTATGGGTGTTGTCCAAAGACATATTATCCGTTTTTTCAAAGACCTGAATGACGGCTCGTTCCCCGGAAATTTCAATGATTCGTCCTAGTTTATGGTCTTTTCCATGATCAATGGAAAATTCAACGATTTCATCGTAAGCGGCATCTCTTACCCCATCTAGGGCAATCAGAGGTCCATTAATTTCACTTAGTCCTAAATATTCAATTGCCATAGGAACCTCCTTTAAGCATTTTTAGCAATGACTTCGTCATGAAAATGATCTACCTGGTGCCAGTACTTTCGAAAGAGTGAAAGTTTGGCATTGGGAACATCGTATTTAATGGCGATGATATCATCAAAAATCGACTCTTGTTTCAGGTAGGACATAGGCATGCCCATGTCAATTAAGTCCTTGCACTGGTCGTAGAGGTAGAGAATTAACTCCATCATCTTCAGTTGCTTCTCCAAAGGAACGCAGGTGTCCTCTACGTGAAAGGCATTTTGCTGGAGAAAGCCTAGTCGAATAACCCGGGCAATCTCAAGGGTTAATTTTTGGTCGTCCGGAAGCACGTCACTTCCAATTAATTTTACAATCTCCATTAAAGAGCTTTCCTGATTTAAAATGCCAATGATTCGGTTTCGACACTGGATAAAATTAGGTCCCACATGACTATTATACCAGTCAGTTAAATCACCGATATATTCGCTGTAAGAGGAAAGCCAGTGGATGGCCGGATAGTGTCTTGCGTAGGCTAAGGACTTGTCCAGGCCCCAAAAACACCGGACAAAACGTTTGGTATTTTGGGTAACCGGCTCGGAAAAATCGCCTCCTTGGGGAGAAACTGCACCGATAATGGTAATGGACCCGTCAGAGCCATTTAAATTTTGTACATAGCCGGCCCGTTCATAAAAACCGGAAAGTCTACTGGCTAAGTAGGCAGGAAATCCTTCTTCTGCAGGCATTTCCTCTAAACGTCCGGAAAGCTCCCTTAGGGCTTCCGCCCATCTGGAGGTAGAGTCTGCCATGATTGCTACATGATAGCCCATATCCCGGTAGTACTCCGCCAGGGAAAGGCCGGTATAGATGGATGCTTCACGGGCAGCCACCGGCATATTGGACGTATTTGCAATCAAAATCGTCCGGTCCATCAGGGGATTTCCGGTTTTTGGGTCCACAAGTTCCGAAAATTCTTCTAAGACCTGAGTCATCTCATTGCCACGTTCTCCACAACCAATATAAATAATGAGATCGGCATCGGACCATTTGGCAATTTGATGCTGGGTCATGGTTTTTCCCGTACCAAACCCTCCGGGAATGGCTGCGGTACCGCCTTTCGCTATAGGAAAGAGGGTATCTAAGATTCTTTGACCGGTAATCAGAGGCCTAGAGGCAGCATAGCGCTTTAAGTAAGGTCTTGGGGTTCGGATGGGCCAATGCTGGGTCATAGATAATTCCTTGGGTGAACCATCCGCCAGTTCTAAAATCACTAAGGGATTATGAATGGTATAGGCCCCATCGGGAACCACAGATAGGACCTTTCCGGAAATCCCGGGAGGAACCATAACCTTGTGAAGGATAGCGGGTGTTTCTTGCACGGTAGCAATTACCGTGCCACCAAAAACTTTATCTCCCACTTGAACCGTTATATGGGTATCCCATTTTTTCTTTTGGTCTAAGGAATCTACCGAAATTCCTCTTTTAATAAAAATGCCGGAATCCTTAGCAATCGAAGAAAGGGGACGTTCAATTCCATCGAAAATATTATTGATAATGCCAGGGGCTAGGGTTACAAAAATCCCGCTTCCGGTTCCATATACCGGATCTTTGGGACGTAAGCCACTGGTCTCTTCATAAACCTGAATGGTGGTTTCATTTGAGGTTAAACGAATCACCTCACCCACCAGATAATCTTTTCCTACATAGACCATCTCTCCCATGCGAAGAGAAGTCCTTCCCTTAATGGTACAAACCGGTCCGTTAATTCCGTAAAGTATTGCTGTTTGTTCCATAGCCGGCCTCCTTAAAATGAAATTTCGCTTTTTGATCTTGAAAAACTGAGAGAAAGGAGTGATCGATAAAGAGGTTCCGCTCCTTAATCACGGCTTGAATTCCTCCTAAAAATCCTTCTGCAGAAAGATAGATGGGAAGACCGGTTTTAGCGGCAAGCCGGTCACAAGAATGAAGATCGGAAGGGTCCAAATAGATTTCTAATTTTTTTCCATCTGCAATTTGAATGGCTTCCTTGATTTGTTCATATAAAAGTTCTTCATACGCTTGGGTAGATTTATAGTCTTCTAACAAGTCTAAAACCCTAGAAAATAAATCTTCCTTTAGGGAGGCTAGCAAAAGAGAATGCTCCTTTTTTATTTTTGATTCCGTGGCAGCAGCATTCCGGTGACATTCCCGAAGAATTCGCTCCTTGCCGGAACGCAAGTCAAGCTCTGCTTTTTTTATGGCTTCCTGCTTATAGCTTTCTAGGTTTTCTAGGGCAATCTTTTCATATTGGCTCACCTCTTTGGAGCGTTCCTGGTTTGCTGTTAGCATAGAAAGATCCATAAAGTGTTGTAGTTTTTTTTCAATATTCACAGGTCTTCCCTCCTTATAACTGGATGCCAATGGCCTCTCTAACATAATCCGTAATGAAATCGGGTTTACGACCGGTACCGTGACGGTCGGGGATCTCAACCAAAAGAGGAAGAGAACGGTGGAAGCGTAGGTCTTCCACTACGTCGGGAAATTGTCCGCTAAGCTTCTCGGTCATTAAAAGGATTCCATAGGAGGGGTCCTGTAGGACCTGATTTAGGGCCTCTTTTAATTCCTGACGTTCATGAACCACCAGGCCTTCTACTCCGCCCAGACGCATTCCGGTTAAGGTATCTACGTTGTCACTAATTAAAAACATTTTCATAGGCATTCTTCTTTCTTAGCCCAAACGGCTTAAAATCATAAATGCGATTACCAAACCGTAAAGGCAGACACCTTCTGCAAGTCCTACGTAAATCAGGGATTTACCAAGAATAGAACTGTCTTCGCTTAAGGCCCCAAGGGCAGCAGACGCAGCAGAAGAAACGGCGATTCCTCCACCAATGCCAGAGAGACCTACCGCCAGGCCGGCACCGATAAATCCCAGACCGGAAGCGGATGCGGATCCAGCAGCCATAGCACTTTTACTGAAAATAAAAATAGTAGTAATTAAAAAAGTAAGGAAGAAGGCAATAAGGTTTCCTGCCAAACTTCTTTTAAAGGATTTTTTGCTACGGGAGCTTAAGGCGTAGGCGATAAATGGAACTACAATGCTTAAAAGCAAGGCGATTAATAGTGTAATATTTACAAGCATAACAATACCTCCAAATTATAAATCATTTTTTGCAAATGGTCGGAAGGGACGTCCCGTTCCGTGGTAGAAATGACCAAAGAATTCATAGTATTCTAACCTTAGTACTTGAATTCCAACGATCAGACCTTCCATCCCCATAACAAATAGGTTTCCTAATATAAGAACGATCCAATTCCCATCGAAAGAGCCCTCAAAGTTTGCAAATTGCAAAACAACTTCCATCATGGCTGCATGGCTGACGGCAAAGGCACCGATTCGAATAAAGGAAAGGGTGTTTGAAAAGAAAGAAAGGCAAACTTCAAACATATGGAAGAAAGCCATTACGGCAAACATGCCTTTTCCTTCTGGAAAGAGATTTTCTTTTTTCTTATCTAACAAGGCACTGAAAGGTTCCTTAAAAGTCATGGTCAAAAAGGATAGGAGCAAAAGAAAAATAAAAATTCCACAGGCCGGCAGGGAATGTCCGGAAAGTAGCAGTACTAGCAATAGGACTAAAACTCCATAAAAGACAAGGCCAGAAAGTCCGGCGGAATCAAACAGTGCATCCGTTTTGTTCTTCATACGAACTTGAATCATTACATGTAATGCCATGGTGATTAGCATCATAAGCATTCCAAATAAAATAGAAATTACAAAAACGGAATTTAAATATCCTATGCCGGCAAGCTTTGTCATAGCGGTGGCCGGTCGATCCCAAAGGGGAGGAATCAGATCTTCAAAACCAAAGACAGAACCAAACAGGAGACCAAAAATCATAGAAAAAATTCCACAGGAAGCAATGATTCCACAAAGGGAAGATTTCTTTTTGTAATAGAGGAAAAGACCTCCTAAAAAGAGGAGGAGTCCCTGCCCAAAGTCTCCAAACATAGCTCCGAATATCAAGGAGTAGGTGATTCCAATAAAGACCGTGGGATCAAATTCCCGATAGTCCGGAAGACCATACATCTTTGTATATAATTCAAATGGTTGAAAGATTTTTGGATTTTTTAATTTAGTAGGAGGCTTTTGAAGGGCATCCCTAGAATCCTCGATTAAAAGCACCGTGTCAGTTTCTCCTGCCATCTCTTCTTTTAGGGATAAGGCATGGGATTTTGTCATCCATCCACAAAGAATATAAAAGACTTGCTGATCTTCTTCCTTGGTGGTTGCGGCCATCTTTCGATAAGAAAAATTATCAGAGGCAGTGGCAATCCGGGCCCGTGCGCCATAAAGTTCTTCTGCCTGCATTTCTAGAAGTTCTCGTAGATTTCTTTCTTTTTCTTCGATTTCAAGGCCTAAGCGATTCATCTTCTCCTGCAAATCCGACATGGCAGCAGCCGGGGATCCTTCATATTCATCCGGCAGGAAAATTCTTTCAAAATGCAGGGACTGATAAATAGCATCAATCTTATCTTTCTCAGCCAGGGGAACAAAGTAGATTCCCCAAACATAATGCGCATCTACGGCACATTCCTCAAAGATTGCAGAAATATCTTCCGCTACATATTTTTGGAAGCTGGTCCAATATTCTTTGGGGATTCGTCCAAACCGGAAGCGAATGTAGTGCATGGAAATAATTTTTTTAATATCATAGTGAAGGGAAACAAAGGGAGCAATCTGATCGCAGGACGTCTGAATCTGGGCCTTCTGTTCTTCTAAGGCCTTAATGTCAGCGACTTGCTTGCTAAGTTTCTTTGTTAGGCCCTCTACCAGTTGAATGGATGGATTCAAATGCATCTTCTTCTTTTTAATCTCATCCTTGTCTGTCTTTTTATTTTTTTTCTCTTTGGAATCCTTAGTGCTTTCTAATCTTGCAATCAAAGCATCACAATCCCTAAGCAGGTCTTTGTAGGGATTATTCTCCAGGTAAGGACGTAGGTCTTGGGTCTTTGGAAGTTCCAAGAGTGCATTCTCTAACTGAATCTCATAATGAGACAAATAAGTATTAATCATCCGGTCAAAATCATGCTTAGGACCGGTAATACTAATAAATTTCATCTTTTCAATCACGCCTTGTCACCTCCTGTTCTTGTCATTTTCCGGTATACCTCATAAGGGGGATATCCATACCGAATACATTCACAACCGGTAATCAGGTTAAGGATTTCCTGCTCTTTTAGGTAGAGGTAGGTGTAAATGATGGCGTAAGAATAGGGATGTTCCCTTCTTCTTGTTTGGTAAATCTCTTTTAAGATAGCATCTTTTGCGTCATCAAAAGAGAGGTTTCTTTTCTGGTTTGTAAAAAAACGTTTGTACTGGGTGGCCTGCAGAGCCTCATGGTAATGGCTCATATCCTCCACTTGGGCTAAGGCCTTAATATCCTCCATATTTAGGCGGTAATGAATGGGAATCAAAAGAGGATAAATATGTGGTGTCTTCATGGAATAATATTTTTTTGCCCGATAGATCCAGGAAATGTTGGAAAGGTCGATTAATCTTCCGTAGAGTTCGGATATAATGGCTTCTTCCTTCCCGGAAAAAAAACGTTTTTTCATCTTCCAAATGCTGGAATAGTAAGACAGATCCAGGGCCATGGTATAGTCAAAGGGTCTTGGATTTGCCATCTGACTAGTTACATAAAGGCTATGGTAGTAGCGGGTATTTTTTAATGCTGCAAGCAAGTCCTCCATGTGGTTGGCTTCTTCAATGGCTTCCTGATCCAAGTTGGAATACTTCCAAAAAAGTGGATTTTTCTCTGAGTAGTGGCGGTCTGGCCGGTGATCTAAGAGAAAGCGAATCACACGTTTTAGGTAATTGGCCTCGTAATTCATAAAAATCATGTCCATGAAGATCTTTTTCTTTGAATCACAAAAATGATAAATCTTATGGAAATCGTATAGAATTACGTTTTGAAAGATTTCTTCCAGGTCTTCCCGATGAATCTTTGAAAAATCTTTTTCAATCAGGTGGTCGGGATAGCCTGGCAGACGGGAAAGGTAACTGGCAAATTCCGAAAGATTTTTTAGTTCCGAAATAGCCTGGTAGTCCTCATCCGTTAAAAGCTTTCCCTGCATGGCCGAGATTTTTGCAGATAACCCGCTAAATGAAAATACAGCATCCATAGGGGCCTCCTATCCTTTTACAATCTTTAGAAAGATTTCCTTGGCGTAGTCTTCTTTGTGAATTTGGAAGGCTTCCTGAATCTGTTTCATCTCTTCCTCTTCCTTTTTAGAAAAGGCTTCTAATTCCTGGTCGATCTTTCCCTGAACTTCTTTTTGGTATTCCTCCAGACCTTTTTTTGTTTCTTCTTGCAAGGCCTGCTGAAAATGATTTTTTTCTTCTTCTATTTGCTTTGAAAGCTCCAGTTTTTCTTGTTCTGCTTGGTTTACAAGAGCCACTGAGGCATCTTCAATTCCGGAAAGCCTTGCGATTACGTCGTTCATGATTTCACTCATCAGTGCCTCCTTTCTGTTAGACAATCGTTGTCAAATCTATTTTACTACAAATTTCTCTTAAAATATAGCAAGTGCACAAAAGAATAGCAGTTTCAACAAGAATTCTATACAAATTGATGGTCTTCTTTGTATCCTCAAAATGACTTGGTGCTTGCGTTTAAAAGAAGAAATGATGTATAATACTGCGGTAGAAATGAGGTTTTTTTTAAAAGAAAAGAGGACGTATGCGTTTAAAACATGTAAAAGGGGCAGATGAGAAAATCAATGCCAGCAGCTATTGTGTTCGTGATGCGAAGGAATATAAAGGCAGGTGGAAGGATCTTTTTTCCAATAATCATCCGATTTATCTTGAGATTGGTACCGGCAAGGGCCAGTTTCTAACCACCCTTGCCAAGAACCATCCCCAGATTAATTATCTGGGAATCGAGATGTATTCTAGTGTTTTGGTTCGAGCCGTCGAGAAGTTAGAGGCCATGCCTGAGGAAGAAAGACCAAAGAATATTTTCTTTATTCGATTTGATGCCACTGATTTGTTAGAGGCATTTGCAGAGGGAGAAATTGCAAGGATTTATCTGAATTTTTCGGATCCATGGCCAAAGGACCGTCATGCTAAGCGTCGCCTGACCAGTCGCCGCTTCCTTGACCGCTACGATGTGGTGCTTGCCAAGGATGGTGTAGTGGAGTTTAAGACAGATAATCAGGACTTGTTTACCTTTTCTCTGGAGGAAGTGGAGGAAAGTAAATGGGAGTTTCTTGCAAAAACCCGTGATCTTCACCACGAGGAAGAACTTTGCAAGGGCAATGTAATGACCGAGTATGAGGAGAAATTTTCCTCCATGGGCAATCCGATTTGCAAGATGATCATTAGAAGATAAGGAGTTAGGGATGAATAAAAAAGAAGTGTTAGAGATTCGTAAGACTTTTCAGGTTGAGAACAATGCCTTATACACCATCCGTGGATGCTATGTAGACGGTGAAAAGAACATTTGCGTAGATTCTAAGCATAGGTTCTCAAGCCTTCCCGAAGAAGATGAGCATAAGTATGTGGAGATTTTTAAGAAGGGCCTATCCGGCGTGATGGGAAAGAATCTTTTAAATATGGAATTTCCTCTCGAGGAAGAGCAGGAGGAGGGAGGCAAGCATGAATTTTTAATGCGCCTTCGAGATTCCGGCCTTGATGACGATGACCTGGTGACCGAGTTTTACCGACAGGTGATTGAATATTACGCTGCCGTTGAGAATTATTATATTGTTCTTGTTCACGGTCGCTATGATGTTCCGGGCAAGGCTAGCTCTGGTGAAATCATGGAGGATGCATCCGGCACGGTTTATGATTTTATCTTATGTTGCATTTGTCCTTCCGAGCTGACCAAGGCAGGCCTTGGCTACAATCAGCAAAAGAATTGTATTGAAGATCGTTTCCGTGATTGGATCGTGGATCCCCCAGCCAATGCCTTTTTATTCCCGGCATTCACGGATCGCACCAATGACATTCACAGTCTTCTCTACTACAGCAAGAAACCGGAAGAACTCCAATATGCTTTTATTGACAACGTACTTGGCTGTCGTGCCCCAATGTCTGCGGGTACTCAGAAGGAAAATTTTATGGCTATCATGGAGCAAACCCTTGGAGACGAGGTGGATTATGAGACCTTCAGCAATATTCATGACACCTTCACTCAACTTATGGATGACAACAAGGATAACGAGGAGCCATACGTCTTTACCGGCTATGATGTGAAGAATGTCTTACTGGATAATGGCATTGAAGAGGATCAGCTAGAAGATTTTGACCGGATTTTTGAAGAGCAAGCGGGCGAAGAGGGGGCTTTCCTAGCTTCTAATGTAGTGGATGCCAAGAAGTTTAAGATTGAAACCGCTGACGTGGAAATCAAGGTTAATCCGGATGCCCTAGGGCGCATTGAAACCAGACGAATCGATGGAAAAGAGTGTTTGGTTATCACAGTAGATGACCGTGTTACCGTGAATGGCATGTCTGTCAGGACCATGAAGAAAAAAGAAGTGGAAGAATAGTATTCGGACTGTAAAAAAAACAAAGATTTTTTTACAGTCCTTTTTTTGTCCACTAAAAAAGCACCATCCCCAAGATCCATGTCTTGAAAACAGTGCTTACCATGCGCGATCAGGGGTTCGAACCCTGGACACCCTGATTAAGAGTCAGGTGCTCTACCAACTGAGCTAATCGCGCTCAAGATTTCATTTTGTGTTCTCTCTTGCTGAACACAAGTGGTATTATATACAAGTTCAAGTGAAAATGCAAGTACTTTTTAAAAAAAAATTAAAAAAGATTGTAAAGAATGAAAAAGTCCACTATAATAGGGATGTTAAAGGGTGGGGATTGCCCTTTGCTAGGATATATGTGATTAAGCATGGTGGAAAGGAGGTCTTATGGCAAATCCAAAACAACCAGAAAAAAAGCCACCGGTGTTCTCTAAGAGAAATTTTCATCTGGCGATATATATTGTATTAATTGTCTTGGTGTGCACCTGTATTGCAAAAGTGATTTGGAATTGGTCGTCTACGATTTCCATTTTAAAAAGCTTTCTTTCGGCGGTGTCTCCGGTAATTATAGGATTTTTGTTGGCCTTGGTACTGATGCCAGCGGTCAGCTTCTTTGATCGGAAGGTTTATAAGAAGTTCTTCTATGTGAAGAAAGAAAGAACCAGAAAGATCTTAGGATTACTTACTTCCTATGTGATCATTCTTGGAGTAGTGATTGTAACTATTATCTACCTAATTCCACGTTTAATAGAATCCATTGGAGATTTGGCGGTATCTATTCAAAATTTTGGACCCACCGTTATATCATGGGGAGATACGCTTCAAAAGAAATTTCCGGGTTTGGATTTAAAGCAGTTGGAGGAAGCAGTTACCAAGGCGCTACCAAGTATTTCAACCATGATTCAAACCATAGCAACCTCAGTATTTTCTAAAATTTATGGAGTGGGAGTATCCATTATTTCTTGGATCTTGAATATTTTGATTGCTATTATGGTATCATGTTATCTGATTTTAGATTGGAATCGTGTGCGTTATGGATTCCGCAGACATATCTATGCTATCATGAGTCAGAAGAGGGCCTTAATTGTATTAAAGACCTGCAAGGACTGTACTAGCATCTTTACAAACTTTGTGGTAGGAAAGACGGTCGATTCCTTGATTATTGGATGTCTTTGCTTTATTATCACTTCCTTATTACAGTTGAAATATGCCTTGATTATTAGTTTGGTGGTGGGCTTAACCAATATGATTCCTTACTTTGGACCATTTATTGGTGCTGTGCCGGGAGTTTTGATTCAGCTTATGGTATCTTGGAAGGCAGCGGTAATCTTTTTTGTAGTGATTATTGTGTTGCAACAATTTGATGGTTTGTTCCTGGGACCAAAGATCCTTGGAAATTCCACGGGACTTCGTCCGGTTTGGATTATCTTTGGAATCACCTTAGGTGGATGGATTGCAGGACCGTTAGGTATGTTTTTGGGAGTGCCATTTGTGGCGATTTGTTCCTATATTCTTGAGGGGATGACAGATATTTCCTTGAAAAAGAAGGGAATTATCCTACCAAGAAGGAGTGGCATTCATACTAATACGAACTTTGGCGAAAATCTTCGGGGAAAAAAAGCCAAAGAAGCCAGAAAAGCAGAGGATGAAGAAGAAAAAACGAATAAAGAAAAGAAGGAGTAAAGTCTTATGCTTTTTCAGAAGAAAGAGATCGGAATTTATTCAAGATTAGTAGGATTTTTGTTCTTGTTATTTGTCATGATTTGGGTGGCAAATACCAGTGTATATGGACAAGAGGAAATGATTTTAAAAGATGAGATTCCTCTTACTTGTGAGAATGGAATTTACAAGGTGACGGTAAGTGCCTATAACTTTACCAAAAACTTGACGCGATTTTGCTATGAAGTCAATGGGGTAGATGCCATGGGCTCCAAGAATTTAGACGCAGGAAAAACCAAGAATTTTTCCTGCAAGGTAGCAGTAACAGAGGGCAGTTTGTGCGTGGATATTCCAGATAATATCAGCGCAGATGCGCTTGAAATCAAGGCAGTGGCCCTAGAGGGAAATGCTCCTAAGGAAAAGAAGTCTATTTACTTTCTGGGAGACTCTACGACTCGATATTATGAGGAAGATGAGGAGCGAGGCGGCGTAGGACAGGGATTCTTAAGTGCCTTATCTTCAGGGACGATTGGAGAGACCACAGAACTAGAGGACACCCGCTATTATGCAACCTTAACGGAAACAGATTTCTTAGATGTTTATAATTTCAGCAGATCGGGACAGAGCACCAAAACCATGCTGAAAACGGGAGTAGTCAATGACCTTCTTTGTTCTATTGGAGAAGGAGACACGGTCTTTATCATGCTTGGCCACAACGATTACCTCTCTGAAAATGAATCCATTAAAACAACTCCTTCCCAGTATCGGGCAAACCTGAAGAAAATCATTGCAAGTATTCAGGCTATGAAGGGGATTCCGGTTTTAGTTGGACCAACCAACCAATATATTTATACTTCTAATGGCAAGGCCAAACGAACTCTTCGGTCTTGCGAAAATAAAATGAGGAAAGTAGCAACCGCCACTGGTGTTTCCTACATTGATCTGGGATCGGTGCAGCGAATGTACATGAATGAAGTGGGTTCCGTAGTCAGTGAAAGATTATTTATTTACGATTACGATGGTTATGACATCACTCACTTGACCAAGTATGGGGCCAAGGTGATAGGAAAGATGTTTGGATACCTGGTTCTTCAGGATGAAAATCTAAAGGACCTGCATCCATATATCACCTTGGATTATTCGCCAATTGTAACGGCTATGGTGCGAACTCAAAAAATTAAATTTTCCAGGTACAAGGCAGGAAGTGTAAGACGTTTCAACATCGCCAGAAGAAGAGCATTGGTTTATGCCTTTGTCCGCGGAAATAATTCATCTGTGGTATATAATTATGCCCAGACAATCTATCAAGCAAAGAAATATTTGGTAAGAAAGAAAAGCAAGTCATAAAAATGACATTACAGTGACGGGACTGTCACTGTAATGTCATTTTTGCTTGATATAATAAACATAAGAAAAATATTTACAAAACAATGTACAAAAAGTGTTGCTTTTTTTTTTTTTTT
>DEWK01000022.1 GCA_002363615.1 Lachnospira sp. UBA3212 | reverse complement strand
AACTCTCGTTAAAATATATATTTAATTTTCCTTAAATACGAATTAATCATTCAATCACAGTCAGACAAACGTAAGCTTCTTGTTTACATCCGTTTACTGTTCTTAAAGTTGCTTTAAGCAATTTTAGTTTTCAAAAATCTCTCAAATAGAAATTTTCGGGATGGTTTAATATTGTTCAGTTTTCAATGTTCTGTGCTGCTCTCTCGAGCGCTTTGTAATAATAACAAATCTCAACCGTTATGTCAAGAACTTTTTTAAAGTTTTTTTATAAATCTTCCAGTTCTTTCCGCCGATTGAAAGCGGAGAAAGAGGGATTTGAACCCTCGCGCCGCGTGAACGACCTACACCCTTAGCAGGGGCGCCTCTTCAGCCTCTTGAGTATTTCTCCAGGACCATGAATGTATTTCTATTCACGTTGTTTACGCATCATTTTTTCAACACGCAAGAAAGAGTATACTAAACTCAAAGTCCTTTGTCAATAAGTAAAATTCACTATTTTCTTTATTTTTTCTTAGGATTTATAAGGGTTTTCGGACAACCACAATAACTTGTAGTTTTAATATTTCTAACCCCTAATTATCAAGTCAATCAAACATTAGCAACAAATTTTTTATTCTTCCATAGGACTAAGTGTAATGCTTCCACTGCAAAATACATCATCCTGATCTTCATTTTTAATTAAAGAAACCTCAACCCTTGTATCCTTATTCACTTCTAGTGTAACGATATTTACTTGAGAAAGAGATTTTTTTAATTCTCCACTTATTTTAAAGAATGGGATTCCTCCTGCTGCCAGGTCTGTTTCTCCAAGTACTTTCTCATCTGTGGTCCAAAGCATAGTTAAGGCAGATCCGTCCTTGATTTTCTCTCCAGTTCTAAATCCCAGGGTTACCTTATTGTCAACTCTTTGGATGATATAAGGTTCTGTCCAGTGACAATCCCCTTCTTTTTTGACCGGATTAGAATAGATACCATCCTTCACTTTTTTCACTTTGCCATCCTTCATACTTAGGCTAATCGTATCTGTCACCTGCACTTTTCCCGCAGCAATCACACTTTCTTTTTTCCCTTCACTGGTTTGATAAAGAGTAGCCCGTATATTTGCTGTTTGAAAAGCTTCTCCATCTTCCTCTAGATTGGTCCAGGTAATAGAATCTCCTACCTTTGTATATAGGAAATGAGAAGAACTTTTTCCGTTGCTTATTAAGCCTCCGTCACATTCCCAAAATATCATCCAACCTTCTTGGTCTCCCTCGATTGGCATACTTAACTTTCCATCCTTATAAATAATTTCTACTTCTCGAATGCTGTCTTTGTAAACATTATTACTTAGCTGAATTACAAGATAAAACAATCCTATCGCTGCAAATGCAATTAAAAGTGGAAAGATATACTTATAAAGAACCTCATTCTTTTGGTCTGTATCTGTTCTTCTCATCCTATTATTCCTTATTTATTCTTCTGACTGATCTTCTGTAAAGTCTTCCTTTTTTTCTAAAACTCTGGCAACAGATGTTACAAAATTATTTTTTTCCTCATCTAATTTCATTATACGAACACCGGAGGTATCACGCTTAATAACATTAATTTCATTCACATTGGTCCGAATCATGATTCCCTCATTCGTAATTAAAATAATTTCATCATCATCACGGACTGCTAAGCAACCAACCACATTACCGGTGGATTCATTAAGCTTAATACCAATCACACCCATACCACCACGTTTCTGGGTATGGAATTCGTTCATGTCAGTTCTTTTTCCTTTCCCTTTTTCGGTGACAAATAAAAGTTGATCTCCTTGGGTACTGGTTTGCATAGCTACTACTTCATCATCACCATTCAAATTAATACCGATTACTCCGATACTCTGTCTGCTTATCTCACGCATATCTGTATCCTTCATTCGAATGGTTTTTCCACGCTTAGTAACTAGGAAGATATCTTGTTCTTCTTCAATCATCTTTACAGCGATTAATTCATCCCCTTCTCGTAGGCGGGTTCCAATTTTACCATTCTTTCTGATATTATCGAATTCAGACAGATTTGTCTTTTTAATTTTACCCATCTTCGTACATAAAATCAAAGACCTATTCTTTGAAAAATCAGCGATATCAATTACTGCAGAAATCTTTTCATCCGGCTCTAACTGAATCAGGTTAATCAAAGCAATCCCTCTTGCATAGCGATTTGCTTCTGGAATTTCATAGCATTTTAATTTATGAACAGCTCCTCGGTTAGTAAAGAATAAAAGATTACTATGAGTGTTGGTCATAAATAATTCTTTTAAATAATCATCTTCAATGGTTTGCATTCCCTTGATGCCAATACCACCACGCTTCTGGGTTTTAATACTATCTACACCCATACGCTTAATGTAGCCAAGGTTCGTCATGGTGACGATGGTCTCTTCATCCGGAATTAATTCTTCCTCTGTAATATCGTCGTCATCATAACCAAATCTTGTTCTACGATCATCTCCGTACTTCTCTCGAATTTCCAGGATTTCGGTTTTTACAACTCCAAGTAATTCTTTTTTATTTCCAAGAATTTCTTCTAATCTTTCAATTTGCTTTGTTAATGAACCAAACTCATCTTCAAGTTTTGCCCGTTCCAAACCGGTTAACTGTCTCAAACGCATCTCAACAATGGCGTTTGCCTGTTCCTCGGAAAGTTCAAAGCGATTCATCAGATTTTCTCTGGCTTCCTGGGTAGTATTGCTTCCACGGATAATCTTAATTACCTCATCAATAAAATCAAGCGCCTTTAATAATCCTTCTAAGATATGAGCACGTTTCTTTGCCTTATCTAATTCAAACTGACATCTTCTTGTAATAACATCCTCCTGATGAAGAATATAATACTTTAACATTTCAAGAAGATTTAATACCTTTGGCTCGTTATCTACTAAAGCAAGCATGATTACACCAAAAGAATCCTGTAACTGGGTATGCTTATAAAGAGTTTTTAAAATGATATTAGCATTTACGTCACGACGTAGTTCAATGACAATTCTCATACCCTGCTTATTAGACTCATCACGTAAGGCTGTGATTCCATCGATTTTCTTTAATTTTACCAGGTCTGCAATCTTTTCAATCAAACGTGCCTTATTAACCATATATGGAAGTTCACTAATAACAATTCGTGTCTTTCCGTTGTCCATAGGCTCGATTTCAGAAATAGCACGTACCTTGATTTTTCCACGACCGGTACGGTAAGCAGATTCAATTCCCCTTCTTCCTAAAATTTCAGCTCCGGTAGGAAAGTCTGGTCCTTTTATGATGGAAAGAATCTCATCAATTTCTGTTTCTCGATCTTCTTCCACAAGATTATCAATAATTTTAACAACTCCATCAATTAACTCTCTTAAGTTATGTGGTGGAATATTTGTCGCCATACCTACCGCAATACCATTGGTTCCATTGGCTAAGAGGTTAGGAAAACGACTTGGAAGAACCTTTGGCTCCTGCTCGGTTTCATCAAAGTTAGGAATTAAATCTACGGTATTTTTATTAATATCTGCAAGCATTTGCATAGAAATCTTGCTTAATCTAGCCTCGGTATATCGCATAGCCGCAGGGCTATCACCATCTACCGAACCGAAATTTCCGTGTCCATCTACTAATGGGTATCTTGTAGACCATTCCTGGGCCATATTTACTAAGGCACCATAAATTGAACTATCACCATGAGGATGATACTTACCCATGGTATCACCGACAATACGCGCACACTTACGGTGTGGCTTGTCTGGACCATTATTTAATTCGATCATGGAGTAGAGTACTCTTCTTTGTACCGGCTTTAAACCATCTCTAACATCCGGAAGAGCTCGAGATGCAATAACGCTCATCGCATAGTCGATATAAGACTTTTCCATAGTCTGTTTTAGATCTACTTCTTTTACAACATCAAAGACCTTATCGTCCATTTCTAGCTTTTTCTCCTTTCAAGAATTCTATTAGATATCAAGATTCTGTACAAATTTTGCATTTTCCTCGATGAACTGACGACGAGGACCTACTTCTTCCCCCATCAGGGTGCTGAATGTTACGTCAATATCACTGGCATTTTCTTCGTCAATGGTCACTCGAATTAAAATTCTCTTGTTTGGATCCATAGTAGTATCCCAAAGCTGTTCTGCATCCATTTCTCCTAATCCCTTATAACGCTGGATCTTATTCTGTTCTCCACGTCCCAGTTCTGTAAGAATTTTATTTAATTCTTCATCGCTGTAGGCATAATAGTTTTTATTGTTTCTTGTTACCTGATAGAGAGGTGGCTGTGCCATGTATACATGTCCCTGACGGATTAATTCTGGCATGAAACGATAGAAGAAGGTCAAAAGCAAGGTTGCAATATGAGCTCCATCTACATCGGCATCTGTCATAATAATAATCTTGTCATATCTTAATTTGCTAATATCAAATTCATCTCGAATACCGGTACCAAAAGCGGTAATCATAGCACGGATTTCGGCATTTCCAAGGATGTTATCCTCTCTTGCCTTTTCTACATTTAAAATTTTTCCTCGAAGTGGAAGAATCGCCTGGGTATCACGAGATCTGGCAGTCTTGGCAGAACCTCCCGCAGAATCTCCCTCTACGATATAGATTTCACACTGCTTTGGATCCTTATTGGAACAATCTGCTAATTTACCCGGAAGGGAGTTTCCCTCTAACACATTCTTTCTTCTGGTAAGCTCTCTTGCCTTTCTTGCTGCTTCTCTTGCATGCTTAGCGCCTACGGCCTTTTCGCAAATCATCTTTCCAACTGCAGGATTCTGCTCTAAAAAGATGGTTAAGACCTTATTCACTACGCTTTCTACCGCTCCTCTGGCTTCGCTGTTACCAAGTTTTTGTTTGGTCTGTCCCTCAAACTGGGGTTCTCCAACCTTAATGCTAATAATGGCGGTCATACCTTCTCTAATATCATCACCAGTAACATTTTCCTCGTTTTCCTTGATAATCTTCATGCTACGGGCATAATCATTAAAGGTTTTAGTCAGGGCACGCTTAAAGCCTTCCATATGGGTTCCCCCTTCAGGGGTAATAATATTATTCACAAAGCTTAGGCAGTTTTCATTGTAGCCATCGTTATGCTGGAAGGCTACCTCTACCATCACACCATTGGCTTCTCCTTCACAGTAAATGATTTCTGGATAAAGAGGTCTATTTGCGTGATTTAAATATTCTACAAACTGAATAATACCGCCTTCATAGTGGAAACTTTCTTCTTTCACCTTTTCCTCTCTCATATCACGAATGGTGATTCGTAAATTCTTAGTCAAGAAAGCAGTTTCTCTTAATCTGGTAGCTAAAGTTTTATATTCAAAGACGATGGTTTCAAAGATTTCAGGATCCGGACGGAAGGTTACCATAGTTCCTGATTCCTTTCTGTCACAAGAACCAATCTCTGTAACAGGACATAATACCTTACCTTTGGCATACTTCTGTTCATAAACCTTTCCTCCCCTTTTTACCTGAACGGTTAAATTAGTAGAGAGTGCATTCACAACAGAAGCTCCTACACCGTGAAGACCACCGGATACCTTGTATCCGCCGCTTCCAAACTTACCACCTGCATGTAGGACGGTAAATACTACCTCCAAGGCATTTTTTCCTGTCTTTTCATTAATTCCTACTGGGATTCCACGGCCATCATCACGAACGGTAACGGAACCATCCTTATTGATCTGTACATCAATATTATCGCAATATCCAGCAAGCGCCTCATCTACTGAGTTGTCTACGATTTCATAAACAAGATGATGAAGACCTCTGCTAGATGTGCTTCCAATGTACATACCTGGACGCTTTCTTACAGGCTCAAGTCCCTCTAAGACCTGAATCTGATTTGCACCATAATCCTGATTGTTCTCTGACTGTGCCATCTTTTATCCTCCTAATCCTTCTTTGACTTTTCCTTTTTCAATCTGATAAACCCGATGATTTTTAAAATGACTTTGAATCAATTCCTCATATCCGGTACAGGTTATAAAAGTCTGTATCTCATCAATACTTTTTAATAACTGCTTTTGTCTACTACTGTCTAATTCCGACAAAACATCATCCAAAAGCAGGACTGGTGTATCACCAGTAATCTTTTTTATTAGGGATATTTCAGAAAGTTTTAAGGAAAGAGCAACCGTTCGTTGTTGACCCTGACTTCCAAATTTTCTAAGATCTAACTTTTCATGAAAGAATGCTAAATCATCACGATGAGGTCCTACCCCAGTGGTTTTTATTTTTAAATCTCTCATTCTCCCTGCAAGCAAGCGATCATAAAGAGAGCTTTCCTCTCCTCCTGAAACATCATAAACCAACTTTAATTTTTCTTTCCCATCAGTCAGTTCTCTGTGAATTTCAAAAATCATCTCATTCAGCTGGTCAATAAACTCTTTTCTTCTTCTGACTACTTCCTCTCCATACCTGGCTAGCTGTTCATCATAAACATCTAAAAGCGAAAAATCCGGATGGAAATAATCTAACTCTTTTAAAAGTTTGTTACGATTTTGAAGTACCTTGTTGTAACTTACCAGTTGATTTAAATAGACCTTGTCTAACTGACAAAGTTCAAGATCTATAAAGCGTCTTCGAACTGCCGGACCACCTTTTACAATCTCTAGGTCTTCCGGAGAAAAAAAGACTACGTTTACAATTCCAAATAATTCGCTGGAACGCTTGATTGGAATTTGATTGATTGCAATTCCTTTCGATTTACTTTTTCGCAAATGCATATCAATCCGATAAGGCACATTCTTCTTTTCCACAATCATCTTAATATGAGCCTCTCCCTTGCCAAATTGGATGATTTCCTTGTCTTTATCCAATTTATGGCTTTTTGAGGTTGCACATAAGTAGATAGCTTCTAAGAGATTCGTTTTTCCCTGGGCATTATTCCCATGGAAAATATTAGTTCCTTGTCCAAAGTCCAAAGAAAGCAGATCATAATTTCGATAATCTTTTAATTCAATCTTTTTTACAAACATGTGCCTACTGTCTTTTCATCTAATGATTGGCAGGAAGAATATGGATTTCTTCCCCATCTGTTGTTACTACATCTCCTGCTACCAGCTTTTTTCCACGCATGGTGCAGACTTCTCCATTTACCAATACTTCTTCATTTAGGATTCGCTCCTTGGCATCTACACCAGATTCTGCAATTCCGGCTGCCTTTAAAGCCTGTCCTAATTTAATGAATTCATCTCTTAAAACTAAATCCATTTCATCCTCGATTCTTTTAGTAATTACCTTCTGTAATTGCAATAGGAAGTACTAAATAAATATATCTTGCATCCTCATCCCGAATAAAACATGGGGACTGAGGAGTAGTAAAGAACATTGTTACTTCTTCATCATCTACTGCTCTCATAATATCAATTAAGAAATCTGGATTAAATCCAATGACTAAATTCTTTCCTTCCTTAGACACTTCAATATCCTCATCCATTTTACCCAGTGGTGAAGAAACCTTTAAGTTCAGATTTCCATCGCTGATACTAAGAATGATTGGCTTATCATTTCCAGACTTACGAAGTAAGGTGGAACGATCCAAACATTCTGAAAATTGCTTACGATTGATTTGAATTTTTGTTGTGTAGTCATTTGAAATCATCTTATCGATTTTAAAATAACTACCCTCGATTAAACGTGAAATTACAAATGTTTCATTGAACTCGAACGCAATGTGGTTATCGGTAAAGTATAAGGATACCGTCTTTTCTGCATCATCCGGAAGAATCTTTAAGATTTCACTTAAAGTCTTTCCTGGAACAATCATGTCTCCCTCGTCAAAAGCTCCCTCTAAAGAAGTCTGACGAATCGCAATACGATGGCCATCTAAGGCTACGATTTTAAATCTTCCATCCTTAATTTCAAAATATTCACCAGTCATTAACTTATTGGTTTCTACATTAGCAGTAGCAAATAAAGTCTGACGAATTAATTCCTTTAAATTAAACTGAGAAAGGGTAATGGAATGCTCTTTTGATACTTCCGGTAATCCAACAAATTCCACTCCATTTTGACCATTGATTTCAAATAAAGCTTTTTCACAGGTAATCTTTACCACGTCATTAATATCAGATTCAATGGTTACCTGTCCCTGTGGCAACTTATGAATAATATCAGAGAAAATCTGAGCATTAATTGCAATAATGCCTCCCTCCTCTACCTGGCCAAGAACCTTTGTTTTAATACCAAGTTCTGTATCATTGGCTGTAAAATAAATTGTATCTGTGGTTGAGTCAATCAAAACACAATACAAAATCGGCATAGTCGTACGAACAGGAACTGCTTTTAATACAGTATTAACACCTGTTAAAAGATCTGAAGTTTGACATACAATCTTCATCTTGTGAATACTCCTTTCAAAATCTATCCACGCGGCTGCGTCATAGATATATATATAATATTAATTAGTTGTAGTTGTAGTAGGTATGGTGGAAAGTTTAATAAGTCCTAAAACCTACGTTGTTACTGGTTTCATCCATTGTGATAGAAATTACGAAAACAAAATTTTTTTCCAAATTCGCCCTCATTTTTTCAAAAATAGTATTTTATAAAAATTATCTTGGCAGATGCCTTTAAAAGTCATTATCAAAGGCTATCCCCTAGATATCCCAGACTTATACACAATTAACTTGGGGAAAGCTTATTCTTAATTACTTCAATTTCATTATTCAAAGACTGATCGGTCTTTAATTCATTGGTAATCTTATCAATTCCATGTTTTACAGTGGAATGATCCAAACCTGAGAATCGTCCAATGTCTTTATATCCATGGGTGGTAAGGGTCCTTGCAATATACATATAGACATGTCTGGCATGAACTAAATCCTTGGCACGTCCCTTGGAACTAATCTGATCTAAGGTGATACCATAATGGTCTGCCACGGTTTCAAGGATATTATCTAAGGTAATCTCCTTTGGTTTAGTTGGTGAAATGATATCATCTAAGATACTTTTTGCATGTTCTAAATCCATCTTTTCACCGGAGAACTTTGTCCAAATCGTAATCTTATTCAAAGCTCCCTCTAAGGAACGAATATTAGAAGTAATATTAATAGCAATGTAATCTAAAACATCATTCTCAAAGGTGATTCCATTCTCATCACACTTGTTCTTTAAGATTGCCATACGGGTTTCATAATCAGGAGCGGTGATATCTAAGGTAATACCATTTTCAAAACGAGTAGAGATTCGCTCTTCTAATCCAATCATGTCTTTTGGAGGCTTATCTGAAGAAATAATAATCTGCTTGTTATCTCCGTTTAAGGCATTAAAGGTATTAAAGAATTCCTCCTGAACTTTTTCCTTATCTAATAAGAACTGAATATCATCAATAATTAAGCAGTCAATGTTACGATACTTTGCACGAAATGCCGGCTGCTTATTCGTACGAATGGCTTCAATCAATTCATTGGTAAAGGTCTCACTGGTACAATATAAAACATTCGCCTTTGGATTGGTGTTTAATATGTGGATTCCAATGGCTTGAATCAAATGAGTCTTTCCAAGTCCTGCACCACCATGTAAGAAAAATGGATTGGTAGAGCCGGGATTTGATGCAATCTGCTTAGCTGTTGCCACGGCAAAACTGTTACAGTCACCGATTACAAATTTATCAAAGGTATATTTAGAATTAAGGTTGGAAGCCTGAAGTAATTCCTTGATTTTTTCAGATTCCTTCTTTTCGATTGCCAGGGATTTTTGAATTTCCTGATAGTTCTTTTCTTCTGCAATCACAACCTCATAATTTACTTTCAAAACCTCATAGATGGAATTTTCTAAGTAAGACTTATATCTCTTATTAATAAAATCTGCTCCCATGGAATTATTAAAAGTAAGATAAAGAGTATTATCAATTAAATCCATGATTTTTAATGGACTAATCCAAATATTAAAACTATGTTCAGACATTGTATGATTAATCTTGGTGATTTGGATAATGGTAGGCCAATGATCAATCAGTTTTTGCAATTCTTCGTTCATTTGTTTCCTCTTTCTAAATCTTCAATTACATCTTTGATTTTCTTACAATTTTTCTCATAACAAAAGATTGAAAAACTTCGTTATTTATAATAGGAAGAAATTCAATTTTTTATCAAGAAAAAAATAATTGTTTCAAAAAAATAGTGAGACTCACACACTTTCATATTTTACCTTATTTTCCCCAAAATAGCAACTCATACCGTGTTTTTCTTAATCATGGGAGAAAACCCCAAAAAGAGTTTTTCGCAGTTAAAAAGGCCTATTTATTGGGATTTTAAAATTTTATCCCACTTTATCCTTTCTTTTTCAACTAGTTATCCACTAAAAAGCATGTGGAAAAAACTTAAAATTGTGGAAAGAAAAAATTTGAAGCCTCATTTTCAGTGAAAATGAGGGTAATTTGGAAGTGTTTATTCACATTTTGTGGAAAAAAAGAGGAAATCTAAGAATTCTCCCCTATTTATTTAGGGGTTTTAGGATTGGGTAAAACAAAATCTTGTGGAAAGTCTATGGAAAAGGGATTTTATAAGGAATTTAGGAAAAAAAAGCCCTTGACGATAAGTTAATTTTCAAATATAATCGGAATGGTGTTTTACCGAGCAAAGGAGGTGTATACAATATGAAGATGACATTCCAGCCAAAGAAGAGATCAAGAGCTAAGGTTCATGGATTTAGAGCAAGAATGAGTACTGCAGGTGGCCGTAAGGTTTTAGCAGCTAGAAGAGCAAAGGGAAGAAAGAAGTTATCAGCCTAGGTCACAGAAATGTGACCTTTTTTTATCTTGATGTATGGGAGGTTTTTCCTATTTCAACCCTGATAAAAGAAGGGAAGATGAAAGGACATGAAGAATTCTTTAAAATCAAATCGGGATTTTCAGGAGGTTTATCACCACGGAAAATCCCTGGCAAACAAATACTTTGTTATGTATGTTTGTCCTCGGGAGGATGAGAATAAAAAACTTGGCATTTCTGTCAGTAAAAAAGTAGGTAATAGTGTGGTAAGACATCACCTGACAAGATTGCTTAGGGAGGTATTTCGTCTAAACGAAAAGATGTTCAATAGTGGTTTGAACATCGTAGTAATTGTCCGGGTGAATGCCAAGGACATTTCCTACAAGGAGGCAGAGCAGGCTTTTATGGAGCTTGCAAGTAGGCATAAGATTTTAGAGGAACAGTAAGGTGGTGGTTCATTGCGATTCTCATTCTTAAAAAAAGGAATGATTTCTATGATTTGCTTTTATCAGCGATCTTTGTCACCAATGAAAAAGTACACCCACTGCCGTTATTTTCCAACTTGTTCCGCTTATGCTATAGAAGCAATTGAAGTGTACGGACCTTTTCGTGGAGGCTTTCTGGCTGTAAAAAGAATTTTACGCTGTCATCCATTTTCAAAGGGTGGATTTGATCCGGTCCCACGAAAATAATATGTATAACAGAATGGAGATTAATCGTGTTAAATTTAGTTGCAACACAATATAGTGGCAGCATCCTTGGACCTATTGCAAAGCTTTTAGGATTTGTCATAGATGCAATTTACAATCTCTTAGATAAGATTGGAATTCCAAACGTTGCAGGTGCAATCATTTTATTTACTATTGTCATTCGATTACTTTTATTACCTTTGATGATTCGTCAGCAGAGGTTTACAAAGGTAACTGCGATTATGAATCCTGAACTTCAGGCCATCCAAAAGAAATACCAGAATAGAAAAGATCAGGATTCTATGATGAAGATGCAGGAAGAAACAAAGATGGTATATGAGAAGTATGGTGTTTCTCCTACCGGTTCCTGTGGTGTCTTATTAATTCAGATGCCAATTCTTTTTGCATTGTATCGTGTCATGTACAGTATTCCTGGTTATATCGATAAGGTTTACTACATGTATAAGAGTGTAGTAAAGGATGCTGGATTAAAGAAGTTTAGTGAAATTGAAAGCTTTTTAAAGGCTAATAAAATCACCTATGTAAAAGCAAAAGGTGGAAATAATGAAACCTGGTTGATTGATGCTATGTCAAAGTTTGATTCTAGTGTATGGGAGAAATTTCAAAAACAGTTTCATGTATCCGATGCAGCTGGAACAGTGATTGACAAGATTATTGATACCAATAGTTTTTTAGGATTGAACCTTGCTTCTACCCCATCAAAGGTTATGGGATTTGCAATTCTTATTCCAATCCTTGCTATGGTATTCCAGTGGTTAAGCACTCGTATTATTACTTTAAGTAATGACTCAGCCATTGCCGATGATAATCCAATGAATAGCTCTATGAAGATGATGAACAACATTATGCCAATCTTTTCCGGTGTGCTTTGTTTCACTCTTCAAATCGGTGTTGGTATTTACTGGGTAATGAGTAGTGTTATGTCAATCGTTTCTCAGTTCATTATCAATGCTTATTTTAAAAAGATTGATGTGAATGACATTATTGCCAAGAATATTGAAAAAGCAAACAAAAAACGTGAGAAGATGGGATTACCACCAAATAAAATCACGGATGCTGCAAATTATAATACCAGGAAGATGAATTCTTCAGAAGAAACTTCCAGCAAGAATGATTCAATGAAGAAAAAGAATCAAAATATTAAAGACATTGATTCATCGAAGTATTATAATAATAGTGAGAAAAATTCTGGAAGCATCGCTTCTAAGGCGAATATGGTGAAGGAATTTAATGAGCGTAATAAGAAATAGGAGGAATTTCATGAAAGAAATTGAAGTTTCTGGAAAGACAGTTGAGGAGGCGATTACAAACGCCACCATCGAACTTGGAACTACTAGCGATCAGATGGAATATGAGATTGTAGATCGCGGAAGTACAGGTCTATTTGGACTTGGTAGTAAGCCTGCTATCATTAGGGCTAAGAAGAAGGAAGTATCTTTAGAAGAAAGCATTGATGAATTTTTAGTAAAGGTTTGTAAGGCTATGGGTCTTATGATTAAGACAGAGATTCGTATTGATGAGGCTGAAAAGACCATTTATGTAGATCTGCTTGGAGATGATATGGGAATTCTGATTGGAAAAAGAGGTCAGACCTTAGATTCCCTTCAGTACTTAACTTCTCTTATGATTAATAAGACTTCTGATATTTATTTCAGAGTGAAGTTAGATACCGAGAATTATCGTGAGAGAAGAAAGGCTACTCTTGAGAATCTTGCAAAAAATATTGCAAGTAAGGTAAAGAAGACAAGACGTTCCGTGAATCTTGAGCCTATGAATCCTTATGAAAGAAGAATCATCCACTCAGCTTTGCAGGATGACCCAAGAGTAAAGACTTTTAGTCAAGGGGAAGATCCAAACAGATATGTTGTGGTTTCTTTTAAAAGAGCGTAAAACAAACAGATAAGACTTTAGTGCAGCGAATGATAAGTTTCATAAACTTGTGATTCGCTGTAACTTTATGTGAGGAAAAAACAAATGGAAATCAGAGAAACAATCGCAGCAATCGCTACTGCTGTAAGTAATGAAGGAATCTCTATTATTCGTATCAGTGGTGAGGAAGCAATTCCAATTGCTGATCGTATATTTCAGGGGAAAATAAAATTAAAGGATGCAAGGAGCCATACCATTCATTATGGAAGAATTTTTGATGAGGAAAAAGAAATTGATGAAGTCTTGGTGTCAGTAATGCGCGGTCCTCATTCCTATACCACCGAAGATGTGGTAGAGGTGAACTGTCATGGTGGCGCTGTGGTTACCCAAAGGGTTCTTGATACGATCTTATCCCATGGAGCCCGCGCGGCAGAACCTGGAGAATTTACCAAAAGAGCCTTTTTAAATGGTCGTATTGACTTGTCCCAGGCAGAAGCGGTTATGGGAGTAATAGAAGCGGAAAATGATTTTGCCCTTGAGGCCTCCATGCATTCCTTACATGGTGTCATTTTAAATAAAATTAAAGAAATGCGTCAGGAGCTTCTAGAAAAGATTGCTTATATTGAGGCGGCTTTAGATGATCCGGAGCATATTAGCCTAGATGGTTTCCAAGAGAAAATGGAAGCTTTGATTTTAAAGTTAGAGGGTGAGTTTAAAAAATTAATGGACAACTTTGAAAATGGTCGGATTCGCTCGGAAGGCGTAAAGACCGTGATTCTTGGAAAACCGAATGCCGGTAAATCTTCTCTCTTAAACCTGCTTGTGGGAAAGGAAAGGGCCATAGTTTCTGATATTGAAGGAACTACCAGAGATACCCTAGAGGAAAAGATCAATTTATCTGGTATCACCTTAAATATTATTGATACTGCTGGAATTCGCCAAACGGATAATGAAATCGAGAAAATTGGTGTACAAAGAGCCTATGAACAGGCAAATCAGGCAGATTTAATCATTTATGTGGTTGACAGTTCTAAGAAAATAGATGAAAATGATAAGCAGATTGTGTCTTCTTTGAAGGACCGCCAGATGATTGTTTTATTAAATAAATCAGACTTGGAGAAGAAAACCAGTTTAGAAGATTTACAGGAACTGATTCCTAATAAGACTGTAATTTCGATTTCTGCCAAGAACCAGATTGGACTGGAGGAATTAACAGAGGAAATCAAGAGACTCTTTTATCAGGATCAGATTCACTTTAATTCACAGATTTATATTACCAATGCCAGACAGAAGACCTGTATTAAGGATGCTTATGAGAGTTTGAAATTGGTAGAAGAAAGTGTAAAAAATCAAATGCCGGAAGACTTCTATTCCATTGACCTGACAGATTGTTATGAGAGTCTGGGAAAGGTGATTGGAGAATCATTAGAAGAAGATGTTGTGAAAGAAATTTTTGCAAAATTCTGTATGGGAAAATAAGAAAGAAGGAAGACTGTCATGCCAGTTTTAGAAGAAAATTATGATGTCTTAGTGGTTGGAGCCGGACATGCCGGATGTGAGGCAGCTCTTGCCAGTGCAAGACTTGGTTTATCCACCATTATGTTTACGGTTTCTGTAGATTCCATTGCTCTAATGCCATGTAATCCCAATGTGGGAGGATCCTCCAAAGGACATTTAGTAAGAGAATTAGATGCCCTGGGTGGAGAGATGGGAAAAAATATTGATAAAACCTTTATTCAATCTAAGATGTTGAATGCCTCTAAGGGTCCAGCGGTTCATTCTCTTAGAGCCCAGGCGGATAAGCAAAATTATACCCGGGAGATGAGAAGAACCTTAGAAAATACAGATCATCTCACTATTCGTCAGGGAGAAATCGCTAAGTTATTAACAAAAGAGGTAACAGATCCTTCTGGAATGGTAGAAAAGGAGATTATTGGTGCCGTTACCTATTCCGGTGCTATTTATCATTGTAAGGCTGTGGTCTTATGTACAGGAACTTATTTGCGGGCATGTTGTATTTATGGAGATGTAAAAAATCCTACGGGTCCCAATGGACTGCAGGCAGCAAATCACTTAACAGATTCCTTAAAGGAATTAGGTATTACCATGTATCGATTTAAAACCGGTACTCCAGCCAGAGCAGATAAACGTTCGATTGATTTTTCTAAAATGGAGGAACAGTTTGGAGATAAGCGGGTGGTTCCATTTTCCTTTACCACAGATCCAGATTCTATTCAAAAGGAACAGGAAAGCTGCTGGTTAACCTATACCAATGAGGAAACCCATAAGATTATTCGTGATAATATTGATCGCTCTCCCCTTTATTCCGGAATGATTGAAGGTGTTGGTCCTAGATACTGCCCTTCCATTGAAGATAAAGTAATGCGTTTCAAGGATCGTGACAGGCATCAGGTATTTATTGAGCCGGAAGGACTTTATACCAATGAGATGTATTTAGGTGGTATGTCCTCTTCACTTCCGGAAGATGTTCAGTATGCTATGTATCGCACGGTTCCCGGTTTAGAGAATGTAAAGATTGTTCGTAATGCTTATGCCATTGAATATGATTGCATCGATGCAAGACAGTTAAAGCAAAGTTTGGAATTTAAAAAAATTAGGGGACTCTTTTCCGGCGGACAGTTTAATGGTTCATCAGGTTATGAGGAAGCAGCGGTTCAGGGATTTGTAGCCGGTGTCAATGCGGCCAGAGAAGTTCTTGGTTTATCTCCTATGATTTTAGATCGTTCTCAAGCCTATATTGGTGTTTTAATTGATGATTTGGTAACCAAAGAGAATAAGGAGCCTTATCGTATGATGACTTCTCGTTCCGAATACCGTCTCTTACTTCGTCAGGACAATGCAGACCTTCGATTAACCCCAATCGGCTATGAATATGGTTTGATTGATGAGGAAAGATATCAAAAACTTCTTAAGAAGAAGAAAATGATCGAAGATGAATTGGAACGTTTAAAGAATACCCCCGTTGGTGCAAATAATAAGGTTCAGGAATGGTTGGCCTCTATGAACTCCTCTCCTCTTCATACAGGAAGCAATTTGGCCGAGTTAATTCGGCGTCCGGAACTTTCCTATGAGAAATTGAAAAGCTTCGACTTAGAAAGAAAACCACTTCCTGAAGATGTCATTTTCCAGATCAATATAGAAATAAAATATGAAGGATATATTGATCGTCAAAAGAAACAGGTAGAGCATTTTAAAAAATTAGAAAAACGTCTGATTCCAGATTCTATTAACTATGAAGAAATCTCTGGACTTAGAATCGAGGCAAAACAAAAACTCCAAGCTGCACGTCCTGCTTCTTTGGGACAGGCATCAAGACTTTCAGGAGTTTCACCGGCAGATATCTCTGTTTTAATTATTTATCTTAGTGAACGAAATCGTAATCATTCAAAGTAAAGGAGTCACTATGGACGCATGGACAAAACTTTCACAAGGGATGTCTGATTTTGGACTTACCCCTAGCAGCTTGGTGGTCGAGAAGTTTCAAAGTTATTATGAACAATTAGTTGAAAAAAATAAGGTAATGAATTTGACTGCTATTACCAAGGAAGAGGAAGTGGTAGAAAAACATTTTTTGGACAGTCTTGCTATCCTGCATTTTTTCGATTTAAATAATGCTAAGAAGGTAATTGATATTGGAACAGGGGCTGGATTTCCAGGTTTTCCTCTTCAAATATATAGACAGTTTGTCACCAATCAAGCTTATGAATTAACCTTATTGGATTCCTTAGAAAAAAGAATTAAATTTCTAAAGGAAGTCGCAGATCATCTTGAACTTACAAACCTGGAGTATCTTCATGGTCGGGCAGAAGATTTTGGCCGGAATGAAGCTTATCGGGAACAGTATGATTTGTGTGTTTCAAGAGCGGTTGCCAATCTTGCAACCTTAAGTGAATACTGTTTACCCTTTGTAAAGGTAGGTGGTAAGTTTATTGCTTATAAAGCAGGAAACAGCCAGGAAGAAATTCAAGAAGCTAAATTTGCTATTGGTCTTTTAGGAGGAAAAATCACAAGGGTGTCGGAATTCAAACTTCCGGATTCAGATATGGAACGAGTTTTTGTAGAAATTACAAAATTGCATTCAACTAAAAAAATATATCCAAGAAAGGCAGGTACTCCAAGTAAGAAACCACTTGGTAAAAAAGAATAATAATAGAAGGGAAAGTAAATTAAAATTACTTTCCCTTCTATTTTTTATTCTTCTACTGTTTCTTCTTCTAAATAAATAGAAATTGCTTTTAAAAATTCCTCTGAATTTTCAAATTGCGGATACTCTTTGGAATTAGAAATGCTACAAGCCTCAATGGATGGATTAATTGTCTTATATTCGTTGGCATTCTCATAAGCACCCTTTTTAGATTTCCCATAAACAATGGTAAATGGCTGTACAATATTCTCTAATGCAGGAAGAATATTGGCGGTAAAATATTTTCCTTTCAGACTGGCTAAAAGAAATTTACCATAGCTACCTGAAAGATGGGCAGATTTATAAGCGGTTTTTACCAGGTCTGAAGTAATGTGATCCGTTAAAGCAATCTTATCATTTAAAGCTTCCTTAATTTTTAATTCCTGATAATTAATATTATAAAGTAAGGTACCAAGGATAGGCAATTCTAATAATAACTTAGAAAGTTTGCTTTTAGGAGTTGGGTTACAACTAATGGTATGAAGGTCAATTGGATTAATGAGAATCAGATTACCAATATAATCATTCTCCATAGAAGCTGCCATCGTAACAAAGGCACTAGAATTACCACATACCATAATATGTGTCTTTTCAGCGATAATGTCATGGATGAAATCCCGGATTAATTCCACAAAAAAATAGGTTGTATAGGTAATGGCTGGTTTTTCTGAAAGTCCACAACCTGGAAGATCTAAGGCATAAACGGTATGTTCCTTTGAAAGACTTTCAATGGTTTGATTCCAAATTTCTAAGTTTGAGCTTGGATCTAAATCGTGAATCAAAAGGATAGGTGAACCAGTCCCTTTTACCTTATAAGAAACCTTGGCAAAACGCCAATCATACATAATACGGTCTGAATCAGATAGAAAATTTAATCCCTTGGCAAGAAAGTCTATAACTTTATTAATTGCGTAAATACTAGTTCCAGCCGCAGCACATAAACAAATAAATGATACTAATTTATTTTTTTTCATAAATTCCTCTTTCTAATTAAAAAAGTTATTCAGTTCTTCTACTACTATAATTTGCATTAATTCCTTTGTCAAGAATTGGATTCCTCTATTGAGAATGAAAGTAAATAATGATAAAATAAGGATGCTGGGAAAATTAGTTTAAAGTATTTTTATAAAATACTTTAAATCTATAAATCTATAAAATACAGTAAATTTCCCTTTATAATTAATAGAAAGGATTAGGATAGGATAATCTTCGTTAAAATTTAAATACAGGGATTTCTGCCTGTCCGATTTTATGTAAATATGAGTGAAGTAACAGGAAATTTTACCATTGATTATCTAAATAGCAGAAAAAATTTTGTCATTGATCGTAAAAAGATTTTAACAAATAAATGTAAAAACAATGAAAAGCAAATTAAGGACTTGGATTTAAAAATTCATGAAATTGAATCTCAATATGATGAGGCTTATGAAATCTTCTCTCCTAAACCTAGAAATTCGGAAACCAGTAAAACCGAGATGGCGGTACTGGCACAAAAACAGGTGGATCTTACCAAAGAAATTAAGGATATGAAAGCAGAAATTGAAGATCTAATTGTGGAAGAAGGAAAAATCGATACCTGTCTTAAATTGATTGCTAATGGGGAAGTATTTTCTAAGGCTATTAATGAGTTTGGTTTTGTGACTCATGTTTACCTGGATGAAATAAATATGATCCATAACTTCTCTTCTGCCCTAGATGATTTTATGAATAAATTAAATCATGGGATCACCGATATTTTAAAAAGTCCACAATATTTAAGTAAGATGAATGATTTGGTGAATAAGTCATCGGAAAATCTATATCAGGCCATTCGAGATTATTCTTATTTGACGATTGAAGATAATTTAGAGGATGCCATTGATACCTACGTATCGAATTTAAACCGTACTTATAATGATCGAATTGCGGCAATCTATGAGCCTTGCGAAAAGGAAATTAACTATCTTACAAGAAGCGAGATTTATCGTATCATTTGTGCTACCCTTAATGGATTATTACCTATCACGAAAAAAAATATTCTTTTACGTTTAAGTTATAAGGCAAATTATATGATGATTAGCTTTGAGCTATCTTCTACTGAATCGGTGGATATTGCACAAATTAAGGAACTATCGGTCAATCAACTTTCCCCATTAACGGTAGATGATATCTTATCCATTGCTCATGGCAAGTGTGTAAAAATTACCGATGATGATATTTTAAAATTTATCTTTTCTATTGCAATCTAATCTTTCTAACTAAGTTTTAAAAGCACACCTTTTGGTGTGTTTTTTATGTTTCACGTGAAACATAGAAAGAACTAAATTTTTAAAATGTTTCACGTGAAACATTGGATAGAATAGACAAAATTCTATGAAGTCGTTGAATCTACTTGCAAGATGAATTATAATGACAGAAGATCTTGTTAAAAAAGAAGAAAGGGGTAAAGATGGCGAAGATTATTGCTGTAGCAAATCAAAAAGGTGGAGTTGGCAAAACTACAACTTCCACAAATCTAGCGGCTTGCTTAGCTGAGAAAAAGAAAAAAGTCCTACTGGTGGATATTGATCCTCAGGGAAACGCCACCAGTGGTTTGGGAATTGAAAAACATGACCTGGAAAATACCATTTATGAGCTATTATTAGGGGAATGTAGTTTTGAAGATTGCCTGGTTGAGACAGAATTTGACCGGTTATCAATTCTTCCAGCCAATGAAAATCTGGCAGGAGCAGAGATTGAGTTGATTTCCATTGAGGGAAGAGAGTATTTAATGAAGAATATTTTAAAAAAGGTAGGAGAAAAATTTGATTATGTAATCATTGACTGTCCACCTTCCTTAAATATGTTAACAGTCAACGCTATGACTAGTGCAGATTCGGTTTTGGTTCCCATTCAGTGTGAATATTATGCTCTTGAAGGATTATCTCAGTTAATGTATACCATTGAACTTATAAAAAAGCGATTAAATCCAGATTTATATATTGAGGGAGTGGTCTTTACCATGCATGACAGTCGTACCAATTTATCCCTTCAGGTGATTGACAATGTAAAGAATAATCTGAAACAGAAAATCTTTAAGACAATTATTCCTAGAAATGTAAGATTGGCGGAAGCTCCATCCTTTGGACTTCCGATAAATAAGTATGATTCTAGATCTTCAGGATCATTTGCATATAAGAAGTTAGCAGAAGAGGTAATTGCGGAAAGCAGAAAGAATAGATAGAAGAGGTGTTTATGGCAAAACGAGGATTGGGTAAGGGTTTGAACAACCTAATACCTGGAGCTGGTGAAAGTATACCTGTAAAAGAAGAAAAGAAAGAGAACAAGGTTGAAGAGGTGAAAAGTGGGGAAGTTCTTGTAAGAACTGCCCTTATTGAACCGAATAGAAAGCAACCTCGTAAAAACTTTGACGAAGAGGCGATTGCAGAACTGGCAGCTTCCATTGAAAATGTAGGTCTGATTCAGCCGATTATTGTAAGAAAGAAGGGAAGTCGCTATGAAATCGTAGCAGGTGAGCGTAGATGGAGAGCTGCGAAGTATGCCAAAATCAAGGAGGTTCCTGTAATTATTAAGGATTACACGGAACAGGAAATCATGGAAGTTGCTTTGATTGAAAATATTCAGAGAGAAAATTTAAATCCTGTGGAAGAAGCAAGGGCCTACGAATTATTGATACAGGAGTATGATTTAAAGCAGGAGGAATTAGCTACAAGGCTTGCTAAGTCAAGATCGACCATTACAAATTCTATGCGTTTATTAAAACTTTGCCCGGAAGTTTTAGAATTATTAGAAGATGGCCATTTATCTGCTGGCCATGCAAGAGCACTTTTGGCTATTGAGGATTGGAAACTTCAAAAGAGCCTGGCAGATCAGATCTGTCTGGAAAAACTCAGCGTAAGAGAGACAGAGAAGTTGGTGAAAAAGGCCTTACTTCCTAATCCTTCGAAAAAAGAAGAAAAAGATGCAAAAGAAGAATTGTTATATAAAGAATTAAGTGGTAAAATAACTACTGCTGTGGGAAGTAAAGTTCAAATTCGCAGATCAAGTAAGGGAAAAGGTAAAATTGAAATTTCTTACTATTCGGAGGAAGAGTTAGAAAGAATTTCGGATATACTCTTAAATAATAAGTGATATGAGAGGTACATATGAATACAGATAAGATTTTTGAAACCATTGGAATTAGTGCCAATACCATGGTATTAATTCTATTCGTCCTGGTGGTGATCCTATTGATTATTACCATTGTACAGATTGCAAAGCTAAACAACTTAAAGGATCGTTATGAGGACTTTATGGAAGGTAAGGATGCTGAAACCTTAGAGGATACCATTATCCAAGCCTATCGACAAATTGATGGTTTAGTTGCAAATGACCAGGAAAGAAAAGAGCAGAACCTTAAGATTTCATCAGCTCTCTCGAATACCTTTCAAAAGTTTGGAATCGTAAAGTATGATGCTTTTAAGGAAATGGGTGGAAAACTTAGTTTTTCCATTGCTATTTTAAATGCAGATAACACTGGATTTATATTAAATGTAATGCATAGTAGAGAAGCATGCTATACGTATGTAAAAGAAATTATTAAGGGTGAATCCTATGTGGCTTTAGGAGATGAAGAAAAAGAAGCCTTAAATAAGGCTATGTATGAGACTTTAGACTAATGAAGATGTCAGGAATTTCCTGACATCTTCATTTTTATCGGGGAAGATTTCTTGTATAATTACATTCTATCGTTTACAATGAAAGAAGGAGAGACGACTTATTCATAAGAGTGATGAAATGGAGAGGTGCTTATGGAAGAACTATTAAGTCATCGTCTTGCTAAAAAGATTTGTATCTTTATTGATCTATGTTTTTTAATAATTCATGTAGGAATGCTGATTTTATTTTCGTTATTTCACGTTACTCCTTTGATTTATTTTAATATTTTTAGTATTTTTTTTTATAGTGTATTACCGGTAATTGTAATAAAAGATAAACTTCGTTTCTTTGTATTATTTGTGTATATAGAAGTTTTAATTCATATGACGTTCGCAAGTTTACTTACCGGATGGGAATGTGGTTACTCAGTTACCTTGATTGGAATGAATGTTCTTGTTTTTTTTGCAGAATATTTTGGACGGTCCATTAAGGGAAATTATGTAAAGGCCCTGCCCCTTAGTATCTTAAGTACGTGTGTATATACTGCAACATATTTTTTTGATAAGAAGAACGGAGCTTATTATGAATTACCTGACCAGGTAGTTTATCGAATGCAGATTATGTGGGGGATAGTAGTTTTTGTGATTACAATTTTTATTCTACAATTGTTTACGCTACTATCCTTCCAATCAGAACAACTACTTTCTGAGGAAGCTACCAAGGATAAATTAACAGGTCTGCCAAATCGTCATTATCTCTCTAAATACGAGAAGGAACGTATGAAAGAAGGCGGTTGGATTGCCATGGTAGATATTGATGATTTCAAGAAAATTAATGATACCTATGGACATCTGTTTGGTGATTACATTCTTCAAGAACTGGCAAAAATTATGGAAAGAAGTCTAGATGATACCTTGGTATGTCGTTGGGGTGGTGAAGAATTTTTATTGATTGGTAAGAATACAGATATCTTTATGGTAAGACAAAAATTGGAAGAACTTCGAAGGAAAATTGAAGAATATTATTTTCAAAATGATGGATTAAGTACAAAACTTACCGTAACCGTTGGTTTTACTTTTTATGAGCCAGGGGCTAACATGAACGAGATGATTAAAATTGCAGACAAGAAATTATATGTTGGAAAGTACGGTGGAAAAAACAGGGTGATTGCATAAGAACCCTAAAAAAAAGGAATTCATATCAAATTGTGATATGAATTCCTTTTTTTATTTCATTTCCTCAATCATTTTTTCATTCCAAGCCATATCCCAGAACATATACTCATACTGGGTGCAGGAATAAATGATATGCTTTAAGTTTTGATATTCTTCCTCGCTACATCCCTCACTGAAACGATCAAACATTTCAATCATTAAATCGTTAGAAGAGCGGTAGGTGTCTGACATATACTGGCGAACCCAAGGACCATAGAATTCATGGTCTTTGGCACCGGGACATTTTTCTAAGTAATCACCAATTAATTTGTAGGTCCAAGAACAAGAGAGTACGGCTGCCATAATCTCGCTTAAACCTTCTTTTTGAGATACACCAATCATGTAGTTGGTATAGGATTCGGTGACAATACTTTTCTTAGCCTTAGCAAGTTCTTCGTTGGTAAGACCAAGCTTTTTTAAATAGCTTCTGTGAATGGCATTTTCCACGTCTAGGGTAGCAGAAATTAAATTAGCAAAAAGTCGCATGTCGCTTTCTTTCTTTGCCTTAATAACTCCCATGGCAAAAACCTTAGAATACTGAATCAAATAAAGATGATCCTGGGTCATAAAGAATTTAAATTTTTCTTTTGGTAGACTTCCATCGGCAAGTCCCTGAATAAATGGATGATGATTGTAGGTTTCCCATAATTCAATCATATCCTGATAAATACGTTCTGAATTTTTCATTAATATAGTACTCCTGTAATTTTTATTTGAAAATAATCATACCAAGGAGGAAGATTCCTAAAAAGATACCTAGGAAGAGAAAGTCCATTGGTTTGACATAGATTTTTAAAAAATAAGTTCGGTTTCGGTCTCCTTCAAATCCTTTGGATTCCATGGCCATGGCAACATTTTCCGACCAACGAATGCCATTTACTAAAGAATTAAACAGTGGACCAAAAGGAAGAATTCCTACTTTCTTTCTTCTAACCCGGTAAGCCAGGTTTACTTCCGTCCATTCCCTTTGCAAGGTAGGAATTAAATTTACGGCGGCTAAGATTCCATAGGCAAATTTTGGAGAGAGGTGACATTGATCAATAAGACTCATAATAAGTGCCTTCTTATTGGTGGTGAAGGAAAATAAAAAACCTAAACCAATATAAGCAAGCACCCTGCTAGATAAGAGGAGAGCAGAGTCTATTGGAGAATGTTCTGCCTGATTTCCATTGATATAACCTGAATAAAAGGAAGCTACCACCATTAAGATCACTGGAAGAAATGATTTTATAAATGCAAGCAAAGATGCTTTTGAAAAAAAGATCAAAAGAAACAAGGATAAGGCAAATACAAATAGATTCATTTTCCAGGAAGAAGTAAAAATCAAAAGGATAGATGCCAAAAGGATCACAAAAAACTTCATGCTGGGATTGATAGAATCAAAGAGTCCATTTCTCATTGTTTGCTTACCTCCTTGATTTTTTTATCCTTTAATACAAAGATGTGATCGGCATAAGCAGCTGCCAGGCCACGATCGTGGGTAGTCATAAGAACAGTAATCTTATTCTCTAGCACTTCCTTACTAACCTGATCCATTAAGGCCTTGGCGGAACGATAATCCTGGCCATAGGTTGGTTCATCTAAAAGAAGAATTTTTTGACCGCCGGAAAGAACGGAAAGAACCGCCAGTCTTCTCTGTTGCCCCTGACTTAACATGTAGGGAGAATAATTTTGATAATCCTCCAGTTTACAAGTCTTAAGCAATTTTAGGGAGAGAGAAGAAATCTCATCCTTGTCCTTTTTTGGATAAAGTCGCCTTAATCCATCGGAAACCTCTTCTATTACATTTTGACTAACAAACTGGTTGGATGGATTTTGAAAGGCGATACTAAGATGTTTGAAACATTCCTTTTGGGAAAGGGTTTGATATTCCTTCGGAAGGTCCTTGCAGGTTAGTAAAATACTTCCTTGATAACTTCTTTGTTTTAAAAGGGTCATAAGTAAAGAAGATTTTCCACTTCCACTTTTTCCAAGGATGGCAGAAATCCTACCTTCTGGAATATGAAAAGTAGTATCTTCTAAAAGATAGTCTGTTTTTTTCTTGATCTCCTTCTTTTTTTGGAAGAAGAGAAAAGAAGACTTCTTTGTTTTTTCTGGAATCCTTGGAAGGGAAAAATTCTTAAAAGAAAGAATGGCTTTTGATTCTTCCTGTAAAGTTATTTCTTTTTTCTTCCAAATTCCAGGGTAGGCAATTCCTTCTTTTAAGAAGAGTGCCTGATAGGAAGGAAGGTCTCTTGGGTCTTCAATTTCACAGAGAACCTGACCTTTTTTCTTCAGAATCACGAAACGATCCGCAATTCCCTGCCAGTGGTCAGACATATGATCAATGGCAATGATTGTTTTTTTATGTTTGCAACAAAGGTCTTTTAACAAACCCATTAAATCCTGTACACCATCAGGATCCAGGTTTGCAAAAGGTTCATCTAAGAAAATGCATTCTGCATCCATCAGATAAATACAAGTTAACAAAGCCCTTTGTTTTTCACCACCAGATAGGCTGTAAATGTTTTGGTCTAAAAGATGATTGGTTCCCATGATCTTAGCTGCTTCTATGGCCTTTTCTTCCATTTCATTAGGAGAAATACAATAATTTTCCATGCAGAAATAGAGTTCCTCCCGCAGGGTTGCCATGCAAAATTGTAGGTCTGGATTTTGAAACATCATAGAAATCCGTTTGGCTCGGTCACGGACGGAAAGGTTTGTGATGAAGTCACCACAGAGGTAAATTTCACCAGATTCCAGGACACCACCATTTTCAGGGAAAAGGCCGCAAAGGACCGAAGCTAAGGTGCTTTTTCCGCAACCGGAACTTCCCATTAGAACGGTGATTTTTTCTCTTGGAATGGTGATCGAAACATCTTCTAGAATCCTTGTTCCCTGCTCTAGATAACGAAAACTTATGTGTTCACCCCTGATAGCAGGTACTTGTGACATGATTAAGCAGCCCCCTTCGTTTCATTTTTCTTGATGGACTGCTTTATGCCAAGCTTGTAGCCACGAAGAACACCTGCATTTGCCAATTGATCTGCTAATAACTTACTTGCAATACCGGTTAAAAGAACAGAACTGATAGTACGGCAAAGAAGCATTAATACCAGCATTTGCTTTGTATTTACACCATATCCAAATCGATAATATTCAAAAATAAAGGAAATAACAGAACAGAAAACAGAACTTAAAATCATGGTAAAGGTATTAAATTTTTTATAAGCTGTTACCAAAAATCCAAGTTCACAACCAACTCCTTGAATCAGTCCGCTAAGAATAGCAGATGGACCAAACATGCTACCCATCATGGTTTCAAGGGCAGCAGCAATAATTTCTGCCAGGATACCTACTCCTGCTTTTTGGATGATGTAGGTGGCAAAAGTTGCCGCCATAAACCAAGCTCCGTAAATGATTTGATAACCAAGAGGTCCGTATCCTGCTGGAGTAAGTGCTGCGGTAAGCATCACTCCAAGTTCATTTGCTCCTAAGAATAGGAATGAGAACAGGACACCTACAATGGCTATCATGAGAATGTCTTTGAGTTTCCACTTCATAATAGAATTGCTCCTTTCAAAATAAAATTAAAAAGTTGTTTTAAGTGGTAGAAGGTGGTGTCCCCAATCTGCCACAGTAGGGGAGTTTAACCTATAAAAAAACCCGGAAATACCAACGTGGTATTCCCGAGTGATGTGCTCAGTCATATTTCCCTACGTTGGCATTACCCAAATCAGGTTACAGGTCGAGATTGTAGATCTCCTCTCAGCCGGCCTCACCAGCTCCCTACGTGGCATATTTTAGCATAGAAAGAAAAAAAGTCAACTACTTCTAAAAAAAAAGAATTTCACAAATGTGAAATTCTTGCGTGTTCCCGAGCGGATTCGAACCGCTGGCCTTCCGCTTAGGAGGCGGACGCTCTATCCTACTGAGCTACGGAAACATAGAGGGGGCTATTGTTAGCCCCGTGAAATTACTTGTTTGGTACTAACTTTTCCTTACCACCCATATAAGGTCTTAATACCTCAGGGATATTAACGGAACCGTCAGCATTTAAGTTGTTCTCTAAGAAGGCAATTAACATTCTAGGTGGAGCAACAACTGTATTGTTTAAGGTGTGAGCAAGATACTTGTTTCCATCTTCACCCTTTACACGAATCTTAAGACGGCGCGCCTGAGCATCTCCTAAGTTAGAGCATGAACCTACCTCGAAATACTTTTTCTGACGAGGAGACCAAGCCTCAACATCAATGGACTTCACCTTAAGATCTGCAAGATCACCAGAGCAACATTCTAAGGTACGTACCGGAATATCCATAGAACGGAAGAGGTCTACGGTGTTCTGCCATAATTTAGCAAACCATTCCATACTATCCTCCGGCTTACAGATAACGATCATCTCCTGCTTCTCAAACTGGTGGATACGATAAACACCACGTTCTTCAATACCGTGAGCACCCTTTTCCTTACGGAAACAAGGCGAATAAGAAGTTAAGGTCTGTGGAAGCTTTTCTTCCGGAAGGATGGTATCAATGAAACGTCCGATCATAGAATGTTCAGAAGTACCAATGAGATAAAGGTCCTCTCCCTCAATCTTATACATCATCTGATCCATCTCATCAAAAGACATAACGCCTGTTACCACGTTGCTACGAATCATATAAGGAGGAATTACATAGGTAAATCCTCGATCAATCATAAAGTCTCTTGCATAAGAAAGAATTGCGGAATGAAGTCTTGCAACATCTCCCATTAAATAATAGAAACCATTACCGGCAACCTTACCGGCTGCATCTAAGTCGATGCCATCAAACTTCTCCATGATTTCGGTATGATATGGAATTTCAAAGTCCGGAACTACAGGGTCACCATACCTTAACACTTCTACGTTTTCCTCATCGCTTTTTCCAATTGGAACCGATGGGTCAATAATATTCGGAATCACAAGCATACGCTTGGTAACTTCCTCCTCATATTCCTGCTCTAACTGTTCTAATTCAGCAAGACGCTTTGCATTGGCAGTTACCTGAGCCTTAACTTCCTCGGCTTCTTCCTTTTTGCCTTGGGCCATTAAAGCACCAATCTGTTTTGAAATCTTATTGCGGCTGGCACGAAGTTCATCTGCTTCTGCCTTAGCTTCACGAGACTTTTTGTCAAACTCGATGACCTCATCTACAAGAGGAAGCTTTTTATCCTGAAATTTATTCTTAATGTTCTGCTTTACAATGTCTGGATTTTCTCTTAAAAACTTAATATCAATCATGGTTTAAGATCCTTTCACCTTATTTTGCATTTAGAAAATACAGATTTTATTATATTCTATTAAAATGAAATTTACAAGTTTCATTTTTCATATGTTATAATAAAAATGTACTTTTCATAAAAAACAGGAGGTTTGTATGGGTACTGCATTTTTATATGGAGAAATTAATATTTTTTGTATCCTTATTATGCTCCTATTGATTTATAAGACAAGTGGTGCTTTACAGATGGCATCTCAACAGGTATTTCGTAGAGCAATGTGGGCACAAGTTATATTTTTTGCTGCAGATTGCGTTGCATATCTTATGATTCAAGGAGCAATTCCGGGAGAGGACCTTAGTATAGAATTAGCAAAAACGGCATATTTTTTAGCTACTACCACTATGTGCTTTGATTGGATGATGTATTTTGAACATATTAGAAGTTCGAAAATTGCAAGGAATAGAAAAATCTATTTGCTTTTAGCAATCCCGATTTTTCTTCAGGTAATTTTATCCCTCTTTAATTTAAAAAATGGATTTTTCTTTCAGTCTGTAGGAAAGAACTATCAAAGAGGAAGTCTTTTTATTATACAGTATTTTATTGCTTATACCTATGTACTTCTTGCGATTATAAGGGCATTTCTGGCTGGTGTTCATAGGGATAATTATGTGGACCGGGATAATTTGATGACCATGTGGTTGTTTCCTGTTCTTCCTGGAATTGCAGGAATCATTCAGTTTATCCGGCCGGAATTACCTTTGGCCTGCGCGGCATTAACCTTGGCAACCTTGCTTTTGTACTTTAACTTTTTAATGAATGCTATTTCCCTAGATCCTTTGACAAAAATCTATAATCGAAAGCAATTAATGTGGGCTGTTTCGAAGGCTATGAAAGTAGCAGAGGCGGAAGGAGAGGAAGGAAAGTTGGCATTTTTATTAATCGATGCCAATCTTTTTAAAAGCATCAATGACACCTATGGTCATATTGAGGGGGATGAGGCCTTAAAGAGAATCGCAGATGCCCTAAGTCTTGCAACAAAACATATGAAACATACCACCGTGGCAAGATATGGGGGAGATGAATTTGTAGTCCTAGGGAAATTCCAAAGTCAGGAAGAAATTAAAAAATTGTGTGTAAAAATCCATGAAACACTAAAGGATTTAAATGAAAAGGCCAAGGCACCTTACAATCTTACCGTGACCATTGGGGTTGCCAGATATTATAGTCAGATTCGCACTGTTCGGGAATTTATTGCCAGGGCCGATAAAATACTTTACGAGGAAAAAAGAAAATTGAAAGGAAGATAAAAAGCTACAAAATACCTATTGACAGAAGACTCTCAAAGAGTTACACTCATACATGCAAGTTAAGATTGTTAAATATTTAACAAAGTGCATTCGGTACTTTGAATTTTAAAGGAGGGTCATTTTATGGCAACAAAGAAGAAAGTTGTTTCTCCAGAGAAAGTAGAAACAGTAGAGCAGTTAGAAATCCGCCTTGAGGAGTTAAGAGCAGCTCAAAAAGAGTTTGCAACATTTACTCAGGAGCAGGTAGATAAGATTTTTTATGCAGCAGCAACTGCAGCAAATCAGAATCGTATTCCACTTGCTAAGATGGCAGTTGAAGAAACCGGTATGGGTATTGTAGAAGATAAGGTAATCAAGAATCACTTTGCTTCTGAATACATCTATAACGCATATAAAGATACAAAGACCTGTGGTGTAATCGAAGAAGATAAGGCTTATGGAATTAAGAAGATAGCTGAACCTATGGGTGTAGTAGCAGCTATTATTCCTACTACCAATCCTACTTCTACTGCAATTTTCAAGGCCTTGATTGCTTTAAAGACTAGAAATGCCTTGATGATCAGCCCTCATCCAAGAGCGAAGGACTGTACCATTGCAGCAGCAAAGATTGTACGTGATGCAGCAGAGAAGGCAGGAGCACCTAAGGGATTGATTTCATGGATTGATACTCCATCCTTAGAGATGACTCAGACTTTAATGTCAGATGCAGATATTATCCTTGCAACTGGTGGTCCTGGAATGGTTACAGCAGCTTATTCTTCAGGAAAGCCGGCTCTTGGTGTAGGACCTGGTAATACTCCTGTTATTATTGATGAGACTGCAGATATTAAGTTGGCAGTAAACTCAATTATTCATTCAAAGACCTTTGATAACGGTATGATCTGTGCTTCAGAGCAGTCAGTAACCGTATTAGATAGCATTTATGATGAGGTAAAGAAGGAATTTGCTTATCGTGGATGTTACTTCTTAAAGAAGGATGAGTTAGATAAGGTTCGTAAGACCATTATTATTAATGGTTCCGTGAACGCTAAGATTGTTGGACAGAAGGCACATACCATTGCCAAGATTGCAGGGGTAGATGTTCCGGAGTCTACAAAGATTTTAATTGGTGAGGTTACTTCTGTAGATGTAACAGAAGAGTTCGCTCACGAGAAGCTTTCGCCAGTACTTGCCATGTATCGTGCCAAGACCTTTGATGAGGCAATTGAAAAGGCAGAGCGTTTAGTAGCAGATGGTGGTTATGGACATACTTCTTCTCTTTATATTGATACAAGAGAAAAAGAGAAGATGGAAAAGCACGCAGCAGCTATGAAGACCTGTCGTATACTTGTAAATACCCCTTCTTCACAGGGTGGTATTGGAGATCTCTACAACTTCAAGCTTCAGCCAGCACTTACCTTAGGATGTGGATCATGGGGTGGTAACTCAGTTGCTGGTAACGTTGGAGTAATGAACTTAATTAATATTAAGACAGTTGCAGAGAGGAGAGAGAATATGCTTTGGTTTAGAGCACCTGAAAAGGTTTACTTCAAGAAAGGCTGTATGCCTGTTGCATTACAGGAGCTTAAGGACGTATATCACAAGAAGAGATGTTTCGTTGTTACCGACTCTTTCTTATACAAGAACAACTTTATTAAGCCAATTACAGATAAGTTAAATGAAATGGGAATTACCTACGAGGTATTTGCAAATGTTCAGCCAGATCCAACCCTTGATAACGCATTAGAAGGTGTTGCAGCAATGAATCGTTTCGAGCCGGATTGCATTATCGCTTACGGTGGTGGTTCTGCTATGGACTGTGGAAAGATTATGTGGGTTCTTTACGAACATCCGGATGAGAGCTTTGAGAACATGGCCATGAGATTTATGGATATACGTAAGAGAATTCATGAATTCCCACATATGGGTGACAAGGCAACCTTTATTGCAATCCCAACATCTTCAGGTACCGGTTCCGAGTGTACTTCATTTGCAGTTATTACAGATAAGGGTGTAAAGTATCCACTTGCTGATTATGAACTTCTTCCTGATATTGCAATCGTAGATGTAGATAATATGATGACTCAGCCTAAGGGCTTAACCTCAGCATCCGGTATCGATGTATTGGTACACTGCTTAGAGGCTTATGTATCCATGATGGCTACCGATTACACAGATGGTCTTGCCTTAAAGGGAATGAAGAACGTCTTTGAATATCTTCCAACCGCTTATAACGAAGGAAGCAATGTAGAAGCCAGACAGAAGATGGCAGATGCTTCTTGTATGGCAGGTATGGCATTTAACAACGCTTTCCTTGGTGTTTGTCATTCTATGGCTCATAAGCTTGGTGCCTTCCACCATATTCCACATGGTGTTGCCAATGCCTTAGTATTAAGCTATGTTATGAGATTTAATGCAGATGAGCAGCCTGCCAAGATGGGTACCTTCCCACAGTATGAGTATCCACATACACTTCGTAGATACTGCGAAGCTGCTGAGTTCTGTGGCGTGAAGGGTAAGAATGATGCAGAAACTTTCAAGCTTTTTGTAGAAAAGATTGAAGACTTAAAGAAGACCGTAGGTATTCCTGAAAGCATTGCTGCTTGGGGAATTGATGAGAAGGCCTTCCTTGAGACACTTGATGAGATGAGCGAGAATGCATTTGATGATCAGTGTACCTCTGCAAATCCTCGTTATCCATTGATCTCTGAGATTAAGGAAATGTACTTAATGGCTTACTATGGCAAGGACTACAAGCCAGCCAAGTAAGAAACTATCACATAGCAGGCGGCAGAGTGGCAGGTATACTCTGCTGCTTGTTCTTGTTTGAGGGTAAAAGCAAATATGGAAGTTAAGTTTAAGACTTATATTACTGCTTATCGCAAGCAGAAGAAGATGACACAAGAAGATCTTTCAGAAAAGGTTGGGGTGAGAAGAGAAACGATTACCAGGTTAGAAAAGGGACTTTACAATCCATCCCTTAAACTTGCCATGGATATTGCAAGGGTTTTAGATACAGATGTTTACCATCTTTTTGAATATCCTGAGCAATCAGGAAGTTGAATAAATTGTTCAAAAAAAAATATAAACGGTCAATTCCTTTGTGCGATTTGTTTGACTTTTCTATAGGTGGGTAGTAAAATGAGAATAGGCGAAATCCCTTATTTATAGGGGAATTGAGACATCTTAGTTGCTGTGATATTTCAATCACAGTTCTTGGAAAGGAGCGGGTTTTTATGGCTAATACAATTACATTAGAGCAGCAGATTGGTAAAGGCGAGTTCAACGAAGTTTATCGTTCAGGAGAATTAGCTGTTAAGTTATTTAATAAGGGATATAGCAAGGCAGATGTGATGAATGAAGCTTATATCCAGGCTAGAATCGAAGAGGTTGGAGGAATTAATATTCCAAAACTTCACAGTATTCCATTGATGAATGATCGCTATGGTATTGTTATGGATTATATTCCAGGTAAGAACATGGCTGAGTTGATTTATGAAAATCCTAAGGATACCGAAAAGTATATTGACAAGTTGGTAGATATTCAGATGGAGATTCACACAAAGCGTTGTCCATATCTCATTAAGATGAGAGATAAGTTAGCAGACCGAATCAATCGTAGTGATTTAGATGAGGATAAAAAGTTTGAACTTTTAACCATGCTAGATGGATCACCTAAGCATAATAAGGTGACTCATGGAGATTTTACACCACATAATATCATGGTTGGTGAAGATGGAAAGATTTATATCTTGGATTGGAACCATGCATCTCAGGGGAATGCCTCTGCAGATGTGGCTAGAACCTATCTTTGGTTATGTCTCCACCACAAAGAGATTGCAGAACTTTATCTGGATATGTTCTGTCAGAAGAGCCGTACAGATAAGAGATATGTACAAAGATGGATGCCGGTTGTTGCAGGTGCAAGACTCATCAAGAAAAAGGATGGAGAAGAGGAACTTTTAAGAAAGTGGGTAGACGTAGTCTTATACGAGTAAAAATCTTTTAAATTAAGTAAAACTATGATAGAATAATAAGACGAAGGTCTTATTGAAAGCAACTGCTGACAAATAAACCTGTCAGCAGTTTTTTTCATCAATCGTATATTTGATGGACAGGAGCGTTTTCATAGATATGAGAAAAATCTTTTTTTTAATGGGGAAGAGTTCCAGTGGAAAGGATAGTTTTTTTAAACACTTGATTCCGGAGCGAAGACTTACTCTAAAGCCCTTGGTAGGTTATACAACCAGACCTATTCGAGTAAATGAGCAAGAGGGAAGAGAGTATCATTTTGTGGATCAAAAGAAACTAGAAGAATTAGAAGAGGCGGGCAAGGTGATTGAACGCCGTGACTATCATACGGTTCATGGAATTTGGTCTTATTTTACGGTTGATGATAAACGAATGGACTTAGAACATTATAATTATCTTTATATTGGAACCCTAGAGTCCTATGTGAAGTTAAGGGAGTACTATGGAAGAGATATTGTGTATCCCCTTTACATTGAGGTGGAAGATGGTATTCGTCTTCAAAGAGCTCTTCTTCGGGAGCAGGCGCAGGACCAACCGAAATATGCAGAGATGTGTCGGCGTTTTTTAGCGGATCAGGAAGATTTTTCCGAAGAAAAGCTAAAGGAGGCTGGAATCACGAAGCGTTATTTCAATAATGGTAACTTTGAGAAGTGTTATGAAGAAATCGTTGGTGAATTGAAGGTGTACGAGAACTAGTCACTGATAAAGAGAATGGAGGTTAATATGAAATTTACAGATATTGTTGGACAGGATCATATTTTAAATCATTTTCAGAATGCAATCATGAAAGACAGGGTTTCACACGCCTATATTATTAGTGGTGAGAAGGGGGCAGGAAAGAAGGCGTTGGCAAGATTATTTTCCCAGATGCTCTTTTGTGAGTCTCCGAAGGATGGGAAACCATGTGGTGAGTGCCAGTCCTGCAGACAGGTGATCAGCGATAATCATCCAGACGTACACTTTGTTCTTCATGAAAAGCCGGCCACCATTTCTGTGGATGATGTAAGAGAGCAGCTGAATAATGATATTATGATCAAACCTTATAAGGGACCTTACAAGGTCTATATCATTGATGAGGCGGAGAAGATGAATGTGGAAGCTCAGAATGCGATTTTAAAAACCATTGAGGAGCCACCAGCCTACGGGGTGATCATCTTGCTTTCTGCTAATCCGGCCTCTTTTTTAACTACAATTCTTTCTAGGTGCGTTACACTGACCGTACATCCTTTAAGTGAGGGAGCTATTACGGAGTATTTAACGAAAAATCAGATGGCTCTTGAAGAAACGGCTAGGATGGCAGCACAGTTTTCCGGAGGAAATTTAGGAAAGGCGATTCGCTTTGTTCGGTCTGAGGGCTTCCAGGAGATGATTGATAACGTGGTTACGGTAATTACCAATATGACGGTGCTTCAGACCTGGGAGTTGGTGGCTGCGGTAAAGGAAGTCGAAAAATATAAGCTAAGTGTAGATGACTATTTAAATATTATGGCTAAGTGGTACCGGGATATCTTGGTTTACAAGGCTACCCGTGATGTAAATCAATTGGTATTTCAGGGTCAGATGCAGGAAGTAATTCGTACTTCAGAGAAATGTTCATTTCCAGATATTGAAGAAATCATTAAGGCCATCGAGAAGTGTAGAACTAGATTACACGCCAATGTTAATTTTGATTTAGCGGTGGAATTGATGTTTATGGCGATTAATGAGCGAATGAGATGAAAGGAAAATAGATGGTAAAAGTAATTGGTGTGCGTCTTAGAAGGGCCGGTAAGGTTTACTATTTCGCACCGGGTGAAAGGGAAGTTAATAGGAATGACCATGTAATCGTGGAAACCGCTCAGGGAGTGGAATACGGAAAAGTGGTCCTGTCCCCAAGAGAACTTCCAGATGATCAGATTGTCAAGCCTTTAAAGGAGATTATACGAGTAGCAACGAAGGAAGATGATCAAAAATACGAGGAGAACAAGAAAAAAGAAAAAGAAGCAGCTGTGATTGCCAATGAAAGGATTAAGAATCACGGCCTGGAGATGAAACTATTAGGGGTAGAGTATACCTTTGATAATAATAAAGTATTATTTTATTTTACGGCAGATGGTCGTGTAGACTTCCGGGAATTGGTAAAGGATTTAGCCGCTGTCTTTCGTACCAGAATTGAACTTAGACAGGTGGGGGTTCGAGACGAAACCAAGTTTCTTGGAGGAGTTGGAATCTGCGGACGACCATTTTGTTGTCACACCTATTTGGGAGATTTTGCCCCTGTTTCCATTAAGATGGCCAAGGACCAGAATCTTTCTTTAAATCCAACGAAGATTTCCGGCGTTTGTGGTCGTTTAATGTGTTGCCTTAGGAATGAACAAGATACCTATGAGTATTTGAATAAACAGTTGCCTCGGATCGGGGACTGGGTCACTGCCATTGATGGCAAGACCGGGGAAGTTCAGTCTGTCAATGTGATTCGTCAGAAGGTGAAACTTGTAATTACCAATGGGGATGACAAGGAAATCAGCGAGTATGATGTGTCAGATTTAAAGGATAGAAGATCTGGAAAGCGGAGAGATTTTTCGGTAGAGACCCAGGTTTCTAAGGAAGAGGAGGAAGCTTTAGCAGATCTTTTAGATGAAGATTCTGAAGAAAAGGTAATTAAGGAAGCTCGAAAAGGACGTCCAAACAGGGATCACGCTAGGTGGGATATGAATCAGAAGAAAGCTCGTGACCCATCTAGGGGAAACCGACCAAAGTCTGAAAATCACAGACCAGACAAGGGAAAAGGGCGATTTAGGAAGAAACCACAAGAAGAAAGATAAAGGGTGTAGGATATGGAACGGATAGATGACCTTATGATTAAGGGATATCAGATCATTCAGGATCCGGAACGCTTTTGTTTTGGTATGGATGCGGTTTTGCTCTCTTCCTATGCTAAGATTAAAGAAAAGGATCGGGTCTTGGACCTGGGAACCGGAACTGGAATTTTGCCAATTTTGTTGGAAGCCAAGAATGAGGGTGGCTCTTATGAGGCGTTAGAAATTCAGGCAGAAAGTGCAGAGATGGCAAGAAGAAGTGTGGCTCTTAATCATCTGGAATCTGCGATACATGTGGTAGAAGGAGATATGAAGGAGGCAGGCAAACTATTTGGCCCAGCTTCCTTTTCTGTTGTGGTATCAAACCCTCCTTATATGACGGAGGACCATGGCATTAAAAATCCTAAGGAACCCAAGGCAATCGCAAGACATGAGCTATTAATGGATTTTGAAAGCCTAGCCCAGCAGGTCTCGATTGTTTTAAAGCAAAAGGGAAGATTTTATCTGGTTCACAGACCCCATCGCCTGGCAGAGATTATGGATCTTTTAAGAAAAAATCATTTGGAGCCCAAGAGGATTCGCTTTGTTCATTCTTATAAAGATTCCGAGGCGGTGATGTTTTTACTGGAGGCGGTAAAGGGAGGAAGGACATTTGCCAAGATTGAGCCCCCTTTGATTGTCTATGACAAGCCCGGAAGGTATACCAAAGAAATTCTTGAGATTTATGGTTTAGAAAAGTAGGAGAAGGATATGAGTGAAAAGACGGGAACCTTGTACTTATGTGCAACACCCATTGGAAATCTGGAAGATATCACCTATCGGGTGGTACGTATTTTAAATGAAGTAGATTTGATTGCAGCAGAAGATACAAGAAACAGTATTCATCTGTTAAATCATTTTGATATTCACACCCCTATGACCGCCTATCATGAATATAATAAGTATGATAAGTCGAAAGAGCTGGTAAAGTATATGCTAGAGGGAAAGTCTGTTGCAGTGATTACCGACGCTGGTACCCCGGGAATTTCAGATCCGGGAGAGGAACTGGTTCGTCAAGCCAAGGAGGCGGGTCTTACCGTGACCTCTCTTCCGGGACCGGCAGCAGTAATTACGGCCCTTACCCTTTCCGGCCAGGCTACCAGAAGGTTTGCCTTTGAAGCATTTTTGCCGGCAGACAAGAAGGAACGAGAAAAAATTAAGGAAGAATTAAAAAAAGAGACTCGCACCATTATTCTTTATGAGGCACCCCATCACTTAAAGAAGACCTTAAAGGAACTTTACGAGCATTTGGGAAATCGTAGTTTAACCATTTGCAAGGAACTCACAAAAATCCATGAAAAGGCCATGAAGACGGATTTTGAAGGGGCTCTATCCTTTTATGAAAATACGGAACCTAGGGGCGAATATGTTTTGGTAATCGCCGGTCGTCCTCGGAAAGAATTAGAGGAAGAGGCCAGAAAAAAATATGAGAATCTGTCCTTTTTGGACCATATGGCCCTTTATGAAAAAGAGGGACTTAATGAGAAGGAGGCTATGAAAAAGGTAGCCAAGGACCGGGGAATTTCAAAAAGAGAAGTCTATGAGATTTTAAAGAAGAAATAAGGTAAGAGGTGGTAAGATGAAATTCAGTGATCTTCCGATTACAGAAAAACAAAGGAATGAAATCATTGAACAAACAGCGGAGGCGGTACTGGTGTTTAATAATGAGGGCTACCTGGTTTATGGAAATGATTCCGGCTGTGCCATGTTAGATGCCCAGTTGGTAAAGTGTGAGGAAGAGGCAAAGAATCGGTATTCTTGTCCCCTCTTAGCAGATAAGCGAAATAAATCCTTTGTTCGTTTTATTAAGAATCAATTAAAGGAAGCAAGTTTTGTTCCTGAGGTGGTTCAATTTACTACCAATACAGGGAAGAGAAATCTAGAGGCCAGGGTAATGCCCCTAAAGGAAAATGGGGTCAGTCAAGGAATCCTTGTGATGTTAGCCAATGTAACAGATGCCTATACCTTAAGAAGGCATGAGAAGGATAGTGCGGTAACCTTTATCGGCCTAATCACAGTGATTTGCGCCTATCTGTTTACCTGGAGTCTGTTTGAATTTACCCTGGACAAGCACCTTTCCACCGTTACCTATACCCATATGATTGAAGGAATATCCTTCCTTTTGTTTATTTATATTTTAATTTTTACATCCTTAAAACCAAGGGATGTGGGATTGTTTGTAAGACCAAGAACTTTTTTAAAAACCCTGTGGATGGTAATTCCAGGAGGCATATTGGTTTGTGGCATACTAATCCTTGCAAATTATCTGATAAGGCTTATGGGACATCCTATTAAAGAATATTTTATTGGTGGATCTTTGGCGGGAATGCAAAGCTATGTCTTTACGGCAATCCTGCAGGAATTCTTGTCTCGAGGTGTGATTCAAACAACCGTCAGAAGTCTTATGAAGATTCGCTTTCAAAAATTCTGGGGGGTGTTTATGTCCTCCTTACTCTTTTCCCTGATGCACCTTCCTTTTGGATTTCCTTTTATGATTGGAGCCTTTCTTTTAGGAATCATCTTGGGAATTATCTTTGAAAAAACAGAAAACATCTGGGGCTGTGCCCTTCTCCATTGGGGAGTGGGATATCTTGCCATGGCCATGTTTTTCTAACTTGAATTGTCAAGTTAAGTGCAACGACGTTGAATAATAAGCCTCATATGGTGTTTTGTATCCAAGGCATTTTCTTGGGCGCTTATTCAGTTCATCGTACATTGCTCGAATATATTCTTCTGATATATTTGTTATATCGACACCTTTAGGAAAGTATTCTCTCAATAAACCATTTGTATTTTCGTTTGTACCTCGCTGCCATGGATGGTGAGGTAAAGGAAAATAGAATTGCACCTGATCTAACGCCTCAGTTACTTCTTTGTGGTTCGCAAATTCCTTTCCTCTATCTGGGGTTATTGATTTTACAGGATGATCTTTAAGTGATTGTATTATAACAACATTAACATTAGCAGCGGTTTTGCGAGAAGCTTTGCCACCAACCAGAAATCTTGTTTTACGATCAACTAAAGTGACCAAGCATGCTTTTCCTTTTTTTCCAACAACGGTGTCTCCTTCCCAATGACCTCTTCGAGATCGTTTTGTTGCTCCGATAGGTCTTTGAGAAATATCATTACTTATTTGTATTTTACCGCGTCGCTCTTCATAGTCTTTTGTATGACGAGACTTACCGCGATGCCTAAGCTTTCTAATAGCGCCTCTATTTCCATGAGATTTGTTTTCTTCATCAAACATCCCGGAGTATATGGCCCTATAAATAGTATTGTAACTAATAATGCATTTACCAGATTCATACTTTAATCTTCCGGATATTTCCTCCGGAGACCACTGGTGATTGAGAAATTTATCTTTTACCAGAACATATAAATCTGGATTATTGAGTTTTTTATGAGGCTTACAAGCCGTACGTCTCATTAAATAATTATTATGAGCTATTGCAGGTTGATAATAATCCTCCTTAGCGTTTCTCTTGATTTCTCTAGAAACAGTGGATTTATTTCTGCCAATAGCTTTGGCAATATCTGTAACAGAATAGTTTTGAGCAAGAAAAAACATTATCTTTTCTCGTTCAATTAGTGTAAGATGTTTGTAATGGCACATAGGTTTTCTCCTGATAAATGATTGTCTTTGCAAACACCATTATATCAGAGACCTATGTGTCTTTTTTCTATCTGTTGCACTTAGATTGTAAATTCAAG
>DEWK01000002.1 GCA_002363615.1 Lachnospira sp. UBA3212 | reverse complement strand
GAACCAGAGGCACCCATTACAGAAAGGAGCTCCCCTTCCTCGATTTTTAAGGAGATGCCTCCAAGAGCAACCACTTCATTTTCGCCCTTATTATATATTTTTTTTATATTTTTTAATTCAATCATCACATTCTCCTTATTCATTCGACCGCAAGACCTTAATTGGACTTGATTTTACAATCCATATCATTGGCAACAGACTGATCACCAGCCCTAAAATCAAAAATCCAATTACAAGCGTTCCAAATCCGTATTGCATGTTTGCCCACCAATTTTCAACTCTTCCTCTTAACAATTCGTAAGCAAAGGTTCCCACCAGTGCAAGTACAAGCGAAAATCCTTCCAGCATAGTAAAACGAGCGAGGATTTCTACAAAAATTTTCCCTCTACTATAGCCCAAGGTTCTTTTTAACATATATTCATATAGTTTCTTTCTTCCCCAGAAATATGCCAAAAAGCCGGAATTTACAATGCAGAATACATAGAGAATTTTTACCATGACCCCTAAAATTCCTTGATATTCTTTTAACACAAACCCTGCTGAATCATATCCCTGATAGTCAATTTCCTCCTCATCATATGTTCCAAACTCACTCATCCAGGATAGCATCTCCTTGCCTGAATCCGATTCATTACTTTTATAGACAAATCTAGTATCTTCATCCGGTCGGAAACCATCCATGCTCAAAGGAAATTCGATACATCTGGTGTCAAAACCCTCAATATCATTTGACTTTAGATATCCCGCAACCAAGCATTCCTTATTATCAAGGGTAATATATTTTTTCCCCTTTTTCTCGTGTAGTTCCTTTTCCCATCCTCGCCCAACAAAATAGCAGTCTTCTTTCCCTTTCACGTCAGAATAGTAATCAAACGTTATTAGGCCCTGTGCGATTGGCTCATTTTGAACGAATAAGCATTCAACCGTAATCGGACGAAACACATCTTCCCCTACAGTTTTTTCTATCCACAGATAAATATTCCCATTTTTTATATGACACTCTGTTAAATCACCGGTGATTTCCTCTAAGTATATTTCTAAATAATACCGACATTGTTCCTTAGCACCTTCCGCTTCCACCTGCTTCACCTGTCGCACTTGGTCCATTCCCTCATAAAGCACAACAAAAGTCATAAAAAAAGAGAACACAAGCATGAATAAGATGGATTTGTTATGAACGATTTTACCTTTCACACCATGTACCTCCTTTAATTTGAATATAACTGTTCTTTAATGGTCTCATTCCTAATCATATAAACAGACAGTAAGGAGATAACAGCCGCAAGTAAAAAACATGCTGTCAGTAGAAAGATTCCAAATTGGCCAAGATATACGTATTGCAGCCTTTTCATCATAATCGCATTTTCTTTCCTAATGACAAAATCTTTAAGGTATAGTTGTTCAATCAAAAAGGCAACTATTCCGGCAATCAGACTTTTTATAAAATTCTCTCCAAAGAGGATTCCCCAAATTTTCTTTCTTGATAATCCGGATAAAATCCATACGCCCAATTCCTTTTGTTTCAGTGAGCTGATTAAGAGCTGAGCAACTACCATAATCATATATGCAACCGAAATAATAACGATTGATATCTTCAGAAACGACTGAAGAAGCCAATCAGTATCTGATGTTATAGTCTCTACTCGAGCTTCATAGGTTCCAACGTCCACCCCTAACCCATGCTTTTTAAAGGTGTCTTGTATTTTTTTGACTCCTTCCTGAAAAGAACATTGATCTGATACCGAAAAGAACGCCAAACTATATCTAATATTTTCACGGGAGTTATTATATGCCGGCACCACCAAAAAAAAGTTATCTATCGGATTTATACAACTAAATTGAACACCGCCCCAATTAGCTAGAAGTGAATATTCATCAAGCAAATACGTATTCTTTTCTAACACGCCAGCCACTTCATATTCCTCCTTTGTTTCCTCATCATATAGAATGGTTCCGATTGGGATATCCCTGTAGTTATAACCAAGATAGATTAGGTTCTTTTCCGTCTTCTTTACCGTATCCTTACTCCCCTTGCTTAACTTATAATTATTAAACAAAAAGGCTTGGGATGGCATCATTACTACATCGATTTCCTTTGAGTAATCCGCATTCGAATTAGTGCTTTCCAAAATATGAACATGCTGATTTGATATTTCAAGCATCTTCTTCCATATATCTTCTTCTGAATTTTTTGTTTTTAAAGAACTTAAGTAAGAAAAATACCAAGCACCGATACTTTCTATTTCTTCCCCTTCCACCAGTTCTTCGTAGACTTTTATAACCTCTTCTCTTTCATCAAGGGAAAATTTTATTACACCACACTGATCCTTGTCTTGACGAATATACTTGTATGCCTCTTTTTCATAATTTTTTAGGAACATGAAAAACATGCTTACGTAACCAAAAAGCGTAAGCCCTAAAGCCATTACAATCACACTTAAAAGCAACAAGGATGGTTTATAAAACATTCGCTTTCTTACATAATAAAAATAATTACTCATATTCACCACCTAATAAAGAGGCCCGATCTATAGAATAGAACAGGCCTTCTTTTTTATTACCATCTTAATTTCGCACGAGCTTTACTTACAGGGGTTAATGGGCTAGTTACCCATACTTCTCTAACCTTAGTCAAATCTTTTGTTGACATTACATTAGTATAACTGTCGTCCATTCCAAATGAAGCAGTTGTTGCAGCTGCTGCATCACCAGTAGCATACGCCCTCCAATGACCATCATTGCCAATCAAACCTGACTACTTGACCACACTCATACATAAATAAATTTTTCCACTATTCGTATCAAAACTCTTTGTTATAGTCTCCCCAGGATCACAAGTATATTTTTTAGTTTCTGCCATTGTTGGCACAGCCATTGATGATAACATCAGGCAAGTTGTTACTACTGTGCAAAGCACTCGTTTGATTTTCTTCATCAAATCAAATCCTCCTATTTTTCATATTTTCGTCCCTTTTTCTGCGCAAAAAACTAGACAACTGAGATTATACCCCCCCAATTATTTATGTCAACATTTTTTTGCTATTTAAATCATCTTTTTTAAAAAAAATTATATTTTCTTTTCTGAATAGTCCAGCTACAAGCAAGCGGCAGTTTGACAGAAAAAAAGCAAAGGAAGGTAGAAATTACTATACTTCAAAACAAAGAAAAAAATCTCACAATACTCCTATTTATCAGGGATGCGAGACTTTTTAATTTTCTTTATTATTTAGCAAGGGCATCTGCCAAGGCCTCAAGCTCTGCCTGATTTTCCTCATGGTACGAGGACTTAATGGTAACCTTCTCTTCCAGGATGGTATTCTTGGTATTTTCAAAGAGTCCTCGAAGCAGTTTCACGCTTAAAGGTCCCCAGCTACCATTTTCCATAAAGGCCAAGGTTCTGCCGGAAAGGTTGTGAGCCTTTAGTTCATTTGCCAAATATTCCATCTTGGGGAAAAGGGCACCGTTATAGGTGACACTGGCAAGAACAATCTTAGAGTATTCAAATGCCTTTCCCACAAGCCAAGAGGCATCTGTGGTGGAAACATCATACAAGCAGGTTTTTACCTGACGTTTCCTTAATTCCTCGCTTAATCGCTCTGCCACTTCCTTGGTATGGCCGTAAATACTGCCATAGCAAATCAAAACTCCATCCTCTTCCGGCTGGTAGTTTGCCCATTTTCCATAAATCTCTAAGACCTGACCTAAATTCTCTGTAAAGATTGGTCCATGTAAAGGACAAAGGGCAGAGATTTCAAGGGCTGCTGCCTTCTTTAAAACCGCATTAACCTGAACCCCATATTTACCCACGATATTGGTGTAATAGCGTCTTGCTTCCGGAAGCCAGTCTGAGGCAAAGTCATAATCCTTTGCCAACATGCTGCCACTATAGTCCCCAAAGGTTCCAAAGGCATCCGCACTAAAGAGGGCCTTGGTCTTTGTTTCATAGGTAACCATCACCTCCGGCCAATGAACCATAGGAGCCAAAATAAACTGGTAGGTATGGCTTCCTGTGGTTAAAAGGTCACCTTCCTTTACTGCCATGCTGCGATCCCTAATGTCAAGGCCCTCGAAAAACTGAGGAACCATGGCAAGGGCCTTAGCTGTCGCAACAAGAGTTGCCTTAGGATATGCCTTTAATACCAACTCTAAGGTTGCCGCGTGGTCAGGCTCCATGTGATTTACAATCACATAATCCAAGGACTTTTCTCCTAAGATTGCCTGAATCTTTTTAAGGAAATCCTGACCCACCGACCAATCTACCGTGTCCAAAAGAACATTCTTGTCATCTAGTACCAAATAGGAATTATAGGTCATTCCCTGAATCGGATACAAGTTCTCAAAAAGGGTCTGACTTCGATCACACCCGCCTACGTAATACACCTCATCAAATAATTTCATCTACTTCTCCTTTAAAACTCCACCAATACTATTCATCATCTAACTTCAATACAGCCATAAATGCCTGCTGTGGAATCTCCACATTACCAATTTGTCTCATTCGCTTCTTTCCTTCCTTCTGCTTTTCAAGAAGCTTTCTCTTTCTGGAAATGTCTCCACCATAACACTTGGCAAGCACATCTTTTCTCATAGCCTTCACGGTTTCTCTGGCAATGATTTTTCCACCTACTGCTGCCTGAATTGGGATTTCAAAGAGATGTCTTGGAATTTCTTCCTTTAACTTCTCACACATCCTTCTTCCTCTTTCATAAGCAGAATCTGCATGCACAATAAAGGACAGGGCATCCACCTGTTCTCTTTGAATTAAAATATCTAACTTCACCAGTTTAGAAACCTGATAGCCCTTAAATTCATAATCTAAGGATGCATATCCACGAGATCTGGACTTTAAAGCATCAAAGAAATCATAAATAATCTCATTTAAAGGCATGTGATAATGGATTAAGACTCTTGTCTGCTCAATATATTCCATGTCGATATACTCTCCTCGACGACTCTGACAAAGGTCCATAATCGCTCCCACATAATCCGTGGTTACCATGATTTCCACGGTAACAATAGGTTCCTCCATATGATCGATTTCCGAAGGATCCGGAAGGTTAGAAGGATTGGTTAAGTCAATCACACTGCCATCGGTTTTATAGACTTTATAAACTACACCTGGTGCAGTAGTAACAAGGTCTAAGTCAAATTCTCGCTCCAAGCGTTCCTGAATGATTTCTAAGTGCAGCAAGCCAAGAAAACCACATCGAAATCCAAAACCCAAGGCCGTAGAGGTTTCCGGCTCAAAATTTAAGGAAGCATCGTTTAATTGAAGCTTCTCTAGGGCAACCTTAAGGTCTTCGTACTCGGCTCCATCCGCCGGATAAAGGCCACAATAAACCATAGACTGAACCTTACGATAACCCGGAAGGGCCTCTTTACATGGATTGGCGGCATCGGTAATGGTATCACCCACTCGGGTTTCATGAAGATCCTTAATGGAAGCCATTACATAGCCTACCATACCGGTAGAAAGTTCTTCGCATGGGATATACTGGCCAGCCCCAAAGTATCCTACTTCCACTACCTGCTCCACAGCGCCGGTTGCCATCAACTTAATGTTCATTCCAGTTTTAATCGCTCCGTCCATTATCCGACAAAAAATAATGACTCCTCGATAAGAATCGTAGACACTATCAAAGATCAAGGCAGATAAAGGTGCGTTAGGATCTCCGCTAGGTGCCGGGAGTTTTTCTACTACCGCCTCTAACACTTCATCAATTCCAATATTATTCTTGGCAGAAATAAATGGACAACCTTCTGCATCCAGGCCAATCACATCTTCGATTTCCTTTTGTACCCGTTCCGGTTCTGCACTAGGCAGATCAATTTTATTAATTACCGGAACTACCTCTAAGTCGTGGTCCAAGGCTAAATAAACATTGGCCAAGGTCTGAGCCTCAACTCCCTGAGCCGCATCCACAATCAAAAGAGCTCCATCACAAGCCGCAAGACTTCGGCTTACCTCATAATTAAAATCCACATGTCCCGGGGTGTCAATCAGGTTTAAGGTATAGGTCTTCCCATCCTTTGCCTGATAAAGGGTACGAACCGCCTGAGATTTAATGGTAATGCCTCGTTCTCTCTCCAGATCCATATTATCCAGCACCTGGTCCTGCATCTCGCGTTCCGTAAGGACACCTGTATTTTCAATGATTCGGTCTGCCAGTGTAGATTTCCCGTGATCAATGTGGGCTACAATACAAAAATTACGAATCAAACTCTGATCCTGTTTTGCCATCCTGTCCCTCCTACATTCTACCGGTTGAGCCGAATCCACCGACTCCCCGTTCTGTCTCTTCCAATGATTCTACCCAAGCAAAATCAGCGGTATAATATGGAGTTACTACAAGCTGGGCAATCCGTTCCTGATTTCCTATCGTCTGTGGTTCATTTCCATGGTTATGAAGTGCCACCATAATTTCTCCACGATAGTCTGAGTCAATGACCCCTACCTTGTTGGCTGGAGCCAAATGACGTTTGCAGGCAAGTCCGGATCTGGCATAGATTAATCCTACGGTTCCAATAGGAAGGGCCATGGCAATTCCAGTATGTACCAGAACTGTTTGTCCAGGCTCGATTGTAAGTTCTTCCTTTAAGAGTGCATAGAGATCAGCACCTGCTGCTTCTGTACTTCCATAACTAGGAAGCTTTGCATCCGGGTCCAGTTTTTTTAAATTCACCTTTAATGATTCCATTGTAATTCCCTTCTATTTTTTCTCATCCAAAAATTCATAAAGCACCACTTGGTCTTCCTGTAATGATTTTTGAACATCGATGATTCTTTGATTGGAAGAACCACGAAAACGCAAGGACAAGTCTTTTAAATCCTCTACAAATTCTCCATCTACCAAAACCTCCAGATAAGAAAGAAACTCCCTTGTTTCCGGCCATTTGTCGTACATTTCACCCATAATTTCCTCATCAAAGGTGTAACCGCTAAAACTCCAAATAGACAGGTCCGGATAGGCTTCCCTCACTTGACGAAGGAGAGGCAGGATTCCTTTTTGGTTGACGTATTCAAATGGTTCCCCACCAAGTAATGTCAAACCCGAATAATAAGGGGCAGACAGTTCTTTTATTATAGTATCAATCGTTTCTTGTGTAAATGGTTTTCCATAATTAAAATCCCAGGCAGTGTAATTAAAACACCCCTTACATGCATGAGTACAGCCACTTACAAACAAAGAAACTCGAATTCCGGGTCCATTGGCCACATCAAATTTTTTTATATCTGCGTAATTCATTCTATTCTCCTGTTAGGTAAATTATCAAAAAGGGCTGTCCCATGGTCAGCCCTTTTCTTTGTTCCTATCACCTTTTATATAGTTTAGATATGAAGAACTCTTGCTTTGATCTCCCTTGTCTTCCCAGCATTCCAGAAATTTTCTCCCAAGTAACCACAGGTTCTTCTGGTAACGTTCATCTTGGCATGATCCTTGTTATGACACTGTGGACACTCCCACTCATTCTTGTCATTAATCATAATCTCTCCGTCATAGCCACAAACCTGGCAATAGTCTGACTTGGTATTAAATTCCGCATACTGGATATTCTCATAGATAAACTTTACCAATTCTTCTAAGGCCTTTAAGTTATGTCTCATATTCGGAATCTCCACATAGGAAATAGATCCGCCAGAGGAAATCCTCTGGAAATCACTTTCAAAGGTCAGCTTATCAAAGGCCGAAATCTTCTCTCTTACATCTACATGATAAGAATTGGTATAATAGCCCTTATCGGTAATATCTTTGATTTCTCCAAACCGTTCCTTATCGATTCTTGCAAAACGGTAACAAAGAGATTCTGCCGGAGTACCATAAACCGCAAAGCCAATGCCTGTATTCTTTTTCCAAACATCCGTAGCCTGACGAAGGCGCTCCATGACTTTCATGGCAAATGCTCTTCCCTTTGGATCCGTGTGAGAAACACCTGTCATTAACTTGGTAACCTCATAGATTCCAATATAGCCCAAGGAAATTGTAGAGTAATTACCATGTAAAAGCTTATCGATAGTTTCACCCTTCTTTAATCGAGCGATTGCACCATACTGCCAATGAATCGGGCTTACATCTGAAAGAGTTCCCTCTAAAGCCCGGTGTCTGCACATCAGGGCCTGATAACAAATAGCAAGTCTTTCTTCAAAGATTTCCCAGAATTTTTCTTCATCTCCGGCGGCTAAGATTCCAATCTGTGGAAGGTTTAAACTTACAACTCCCTGATTGAAGCGACCTTCCCACTGGTAATTCCCATTCTCATCCTTGTATGGAGAAAGGAAGGAACGACAACCCATGCAAGAAAAAACCTGACCTTCATAATTTTCTCTCATCTTCTTGGCTGAGATATAGTCCGGATACATACGTTTTGCAGAACATTTCACTGCAAGCTTTGTGATGTAATCATACTTACCACCCTTTAAGCAGTTGTTCTCATCTAAAACATAAATCAACTTAGGAAAGGCCGGCGTTACATAGACACCCTTCTCATTCTTGATTCCCTCTAAACGCTGACGTAGGATTTCCTCTACAATCATAGCGATTTCTTCTACATATTCATTGTTCTCGTCAATATTTAAGAAAAGGGTTACAAATGGAGACTGACCATTGGTGGTCATTAAGGTATTGATTTGATACTGAATGGTCTGAACGCCACTTCTAAGTTCATCTAACAATCGCTCCTTTACCAAACGATCAATCATCTCATCTGAAAGTTCTCCATCAAATTTTTCATGGTAATTCTTCTCATACTTTTCACGACTGCGACGAAGGTACTTGCCTAAATGGGCAACATCCACTGACTGACCTCCGTACTGGCTGGAAGCCACTGCCGCAATAATCTGCGTTACTACGGTACAGGCAACATGGAAGCTCTTTGGTGATTCAATTAACTTCCCGTTCATTACCGTACCATTGTCTAGCATATCTTTAATATTTACCAGGCAGCAGTTAAAAATTGGCTGAAGGAAATAATCCATATCATGAAAATGAATTGCTCCCTGTTCATGAGCCTTCACAATCTTTTCCGGAAGTAACATACGCTTGGTTAAATCCTTAGAAACCTCACCTGCAATATAATCTCGCTGGGTAGATGCTAAGGTTGCATTCTTGTTGGAATTTTCTTCTTTTAATTCTCGATTCTCATTACGAATCAGTTTCATAATCGAATCATCGGTCGTATTGGATTTTCTGACTAAAGCTCTGGTATAACGATAGATGATATACTTCTTTGCTAAATCAAACTTTCCAGCAGCCATCAGTTTCTCTTCAATGATATCCTGAATATCTTCTACCGAAACCTCATCCATTCCTCTGTTCTCAATGGATGCTACAATGCTATAAATCTGTTCCTCTGTGGCCTTGTCATTATCCTTCACTTCTTGATTCGCCCTGCTAATCGCAACTACAATCTTATTGCGATCATATTCTGCATGACGACCATCCCTTTTAACGACCTTCATAGCAAAAAACCTCCTTAATCCTAAACATAGACAGTTCTGAATTTGCGCCTTTTTGCCCCATTCAAAAAGGGTTAAATAAAATAACTCCCGCAAACGATGTTATTATAACATAGCGCGAGAGTTTTTTCTATATCTTGTGTTCATTTTTTCTTATGTCATACATTTAGTTGAATAAGTATATTTTATTAAAATATATATTCAAGTCCCGTAAACAGTATATGTCAAGTCTTTTTTTCAAGAAAAACAAAAAAATACATTGCAAATTTTTTTTATTCTGATTGTAATTGAGCAAGAATCGATTCTGATCTTGCTACAATAAATTCCTTGATTTCTTCCTTGGCAGTCTCTAACTCTTCCTGATCACAAAGGGATTCCTTAAGCAATACTGCCTCTGCCTCATCTAAGAATTTGCTGATCCCTTCCTCTTCCACCTGACATTTTGCCGTCTGCAAAAGCAGTTTATGGTACTCTTCCCTTAGGTCCTCTTTGGATATCACCTGATAAACCAAGACCTTCTTTTTGGTCCCACCGTTGGCAATGGGCGAATCCACGGAACGCTTGGCATGTAAAAGGGGAACCTGGGCATCAAACTTTCCAAAGGCATAATTGTAATCCCAAGGAAAGATACTTGCCTTTCCATCTTTATAGGAAAGATAGTAATTATGAAACATATTTCCCACGTAAGAATCATCATTTACCACAAAGGAACTAGCCGCAAGATACGGGATTACCTGGGACAGGTCCCAGGTATCTTCCAGGTTTTCCTCTAAAGACAAGGCCTTAAGGCAAGCCACTAATTTTTCCTTATCTGCTTGGCTTTCATTTCCAAAAACCGAAGCGGTAAAAATGGCCGGATAGGAATCCGGATTTCCATCGATATATTCTAGATACTTTCCATCCAGGGCTTCTTCCGGCTTATAAAGATTTCCCGAAATACTTCCGGTGGTTCGTTTTAAAAAGGCTTCCTCTATCCCTTCCACCCCTAAGTATAGGCCCAGATTCTCACCATTGATCACAAGTTGAAAATAAGAAAACAAGGGTGTCTGGGCCCCCATTTTCTCAAACACAGAATAAGCCGTGTACTCCCTAAGATTTCCCGGATCCTGGTAGCCATTATTCAAACAAAGCTTGTCTAGTCCATATAGGGTCTGCCCCTTTTGGTAGTGGTCAAACTCCAATTTCAAGCTATACTTTTCTCCCCCCTCTTTTACCACATGCTCTAAGGAGGTATTTCCCTTCGTTCTGATTCCTACGTTCTTCAAATGAAGTTTTCCAAAGTTTAATTGACAGGAATAATAGTTTTTTTCTAAGGGTTTTTCCTTTAGATCCTGATAGTCTTTTGCATCCATGGTGATTTCTATTTTCCCCACCCGGTCTTTCTTGAAGACTTCTTTTACATATTGGCCGGAGTAGTAATCTTCTGCCTTTTTCGTTTTCTTTTCCTCCCTGGCAAATAAGAATACCAGACCAAGGACCACAAGGAGTCCAAAAGGAATCAGGCATACGAGTTTTTTCATATAGCAACCTTCCTTCCTACTAAAAAAAGGCTGTTGCCATAAGCAACAACCTTTTCAATGGCTGAGTCGTTTTACAACTAAGCAAGCTTGTTAACAGCCTTAGCTAAACGTGAAACCTTACGAGAAGCTGTGTTCTTGTGGTATACACCCTTAGATGCAGCCTTGTCGATTGCTACAGTAGCGCTATGTAAAGCTGCTACTGCTGCTTCCTTATCGTTTGCTTCGATTGCTGCGTCTACCTTCTTGATTGCAGTCTTAACTGCAGAACGGATCGACTTGTTACGCTCTGTTCTTACCTTAGTTACTAAAATTCTCTTCTTTGCTGACTTAATGTTTGCCATTGTTTAATCCTCCATTATATACGTACGAACGGTGAGAGAGTATGTTCGCACAAACTATATAACTCATCTGCATGCGATTTTATGCGGACGTCCCATGCAGACATCAGCGTTATATTAACTGATTTCTATACAAATGTCAAGAAACAATTTTTTCTTTATGGATTACAATTTCCGCAGGGCTTGTAGCCTTCTTCCATTAACTCCTCCCGACTTTTCTGTACATATATTTTATTGTGCTCTGCCATTTGTGACACCGAAGAGCAATCCGGATGATGAAACACCCCAGTATTTTTATTCACCACATACGCCTGTGCCTCTCCTTTTATCTCTGTCTCTTCCTGGTCTCCCACATAGGAAGAGTCTCCCGTGGCATAGTCGATAAGAATATCCGGTTGCACATTATAGCAAAAGACATGAAAGCATATTCCTGCTCCCTGATCTTCCACCGAGTAGGCTTCTAGAAAAACTCCTCTTGCAAGAAGCTCATCTCCCTGAAAATAAGGAGTTACCCGATACAGCACATGGTTGCCACTTTCGGAAACATAGTCTGCCACCTGATTCTCAAAGGGAAGCATCCCCTCCACATTCAAATACCTGGTTCCGGTAATAAGATTTCTAGGATCCGCATTCTCTCCGGTTAACTGATACCCAATCAAATGACAACGATTGTAAAGATATTTTCCATCGACGCAGTCATACTTTACCGTATGCCAGCCACTTGGTCGCACCTGACCGATGGTTCCCCTCTCCTCTGTAGGCATCAAGTCCTTTCCAATACAGGCAGAGGCGACTTTACACCGACCAAGTTCATCTAGGTCCTCATAGCTTTCATAGGACGTTTGGGTGATCTCACCTGCAGTAAAAAAGGGAACTCCCCCATTTACCTCTACATAGGCCTTTCCCTGATAGTCAGGGATACTTTCCTTTAAAGTCCCTTCTTGTGTTTCTTTTTGAGTTTCTTTTTGTGTCTCTTTCTGTGTTTCCTTCTGACTGTCTTCTTGAAGTGTCTGGTTACTTACCCTAGTTTGATTTTGGTGAATCTCTTGGCAAGCAGACCCGCTTAAGAAAAGGAGAACCAGACCAAAAAGGAGGAAGCTCTTCTTCGTATTCATCCACATAAGCCCGCCTCTATCGATCCGTATTTAAAAGGTCTACTAGAATCATCTCGCATGCCACCTGGTCCCCTAAGCGTCCACTTTTTACCGCTTCCTCATAGGACACGCACTCTTCAAATAATTTCTTTAAGTGCTTGCTATCATAGTGACTGGCCTGGCTCACTAATTTTTTAGCCAGCCAATCTCCATGGAGACCAAGATGTCTGGTAATCTCAGGAATTCCCTTTCCTCCATTTTTCATCAAACTCGCAAGTAACATCTGATTACACTGTCTTGCAAGCATATATAAAATCATCGGTGCTTTCATTCCTGATTCTACTAAATCATAGTAAATCTGAAAAGCTTCCCGTTTTTTTCCACTTCCTACTGCATCGATTAGATCAAAGATTCGATACTCACTTCTCTTTATAGAAACATCAAGAACATCCTCCGTGGTTACGGTCTTTGCACTTCCCACATAAGAAACCAGTTTATCCAATTCACGACTCAAGGTTTCTAAGTCTACTCCAACCCTTTGTATTAGACTGGTGGCAGATGCCCTTGAAATCTTCTTTCCCTGATGGCTTAGATACTTGGCAATCCAAGTTACCAAGTCCACTTCTTTCAGATAGTCACAAACCACCAGTTCTCCCGTCTTTTTTACCGCCTTAAAAAGTTTGGTCTTTCCATCGGTTTCCTCTTCCACAAATAAAAGAACCACAAAGTCCGGCAGGTTTTCAAGAACCTTTAACAGTGCATCGGAAGGAGCCTTTTTAAAGAACCCACTGTTTTCAACTAAAACAAAGCGTTTTTCCTCAAAAAAAGGAGCCGTCTGTAAAATCGATGCCAGTTCCTTCTCATCAATGCCCCTTCCCTCAAAATGATTCACATTCATCCCAGAAAGGCCACCAAAATGTTCTACCATCTGGTTCTTGTAATACCGCTTCAGGTATGACTCCTCCCCATACAAAAGGTAGATTGTAGCAAATTCTCCACTTTTGATTGCCTGCATGATTGCATTACTTCCTGCCATCGTTTCTCCCATCTTTTCATTCACTTACTGCATTTTTTTCCATTCTATCACGTTCTTTGCCTTGGAACAATATCTCTTCCTGTTCAGATTTTAAAAATGGTCTTACCCACCACTGGTTCTTTTGAATCGTGACGCAAAGTTCCCCCTGCCACTTGGTACAATAATAGTAAATTCACTCCCATTGTCCGCCTTCGACTATAAATAATAGCAGTTTGACCACATTTATTGTTTTTTTACATTGTTATATTGTTTTTCCCCTGCAATTAGCAATAAAACAAAGAAATCTCATAACTTTTATAGCTTAGCTAACCAGTATTTTTTCTTTCTACTTCTAAAAAGCAATAAACCCTTCCATATCATCTGATATTATAGCTTTTCATGGTTTATATTCCATCTATCCTTTCTTCCAGAAAAAGCCCTGCAGTCCTTGTCCTTCTCTGCCGAGATTAGACTCTTTCCGGGTCACTCATTACCAGCGTATCGCTGTACAGCGAAACCTTAAGAATGTCCCGATGTTTTGCAGAAATATAATATTCAAGTTAAACCTGCGGGCGTTTAATACTCAAGCTAATCTTGCAATCGTTTAATACTCAGGCTAATATTTCAGAAATTTAATATCCGAGTATACGACGTAGGCTTTTGATCATATTTCGAATATCCCTTGTATTCACCGGGTTCCTTGAGCTTTCAAAAGTCCAGATCACAGAATCATATTGGTAAAACCCGCTTGCCTCGTATTCTCTTATCTTCATCAAAGCATCATCCCTGTACTCCCGGTCATCCATCATCCCAAAATGCTCCCAGTATATTTCCTTTCTCTCTTTTATATTCAGTAAAGTAAAATCAGGGCGGACCTTTTTTTTCTTCAGCTGCAATGGTTTTTCATAAAGAAACGGAATAGACAGCTCATCCAGCATATCAGCGATCAACACTTCTGACTTTGATCTAACTCTTATTCCACTCCTGGTATAATACTCCGGAGAGTTCTCTTTAAACCGCAGTATTTCATATTTCTGCTCTCTCCAGTTCTTAAGGTAGGCTTCATCCGAAATATAATGAGCTTGTACCAATTCTCTTTTTCCCGGACGTATCTGCTCCAAAGCCGTTTCAAAAGGATTAGCAATGCATTCTTCTAATGCATTTTTCAGTTCTAGTAAGCTACCTAAGAGTTTTTCATCATATTCTATCTGTGCAAGAGTAATCGCTTTATTAATATCCTTCTTCCTTATGTATTCGCCATTTGTCTCTGATCCCTTTCTGCGTTGAAAATACTGATATCCGCCTCCATGTTTTATTACACGCAGCATAACTGATTGATCCACTGTACTTTTCATTATTTCTAATTCTGCTAAAACATCCTCAATATTCTTCTTAATTATTTCAATTTCATCCAGTAATTCATGCTTGTTTATCATCTTCGTCCATCACCCCTTCCTAACTACTAATTC
>DEWK01000018.1:85256-91811 GCA_002363615.1 Lachnospira sp. UBA3212 | reverse complement strand
TTTCTGTAATGGGTGCCTCTGGTTCTGGAAAAACAACTTTGCTAAATGTCTTGGGCGGCATGGACCGTATGGATGATGGCGAGTACTTGTTTAAAGGAGAACGTATCGATCAAATGAACAACAAAAAGCTGGATGTGTTTCGGAGTAAGAAGATTGGATTTGTTTTTCAACAATTTATGCTTTTGCCGGACTATACCGTTTTTGAAAATGTAGAAATTCCCCTTCGCGCTCAAAATGTAAAAAAGTCTAAGAGACGCCATTTAATCATGGATCTGCTGAAGGAATTAGGGATGGAAGGGTATGAAAAGAAATATCCAAAACAGTTATCTGGCGGGCAGCAGCAAAGATGTGCAATTGCACGAGCCCTTGTAACAAAACCGGATTTGATTTTAGCGGATGAACCTACCGGAGCTTTAGACAGGAAAACCGGTCAGGAGATCATGAATCTCTTAAAGAAACTAAATAAGCAAGGAAAAACAGTTGTAATAGTTACGCATGATCCGACCATTGCTGAACAGACAAACCGCGTGATTATGGTAGAGGATGGACTGGTTGTTTAATTTGACAAAAAAAGAAAATTCAAGTTAGGGGTTGACGAAACAGTTTATTATGTTATAATAGGTGCTGTTGGAAAAAAGCAACAGCACATATTGGCGCGGGGTAGAGCAGTTGGAAGCTCGTCGGGCCCATAACCCGGAGGTCGCAGGTTCAAGTCCTGTCCCCGCAATTTCACTTAAGCTCTTATATCTTTTTGGATATAAGAGTTTTTTCTTATAATTTTAAATGGAGGTATAAAATGACAAAGATTGATATTATTTCCGGATTTTTAGGTGCAGGAAAAACTACACTGATTAGAAAATTATTGGAAGATGCATTAAAAGGTACCCAGGTGGTTCTTATTGAGAACGAGTTTGGTGAAATTGGAATCGATGGCGGTTTCTTAAAGGATGCTGGCATTGAAATCACTGAGATGAGTCAGGGCTGTATTTGCTGTTCCTTAGTAGGAGACTTTGGTAAGGCTCTTCAGGAAGTAATCGACAAGTATCATCCTGAGCGTATTATTATCGAGCCATCCGGTGTAGGTAAGTTATCAGATGTGATTGGAGCAGTAAAGAATCTTCACATTGAGTCGGAAGATACTGTTGAATTAAACTGTGCTACAACCGTAGTAGATGTAACCAAGGCCAAGATGTATGCAAAGAATTTTGGTGAGTTCTTTGAGAATCAGATTCAGGCAGCTAACACCATTATCTTAAGCCGTACCGATACAGAGCGTGCGACTCAGGAAAAGATTGAAGAAGCCATTGCTATTATTAAGAACCTAAATCCAAAAGCAACGATTATTACCACTCCGGTAGAACAGCTTCCGGGTAAGAAGGTTCTTGAGACCATGGAAGGTATTAAGATTGACCTTACTAAGGTTGAGATTCCAGAACATGAGGAAGGAGAGTGCGACGATCCAAATTGTTCTTGTCACCATCATCATGACCATGATCACGAGCATTGTCATCACGATCATGACCATGACCACGAGCATTGTCACCACGATCACGACCACGAGCATTGCCACCACGATCATGACCATGATCACGAGCATTGCCACCATCATCACCATCATGGACATGCAGCAGATGAAGTATTTACCAGCTGGGGTCAGGAAACCGTACGCAAGTATAGCAAGGAAGAAATTGCGGATATTTTAAAGACCCTTTCTGAATCAGAAGAGTATGGTGTGATTCTTCGTTCAAAGGGTATGGTGGAAGGAACCGATGGAACTTGGATTTACTTTGATATGGTTCCGGAAGAGGCTGATGTACGTGAAGGTGCTCCTGAATTTACAGGTCGTCTTTGTGTCATTGGCTCTCAGTTAAAGGAAGAGAAATTAAAAGAATTATTTAAGCTTGTATAAGCAGAATTGGAGAGTATATGGCAGCAGAAGATTATGATATCCCGATTTTTGTTGTAACCGGATTTTTGGAGTCAGGGAAGACTTCCTTTATTAAGGATACCGTTGCAGCAGATTATTTTCAAATTGAAGAGCCAACCCTTTTGATTACCACAGAAGAAGGGGAGGAAGAGTATGATCGAGGTATGCTTTTAGACCATAACACTTTGTTAGAGGTAATTACTGAAAAAGAAGAGTTAACCTCTGAGAAGTTAGAGGAGCTAAATCGGAAGCATCGTCCGGAACGAGTAATCGTTGAGTTAAATCCTCTTTGGGGCGTGGAAGAATTCTGTAAGATGAAGCTTCCGGCAAAATGGGGATTCCTTCAGCAGATTGTTACCGTAGACTGTAATACCTTTAGCATCTACATGAACAATATGAAGTCTTTGTTTTCGGATATGGCAACCAGTGCAGACATGGTTGTCTTTAACCGGGTAAACCAGAATCTTCCTCTTTCAAATTATAGAAGAAGTATTATGGCGGTAAATCCTGCTACTGAGATTGTGTTTGAAGGTCCGGACGGTGTTCCGATTGATATCTTTACAGATACCGTTCCTTATGATTTAGATGCTCCGATCATTGAGATTGAAGATGTGGATTATGGTATTTTCTATATCGATTTAACAGATAATCCGGAGCGTTATATTGGAAAGACCGTACGTTTTAAGGGAGTTGCCTTAAAGAGTAAGATGGCGGTAGGAAATCAATTTGTTCCAGGTCGTAAGGCTATGACCTGTTGCGCAGATGATATCCGTTATATCGGCTACCTGACAAATTATGAGAGACTTTCAGAATTAGAAGTTGGAAAATGGTACAAGATTACAGCAAGTGTTACCACTGGTTATTCTAAGGCTTACCGTGGGGAAGGCCCTATCCTAAACGCAAGTGAAGTGGAGCCTTGTGATCCACCACTTAGTGAATTGGTATATTTTAATTAAAAATACATCCAGTCAGAAAAATCCCGGAAGAGATGGGAGTTTCTGGCTGGATTTTTTTAAAAAATAGACAAAAACTTAGGTATTTGCTAGAATAAGTCTGTTGCAATGCAAGGAAACTAGTAGAAGGGATGAAAGCATGGAAAAGGTAGATTTATCAATATATATTCATATTCCTTTTTGCGTCAGAAAGTGCTATTATTGTGACTTTCTGTCGGCTCCTATGAATGAAGAAACCAGGGCTTTATATGTATCAAGGTTATGCAGGGAAATATCTTTAGCAAAGGAAGAATTATTAGCTTACCGGGTAAAGACTGTCTTCTTTGGTGGAGGAACACCATCCTTGCTAGAGGGAAGGCAAATCCTGGAAATCTTGGAGTGTTTAAGAGCAAATGCAGATTTTGATGAAGAAGCGGAAATTACCATAGAGTGTAATCCGGGAACGGTAGATCAAGAAAAAGCAAGGTTATATAAAAAAGCGGGAATCAATCGAATTTCCCTGGGACTCCAGTCTGCTCAGAATGAAGAGTTAAAGCGAATTGGTAGAATCCATACCTATGAGGAATTTCTGAAAAGTTATCAGATCTTTCGAGAAGAGGGATTTCATAATATTAATATTGATTTAATGAGTGCCCTTCCGGGACAAAGTCTCTCAAGTTATGAAGACAGCTTGCAAAAAGTGGTAGGGCTTGCCCCGGAACACATCTCGGCTTACAGTTTAATTGTAGAAGAAGATACAACTTTAAAGAACATGCTAGAGGCGGAAAAAAAGAAGGGGAAAAATTCTTTGCCATCAGAAGAGGAAGAAAGAAGAATGTATGAGCTGACAAAGGAAGTCTTAGGTGAAGCAGGGTATGAGCGATACGAAATTTCAAACTATGCAAAGTCAGGAAGAGAATGTAGACACAATTTGGTTTACTGGACACTAAAGCCTTATTTAGCTTTTGGACTTGGGGGATCTTCTTATTTTGAGGGATGTCGTTTTTATAATCAGAGAAATTTTAAAGACTATTGTGAGATTTTAGAGAAAGAAGACAGAAAAGAGGTCTTTTCTCAATTGAGAGAAATTGAAGAAATAGCAGATGAAAAAAATCAGATGGAAGAATTTATGTTTTTGGGACTTCGTCTAAGCAGGGGAGTTTCAAAAAAAGAGTTCAAAGAGAAATTTTTAAAAGATATGGAAGAAGTATATGGAAGAATAATCAAGGAACAAAAGGAGCAGGGCCTCTTGGTGGAAGAGGACGGAAGATTATTTCTTACGGATTATGGACTCGATGTTAGCAACCGGGCGATGGCAGGATATTTGTTGTAAAATTTATGCTTGAAGGCATGAAAAATAATAAACATGGAAGGGCATTGCTTTTTGGCAATGTTCTTTTTACACATAAAAGTCACAAATTTCCTAGTTGACAAATAGAAGGGCAAGTGATAAATTATGAACTGTAGATATTAGCACTCCAAATTGTCGAGTGCTAACAAGTGCGAAACAGAAAGGAAGTGGAGCTTTGGAACTGGATGAGAGAAAAAGAAAGATACTAAAGGCAATCATTCAGAATTATCTGGAAACAGGAGAGCCGGTTGGTTCTAGAACAATTTCTAAATATACCGACTTAAACTTAAGCTCTGCTACAATTCGTAACGAGATGTCAGATCTTGAAGAGCTGGGTCTGATTATCCAGCCACATACATCGGCAGGACGTATTCCAACGGATCAGGGTTACCGATTCTACGTAGATGAGATGTTAGCGGCACGAACCAAGGAACTTGAAGAAAAAGAAAAAGAGGTAGAGAATCTGAAATCTTCTTTACTGGAACGAGTAGATAAGGTGGAGGATATGTTGAAGGGAATGGCTAAGCAGTTGGCTCTTGATACCAACTATGCCACCATGATCACGTCGCCGGTGGTAAGAGGAAATCAGGTGAAATTCATTCAGCTATCTCAAGTAGAGCCAGGACGAATCCTATGCGTGGTGGTTTTAGATGGAAATCTGATTAAGAACCAATTTATTAAAGCCGAAGAAGAACTGAATAATGAAGAAGTGATTAAACTAAATATTATGTTAAATACCTCTTTGGCGGGACTTACCTCAGAGCAGATCAATATGAATGTACTTGCGGCCCTTTCAGCTCAGATTAAGGGGCATGAAGAAATCTTAAAGGGTGTCATGAAGGCAATCATGGATGCATTTGCAAGTGAGAATTCATTAGAGATTTATACCTCGGGAGCTACGAATATTTTCAAGTATCCGGAACTTTCTGATCGAGAAAAAGCCAGTGAATTGATTAGCACCTTAGAAGAAAAACAGCAGCTGACGGATATTGTTCAGGATTCTTTGAACCGTTCCGATGAAAGCACGGGAATTTCAGTCTACATTGGCAATGAAACTCCGGTAAAGTCCATGAAAGACTGTTCCGTTGTGACAGCAACCTATGAGCTAGGAGAAGGCGTACGTGGTACCATTGGTATTATCGGCCCTAAGAGAATGGATTATGAAAGGGTTTTAAAAACCTTAAAAGAGGTCCGTTCAACCTTAGATGAAAAGTTTAAGGAAAATAATGATGGAAAGGAAGGATCGTGAGCAAGTGGAAAAAACAGAAAAGAACATTACCGAAGAACTTGAGAATGAAGAACTCGAAACGGAAGCGGAAGCTGAAGTAGTGGAAGACTTAGAGGAAGAGACAGCAGAGGAGATGGCAGAAGAGTCAGAAGAGTCAGAAGAGTCAGAAGAAGAGTCAGAAGAAGAGACTGAAAAAGAGACAGAAGAAACTGGTGAGAAGAAAGGATTCTTTGGTAAAAAGAAAAAAGATAAGAAAGACGAGCAACTTGAAGCACTGAATGACAAGTATACAAGATTATTTGCAGAGTTTGATAATTTTCGTAAAAGAAGTGAGAAAGAAAAAGCAGCCATGTTTGACATGGGAAGTAAGAATGTCATTGAAAAAATCCTTCCGGTGATTGATAACTTTGAGAGAGGCTTGGCACAGGTACCGGAAGATAGAAAGGATGATCCTTTTGTGGATGGTATGGACAAGGTTTACAAGGGACTTTCAAAGGCCCTGGAAGATTTGGGAGTGACACCAATCGAAGCGGTTGGTCAGGAATTTGATCCGGAACTTCATAATGCAGTAATGCATGAAGACAACGATGAGGTTGGAGATAATATCATTACCGAGGAATACCAAAAGGGATATAAGTACCATGAACTGGTGGTTCGTCACAGTATGGTAAAGGTAGCTAACTAATGAATAGAAATTTTTATTGTTTCAAAAAATAAGGAGGAAACAAATTATGAGTAAGATTATTGGTATCGATTTAGGAACAACAAATAGTTGTGTAGCAGTTATGGAAGGTGGAAAGCCTACCGTTATTACAAATGCAGAAGGTGTACGTACTACTCCTTCCGTAGTAGCATTTTCAAAGAATGGTGAGCGTTTAGTAGGTGAGCCAGCAAAGCGTCAGGCAGTTACCAATGCTGAAAAGACAATTTCATCGATTAAGAGACATATGGGTACTGATTATACGGTAGCAATTGATGGAAAGAACTATACACCACAGCAGATTTCAGCAATGATTCTTCAGAAGTTAAAAGGAGATGCTGAGAGCTATCTTGGTGAGACTGTTAGTGAAGCGGTTATTACAGTACCAGCTTACTTCAACGATGCACAGCGTCAGGC
>DEWK01000018.1:0-85169 GCA_002363615.1 Lachnospira sp. UBA3212 | reverse complement strand
AAGCGTATCATCAACGAGCCTACCGCTGCAGCGTTAGCATATGGTCTAGATAATGAAAATGAGCAGAAGATTATGGTATACGATTTAGGTGGTGGTACGTTTGATGTATCAATCATTGAAATCGGTGATGGTGTAATCGAAGTATTAGCAACAGCCGGTGATAACAGACTTGGTGGTGATGACTTCGATAAGAAGGTTGCTGATTACTTAATCGATGAGTTCAAGAAGGCAGAGGGTGTAGACCTTTCTGCAGATAAGATGGCATTACAGAGAATCAAAGAAGCAGCAGAGAAGGCTAAGAAGGAACTTTCTTCAGCAACAACAACAAATATCAACCTTCCATTCATCACAGCAACTGCTGAGGGACCTAAGCATCTTGATATTACCCTTAGCAAGGCTAAGTTTGATGAGCTTACCGCTGATCTTGTTGAGAGAACTGCAGTACCTGTTCAGAATGCATTAAGAGATGCAGGTCTTTCCGCTTCAGAACTTAGCAAGGTTCTCTTGGTAGGTGGTTCTACTCGTATCCCGGCTGTTCAGGATAAGGTAAAGGCCTTAACCGGTCATGAGCCATCAAAGACCTTAAATCCAGATGAGTGTGTAGCAATCGGTGCTTCTATCCAGGGTGGTAAGTTAGCAGGAGATTCAGGTGCAGGAGATATCCTTCTTCTTGATGTAACTCCACTTACCCTTTCGATTGAGACCATGGGTGGTGTAGCAACTCCATTAATCGAGAGAAATACAACCATTCCTTGCAAGAAGAGCCAGGTATTCTCAACTGCAGCAGATAATCAGACCGCAGTAGATATTAACGTGGTACAGGGGGAAAGAAAGTTTGCTAAGGATAACAAGTCACTTGGACAGTTCCGGTTAGATGGAATTCCTCCAGCAATGAGAGGCGTTCCTCAGATCGAAGTTACCTTTGATATCGATGCAAATGGTATTGTTAATGTTTCAGCTAAGGATCTTGGAACCGGTAAGGAGCAGCATATCACCATTACTTCCGGATCAAGCATGACCGATGAGGAAATCGATAAGGCTGTAAAGGAAGCTGCTCAGTATGAAGCAGAAGATAAGAAGAGAAAAGAGAATGTAGATGCTCGTAATGAAGCAGAGTCTATGGTAGGACAGGTTGAGAAGGCTTTAAAGGATGCCGGAGACAAGTTAGAGGCTTCAGAAAAGTCTACGGTAGAAGCTGATCTTCAGGCTTTAAAGGATGTACTTGCTAAGAGTACCATCGATGCAATGACCGATGCAGATGCTGAAGAAATTAAGGCGGCAAAGGAGAAGATGATGAACGATGCTCAGAGCCTTTTCCAGAAAATGTATGAGCAGGCAGCAGCACAGCAGCAGGCAGGTCAGGCTGGTCCTGAACCGGGAGCTGCGGCTGGTGGTCAGGCAGCTGGCGATGATGTTGTAGATGGAGACTTCAAGGAAGTATAAATAGAAACCACAAAGAGTCAGAAGGAAACCTTTTGACTCTTTAGGTGTTTTTAGTGGAAATTCCCTTTCCCTCAAAAAATAAGACGGGACTTGAAAGAGTGGTATTAAATTATGGCAGAAACAAAAAGAGATTACTATGAAGTATTAGGTGTTGATAAAAGCGCCAGTGACGCAGATATCAAAAAGGCCTATCGTAAGTTAGCAAAAAAATATCATCCAGATACCAATCCGGGAGATAAGGAAGCAGAAGCAAAATTTAAGGAGGCTTCTGAGGCTTATGCCATCTTAAGTGATGCAGAGAAGAGACGGCAGTATGACCAGTTTGGTCATTCAGCCTTTGATGGCGCCGGTGGTGGACCTGGTGGATTTGACTTTAACGGTGCAGGCTTTGGAGATATTTTCGGAGATATCTTTGGAGATATCTTTGGAGGTGGAAGAAGTAGCCGAGCAAATCCCAATGCTCCTCAGCGTGGGGCAGATGTGGCTTATGGACTCCGTGTTACCTTTGAAGAGGCGGTATTTGGATGCAAGAAGGATTTAACCATTAGTTACAAGGAAGAGTGTAGTACTTGTCACGGAAGAGGAGCAAAGCCCGGAACCAGTCCGGAAACATGCGATCAGTGTGGTGGTAAGGGTCAGGTTGTATTTACTCAAAATTCCATGTTTGGACAAATTCGTAATGTGCAGACTTGTCCAAAGTGTCATGGTAGCGGTAAGATCATCAGAGAGAAGTGTGTAGAATGTGGTGGTTCCGGTTATAAGTCAACGAAGAAGAAAATTGAAATCTCTGTGCCGGCAGGTATTGGAGATGGACAGAGAATTCGAATCTCTAATCAGGGAGAGCCGGGAACCAACGGCGGTCCAAGAGGAGACTTGTATGTGGAAGTTACCGTTTCTGCAAGCAAAGACTTTGAGAGACGTGGTCTTGATCTTTACAGCAAATCTGAGATTTCATATGCACAGGCGGTATTTGGTGGAGATGTTCGGGTAAAGACAGTAGATGGAGATGTTTTATTTAACATTAAACCGGGAACCCAGTCGGGAACTGTGATTCGCTTAAAGGGTAAGGGAGTGTATTCTTTGCGAAACAAGGCGATGCGTGGAGATCAGTATACCACCCTTACGGTTGCTGTACCAAAGAAGTTAACCGGTGATCAGAAGGAAGCACTTCGTTATTTTGATATGATCTATGAGAATTCTCTTGGTGCAGAGGAAACAGAGGAGAGTAAGAAGAAGCGTAAAACATTCTCTGAAAAAATCAAAGATGCCTTTGAGGATTTAAAGAAATAAGAATGACTAGAATAAGCGTCTGTTCCGCAGGAGTCGGAAGAGGCGCTTCTTCTAGGTTGGAGGATATATGGGATATCAAAAGTATCAAATCAAAACCAGAAAAGATAAGATAGAGGCACTAGGTCAGGTGCTCTTAGAAGAAGGGGTGTCATCCTATGAAGAATTAGAGGATGGTTTGATCTTCTATCTTGAGTCTGGAGAGGTGGATGAGTCTTTGGTCAATAGTGGAAAGGATTTGGTTCATGGAAAATCCATGATGGAAGAGGAAAGGATTTTAAAAGCCCTAAAAGAAAAGATGGATCTGAATCAGGATACCATAACTTCGGAAGTCTTTGATGATACTGCCTGGATGGACGCTTGGAAAGAATATTTCAAACCATTTGCAGTGGGAAATATTGGAATTACTCCTGCCTGGGAGAAAAGCCAGCAAACCAAATTGGAAATTAAAATTGATCCTGGCCAGGTCTTTGGTTCTGGAACCCATGAGACTACAAAGCTTTGTCTCATGCAGTTACAGGATATGAAGCTGGAAGGTCAAAAAGTCCTAGATGTGGGATGTGGATCTGGAATCCTTTCCATTGCAGCAAGTATGCTAGGGGCAAAAAAAGTGGTGGGAACGGAGATAGATCCTGAGGCTACCAGGCTTTCAGAGGAAAATGCCAAGGCCAACGGTTGTCGGTTAAGTTTTTTTACCGGAGATATTATAGGAGATTTGGCAAGCAGGGACCGGGTGATCATGGAGGGAGAAGGTGGCTATGACCTTGTGGTAGCTAATATCTTAGAACCGGTGATTTTGCTTTTGATTCCGGGGCTTTGCGATTACCTAAAGCCGGGAGGATATTTTTTAACCTCAGGAATCATAAAAGAAAAAAGAAAAGAGGTCCTAGAAGCCATGGAAGGGCTTGGTGGCTTTGCATTGAAAAAAGAGGAGGACCTGGGAGACTGGATCAGTCTTTTGTATTACCGGAAGAAATAACTGGCATTTTCCATATAGACAATGAATAGGTTTTTGTGTTAGAATTCTCGGGTATAAGAAGGAGTGGGCCTATGTATCGATTTTTTGTAGAAAAGGAACAGATTGGAGAAAAAGAAATCACAATCTTAGGGGAGGATGTAAACCACATCGCCCGTGTTCTTCGTATGCATCCGGGAGAGGAGATTTTAATTTCCGACAAGGATAGTATGGATTACCGATGTGAGATTAAAGAACTTTTAAACGACAAAATCCTAGCTACCATCCTGGATGTGGAAGGGGTAAATCGCGAACTTGGTGCTAAGATTTATCTTTACCAGGCACTCCCTAAAAGCACAAAGATGGAACTGGTAATACAAAAGGCAGTGGAGCTTGGAGCCTGTGGGATTGGCCCGATGGAGACGGCTCGCTGCGTGGTAAAACTAGATGAGAAAAAGAAAAAATCTAAGCAGGAACGTTGGCTTAGCGTTTCAGAAAGTGCAGCCAAGCAGTCAAAGCGCGTGATTATTCCTGAAGTATTTCCGGTTCAGTCCTTCAAGAAAGTTTTGGAAGAAACCGCTTGCTTTGAATATCGGCTATTTTGTTACGAAGGAGCGGTAAATTATAGTCAGACCCACGCGTTAATTTGTCAAGTGAAACCGGGGGATCGGGTTGCAATCTTTATTGGACCAGAGGGAGGTTTTGCGCCAAGTGAGGTAGCAATGGCTCTAGAGGCAGGATGTAAAGAGGTATCTTTGGGACATAGAATATTAAGAACAGAGACCGCAGGCCTTGCCATCTTATCGGCACTAATGTTGGCCTTGGAAGGAAAGAAGGAAGTATGATTTATTTTGATAATAGTGCTACAACCAAACCATCACAAGGGGTTGTGGCAATTATGGAAAGGGTTCTAAAAGAGGACTTTGGAAATCCATCTTCCATGCACATGAAGGGAATGGAAGCTGAGAATTATATAAAAGATGCTGCAGGAAAACTTGCTAAAATTTTACACTGCAAGGAAAAGGAACTGATCTTTACTTCCGGCGGTACAGAATCGAACAATATGGCTATTATAGGAACCGCATTTGCAAAGAAGAGACGAGGAAAACATATTATTACTTCCGCCATGGAACATGCGTCCGTATATGAGCCGATGCGTTTTTTAGAAGAGGAGGGATTTGAGGTTACTTACCTTCCGGGAAATGAAAAGGAGGTTGTGGATCTTGAGGCCTTAAAGGCTGCTCTTCGACCAGATACCATCCTGGTTTCTATTATGCAGGTGAATAATGAGACAGGCCGTCTTTCTAGAGTAGAGGAAATTGGGAAAATTCTCCATGAATACAATCCGGAGATTGTTTATCATGTGGATGCGATTCAAAGTTTTGGCAAGTATCAGATTCATCCGAAAAAACAGGGAATTGATTTGTTATCTGTGTCAGGACACAAGATTCACGGACCAAAGGGAAGTGGATTTTTATATTGCAGGGAAAAGTTAACGATAAAACCTTTGATATTAGGTGGTGGACAGCAGGCAGGAATGCGGTCTGGAACCGAGAATGTGCCAGCCATTGCAGGAATGGGAGAGGCAGCCAAGGAAATCTATGATCATTTTGAAGAAGTGCAAGGGCATTTGTATGATTTAAAAAATACCATGATTTCAGAACTTTTAAAACTTCCGGATGTTACGGTAAATAGTTTTTGCGGACAAGATTCAGCCCCTCATATTGTAAGCGCAAGCTTTAAGGGAGTAAGAAGTGAGGTGCTTTTACATGCCTTAGAGGGAAAAGGGGTTTATGTTTCCTCAGGTTCTGCTTGTTCCTCGAATCATCCGGCCATTAGTAAAACGCTTCAAACCATCCATGTGCCGGAGGAACTTTTAGATAGCACCATTCGTTTTAGTTTCTGTGGGGAAAATACAGAAGAGGAAATTGAAACAACCATTGAAATATTAAAAGAATTACTTCCAATGCTTCGGAAGTTTACAAGACATTAGAAAGGGATTGTCATGAATAATATTCACGCTTTTTTAATTAAATATGCAGAGATTGGAGTAAAGGGAAAGAACCGTTATATCTTCGAAGATGCCCTGATTCGTCAGATAAAAAAATCCTTAGAGCAGGTGCAGGGAGACTTTGATGTATATAAGGAGATGGGAAGAGTCTATGTGAAGGTTCTTTCGGACTATGATTATGATGAAACGGTAGAGGCTCTTCAGAGAGTTTTTGGAATCGTTGGAATCTGTCCTATGACTCAGGTAGAAGATGAAGGCTGGGATGCCTTGGTCAAGGATGTGGTTGCTCATATTAAAGATACGTATCAGGATCAGCCCCTTTCTTTTAAGGTCGAATGCCGCAGAGCAAGAAAGAATTATCCAAAGAATTCGATGGAGATGAATGCTGATTTTGGTGAGATTCTTTTAAAGGAATGTCCAAACCTTCATGTAGATGTGCATCATCCGGATTTTATTTTATATGTGGAGATTCGTTCAAAGATTAATATTTATTCTAAAATCCTTCCGGGATTGGGAGGAATGCCGGTAGGAACCGCAGGAAAAGCCATGGTATTACTTTCAGGTGGTATTGATAGCCCGGTTGCTGGATATATGGTAGCAAAGCGTGGAGTAGTTTTAGAGGCAACGTATTTCCATGCACCTCCTTATACTTCAGAACGAGCAAAGCAGAAGGTAGTAGATTTGGCAAAGCAAGTAGCTAAGTATAGCGGACCAATCAAGTTAAATGTGGTAAACTTTACCGACATTCAGCTTGCGATTTATGAGAAGTGTCCGCATGATGAATTAACGATTATTATGAGACGATATATGATGAGGATTGCAGAACATTTTGCAAAAGAAAGCGGATGTCAGGCTCTTGTTACCGGTGAGAGCATTGGACAGGTTGCTTCTCAGACTATGCAGTCCTTAATGTCCACGAATGAGGTATGTACCCTTCCGGTCTTTCGGCCATTGATTGCTTTTGATAAGCAGGATATTATTGATATTTCTGAAAAGATTGGAACCTTTGAAACCTCTATTTTACCTTACGAGGATTGTTGTACTATTTTCGTGGCGAAGCATCCGGTAACCAAACCAAATTTAAAGGTGATTCGCAAGGATGAGGAACATCTAAATGAAGTGATTGATGATTTAATGAAACAGGCAATTGAAACGACAGAAGTCATAATCTGTGAATAAAAAAGAGCTGTCGCTTACGCGGCAGCACACTTTTTATAAAACTAAGCCTGATATGTCTCGAGAACTTTAAGGATCTCGTCAACATTCTCCTCAGCATGGATATTTAATTCGATTGGCTTAGAAAGGTCTAAACTGAAAATACCCATGATTGACTTGGCATCGATTACGTATCTTCCTGATACTAAATCAAAATCACTGTCAAATTTTGTGATGTCATTAACGAATGACTTTACCTTATCAATAGAGTTTAAGCTGATTAACATCTTCTTCATAGTAAAATACCTCCTTCAGTTAATATAAAGCTTTATCGGTTCTATAGTACATTTTACAGGTCTATTTGTCAAGTAAAAGCGTGTGCCTGTAGTAGTGAATATAAGGGAAAAAAGGGAAAATCTAACAGAGAAAAAAGTAAGGAAAATCATATGAAAAAAGCAGCGTTACATAACCTTGGTTGCAAGGTCAATGCTTATGAAACAGAGGTAATGACCCAGCAACTAAAAGAAGCAGGATATGAGATTGTAGCATTTACAGAGGTGGCAGATGTCTATGTGGTAAATACCTGTACGGTTACCAATATAGCAGACAGAAAGTCCAGGCAGATGCTTCACCAGGCGAAAAAGAGAAATCCTAATGCCACGGTGGTAGCAACCGGATGCTATGTCCAAATGGCAGGGGAGGAGGTCTTGAAGGATACAGGAGTGGATCTGGTGATTGGAAACAATCGAAAGAAAGACCTTGTAAATATTTTAGAACAGTATTTTAATAATCCGGATCATCAGGTTTTGGATAATTATATTGATATTAATCATATCAATGAATTTGAGGAGATGGAACTTCATACCATCACAGACCATACCCGGGCCTATATTAAGATTCAGGACGGATGTAATCAATTTTGTTCCTATTGCGCAATCCCATTTGCCAGAGGAAGAGTGCGCAGCAGGAACTTAGATTCTATTGTAAATGAAATTAAAAAGATGGCAGACCTGGGCTATAAGGAAGTGGTTTTAACTGGGATTCATATTTCATCCTACGGAACAGACTTTAAGGATCAGAAAATTGGCTTACTGGATGTGATTTTGGCTGTTCATAGGATTCAGGGAATTGAGAGAATCCGCTTAAGTTCTATTGAGCCAAGGGTAATTACCGATGAGTTTGCCAGGGCGATTGGTGGACTTCCAAAGGTGTGTCCACATTTTCATTTATCTCTACAAAGTGGTTGCGATGAAACCTTAAAGCGAATGAATCGTCGCTACGATACCAGGGAATTTTTGGCCATTACCCGGCGTCTGCGGGAGAATTTTGAAAATCCTTCCCTTTGCACCGATATTATCGTGGGATTTCCGGGGGAGACAGAGGAGGAATTTGAAACAACCAGGGCATTTTTGGATCAGGTTCATTTTGCAGAAATGCATGTGTTTAAGTACTCTGTGCGTGGTGGTACCAGGGCTGCTAAGATGCCAAATCAGGTACCGAGTGAATTAAAAAACAGTCGCAGTGATTGTTTGCTTGACCTGGAAAATAAGATGCGACACGAGTACTATGAGAGTTTTTATGGAAAAACCCGGGAAGTTCTTTTTGAAGAGGCCATGAGACTGAAAGGCACGGATTATTATGTGGGCCATACCAGGGAATATCTTTATGTGGCGGTAGCAAGTAAAGAAGATTTATCTGGCCAAATTCTTCCATGCAAGATTCTAAATGCAATCAACCATGATTTTGTTGCAGGAGAATTGCTTTAAGTCAGTTGGAACCGGTTCCTTAAAGGGGCTTAATATTAGGGCTGAATCTGAAGTTATACTTGCTAAAATAGGGAAGATAGTATAAAATGATTACATAGTGAGTAAAAGGACGGATGAGCATGAGTGATTTAAGTAATACACAATTTTTTAGGGCACCACAGGAAACCCAGATGGAAGTATCGAAGGTTTTAGAACTGGTGTATGAAGCTCTTGCAGAGAAGGGGTATAATCCTGTAAATCAGATTGTAGGATATATTATGTCAGGTGATCCTACATATATTACCAGTTATAAGAATGCAAGAAGTTTAATTATGAAAGTAGAACGTGACGAGTTATTAGAAGAAGCTTTGACTTATTATATTAATCATAAGTTAGGCGGTAAGTCTGATAATTAGTTCAAAAGTAAGAAACCTTCGGCGAATGGCAAGGCTTAGTCGTCGGAAGGTTTTTTCGTGTATAGGCAGAATGAGATTATGGAACGTTTGTTAGGGTTAGATTATGGTTCTAAAACCATTGGCGTTGCAATCAGTGACCGCCTTGGTATGACCGCGTGTGGGATTGATATTCTTAGAAGAGATCGGGAGAATGTCCTAAAGCCTTCCATACGTAAGATTCTAGAAATCATTGAAACTGAAGAAGTGACAAAGATTGTCCTTGGGTACCCCATGCATGTGGATGGTACGCAGGGAATTCGTTGTGAAAAGACCTTGGAATTTAAGGCTATGTTAGAAAAAAAGACCAAGGTTCCGATTGTTTTGCAGGATGAACGTTTTACCACGGTAGAGGCAGACCAAATCATGGAAGAGCAGGGGATTTTTGACTACCGTGAACGAAAAAAACAGGTGGATCGAATTGCAGCGGCTTTGATTCTTCAAAGTTATATGAATGAGCATCCTGTGGCTTAACTTGTAATAGATTGTCTTATAGAGAAGACTTTTATAATAATTATTTGTAAAGAAAGGAAGTATGAATGGAAAAGATTACATTTACATCAAGTGAAGGCGAGGATTTGGATTTTTATGTTCTTGCAACAACCCGCTTAAATAACACAGATTATATCTTAGTAACAGATATTGATCCGGATAGTTATGATGAGGGAGAAGAAGCAGAAGCAGAAGCTTATATCTTAAAGGATTTATCAGCACCGGAAGATGAGGATGGCGAATATGTTTTCCTGGATGATGAAGATGAGATTGAGCAGATCAGCAAGCTCTTTGGTGAAGAAGATGACATGGATTATGAAATCGAAGTAGACAAGGAATAAGAGAGAAGATAGTTGCTATAAATGTATTGGGACGTGTAACTTATAGCAATAGGACGCAGGGCTATTTGTATGCCCATTTTTGGGGTGCCTTGTGATAGAAAGAAGAGGTATTATTTTGAAAAAAGAAAAATTACATAAGGGCAGTGTCAAGGTAATTCCTTTAGGAGGACTTGGACAGATTGGAATGAATATTACTGCATTCGAATACGAAGACAGTATTATTGTTGTGGACTGTGGCTTGGCCTTTCCGGATGATGACATGCTGGGAATTGATATGGTGGTTCCGGATGTGACCTATCTTAAGGAAAACATTGACAGGGTGAAGGGTTTTGTGATTACACATGGACATGAGGACCATATTGGTTCCATTCCATATGTATTCCGTGAACTGAATGTGCCAATTTATGCCACTAAGCTAACCATGGGATTAATCGATGTCAAGTTAGAAGAACATGGTTTAACAAAGATGGTGAAGCGTAAGATTGTAAAGCAGGGACAGTCGATCACCTTAGGACAGTTTAGAGTGGAGTTTATTAGAACCAACCATTCTATTTCAGACGCTTGTGCCTTTGCAATCTATTCACCGGCCGGAGTCATTGTTCACACGGGAGACTTTAAGGTAGATTATACCCCTGTCTTTGGTGATGCCATTGATCTTGCACGATTTGGAGAGATTGGTAAAAAGGGTGTTTTACTGTTAATGAGTGATTCCACCAATGCGGAACGCCCGGGGTTTACTCCTTCGGAAAAGACCGTAGGAGCCGCCTTTGATCGAATCTTTGCAGAACACAAAAAGGGCCGTATTATCATTGCAACCTTTGCTTCAAATGTTGACCGTGTACAGCAGATTATTGACCGTGCCATCCGCTATGGACGTAAGGTAGTTGTGGAAGGCCGAAGTATGGTGAATGTTATTCGAGTGGCTAGTGAACTGGGATATATTAAGATGCCGGAAGGAACCATTATTGACATTGATTTGATTAAGAATTATCCGGACGAGAAGTTGGTTTTAATCACCACAGGTAGTCAGGGAGAATCTATGGCCGCTCTTTCAAGAATGGCAGAAGGAACGCACCGTAAGGTTAGTATTAAACCAAGTGATACGATTGTATTTTCCTCTCATCCAATCCCCGGTAACGAAAAATCTGTTTCAAAGGTTGTGAATGAATTAGGGAGAAAGGGTGCCACCGTTATCCTTGAGGATACCCATGTATCTGGTCATGCCTGTCGCGAAGATTTAAAGTTAATCTATTCTTTGGTGAAGCCAAAGTATGCTATGCCAGTGCACGGAGAGTACCGTCATATGCAGGCGAATGCCAAAATTGCTGAATTAATGGGCATTCCAAAGAAGAACATTTTCACTCTTCAGGATGGAGATGTTTTATCTGTAAGTGAGGAATCTTGTAAAGTAACAGGTAAAGTTACTGCAGGACGTCTCTTGGTAGATGGCCTGGGTGTTGGAGATGTAGGTAATATTGTCTTAAGAGACCGCCAGAATCTTGCAGAGAATGGAATTATTATTGTGGTAGTAGCCCTAGAGCGTGGAGGAAATCATGTAGTTTCAGGTCCGGATATTGTTTCAAGAGGCTTTGTATATATGAGAGAAGCTGAGGAATTAATAGAAGAGGCCAGACAGCTGATTCAGGATGCGTTAGATGATTGTATAAATAAGAGAGTCACCGATTGGGGACGAATTAAGATGATCATTCGTGATACATTAAGTGAATTCTTATGGAAGAAGATGAAGAGAAGTCCACTGATTCTTCCAATCATCATGGATGTATAAAATAATAAGGAGTCATGGAGGAATGATTCATGATAAATTTTAGTAAATTTACCGGTAGTCTTTCAAAGGGTGTTTTGAAAATGATTATTGTAGGTGTTTTCCTTGTAGTCCTTGTGTTTTTAGGATTTAAGGCTTATTCCTATGGAAGACTTGTATTTTCAGAACATGGTGTAGACGAAGAACCGGGAACAGACATCCTTGTTACCATTGAGGATGGTCTTAGCAATAAGGAACTGGCAGAATTTCTGGATTCCTATGGTTTAGTAGAAAATCCTACAATTTTTCGGATTCAGCTTCAACTCTATGGAGCAAAGAATAAGATCGTGCCAGGTCAGTACACCTTAAACACTTCCGAAAGTGGAGAGGACATTATTAATATTATTACCGGACAGGTAGGCGTTACAGAGTCAGATGAAAGTACTAGCAATGAGGCGACTACCGCTGCATCCAAGGAATAAATGGGAAAGAAGGACATAGCTGTGATCGTAGATGAAAGAACAGTAACCTATATTCATTCTTTAGAAACAGGGAATTCTCCCTTATTAGAAGAGATGGAGGCTTATGCTCACAAGGAGTTTGTGCCTATTATTCGTAAGGAGATGGAGTCATTTTTACAAAATTTGATTTATATGACAAAGCCCAAGCGAATCTTAGAAGTGGGGACCGCGATCGGTTACTCGGCTTTGATTATGGCAGAGGCTATGCCGGAAGATTGTAGAATTACAACCATTGAGAATTACGAAAAGAGAATTCCCATTGCAAAGGCAAACTTTGAAAAATCAGAAAAGGGAGATCGCATTACCCTTATTTACGGGGATGCCATGGAAATCCTCCCGGGCTTGGAAGCGGGTTTTGATTTTATTTTTATGGATGCAGCCAAGGGACAATACATTAATTTCTTGCCGGAGATTGACAGGCTTTTGTCAAAGGGCGGTGTCTTGGTGTCGGACAATGTCCTTCAGGATGGAGATTTAATCGAATCTAGATATGGAATTGAAAAAAGAAATCGAACCATTCATAGCAGGATGCGGGAATATCTCTATACCCTAAAGCACAGTGATCAGGTAGTCACTTCGGTGATTCCTTTGGGAGATGGGGTTGCCCTCACCTATAAGAAATAATAGTTGTACAAAGATTTAGAAATGGAATAATAAAATGAGAAAGAAAGTTGAATTACTAATCCCTGCGAACAATTTAAATGTTTTAAAAGTGGCAGTAAACTATGGAGCAGATGCGGTTTATATCGGTGGACAGGTATTTGGACTAAGAGCGAAGGCTACGAATTTCACAAAGGAAGAAATGGCAGAGGGAATTGCCTATGCCCATGCTCATGGAAAGAAAGTACATGTTGCCGTAAACATCTTTGCCCATAACCGGGATTTAGAAGGCTTAAAGGAGTATCTTAAGGAACTGGGAGACTTGCAGCCGGATGCCTTGATTATTGCAGATCCTGCAATTTTTACCATGGCTGGAGAAATCTGCCCACAGATTGAAAGACATGTAAGTACCCAGGCCAACAACACCAATTATGGCATTTTCAAATTCTGGTGGGGACTGGGAGCAAAACGAGTAGTAACGGCTCGCGAACTTTCTCTGGAAGAGATTCGAGAGATACGTAAGAATATTCCGGAAGAAATGGAGATTGAAAGTTTTATTCATGGAGCTATGTGTATTTCCTATTCCGGAAGATGTCTCTTAAGCGCTTATCTTACAGGACGTGACGCAAATCAAGGAGAATGTACCCATCCTTGTCGGTTTAAGTATCATGTGGTGGAAGAGACCAGACCTGGTGAGTATATGCCTGTAGAGGAAGATGATCGTGGTACCTATATCTTTAACTCGAAAGATTTATGTATGATCGAGCATATTCCGGAGTTAATTGAAGCAGGAATTGATTCCTTTAAGATTGAAGGACGAATGAAGACTGCTCTTTATGTGGCAACGGTTGCAAGAACCTACCGTATGGCCATTGATGCTTACTACAGAAGTAAGGAAGAGTATGAGGCACTTCTCCCTACCCTGAGGGAAGAAATAAAAAAATGCACCTACCGTCAGTACACCACAGGTTTCTTTTATGGAAAGCCAAATCATGATACTCAGATTTATGATTCCAATACCTATATCCGTGAATTTACCTATTTAGGATATGTGGAAGAGGTAAAGGAAGATGGTCGAGTAGTCATTCATCAGAAGAATAAGTTCTTGGTGGGAGATACCATCGAAATTATGAAAAAGGATGGAAGAAACCTGGAAACTAAGGTTCTTGCAATCTATGATGAACATGGTAATGCCATGGATTCTTGCCCACATCCAAAGCAATATTTAGAATTAGACTTAGACCAGGAAGTAGAAGTCTTTGATATCCTTCGGGAAAAAGACAGGGCGGCTGGTAATTGAAAAAGGAAGTCCTTTTGTAAAAAATACAAAGGGACTTCCTTTTTATTCATCTTCTTTTTTCTTTGGCTTTTCTTCGGTGTAACCACATTCTAGGTTACCACAAACAAGTTTATTACCTTTTTCAACCATGTAGCCACCACATTCCGGACATTTCTTTTCTACCGGTTTTGACCAGCTCATGAAATCACATTCCGGGTTGTTTTCACAACCATAATAGCGACGGCCTTTCTTAGTTTTGCGGATTACAATTTCCTTGCCGCACTTTGGACAGGAAACCCCAATCTTTTCTAGGTAAGGTTTGGTATTTCGACACTCCGGGAATCCGGGACATGCCAGGAATTTTCCGTGAGGTCCATATTTAATAACCATGTTACGTCCGCATTCCTCGCAGATTACATCGGTAACTTCATCAGCGATGGTTACTTTCTCTAACTTTTCTTCTGCATCTTTTACTGCAATATCAAAGTCAGGATAGAAATTACGAAGAATCGTTTTCCATTGAATTTCGCCCTGATCAACCATATCTAAGAGGGATTCCACGTTTGCAGTAAAGGTTGCATCAATAATCGCAGGGAAGGCCATTACCATAATATGGTTGACTGCATCTCCAAGTTCTGTGACATAGAGATTCTTAGCTTCCTTGGTAATATATCTTCTAGAGAGAAGAGTAGTAATAGTAGGAGCGTAAGTAGATGGTCGTCCGATGCCTTGCTCTTCAAGGGCCTTAACTAGGGCTGCTTCTGTATAATGAGCAGGTGGCTGGGTAAAATGCTGCTTATGGTCAAGGCGATCAAGACTAAACTTGGTATCCTTGGTAATATTAGTAACTACCGTATTGGTCTTTGTCTTTTCTTCGTCTGCATCTTGGTAGACTGACATGAAACCGTCGAAAGCTACCTTAGAAGTTGCAATAGTAAAAATATAATCACCGGCAGAAATCTTTACAGAAGTAGTATCATAAGTGGCATTCTCCATACGGCTGGCAACGAACCGCTGCCAGATCAAACGATAAAGTCTAAACTGATCACGAGTCAGATTATCTTTTATCCTCTCAGGAGTTAAGGTTACATCTGCAGGACGGATGGCTTCATGAGCATCCTGAGCATTCTTATTGGTATTCATCTTTTCTTCACTGCTTGTAACATATTCCTTGCCGTATGTTTCCTGAATAAAGGCTTTTGCAGCACTGTCAGCTTCGCTAGAAATTCTTGTTGAATCGGTACGAAGGTAGGTAATCAAACCTACGGTGCCAAGTCCTTTAATATCAACACCTTCATAAAGACTCTGAGCCTGACGCATTGTCTTTTGTGTGGAGAAGTTTAATTGTTTGCTTGCTTCCTGCTGAAGGGTAGAAGTGGTAAAAGGAAGTGGATTTTTCTTGGTACGCTTACCGTGCTTAACATCACTTACTTTGTAACTCTTTCCTTTCAAATGAGAAAGAATATCCTCAAGCTGTTCCTTACTGGTGATTTCAACCTTGCTATCCTTGCTTCCGTAGAACTTTGCGGTAACAGGTTTCTTTTCTCCGCTGATGTTTAAGATTGCATCTAAGGTATAATACTCTTCTGGAATGAATGCGTTGATGAGTTCCTCGCGGTCACAAATCATTTTTAAAGCAGCAGATTGTACACGACCGGCACTAAGTCCACGCTTTACCTTTTGCCAGAGGACAGGGCTGATTTTATAACCAACGATACGGTCCAGCTCGCGACGAGCTTGCTGGGCATCTACCAGGTTCATATCAATGGTACGAGGATGCTTCACAGCCTCCTTTACGGCACCTTTGGTAATCTCATTAAAAGTAATTCTGCAGTTGGCTGCTGGATCAATCTTTAAGGCAGTAGCCAAATGCCATGAAATAGCTTCTCCTTCACGGTCCGGGTCAGTTGCGAGAAAAACTTTAGAAGCCTTTTTTGCTTCTTTTTTTAATTCAGTCAACTTCTGGCCTTTTCCACGAATGGTGATGTATTTTGGCTCAAAGTCATTATCAATATCAATACCCAGTTGACTCTTTGGTAAATCTCTGACATGTCCATTAGAAGCAACTACTTCATAATTACCGCCTAAAAATTTCTTAATGGGTTTTACCTTGGTAGGGGACTCTACAATAACTAAATATTTCGCCATGAATGCTATTCTCTCCTTCTAGCGTAATAATTCTTTAAGGGTTCCTTAACCAGATTTAAAAGTTCTAATTGCATTAAGCAACTAAGTACTTTTTCCGGTGACATTCCGGTTTCTTCTATTATAACGTGAATGTTCTTGGGAAATAAACATATCACACTATACACCACATCTAATTCTTTTTCAAGATGGACTTTTATTTTTGTGTCACTACTTTCTGAGTTAGGGTACTGAATTCGAAACTCTTTACAGATGTCTTGAGGATGAGTCACAAGGCTTGCACCATTTTGGATGATATGATTCGTTCCTTGACTGAATGGATCATCAATTCGTCCGGGAATAGCAAAAACATCTTTTCCCTGGTCTAAGGCCATGGAAACGGTGATTAAGGATCCGCTTCGATATTTTGCTTCTACTACAAGTAACTTATCCGAGAGGCCGGCGATGATTCGATTTCTCATAGGAAAATTTGAGGGAAGGGGAGGAGTGTGAATCGGAAATTCGGAAATCAATCCTCCGCCTGCCTGAACAATCTTATGGGCAAGTCCCTCGTGTTCTTCCGGATAAATCCTTAATAAACCAGAACCCAAAACAGCATAGGTTTTGCCACCGCCCTCTAAGCATCCGCGTTGGCTGCAAGAATCGATTCCCCTGGCAAGCCCACTAACCACAGATATTCCGGAGGCTCCAAATTCCCTGCCAAATCGCTTGGCTATGTCATTGCCATAGTAGGTACAGGCCCGAGCCCCTACCATTCCAAGGGTGGGCTCCTTATTACCGGGAAGCCTTCCTAAAACATAAAGATAGGCTGGTCGGTCCGGAAAGGGGCGCAAACGATCTGGATAGTCCTCTTCCCATTCCGTAATAAAGGAGATCTTTTTTTCTTCCATTTGCTTCCTTTGTGCCTCAAGGTTTTTCAAAAAAGAGGCTTCCCGAGCGGCAAGAAGACTTTTGATTTCTCGGTTACTTAAAATCTGACTTTCCTTTATGACCTCCGGCTCCAAGGAAAAAAGGTCCGGGGGCTCTTTAAAATGGTCCATTAGTTTTCTTACTTTTATTGCTCCTATTTCTTTTATATTTGAAAGCCAATAGATGAGTTCTTTTTGATTCATAAGTCTTCCTCCGTAGAATTAAAATTCACAAAACTTTTCATGTCACTGATTCTGTAGCTTACGGCTTCTGCAATATGGTCTATGGAGATTTCCTTACATTCTTTTAAATCTGCAATGGTCCTGGCAACCTTAATGATTTTATGGTAGCCCCGGGCGGAAAGATCAAGGCTGTCATAAGCAAGCTGCAAAAAAATTTCTGCATCCCCGGACATAGGGCAAAACTGCTTAAGATCCTTGACGGTCATTCGAGAATTAAAATGAATTCCTGTTCCCTGAAATCGTTTCTTTTGTACGTGCCGTGCCCGTTCTATATCTTCCCGCATGGAAGCAGAGGATTGACAGGCAAAGTTATCTCGTAATTTCTGGATTGGAATTTTTTCCATCAACAAACCTAAGTCGATGCGGTCCAAAATAGGTCCGGATATTTTGGAAAGATATCGTTCGATGGCTCTGCTACTGCAATTACATTTCTTTCGATTTGGAAAATGACCACAAGGGCAAAGGTTAGTGGCGCAAACCATCATAAACTCTGCGGGAAAATGATATAGTCCAGAGGCCCTATGAATCCTGATTTCCTGCTCTTCTAGTGGGGCGCGAAGAGATTCGATGGTTTGTTTGGAAAACTCTGCATATTCATCCAAAAAGAGCACGCCCTTATGGGAAAGGGAGACTTCCCCAGGTACCGGTGGTGTCATTCCGCCAATCAAACCAGGCGTTCGAATGCTAGAATGCGTCTCTCGGAAGGGCCGGCTCAAAATCAATCCTTCCTTAGGCAACAAGCCGGCAACGCTATAAATCTTTGAGATTTCAATGGCCTCCTCTTTGGAAAGCTTTGGTAGAATGGAAGGGATTCTTTTTGCAAGCATTGTCTTACCTGATCCGGGAGGTCCTGCAAGCAGCAAATGGTGCATGCCAGCTACGGCTACTTTGATCCCTCGCTTTGCACTCTCTTGCCCACTAATATCCTTCATGTCATAGGGAAGGGAATGATAGTTCTTTTCAATTAAATCATCCAAATTCTGAAAGGAAGTAAGGATTTTTACATGATTATTTAAAATTCCGATCATCTCATGAAGGGAACTAACTCCCACAACCTTAAGTTCCGGGAAAATTGAGGCCTCTTTTAGGTTTTCTTTCGGAAGAAACAGATAATGGATCGGATGTTTTCTTGCATAATCCACGATGGGGAGAACACCTTTTACCGGCCGAACTTTCCCATCAAGGGACAGTTCCCCTAAAAAGAGGGCTTTGGGTAAAAGGTCAGTTTCTATTTTTTCTAAACAGGAAAGTAATCCCACAGCAATGGGAAGATCAAACAAAGAACCGGTTTTTTTTCGGTCAGCCGGTGAAAAATTCACCGTGATACGAGAGGGTGGCAAAGAAATGCCGCAATTGTGAAGTGCCGTGCGGACGCGTTCTTTGGCCTCTAAAACCTCGGAAGAAAGTAAACCAACCATGTCGAACATGGGAAGACCAGATCGAATGTCTACTTCAATAGACACAGGGAATACATGAATGCCGCATAAGGCGGCAGATTGAACGGTTTGAAACATAAAAACTCCTTTCTATGATACAACATTTTACAACTCATACCTTTTGTGACATTATAAGACTCTCAAAAAGAAAAGTCAACATAAAGTGTATGACAATATAAAAAGAGGGGATGGGTTTCTTCTATTATAAAAAGGCCACTTAGTTATCCTGGCTTTCCCATGATAAAAAATGCTTGACGATGTAAATCTCTTATGGTAGACTAATCGAGTTGAATAAGCACGCGGCGGATTTCTGGATGGTGCCGGATGGTTTCCAGAAAGTAGAAGTACGCGGAAGAAAATAACCATGGAGGTAAGAAGATGAGCGTTATTTCAATGAAGCAGTTACTCGAGGCAGGTGTTCACTTTGGACACCAGACAAGAAGATGGAACCCTAAGATGGCTCCTTATATCTATACTGAGAGAAATGGTATCTATATCATTGACTTACAGAAGTCAGTAACAATGGTAGACGATGCTTATAAGGCAGTAGCAGATATCGCAGCTAAGGGTGGAAACATTCTTTTTGTTGGTACAAAGAAGCAGGCTCAGGATGCAATCAAGTCTGAGGCAGAGCGTTGCGGAATGTACTATGTTAATGAGAGATGGTTAGGTGGTATGCTTACAAACTTCAGAACCATCAAGTCTAGAATTGCCAGATTAAAGGCAATCGAGAAGATGTCAGAGGATGGAACTTTTGACGTATTACCTAAGAAGGAAGTTGTTGAGTTAAAGAAGGAATGGGATAAGCTTGAGAAGAACCTTGGCGGAATCAAGGATATGCCTGGTGTACCGGATGCAATCTTTATCGTTGATCCTAAGAAGGAAAGAATCTGTATCTCAGAGGCTAAGAAGCTTGGTATCACATTAATCGGTATCGCAGATACAAACTGTGATCCTGAAGAACTTGACTATGTAATTCCTGGTAATGACGATGCAATTCGTGCCGTTAAGTTAATCGTTTCAGCTATGGCTGACGCTGTTATCGAGGCTAAGCAGGGTTCAGAAGTAGTGGACAAGGATGCTGAGGCTGACGCAGAGTAATCTGTAATGATCAAATAGCATAAGAAAATTATAAAGGCCAAAAGTCATTTGCAGATTTTTGGTCTTTCTTTAAAAAATAAAATGGAGGATTTTTAAGATGGAAATCACAGCAAAGATGGTAAAAGCGTTACGTGAAGTAACAGGTTCCGGTATCATGGATTGTAAGAAGGCTCTTATGGAGACAGATGGTGACCAGGAGGCAGCAATCGAAGTATTAAGAAAGAAGGGTCTTGCTACCGCTGAGAAGAAGGCTGGAAGAACCGCTGCTGAAGGTATCACTTATACATTAGTAGAAGGAAACAAGGCTGTTGCTGTAGAAGTAAACTCTGAGACAGACTTTGTTGCAAAGAACGAGAAGTTCCAGGCATTTGTTGATGGTGTTGCTAAGTCAATCCTTGCATCAGGTGCCAAAACCGTTGAAGAGTTAGAGGGCAAGGCTTGGTTCGATGATGCTTCTACAACTGTTAAGGAAGTAACCGTTAACAGAATTTCTACAATCGGTGAGAACCTTAAGATTCGTCGTTTTGCTACCTTAACTGCTGAGAACGGTGTGGTAGTTCCTTACGTACACGCTGGTGGTAGAATTGGTGTCTTAGTTCAGGCTGATACAACAGCTACTGATAACGCGGATGTTCAGGAAGCATTAAAGAATGTGGCTATGCAGATTGCAGCTCTCAACGCTCAGTATATCAGCCAGGCTGATATCTCTGAGGAAGAGAAGGCTAAGCTTTTCGATATCACGGTAGAGAGTTCATTAAATGATCCTGCTTCACTTCCTAAGCCAATCCTTATGAAGTTAATTGATCAGGCTGTAAGTGAGAAGCTTTGGAGTGATGAAGATATCGCTATTTATGAAGAGAAGAAGAACAATATGAACTTCCTCTTCAACTTCCTTTCAAAGGAAGCTGCTGCTAAGCTTTCAGAGCTTGCACTTGCTGATAAGGCTAACATCGCTGGAGACAAGATCTTCTCAGGAATGATTCAGGGTCGTGTTTCTAAGCAGTACAAGGAAATCTGCTTAATGGATCAGGTTTACGTTAAGGCTGAGGACGGAAAGCAGAATGTTGCTAAGTACTTACAGGAAGTATCTAAGGCAGTTGGCGCTGATGTGAAGGTGGTTAAGTTCGTTCGTTTCGAGACTGGTGAAGGAATCGAGAAGAAGGAAGAGAACTTTGCAGAAGAAGTTGCTAAGCAGATGCAGTAAGCAAATTATAAAAAAATAAAAATCCCTGCCTTTTGGGAGGGGAAATAATACATCTCATGTGCTAGTATATATCCATAAGCGTAAAACACGTAGGGTATTAGTTATGAGAAAAATAACGACATCAGTCAGCGGCTGATGTCGTTATTTTTTTGTTTCGAAAAAATACAATATAAGTGGCAGATGGAGTTGTAGAAATAGGAAACTAATCTTGTGTGAAAAAATAATCTGTGATAGGATGGAACTATTAGGAAAAGAAAGATAAGTTGAGGGAGTTTATATGGAAAATAGTACATTACGTCTTCTTGCGAAGTCTTATCCAACCATTCGTGAGGCGGCGGCAGAAGCAATTAATCTTAGTGCGATTACAAAATTACCAAAGGGAACAGAGTATTTCTTTAGTGACTTGCATGGAGAACACGAAGCATTTATTCATATGTTAAAAAGTGCCTCTGGAAATATCAAAAATAAAATTGACCTTTTATATGCAAATACAATTCCAGAGAAGACCCGGGAAGAATTGGCAGAATTAATCTACTATCCGGAAGAGGTTTTAAAAAGAAAAGAGATCGAGAAGGAAAAGATGCCAGAGGAATATCATGACTGGTATAAGATTACTATTTTCCAATTGATTGAGGTATTAAAGACGGTGTCTCGTAAGTACACCAGATCCAAGGTGCGTAAGTCTACTCCGTCTGAATTTGTTTATGTCATTGATGAACTCTTACATGCGGATTCAGAGGATAAGACCAATTATTATACGGCGATTATTGAAAGCGTGATGGCCACAGGAATGTCAGATCAGTTTATTATTGCTATTTGCGGAATGATTCGTAAGAATGCGATTGATAGCCTCCATATTATTGGTGATATTTATGATCGAGGACCTAGAGCAGACTTGATCATGGATGAGCTTATGAAGTATGATGACATTGATATTGAGTGGGGAAACCATGATATTGAGTGGATAGGCGCGGCCTGCGGGAATGAGGTAAGTATTGCCAACGCCCTGGCGGCTAATATTAAATATAATAGTTTTGATTTCTTAGAGGATGGATATGGAATTAATTTAAGAGCCTTGTCTACCTTTGCGGGAGAGGTATATAAGGAGGATCCTTGTGAAATCTTTAAGGTAAAGCAATATGATATGAATAAGTATGATCCGATTGATGTGGAGCTTGCGGCAAAGATGCATAAGGCCATGGTAGTCATTTTATTTAAATTGGAGGGAGCTCTTTATAAGAGACATCCGGAATATGGCATGGAAGATCGGATCATGCTAGAGCATATTGATTATACAAAGGGAACCGTAGAAATTGATGGAAAGGATTATCCACTTCGGGATTCGAATTTCCCAACGGTTGATCAAAAAAATCCATTAAAGCTAACCAGAGAAGAAAAGGATTTAATGGAAACCTTAGCTGCATCCTTTAGACATTCAGAAAAATTACAAAAACATATTCATTTTATGTTTAGTAAGGGAGGCATGTATAAGTGTATCAATAACAACCTTCTTTATCATGGTTGTGTTCCATTTGATGAGAATGGTGAATTTTTAAAGGTGGAGCTGTCTGGAAAGGTATATTCTGGACGAGCTTATTTAGATAAAATTAATGATATTGTAAAGCAAGCGATGTTTGGAAGTCATCATTTTAATAAGCCAAGTGTCGCTAGAGATTATCTTTGGTATTTGTGGTGTGGCAAGAATTCACCGATTTTTGGAAAGAGCAAGATGACTCATTTTGAGCAGTATTTTGTGGAAGACCCTAAGGTTAAGGTGGAGGAAAGAAATCCATACTACGATCTGATTAATAAGCCTGAGATTTGTGAGAAAATTTTAGAAGAGTTTGGATTGGATCCAAGCCGTGGCCATATTGTGAATGGTCATGTTCCGGTAAAGATTGGAGAAAATCCTGTTAAGGGAAATGGAAAAGCATTTATCATTGACGGTGGTATTTCCAAGGCATATCGATCTACTACGGGAATCGGTGGTTATACCCTGCTTTACAGTTCTCAGGAAATTGATATTGTAGAACACCAGCCATTTAAGGGAAAAGGGCAGATTTCAGGAGCGAAAGTCCATGTGGTAGAAAAGATGCCACAGCGTATGCTGGTGGGTGACACCGATAAGGGTGCGGAGTTAAAAGAGGATATCCGTCTTCTTAAGGAATTAATTAAAAAGTATCGAACCGGTGCGATTAAAGAAAAGGAGTAATCATTATGGCAGCAGTTTTAAAAACACCTTATTTTTTAGTGGATGAGGATGACTTGATTCATAATCTTGAGATTCTAAAAAGGGTGCAGGATGAAACAGGCTGCCATATTTTACTGGCTCAGAAGTGTTTCTCTATGTATTCTACCTATCCTTTACTAGCTAAGTATCTTGCAGGGACCACGGCCTCAGGTTTATACGAAGCAAAGCTTGGCTATCGGTATATGGCACAACCTTTTGGAAAGGAAAACCATGTCTATGCGGCAGCTTACCTTCCGGAGGATCTTCCTTATCTGGCCGGCTATTGTGATCATATTAGTTTTAATTCAGTCAACCAGTGGTTGACCTATAAAGAACTTTGTCAGGAGGCCGGTGTTTCGACAGGAATTCGGATTAATCCTGAAATATCTACCCAGGAAGGTCATGAAATCTATGATCCATGCGCCAAGTACTCTAGAATGGGAGTGAGGAAGGAAGAATTCCTTTCGGCATATCAGCGTGGACTTTTAGAAGGATTAAAAGGAATTCATTTTCATACCCTGTGTGAACAAAATTCCGATGCCCTAGAACAGACGTTAGAAGTGGTAGAAAAGAATTTCGGAGAAGTACTAAAGCATATGGACTGGGTGAATTTTGGCGGCGGTCATCATATTACCAGAGCTGACTATGATTTAGACCGGTTGATTTCTTTGATTAAGCATGTAAAAGACTGCTATCAGGTGGAGGTTTATTTGGAGCCGGGAGAAGCGGTTGCCTTAAATGCCGGCTATTTAGAGGCTTCTGTCCTTGATATCGTGGAAAATGATAAGCAGATTGCGATTCTTGATACCTCGGCAGCCTGTCATATGCCGGATGTTTTAGAGATGCCATATCGTCCGGAAGTCCTTGGAGCGGGAGAAGAAGGAGAAAAGAAATATTCCTATCTTTTGGCGGGTCCTACCTGTTTAAGTGGTGATGTCATCGGAGGCTATTCCTTTGATCGTCCCCTTAAGGTTGGAGATCGTTTGACCTTCTTAGACATGGCCATTTATTCCATGGTAAAGACCAATACCTTTAATGGCATGAAACTTCCGGCAATCTATTATCGAAAAGGGAAAGAAATCAAGAAAATCAAGTCATTTGACTACGAAGATTTTGAAAGACGTTTATAAAAAAAGGTTCATTGTAAAATAAAACACCGAAATCCATTATCATGGGTTCCGGTGTTTTTATAAATTTAGTAGCAAAATGATTACTTAACTATGATTTTAACAGTTACAGTCTTTGAGCCTTTAAGATAGGTATCATTTCCGGCAGCTGTTACTTTTATCTTAATCGTATAAGTTTTCTTTTTTAAGCCTTTCTGAATTGTAATTTTTCCAGTTTTCTTATTAACAGTAATCTTTTTATTTCCACTGACTTTGTATGAAAGAGTTCCGCAAGCTTTAGTTATCTTCATAGCCTTTTTAGCTGCTATGGTCACTTTTTTCTTCTTTAATTTTTTAGCTGACACTTTTACGGATTTAGCTTTAACGGTTAAAGTATTTTCGTACTTTGGAATTTTGTTGATTTTTTCGACCTTTGTTTCTCCGCAAACAGTACAGGTGTATGTTTTTTCACCTTCTTCTGTAGGTGTAGCATTTTTAGTAATATTTCCACTATCATAAGTATGATTACCGGTTGCAGGAATTAACTGTTCTTTTTCTGTAGTTTCAGTTGATGCAGTTTCATCTGCAAAGTACTTGTTGCAGTTTGAACAGTGATAATATGCATGATTACCGTTTTCATGACAGGTTGCTTTCTTAGCATCAATAAGTTCAATTGAATGACCATGTGCAGGAGTAACTTCATCTACTAATAATGAGCAGTCGCTACATTGTTTGATATTATGTCCATCCTCTGTACAGGTAGCTTCTTTACTACTGATATCAGTTAGTGTATGACCTGATACATTCGTTACTTTGTATAGATTATTGATTTTGTAATGAGCATTCGCTGATGAAAGAGTCGGCTTAACAGTAGTGCCTAAAGATGAATTGATTTTTGTAGTTATGGTTTGGTTGTTAAACTGTTTAGTATATAAATTATCAGAAACTGTTACATTGGTAAGTGTATAGTAATTATTAAATGATGAGTAAAAATCTGGGGATAAGATATTACTAAAGACCATAGTGTCGGTATCTGATTTGGATGTTTCAAAGAGAGTATTATTCTGTGATTTAAAAGCAATACTACTATCAAAAAGAATCATGGCACTTGTATTTACCTGATATGTGTAGCATAAGCGTGAATACTGTCTTTCAAATGATATATTTCCATCACCAATATAAACAGGGGTTAATTCGGAGCCTGACGTAGAAAAATCAAATACACTTCCGTAATATGAATCAATGGATATATTTGCTCCACATAATTCTATGATTTCAGCATATCTGTTAGTATTTGAAGCATTAGGGTCGATAGAAAACAGTGATGATCCTGCTGATGATTGATATCCACCTGCTACTGATATACTAACAGGATGTGATGCGTCCGAATATACATGTAATGAAGCATCTTTAGTGGAAGCTTTGATAAGACTTCCTTTATTTGCAGTTGAAAATACAACTTTACCATTGTCAGATTTAGAATTTACAATATATAAATCTGTTCCGGTTGTAAGATTAAACATGGTAGGATTAACTGCATTATAGTAATTGCTGTAAGTTTCATTTCCAAGATAAAGATTATAACCATTTAAATCAATGACTACATTTCCTACAATGGTAGGTGTAATACTTAAATCCGGAGCGACTTGCTTAACCCAGATACCCAAGTCGTCATAGTAACCAAATTCATAATAACCACGACCGGGAGTTGTAGCTTCAGGATCAGCATCGATACTATTGTTTAAGATAATCGTTTTATTTGCAGTACTATCTGTAAGGGCGTTTCTTAATTCTTCCCAAGAAGAAACGTTAACAGAAGTAGTTGCATTTACTTGATATGAAGCAGCATATACATCAGTCTGCTTGTTAACAGTAAAAGAAAATGCCAATACTGCTGATAATAGTAGTGATAGTTTTTTCCTCATATAAGATTCCTCCTTCTTAAAATATGAACTGTAATTATATGTAAATTATATCAGAATAAGGCGTGAAATCAAATATTCTGACAAAGTTACAATTTTCAAAAATAAAAAAAATAAAAAAAGTGCTTGCTTTTTTTGAAAACATATTGTAATATATACGAGTGCTTGATATGGCCTCTTGGTCAAGCGGTTAAGACGCCGCCCTCTCACGGCGGAATCAGGGGTTCGATTCCCCTAGAGGCTACTAAAGAAACTGGAGTGAAGAAGTGGACTAGATATCTAGTCCACTTCTTTGTTCATATAAAGCTAACAAAGGAGGAACCTATGACAAAAGCAAAAGAGTATGAAGCCAGAACGGAAGAACTACTCATGCCTATTATCGAAGCAAATCAGTTTGAACTGGTTGATGTGGAATATGTAAAGGAAGCAGGAACCTGGTATCTTAGGGCCTACATTGATAAGCCGGGAGGAATTACCATTGATGATTGCGAACTGGTGAGTCGATCTTTGAATGAAAAAATCGATGAAGAAGATTACATTCCGGATGCTTACATTTTGGAAGTGAGTTCACCGGGCTTAGATCGCCCCTTAAAGAAGGATAAGGATTTTGCCAGAAGCTTGAATAAAGAGGTGGAAGGTAAGTTTTTTAAAGCCGTAGACGGACAGAAGGAATTTGTGGGAGTCCTGAAGGATTTCACAAAGGAAACTGTAACATTAGAAATGGAAGATCAGGAAATTACCGTTGATAGAAAAAATCTTGCCCTGATCCGTTTATATATTGAATTTTAGGAGGTTAACATGAATACTGAATTAATGTCAGCAATCGAGCTGATTAGCAAAGAGAAAGGCATCGATAAGGACTATCTTTTAGATGCAATTGAAAAATCCTTAAATACTGCAGCTCAGGCAGCAGACACCAAACCAGGTGAGAAAAAGGAAAACAATGTATCAGTTACTCTAAATCGTGAAACCGGAGATTACAAGATCCTTGCTGAAAAGGAAGTAGTTGAAGAAGTTTATTTCCCAGCTACCGAGATTAGTTTAGAAAAGGCAAGAGAAATTGATTCAAAGGTAGAAGTTGGAGATTTAATCCAAGTAGAGTTACAGTCTAAGGAATTTGGACGTATTGCAGCTCAGAATGCAAAGAACGTAATCCTTCAGGCAATTCGTGAGAAGGAAAGAAATGCCATCTACGAAGAGTACAAAGAGAAGGAAGGCCAGATTATTACCGGTATTGTTCAGCGTGTTAATACCAGAAACATCAGTGTAAATCTTGGTAGAATCGATGCGATTCTTACAGAAAGAGAACAAGTAAAGGGCGAGGTCTTCCAACCTACCGAACGAATTAAGGTTTATGTTCAGAGTGTTGAAAATGATAACCATGGACCAAGAGTGATCATTTCAAGAACTCATCCAAATCTTGTTAGAAAGCTCTTTGAGCAGGAAGTATCAGAAATTCAGGATGGAAGCGTTGAAATCGTGAATATCGCAAGAGAACCCGGTTCAAGAACCAAGATGTCTGTACGTTCCAATGATGAGAATGTAGATGCAGTAGGCGCATGTGTTGGACATGCCGGTTCTCGTGTAAATGCAGTAGTTACCGAACTTCGTGGTGAGAAGATTGATATTATTAACTGGGATGAGAATCCGGCAAATTATATTGAGAATGCGCTAAGTCCTGCAAAGGTTGTATCTGTTGTAGCAGATGCTGAGTCTAATAAGGCGGAAGTAGTTGTACCTGATTTCCAGTTATCTCTTGCCATTGGTAAAGAAGGTCAGAATGCAAGACTTGCCGTAAAGTTGACCGGATTTAAGATTGATATTAAGAGCGAGGCTCAGGTAGAAGAAATGGGCGGAAGCTTTGGTACCTATGAGGAAGAAGAATTTGACAGCATAGAGATTTCAGAAGACTTCGAGGATGCTGAAGGTGCTGTTCCAGAATCAGAGGAATAAAAACATTTCAGACAAAGGAGATGATAAGATTTGAGTGAGGGAAGAATAAAAAAAGTTCCGATGCGAACCTGTGTTGGCTGCGGAGCGAACAAACCTAAGAAAGACTTGGTCCGAGTGATCAGAACTTCTGAAGGAGCAATTACACTTGATCTTACCGGCCGTGCCAATGGTCGTGGAGCATACCTTTGCAGGAATGTAGAGTGTTTGAAGAGGGCTTTAAAAACAAAGTCCATCGCCAGATCACTAAAGGAGCCGATTCCGGAAGAAGTGGCAGATAAACTTTTGGAGGAATTGTCTCATGAATAATAAGATGTTTGGATTGCTTGGACTTGCCTGTAAGGCGGGAAAAATTAAAACCGGAGAAACTGCTGTGAAAGCTGCCATTATCGACGGAGATGCCTATCTTGTCCTAGTGGCTACAGATGCATCTGCAAACACGAAAAAATTATTTTCAGATAAATGCAGTTATTATGAGGTCCCATATTTTGAGTATGGCACGAAGGAAGAACTGGGGAGACATACCGGAACAGAATATCGTGCATCCATAGCAGTTATCGAGGAAGGATTTGCTAAGAGCATCCAAAAGAAGATAGAAGAGGAACAGTAAGTATCGCATTGGAGGTCAATAGATGAGCAAAATCAGAATTAATCAACTTGCAAAAGAAATTAATAGAGAAAACAAAGAGATTATTCAGGTGTTGGATGATGCAGGCTTTAAGGGCTTAAAACATTCCAATAACATTGATGATGATCAGATTGCACTTGTAAAGAGCAAACTTTTAGGGAAAGAACCTAAGAAGGCAGAAGCAAAGACAGAAGCAAAGGTAGAAGCAAAGACAGAAGTAAAGGCGGAAGTAAAAGCAGAGCAGAAGAAGTCAGAAGCAAAGCCGGAAACAAAAAGAACAGAAAACAAAAAAGAAGAGGGAGAACAGCCTAAGAAGAAAATCTTCACTTCAGATAATAACCGTAACAATCGTTATACCAACAACCGTAACGGAGACAACAGACGTTTCAATAACGACCGCAACAATCGTAACGGAGACAATAGACGTTTCAATAACGACCGCAACGATCGCAACGGAGACAACAGACGTTTTAACAACGACCGCAACGATCGCAACGGAGACAACAGACGTTTTAACAACGACCGCAACGATCGTAACGGAGATAACAGACGTTTTAACAACGACCGCAACGATCGTAACGGAGACAACAGACGTTTTAACAACAATAGAAATGATGGCTTTAAGAAGGATCGTGATACCAGCGTAACCGAAACCGTTATGGCAGATAAGGCAAAACGTGATCGTGAGGATAAACTTCGTTATGACCGTGAGGAGAGAAATCGTGATAATCGTTTCAATGATGGTAACGGAAGAAATAATAAGAACGATCGCAAGCACAACAAGCACAACAAGAATAAGTTTGTTGAGCAGGTAAAACCAGCAAAGCCGGTAAAGAAGGAAGAGCCGGAAGAGAAGATTAAGGTAATTACGATTCCTGAAGTGCTTACCATTCGTGAGCTTGCAGAGAAGATGAAGTTAAAGTCTGCAGATCTTGTAAAGAAGTTATTCCTTGCAGGACAGATTGTAACCATTAACTCAGAGGTAGATTACGAAACAGCAGAAACCATCGCTCTTGATTATGATATCATTTGCGAAAAGGAAGAAAAGGTTGATGTAATTGCAGAACTCTTAAAGGAAGAGGAAGAGGATGTTACTTTAATGGAGAACCGTCCACCTGTAGTCTGCGTTATGGGACATGTCGATCATGGTAAGACTAGCCTCTTAGATGCCATCCGTAATACGCATGTAACCAACGCAGAGTCTGGTGGTATTACCCAGCACATCGGTGCTTATACGGTTGATGTAAAGGGACAGTCAATTACGTTCTTAGATACTCCTGGACATGAGGCATTTACAGCTATGCGAATGAGAGGTGCTCAGGCAACCGATATTGCAATCTTAGTAGTAGCTGCAGACGATGGTGTGATGCCACAGACCGTTGAGGCGATTAACCATGCCAAAGCAGCAGAGGTTGAAATTATCGTTGCTGTAAATAAGATTGATAAGCCGGCTGCTAATATTGAGCGTGTAAAGCAGGAACTTTCTGAACAAGGCTTAATCCCGGAGGATTGGGGTGGAAATACCGTATTCGTTCCAGTATCTGCTCATACCGGTCAGGGAATCGATGAACTCTTGGAGATGATTATCCTTCAGGCTGAGATTCTTGAGTTAAAGGCAAATAAGAATCGTAAGGCAAGAGGTCTTGTCATTGAGGCGAAGTTGGATAAGGGTAAGGGTTCCGTTGCTACTGTATTGGTACAGAAGGGTACTCTTCATGTGGGAGATCCAATTTCCGCTGGTTCATTCTATGGACGTGTTCGAGCTATGAGCGATGACAAAGGAAGAAAGCTTAAGGCTGCCGGACCTTCTACTCCTGTAGAGGTACTTGGTTTAAATGGTGTTCCAAATGCTGGTGAAATCGTAATAGCTGCAGACTCTGAGAAGGATGCAAGATCATTTGCAGAGACCTTTATTTCAGAGGGTAGAGAGAAGATGCTTGAGGGAACCAAGGTTCGTATGTCCTTGGATGATCTTTACAGTCAGATTCAGGCTGGTGATTTGAAGGAATTAGAAATCATCGTTAAGGCTGATGTACAGGGTTCTGTTGAGGCTGTGAAGCAGTCCCTTGAGAAACTTAGCAATGACGAGGTCCTTGTTAAGGTCATCCACGGTGGTGTAGGTGCCATTAACGAATCCGATGTGGTACTTGCTTCTGCCTCTAATGCGATTATTATTGGATTTAATGTTCACCCTGATAACCAGGCAAAGGAACTTGCAGATAAGGAAGAAGTAGATCTTCGCCTTTATAGCGTAATCTACCAGGCAATTGATGATGTAGAGCACGCAATGAAGGGACTCCTTGATCCTGTCTTTGAAGAAAAGGTAATCGGTCATGCCGAGGTTCGTCAGCTCTTCAAGGCTTCTGGAATTGGAACGATTGCAGGTTCCTATGTTTTAGATGGTACCATTCAGAGGGGATGTACCGTTCGTATTACCCGTGAGGGCGAGCAGATCTTTGAAGGTCCACTGGCTTCTCTTAAGAGATTTAAGGATGACGTAAAGGAAGTTCGTACAGGCTTCGAATGTGGTCTTGTATTTGAGAACTTTAACGATATTCAGGAATTAGATCAGGTAGAGGCTTATATCATGGTTGAGGTTCCTAGACAGTAAGAGTAAAAGAACGTTTTTAGAAATATCTGGGAGGTCCTTGGACCTTCCGGATATTCTTGCTATAATCGGAATGTATTTACCAATCATATGGAAATGAGGTTTTATGAGAAAAAATAGCGTAAAGAATACAAGAATTAATTCTGAGGTACAAAAGGAGTTAAGTCGTATTATTAATTTTGAATTAAAGGATCCAAGAATTGCTCCCATGGTTTCTGTTACCCATGTTGTGGTTGCGCCAGACTTAAAATTCTGCCGGGTCTTTATCAGTGTATTAGGAGATGAGGAAGCTAAGAAGAATACTATCGATGGTTTAAAGTCTTCGAAGGGTTATATTCGTAAGCTCCTTGCTTCTTCTGTAAATCTTAGAAATACACCAGAGCTTACCTTTGCTTTAGACGATTCCATTGAATATGGTGTTCGTATGTCACATTTGATTGATGAGGTAACCGCAGAGGATGCCAAGAATCATGTGGAAGAGGACGGAGAAGCGGACAAGCAGTAATAGAAGAGGAGGGGCATAATGGAACAGTTAAAAGAGATGATTGCAGATGCCAAGGTGGTAGGAATCAGTGGACATGTGCGTCCGGATGCAGACTGTATCGGTTCCTGCTTGGCACTGTATAATTATTTGTTGGATAACTATCCGGATCTACAGGTGGATGTTCGTTTAGAAACACCAGATCCTAAATTTTTATTTTTAAAAAATTCCAATGAGATCAAGGATGCCAAGGAGGAAAAACAATATGATCTTTACTTCTGCCTGGACTGTGGAAGTGAAGATCGATTGGGAGACAATGCCAAGTATTTCCTAAGTGCAAAAAAGAAAATTTGTTTTGATCATCATATTAGCAATACCGGATTTGCAGACTATAATATTGTAGAGCCTGAAATCAGCTCCACTTGCGAATTATTATTTGCATACTTAGAAGATGAGAAAATTTCTAAGGAAGTAGCGGAGGCTCTGTACACCGGAATCATTGGAGATACCGGAGCCTTTCGTCATTCCTGCACCTCTAAGGCTACCCTCCAGGTGGCGGGTGCTTTAATTGATCACGGCATTGATTTTTCTAAAATTGTAAATGATACTTATTTTGGAAAGACTTATTTGCAGAATCAAATTCTGGGACGGGCACTTTTAGAAAGTGTTACCCTTTTGGATGGAAAGATTATTTACACAGTTGTTAATAAGCAGGAAAAGGAATTCTATGGGGTTTCCGGCAATGACCTGGATGGTATTGTGGATCAATTGATTATGACTAAGGGCGTAGAATGTGCAATTTTTATTCATGAATCAGGAGAATTGACCTACAAGGTAAGCATGCGTTCAAAAGGTCTGGTGAATGTGAGCCAGATTGCTCAGTCCTTAGGTGGTGGCGGTCATGTACGTGCTGCCGGTTGTACCCTTATGGGCAATGAATATGACGTGATTAATAATGTTGTGAAAAAAGTTGCAGCCCAGTTAAAGGATAAGTAATGACAAACGGAATTATAATTATTAATAAAGAAAAAGGCTTTACTTCGTTTGATGTGGTAGCAAAGCTTCGCAAAATTTTTAATCAAAAAAAGATTGGGCATACAGGAACTCTTGATCCAGATGCTACCGGTGTTCTCCCGGTTTGTTTGGGAAAAGCTACCAAGGTCTGTGATCTTCTAACAGATAAGAGTAAGACCTATGTTTGTACCTTAAAACTAGGGATTACCACTGATACGGAGGACCTAAGTGGACAAATACTAAGTGATCACACCAAGGAAGCTTCTTTGCTAAGCGAGGAGGAGGTTCGTTCTGCCATTCTTTCTTTTCTTGGTTCTTCCAGTCAGGTTCCACCTATGTATTCGGCCCTAAAAATCAATGGGAAAAAATTATATGAACTGGCTAGAGAAGGAAAGGTGATTGAACGAAAAGCCAGACCGATTACGATTTCTGAAATTACAATTACTTCTTCCTATCGGGACTGTGAAATTTCTTTTGAGGTGTCTTGCTCTAAGGGAACTTATATCCGAAGCCTTTGCAGGGATATTGGTGAAAGGCTCCGGGTAGGAGGAGCAATGAAGGAGCTTACTAGAGTTCGAGTGGCTTCCTTTACCTTAGATCAAGCCTTAACTCTTTCTGAGGTTGAAGCCGCCATAGAAAATGGCAGGATTTCTTCTTATATTTTTGAACCGGATTCTTTGTTCCCATACCCAAAACTTCAGGTTAGGGAAGAGGCGATGCGTTTTCTTTCGAATGGTAATGCCCTAACCATTTCTGAATTTTTAGAAGAACCGGAAAGCTTTACCAGTGACTTCTATCGGGTATACACCAAGGAAGGTCATTTTGCAGCAATCTATCAAAAGTCTCAAAAGCAAAAAAATCTGCTAACTATGGTAAAGAATTTTCAATAGAAGGGAGGAACTGTCATGGAAATTATTCGGGATATTTTTTCTTACCAGGCGTCTGCTTCTATGGCAGTTGCCATAGGAAAGTTCGATGGGATTCATGAGGGGCATCAGGAGATTATCAAACGTGTCTTAAACAAAAAAGAGGAGGGCCTGCTTTCCTGTGTAGTTACCTTTGATCGTCCGCTTACCCAAGACCATACAGGTATTTTAAGCCAGGAAGAAAAGAGGGCAAACTTAGAAAAACTTGGAGTAGATTTTTTGGTGAAGCTTCCTGCCAACAAAGAAATGTTTCGCATGGAGGCAAAAGATTTTGTGAATGAAATTCTATTAAAACGATTACATACAAAATATCTTTGTGCAGGCAGGGATTTCCGTTTTGGAAAAGACCGTAAGGGAGATATTTCTTTTCTTCAGGATTTTGCCAGAAATAATCATTTTCAAGTAGAGGTTTTAGAGAAACTTCAATACAAGGAGGAGGATATTTCTTCAAGCCGAATTCGTAGCCTTTTAACGGTGGGTAAGATGGAGGAAATTACCTTGCTTCTGGGAAGACCCTATGAAGTGACCGCAGAGGTAATTCACGGAAAGGAATTGGGACGGACCATTGGGATTCCTACAATTAATCAGAAAGTTTTAGAGGGCAAGATTCTTCCTGCTCACGGGGCTTATGCTTCTAGGGTTCATGTAGACAACCAGTCCTATCCGGGAGTAACCAATGTAGGAATTCGTCCTAGTATAGAAGACGGGGAGGCTCTTAGCATTGAAACTCATCTGATCGGTTATCAGGGAAATCTTTATGGAAGAGAAGTGAAGGTGGAGTTTTTAAAATTTTTAAGACCTGAAAAAAAATTCTCCTCCTTGGAGGAATTAATCAAACAAATCCATGAAGATATAGAACAATCAAAGGAAATGTATTCAAGTAGTCGAAGTTTGTAATCCGACCGGGCAAAAAGATTAAAATGAGACTAGACAAGGACTAGAAAGTGTGGTATAGTTTCATAGGTTAACCGTTACTTTGTAGTTGGATACTCCAACCCCTACACAGTGACAGGCGATTATTAATTTTAAGGAGGATGTCACAATGACAGCAGAAAAGAAGGCAGAATTAATTCAGACCTACGGAAGAAAAGAAGGAGATACAGGTTCTCCGGAAGTTCAGATTGCTCTTTTAACAGAGAGAATTAAGGAATTAACTGAGCATTTAAAGGTTCACAAGAAGGATCATCATTCTAGACGTGGTCTTTTAAAGATGGTTGGTAAGAGAAAGGGTCTCCTTGCTTACCTTAAGGCTAACGATCTTGAAGGTTACAGAACCTTGATCGAGAAGCTTGGAATCAGAAAGTAATTTTTAAAATTATAGAAAGGGAAGTCGCTTGGCGGCTTCTTTTTTTATTTATTAAAAGTCTTTACATAATTATGCATTCGTGGTATAGTATCGAATGTGATGAGAATGTGAAAGAGAATAACAGTTGGGTAGGGAACAATTTGTAATATGATTTTTTCGTGTGCTGTTATTTTATGAACGGCACTTTTTTATTTATAAAAACAAGTTTGAGATAAAAACTATATAGTGCATCAAAAATGATTGATGTAGAAAAAAACGCATATTTTAAAAAAAAATAAGTGTGTTAATACGAGGGATGAAGCATCTTCTCGAAAGACACACTTTTTTATTTGGAAGGAGTATTTCATGAGAAAATTATGTATAGTATTTCTTTGTCTAGGGATGATAGCTTTTTCCGCTTGTGGACCTAAAACCAGTTTTTCGTCAGTTGAAGAAAAAAGAGCGATAACGGGAGAATACAACACAGTAGAAGAGAAGGAAGAAGAAAGTGAAAATATAAATCAGGAAGCTGGTCAAGAAGAATTAAAATACTATTTACCGGATCAGTTTTTTTATAACCAGGAATCAGTTAAAATCCATGATTATACAGTAGCGGTGAAAGGATATCAAATTTCGGAATCATTAGATGAAATCGATAATTTAGATGATTTTGGAGATTCTGAAGAGGATTTTGAGATGATTAACCTAGATTTTGAAATAGAAAAATTAGGGTTTATAGTTGTTGAGTATGAGATTACAAACAATACCGATCAGGTCAAAACAATTTACGTAGGTGGTAGTTTATCTCAATTATATGCAAGGGTTGATGGAGATTTAGAAAATAAATTTGCAGATAAAAAGATTGTACGTGCGAATAATGGTGAATGTCTCTTTGATCAAAACACATATGATCATGAAAGTGATAAATATTATAGGCTTTATTTAAAGGCTGGTGAAACAAAGACAATTCACGTGCTAACAAATTTTGATTTAATTTATAAGAATCAACCAATTTATTGTGAGTTATTTACTTGGGTAAAGGGATTTGAGGAATTAGATTTGAAGTCTGTAGAGCAAACAGATGAAGATATAAAATTTTTATTGGTAAAGGATGGACAAGGTGAGTAAAATATTAAAATTAGAAATTCGTCGAGCATTTATTAATAAAAAGTTTTTGATTGCTCTTATAATTGAAACCATTATTATGGTATTGGAGTTTGTTACTTCAACACTTGGAATGATTAATGGGACTTTAAGTGGAAATATGGATTATCCTTATTCAGCTTATAATTGTTTAATTACCACAAGTAGCTGGTCTATCTACAAACAACTGTTTTTATATACAATTGTTCTGATAGCCTCATATCCTTATGCAACCTCTTATTACCAAGATAAAAAAACAGGATATATAAAAAATATAGTAAGTCGTACAGATAAAAAATCATACTTAAAGGCAAAATATATCAGCGTTTTCTTATCGACATCCATTGTCTGCTTATATTCATATTTGCTGGATTTTCTTTTAACAATAAGTGTGTTGCCTATGCTTCGTTTAGAAATGGCGGCTAACATAAGTGGTGTGTTTGGTAATGCAACCCTACTGGATTTACAGTATGCTCACCCAATGCTTTATTATTTGGTATTTGTTGTGGCATCAGTGATTATCGTAGGGGTCTTTTCTGAATTGGGATTAGTATTAACCAGGTTTGTACATAATGTTTATATCCTGACGTTTGTTCCCTTTATTTCTTTTTTTGGGATGCACGCAGTCACAGGTTTTTCGGATTTGGCAACTTGGAATCCATATTATATGATGGACGCAGATCAGTCAAATGGTGTCAATATTGTTAATGTAATTATCTTTTGTGTTTTAGGGATTTTAGTAACGTATTTAACTTTTTATCAGATGGAGAAGAATAGTGATGAATTATAAAAAAATAATAAGTGTGATTCTTCTTGTATTAATATCCGCATATATTTATCAGGTTGTTCAGTTGAATCAAAACTATCCAAATGCAAGTATAAAAAAATACAAGCTTGGGGATACAGTGATTTATCATGGCTTAGAGGTGACTTTGGAGTCTGCCAAGATTCTAAAAAGATCAGATTTTTTAGATACCTATCCAAAAATTGAGGAGCAATATGAGGATATAAGTCAAGGGGATGAGGAATTTTATAAGTTTCTTCTAAAAGAGTTTATTCAAGGAGAGGCGGACACCCAATATATCAGTTGTGAAATCAAAATATCAAATCCCACAGATGAGGAGATTGATTTACAAAAACAGGATTCATTACGTCTGTGGAAAATGGATTTAAAAGTGATAGACAATAATCCGAGCTTAGAATTAATCCATGCACTAAACGATGGATCAGTTGATTCATATAAACCCGGAGAGGAGAAGGAAATTATAGTTCCCTTTGAAATACCTAAAGGGTATTTGAAACAGGATGATATTAAGAAATATGGAGCTAAAATTATATACTCCCTTTATCCAACTAAGAATTATTATCAGTTGAATTTTAAATAAAAGGAAATAAGAATTAGAAATGAAAAAATTAAAAACGATTATAAAAATCTATTTTCTCCTCTGTATTCTGGTTTTTTTTCAATCTTTTTTTGGATTAAAGAAAAAATATGCTTGTGGAATAGATGTTTTTGTAAGAACGCAAGGATTAGCCGTTTGGTATTTTATTGTTCCGATTTCAGTGATTATAGGATTTGTTTTTTTAAAAAATGAAATGAACTATAATATGATAGTTAGAAAGAAAAATATAAAGGAAATATGGTTGGATATTCTCTTAAACATCTTTCACAGCGGATATATCATAACATTTTTGCTTTTTTTGTCCTGTGAAACAATCGCTGTTTTATATGGCAATTTTTATAAATGGGATGAAACCACATCACTATTTTATATGTTAACCAGAGGTACATTGAATTATTTAAACCTGAAGTTTTTTATTTTTATGTATTTGGTTTCGACATTTTTTTATGTGGTGATTAGTCAATTGCTTGTTCAAGTGATTTGGTGGTGGACCGGTAATTACGTAATGGGGATGCTTGTAACGATTGGACTTTTTGCGGTCCTAATAAGAAATGGTCTTCCTTGGCTTATGAGGTCGGGAGTTTATTACGATATTTGGACTGCTCCAATTTCAAACTTCTACCAGTTCATTTTCCCAATCCTTTTGATTGTGGTATTGATTGGATTGGGTTATTTAAAAAGAAAACGAGATTTCTTATAAGAAGGAGGACATAATCATGGAGATTATTGTAAATGATTATACAAAAACTATTAAGGGCGCTACCGTTTTGGATCATGTTAATTTGAAACTTCATTCCGGAGTTTGCTATGGTTTTAAGGGAAAAAACGGAAGCGGAAAGACCATGTTAATGAGAGCGATTAGCGGTTTGATCAATCCAAGCTCCGGCTATGTGAAGATTGGAGATAAACAGCTCGGAAAGGATTTGTCATTTCCGGAAAGCATTGGAATTCTTTTGGAAAATCCTGCCTTTTTAGATAATTATACCGGTTACGCCAACCTTAAGCTTTTGGCAGATATTCAGGGGAAAATTAAGGAAAAGGAAATTAAGGAAGCTCTTAGTGCGGTTGGATTAGATCCTGAGGATAAGAGAAAGTATAAAAAGTATTCCCTTGGAATGAAGCAGAAGTTAGGGATTGCGGCTGCTGTTATGGAAAAGCCTGAGATTGTGATTTTGGATGAGCCAATCAATGCCATTGATGAAGAAGGCGTGGTTCTCGTAAAAAAGATTATTTTTGAAGCAAAGAATCGGGGAGCTATCGTTATTGTAGCATGTCATGATAAGGAAGAACTCATGGAACTTGCGGACGAAATCGTTGAGATTAGTGCAGGTAAAATTGTGGAGAAGAAAGAGGCAGTCTAAGTATGTTATTACGGGCGATAAGATACGATTTGAAAACTGGAATTTTCCGCAAATGGTTCCTGTATTTGGCCTTTGGAATTCTTATGGGAGCATTTGCCGAAAAGGCATATCAATGGTTGAATGTCTTTCAGCTAAAGGGATCAGCACTAGATGTACTCCTTTATCTATTTAAAGGGAACCGCGAATTTAGAAAGGATGAGTTAGAAGGATTTGAATTTCCTTTTCCCTTTATGGCGATTATGACCCTGGTTTTTTTCTTTTTTGTCTACTACGTCTACAAGGAGTGGAAAGAAAGGTCAAGCCTGACGATTCCCAGGTTTCAGGATAAGAGCATCTGGTGGATTAGTAAGTGTTTGATGAATGTGATTCATGTTCTTGTCTTGCTGGTAGTTTCTTTACTTTTTGTTTCTTTGGTGGCAATGCTTCATGGCTCTTATGGACTTATTTATCATTCGCAGGTATTCGAACTCTTGGAATGGCAGGTTTTGCAAGTAAATCAAATCTGGATTTATCTTGGGATTTGCATGCCGGTAACGGTCCTTGCCTTAACCCAGTTAGAACTTTATTTGCAACTGATTTGTTCTCCTGTGGTGGGATATGTGATTATCTTAGGACTGCTATTGATCTCTACCTTTTATTATTCAAAATGGATACCGGGAGACTACCTGATTTTAAATCGAACAGCCTTAATGAGAGAAGGTGGAATCACCCCTTTACAGATTCTTGTTGTGGATGGTATTATTATTTTGGTAACACTAATCCTTGGGTTATGGACCATGAGAAAGAAAGAATGCTTGTAAAGAGGTAGATAAGATGACATTGGAAGAAGTACGTAAGCAGATTGATGAGATCGACCAGGAATTAAAAGAACTATTGATGAAACGTTTGGATTGTTCTTACCGTGTGGTAGAGGCTAAGAACGCCAAGAATGAAACTGCTATTTTTCGGGCTGATCGGGAGGAGGAAATCTTAGGACGTTTGGGAGCGGATGTTTCAGAAGAACGAAAAGCCGGCTACCTATCTGTAGTTCGAAAAATTATGGAGACCAGTCGAATGTATCAATATGGACTTCTTTATGATTGGAAGGAAGGTCATGTGATCGATTCACTACTTCCGGAAGGTGTTGAAGAAGGTGGTAAGAGGGTAAGAGTTTTATTGACACGTGAAAACAGACCCAATGCCATGTCTAGTATCCTTAGTATGATTGGGGACTATGGTTTTAATATGAAGCAGATGACCCTGATGAATGAAGGAGAAAAAGAAGTAACCTTTGAACTGATAATCTTAGGTGATCTTTCCGCTGAGAAGATGAAAAAATTAATGTTCCAGTTGTCAGGAGAATGTAAAGAATTTAAAATTCTAGAAGAAGGAATGTAAAAAAAAATCCCAGCCAGGGATTTTTTTTGTTTCGTCGGGGCACAAGACTTGCCGGTAAGTCATGATCGCATTTTATCAAATTCCTCCACGGCTTCTCTTGCCTGAGGGGCGTCAAAAAAGACATAATTAAAATCACGAACCGTATTCCAACCACGGATTTTAAAGAAAGTAAGGCTCTGGTAGTGATTGGCAAATGATTCATAGGCGAAGGTAATTCCTAAGCCTTGCTCAATTAATTGGGCCATGAGACCAAAGTTTGAAATATAGGAAACACGGTCAAATTGGGAAATGGTACAATTATGAGCTTGGAGAAGTTGCTCTAGGATGGTTCTGGTTCCTGAGCCGGATTCTCTTAAGATCAGATGCTCTGAGAAAATCTGACGGTAATCAATGGTCTTTCCTGCAAAGGGATGTTCCCTGCTACAGACACCTACAAACTTTTCGGAACGGTAGAGCATGGAGGAAAACTCGCTTCGATCAAAGAAACCTTCAATCAGGGCAAAGTCTAAAAGACCTTCCTTTAACTGATCTAAGAGGTGATCGGTGTTATCGACCTCTACGGAAATATTATTCTCCGGGTTGGATAAGAATTTCATAATCATGTTAGGAATGACGTATTCACCGATGGTTTTGGTAGCACCGATTCGTAAGCGATGCTTTTTAGGCTTGGTCAGCTGGGCCATTACTTTTTCTTCCTGGTAGAGAACATTCTCTGCATAGCGCTTTAACTGTTCCCCCGCACCGGTAATTGTTAAGGTGTGCTTGTCATAAAGAAAAAGCTTACACTGATAATGATTCTCTAGGGCATGGATGTGCTGGGTGACGGCAGGTTGGGTAATGGAAAGGGCTTCTGCCGTCTTTCGATAGTTTTTATATTCACAAAGGGTTAGAAATGTTTTTAAACGGTAATCAATCATAGTTGGCCTCATAAAATCTTCTTATCAGATGATATTAAATAATAATTAGATGTTATCACTTTTTTATGATATACCATTACATGAAAAAAGAAAAGAGAAAAAAAGGAGAATGAATGATGAATTTTTTAAAAAAGAATGTAATGGGAATCGCAGTCTGTGTCCTGATTGCAGCATTGGCAACTTGTCTTGGCAAATTAACTTTGGGATCATTTTCCCTTGATATTATCGGAGCACCTGTTTTTGCAATTCTAATTGGTATGATTATCAGCCTTGCTTTTCCAAGTCTTGCGGCAAATGAAAAAACCAAGGATGGAATCCGGTTTACTTCGAAAAAGATTTTGCAGTGCTCTGTAATCATCCTGGGCTTTACCTTAAATTTAAAGGTGATTGCTCAAGTGGGAGCCAAGAGTCTTCCGGTAATTCTTTGTACCATATCTACTTCCTTAATCATTGCTTATCTTATGAGAAAGGTTTTAAAGTTAGATAGCAACACAGCTTGCTTGGTAGGTGTAGGATCTTCTATTTGTGGAGGATCTGCCATTGCAGCCACCGCGCCGGTAATTGACGCCGATGATGAGGAAGTGGCAAGAGCGATTTCCGTCATCTTTTTCTTTAACGTAATTGCAGCCCTAATCTTTCCCACCATTGGACATGCCATTGGGCTTGGATCGGAAGGCTTTGCAGTCTTTGCGGGAACAGCGGTTAACGATACCTCTTCGGTTACAGCAACCGCATCTACGGCGGAGGGAATCTATGGGGAAAATGGAATCCTTTCGGCAGCAGTAACAGTAAAGCTTACAAGAACCCTTGCTATTATTCCAATTACCCTGGGACTAGCAATTATTCGGGCAAGGAAGGCAGGAAAAAGTGGGGCTACTTATTCCTTTAAGAAGGTCTTTCCTTTCTTTATCCTGTTCTTTATCGCAGCTTCCTTAATTACCACAGTGATTGGTCTTCTTCCGGAAAGTGGATTTACAAGTTTTTATGGAAATCATTTTCTGGTTTGGGCAAAGTGGTTGGCTAAATTTTTTATTGCCATGGCCATGTGTGCCATTGGTCTAAATACGAATCTTCTGGATTTGGTAAAGAAAAGTAAGAAGGCCTTGCTTTTGGGATTATGTTGCTGGATTGGAATTAGTCTGGTTTCACTTGGAATTCAGTATATGACAGGAATCTACGGAAGCAATTTATAATAGGCAATCGACCGGAATAGAAACGTTGACAAACAAATTGCGAAAATATATAATGATTTTCGGGATAAGTTTTCATGTTTTAAGGATTAAAGGAGGATATATATGAAAACATTGAATAAGTTGTCAGGAATCCTTGCAATGCTCTGGTCGGTGACTGGAATTTTAATGGAGGTCCTAATTGACATTCAACTTAAAAAGTTTAACATTTGGGTAAACTTTAAGAGTGTGTCAGACAAGATTCAGATGCCGGTAGATACTTTTGTGGGGGTGCTTCTGGTCCTTGGAATCGTAATTACGATTTTTGCCTGTGCAGTAAGTATTGCATCTGGAAGAAGTCCATTTAAGAAGGGTGGCTTAAAGTGGTGTACCTGGATTATGCTTCTTGCAAGCATTATTCGCTTTACTGGACTTCTTTATCTATCAGACCTGTTAGGAATCGTAGCAGGAATCATGATGCTTTTAGATAAGCATGCTGGGGAGCATGTTAAGGCGATTGATATGAGTGCAGCTTAAGAGATTATGAAAATAAAAAGGATGGTTGATTTTAAAATCAGCCATTTTTTTTGTTTACAAGAAGGTGAGAAACTTTTATAATAGCCTTTGTATTTGAAATAAACAAATTTTTTAGGAAAAACTATGTCAGATAATAGATAGAAGGGAGGGTAAATCCATGACACTTCAACAATTAAGGTATCTTACAAGTGTAGCTGAATATGGCAATATTACGGCTGCTGCACAGAAGTTGTTTGTATCCCAACCAACCATTACCAATGCTATTCGCGATTTGGAAAAAGAGATGAAGATTAGTATCTTTACTAGGACTAATAAGGGGGTAGTGGTATCTTCAGAGGGAGAAAAATTTTTAGGATATGCCAGACAGATTTTAGAGCAGGTAGATCTTTTAGAGGAGAACTATAAAACCGACACCAATGTGAAGCCACATTTTTCCGTGTCCTGCCAGCACTATTCATTTGCAGTGGATGCCTTTGTTCATGTGATTAAAAAGTTTGAAGCTTTTGAATATGATTTCACATTACGAGAGGAGCAAACCCACGAGATTATTGAGGATGTTTGTAATATGAAAAGTGAGCTTGGAATTCTTTACTTAAGTTCTAAAAATAGGGAGGTAATTCTAAAACTTCTTAGAAGCAATGAATTAGAATTTACGGAACTTTTCACTGCAAAACCTCATGTTTTTATTTCTGCCATCCATCCATTGGCAAAGAAAAAGAAAATTAAAAAGGATGAACTTTCGGACTATCCTTATCTGACTTTTGAACAAGGGGAATATAATTCCTTTTATTTTTCAGAGGAGTTTTTAAGCACCTTAGACTGTAAAAAAAATATTAGGGTGAGAGACCGAGCAACCTTGTTTAATCTCTTAATTGGATTGAATGGATTTACGGTTTCTTCCGGTGTGATTTCTAAGGAATTAAATGGAGAGAATATTATTGCAAAACCCTTAGAAGTAGAGGAGTATATGCAGATTGGTTTGATTACAAGAAAAAATATTCAACTTTCTCGATATGGTTTGGAATACATAGAAGCATTGAAAGAATATTGTAATGCAGGTAAGAAAAGCAGAAAGGGCTTGGAATGAAGATTACGGTATATCTAGGAGCAAATCAGGGGAGGTATCCTTGCTTTCGGAAGGCTGCACAGGAATTAGGGACTTGGATTGGAAGACGGAAGGATACCTTGATTTATGGTGGAAGCAAAACCGGCCTAATGGGGGTACTGGCAGAAAGTACCTTAGAGGCTGGAGGACAGGTGATTGGTGTGGAACCGGATTTTTTTGTGGAAGCTGAGGTACAGCACGAGGGACTGACGGAATTGATTGTAACTAAGACCATGGGAGAACGAAAAGAAAAGATGATTGAATTAGGAGATGCCTACCTAGCATTTCCGGGAGGAACCGGTACCTTAGAGGAGATTGCGGAAGTGATGTCTCTAGTTTCTTTAAAGATGACGGATCGACCTTGTATTTTATATAATTTAAATGGCTATTATGATTCTCTTAAGGCCCAATTAGATCGCATGGTACAAGATGGTCTTTGCAGTAAGGAACGACTGGAAGGAATCTATTTTATAGAAGAGCTGGGAAAACTGGAAGAAATACTTAGTTAATAGCAGATGAGTTCATTGAACTTGTCTGTTATTTTTATTCGTATTTTCTAAAAGACTAAAAGGAATGGAGTCAGTATTCGTTGAGTAATGACTCTTTTTTGTGGTATGATAAAATAATAATGCAAAGGAGGCTATGATGTCTTATATTACTACTGCTTCAGGAAAACATTTTGATCCCATTCATCCGAAAGAGGAACTGCTAGATCAAAGAGATCTTGCCCATGCCCTGTCGATGATTTGCCGCGGGAATGGGCATACCAGGATTTTCTATTCCGTGGCTCAACATTCCATTGCCTGTGCCAGGGAAGCAGAAGCGAGGGGATATTCTAAAAGACTTTGTCTTGCCTGTTTGCTGCATGATGCAAGTGAGGCCTATCTTTCCGATGTCACAAGGCCAATCAAAAAAGAATTAAAGCGATATTTAGAAGTGGAAGAAAATCTCCAAGAGATGATTTGGGGTTATTACTTGGGACAAAAACTTAGTTTAAAAGAACGTGCCATGGTGTTTGAAATTGATGATGCCATGCTTTCCCTGGAATTTCACCAAATCATGCCGGAGGAATTAGGAGAGGCTCATCAAGAACTTGTAAGGAAAATCACCTGTCAGGAGGAAGTGCCAGGGAAGGTGGAAGAGGAATTTATAAGGCTTATGGATGAATATTTAGAAAAAAATCATAAGATGGTAATATTTACCTAGGGCGAAAGACAGAAAAGAAACAACAATTATAGAAGGAGGCTTATTATGAGTCAGATAAAATCAAGAGATCAAATTATTGTAAAAACTTCGATTCTTAGTATCTTTGTAAATGCCTTTTTGGCGGTATTTAAGGTAATCATTGGGTTGGCAGCTAATTCCATTGCCGTTATTTTGGATGCGGTAAATAATATTTCCGATGGTCTATCATCCATCATTACTATTGTGGGTACAAAACTTGCAGGAATGTCCCCCAACAAGAAACACCCCTTAGGTTATGGACGAATGGAATACCTAAGCTCTTTGGTTGTTGCAGCCATTGTCTTTTATGCCGGTATTACCTCTGTGGTGGAATCTGTAAAAAAAATCATCCACCCGGAAAAGGCTACCTATACTAGGGTTGCTTTAATTATCATTGCGGTAGCTGTATTGGCAAAATTCTTCCTTGGAATCTATGTGAAGAACACCGGAAAAAAGATTTCTTCCGCAGCCCTTGTGGCCTCTGGTTCGGAAGCATTCTTTGATGGAATTGTATCTGCCTCTGTTCTTGCTTCAGCCCTGATTTATACCTTAACCGGTATTTCTCTGGAGGCTTATGTAGGTGTTTTAATTGGCTTGATGATTATTAAATCAGGACTTGAATTAATTATTGAAACCCTTAATGATATCTTAGGCAAACGTGCGGATGCAGAAACCACCAAGGAATTAAAGAGCTTTATCGCAGAGGATCCTGAGATTCGTGGGGCGTATGATTTAATTATTCATAATTATGGACCAGATCGCAACATTGCTTCGGTGCACGTAGAGGTTCCTGATACCATGACGATTGCTCAGATGGATGAATTAACCAGAAGAATAGAACAGCGAGTATACCAGGAAAAGGGCATTGTCTTAGTTGCCATTGGTGTCTATGCTTATAACACAAAAAATGACGAGGCCGCTAAGATGCGTGATCAGGTAAGTGAAACTATTTTAAAGCATGATTGGGCACTTCAGATGCATGGATTCTATGTGAATTTCAAGGAAAAAACCATGCGTTTTGACGTAGTAATGAATTTTGGAATCGATATGAAAGAAGGAAAAGAAGAGATTATCAATGAGGTTTCAAAACTCTATCCGGATTTCAAGGTTAATGTTACCATTGATTTAGATATTACGGATTAGGGAAAACATTATGATAGTAAAACTTTTTCACTGGTTATTTTAAACACAATTGATGAATATGAGGAGAATTAGAATGATTAATAAAAGTAAAGTAAGTATAGTATTCGCTTTAACCACAGTGTTAACAGTAAGTAGTATTCCAACAACAGCATGTTTTGCAACAAGTAATGAAAGTCCGGATCAATATGTTGTTTATATTGCAGGTGAGGGAAGCGAGACAGTTGTAAGGGCTGATATACTTACCATCAATGGGGATTTTATTACTCAAACAGAGGCAGATGTTACGGTAGAAAATTTGAATGTGAATGGTAGTATAGAAACAGATCCATGCATTAAATGGTGTATATAATACATCAAATTCATTATTATGGGCAGATACGGGAGACATTACATTTACCGGAAATAATGTAAGTTATAATGGTATTATTTATGCACCTTTGGGAACGGTTCATATTGACGTAGATAATTTTAATATGAATGGTATTATTATTGCGCATTCTTTAGAAATTGACGCTAGTACAGTTAATATGAATTATAATAGTTCATGTGCGGATTTTCTTGACGCAGAAGAGGAAACTCCACTGATTGTAGAGGATGAAGATAATCTTGATATTGGTGAGAATTATTCGGAAGATGTACCTGACGAGGATGTTGAAAGTGATGGTCATGGTATAGATTATGCCAAAAATCAGATTTTAGTAACAGCTAAAAATTCCACATCTTTTGATGAGGTTGAAGAGTATTTTGAAGAAAAAAATGCTGAGATTGTAGGTTATATTGAGCTTACAAATGATTATCAGATTAAATATCAAAGTGAGCAGACATTAGAAAATCTTTATGATTCGATTTCTGATGTTAGGGGAAATACATTATTTGAGGGAGCAAGTTTAAACACAATTTTTGAGTGTACACCTACCGCTGCAAGTAGTTTTAGTACTTCTGATTCAATGTGGAGTGAATCAGAGGTTGGAGAGTGGGATGAAGATAATCCAGCCGGAGACAATTGGGGTGCTGAGAAAATTAAAGTTGCTTCAGCAATTCAGCAGATTGAAGATATGAATGCCTTGTACAATGTTAAAATCGGACTGATTGATGCTTATGTTACAGGACATGAAGATTTGGAAGGGTTGACTACCTATAATTCATTTACGGATAAAGAATATAATACTCATATATTAGAAATGTTGTCTGATGCTAAATTAAGGACACATGTCAGTGATGTTATTCATGGAAACCATGTAGCGGGAATTATGGGAGCATCTTATAATAATGGAAAAGGTATTTTTGGGAGTTCAATCAAAAATCGTTTGTATGGGGTGTCTTTATTTGATATAGATGATGCTTATTATCACAATACAGATTGTGAAATGATGGGCTTAAAATGTGCATTGGTTCAGTTAATTGGAAACAATGTAAAAGTTATTAATTATAGTATGTCTAATGGGGTAATACAATGTATAGGTGCTTCTAATGGAAATGAAAATGCAATTAATTACCTTAAAACGAATGCAGCTATTTTAAGTGATTTTCTTTCGAAACTTATCGATAATGACTATGATTTTTATATCATCACAGCTGCTGGAAATGATAATGATATAAATTATGTAAAAGTTATTCCTAGTATAGATCGAGTCCTGTTTTCAAAATATGAAAGTTCAGCAAAGTATGGATATGTAATAGCAGATAACTGTGAAACAAGTGAATTAGAAGATAAGGAAATTTTAGTAGGAGATGTTAAAGCGAAATATAGTTCCTTTTTTAACTGTATTGAGAATATGAAAGTTAAGAATCATATTATCTGTGTTGGTTCCATATATAATGTTTCTGATAGTGAATCAGAAACATCAGATAGTATTTCAGTTTTTTCAAATCTAGGAGATCGTGTTGATATTTATGCTCCAGGAGAAGAAATATTAAGTACTTACAATTCTACACAGGATGAGTTACCTGACTATATAATAATGAATGGAACATCTATGGCTGCGCCACAAGTAAGTGGAGCTATAGGATTAGCATTGTCCGTTAATCCAACTCTAGCTGTATATAGGATGAAGGCTTTTTTATTAAATTCTACTAAAAAGGAAAGTCGAACAGTAATGATGGATGGAGAGGAAACAGAAGTACCATATAATGTATTAAATGTTTCTGAACTGATAAAGACGGTAAAAAAAGAGTCAAAAGCCAATATAGCTCTGGAACAATCGACAGGAAATATTATAGGTCAAGTATTTGAAACGGATGAGTTGGGGGAATCCATACCTGTAGAAGATGCTACTGTAACAATTATATATGATAGTACAATGGAAACAGTAAAAACATGTCAGACAGATGAGAATGGTATTTACAATTTTACTTTGCCAGCTGGAAAATATAATTATAATATCTCTAAAAAAAGCTATATTTCTGATATGGGTTTTACGGATGAAGTAAAACCAGAAGAAACACTATATATGGATGCAATCACACTAGTGAAAGAAACTGAAAGCGCAGCAACTGAGTATGGAACAGCTGCAGGTAGAGTTGTGGATGCTATAACTGGAAGTGTCATTAAAGGAGCTATAGTTAGATTTAGAAGGGGACTTAATAATAAAACGGGTGAGTATGTTAAGATGGCAAATGGGCAGATACGTCAACAAGTAATCGGAGAAGGAGGAATTTTTACACAACTAATGGAATGTGGTTATTATACTGTAGAAGTAAGCCAAGAGGGTTACAAAACTTACTATTATAATTTTCATTGTACTTCGAATACAATGTATTGTCTTATCACGCTGATACAGGAGTTTGATGAATATGAGTATACCGTTGTTTTGACATGGAATGATAGACCGAGTGACTTAAATTTAGTTCCATATTTTACAGGGAATTATGAGGCTTACTATGTTGACGATGCATATACTTATGGACGGGATATAATGATCATATGTTTGGAGGATGAACTGGGTGATTATTCTTATTATGTTGAAGATCATAGTAATATTGGCAATGATGAATCAGTGGCACTTACGCATACTTCAGCTAAGGTTACTGTCTATAAAGGAAGTGAATTGTTTAAGACATATTATGCACCAGTTGGTGTAAGCGGTACAAGATGGGATGTATTTGAGATACAAGATGGAGAATTTCTTACAGTTAATACAATAAGTTAGGAGGTTTTTATGAAGAAAATCAAGAGTTTTTTGCTGGTTTTTCTAGCTCTGATACTTGCTGGCTGCGGAACTAAAGCCAGTGAATCAGAAACAAAAAAGCCAGCTGCAAAAGAAACTACTAAAAAGGAAGTAGAAACAACCGAAGTTTTCTTTGAAGAAGAGGATTCAAGCAGGGAGCCATTGACCACAGAAGAAGCAACCACAGAGGAACCTACGACAGAAGAGCCAACGACAGAAAAAGAGACCGAACCATTAGAAGGAATTCCAATCAATAGCACATTGACAGAAGCGGATCTTCCAGAAATTGTTTTTGCTTATTTTAAATATACGTATCATAAAGATGTCTATGGTGTTTATTATGTAACAAACGAAGGAGAGGCATATTCCGCTCTAATAGATGATATGAGCCCAATAAATCATGATCCAATAAAAATTCTTGATTATTTCTCGGAATTACAGGATTTAAAAAAGGTCGGAGATGTAGACAAATCACTACTCGTAAAGTGTTACAATTTATTTTATGATATTCATGAGAATGGGTATGTGGAGGAAACCCTACCTCATAGTGATGGTTTTAGTACAGGAGTAAGTGTGAGTAATATTTACCTATATAGCTGTATCGGTAAGCGTGATAGCGAACATGCAGTGGCAATAAATGAAAAAATACAATATGACTATAAGAATTTAGATTCGCCATATACAATGGATTTGATAGAAGCAATTTATTCTTTTGATGGTTATTCTAAGGTAAAAGAGGAATGGCATGAATCAGGATTTTAAATTAATAGTATAGTTTAAACAGCAGGAATTAACAACATTAATACAGACCCTTCATTTACACAGATTTCCTATGATAGTAAAATGAATACTATATATGGATGCAAGCATTTTAAAATTAGGTAGTCAGGGAAGTGTGATATGTACCTTGGCTACTTTTTATGTTATAATGAAATTGTTCATGGAGTTACAGAATGGAGGGGACTATGAATAAGAATGTATTGATATGCCCGGTATGCCAGAAAACAGTCTTTGAACACATGTATAGTTACGAGATTTGCAGGTATTGTGGCTGGGAGAATGACAACTATTTTGAAGAGGGCGGAGCCAATGGCCTAAGCTTTGAGGAGTACAAAAAACGCTATCAGCAATATTTAGAGGAGGATCCGAATTATCTTTGGGATGAAAATGGATTTCCAGAAATATAAGGAGAGACAAGAGATGTATCAACAGGAACATGTTGTTCAGTATTATGAAACAGACCGAATGGGGATCACCCATCATTCCAATTATGTTCGTTGGATGGAGGAAGCAAGGGTTGGATTTTTAAAAGACATAGGCTGGGATTATGCAAAATTAGAGTCTTCGGGGATAATTTCACCGGTGACTGAAGTGGAGTGTAATTATAAGAAATCCACTACCTTTGAAGAATTGGTGGTAATTCAAGTATCGGTAGCAGAGTTTAAGGGGGTACGTTTAAAACTGAACTATAAGATGTTTAATGATCAGGATGAACTTGTATGTCAGGCTTCTTCAGAACATTGCTTTCTAAATGGGGATGGAAAGCTGGTTCGCCTGAAAAAAGATTATCCGGATTTTTATCAGGCTATTATGGAACAATTAGATGAGAATTAAAAATATTTAAAAGGAGAAGGATAAATTATGGGTATTTTTGATCGATTTAGAAACACAAGTGTGGTGGAGCCGGATTCGGATGAAAAAACAAAGCTTGATGAAAGAAGGACAGAGCATTACATCCTTAAGAGTCTGCCGATTGTACTGGAGGATTTAAAAACCTTGCCTCAGGCGGATCTTTTAAATCCTTATAAGACGGCTGCCCTTACGATTCTTGCGCTTTATGCCTATAGTCAGGAACCGAAAGAAGGACTTGCTATGTTAGAATTTTTAAAAGGGTCAGAGATAGTAACAAGTGAGGAAAAGAACTTTATGGAGGAGTACTTTGAAGAAAGACCATTTGCCCCTATGGCCTATTTTAAGGGGTCTACCCCAGAGAATGATTATACCCCTACGGGTGATTATCGATTAGATATTTACTCCAATGGGAAATCCAATCAGGAGGATGGGTCCATGAAGGTCTTTATTAAGTGTCTGGGAGCAAACAATGCTTCTAAGTTTGTGCGACTGAAAAAGGAAGGGGCTCAATGGTACCTTGTAGAGCACGATTTACTGTGTGAGATGCAGGGACCAGACGAGTCTGCCTTATGGTTATAAGATATGGATGGAAAATACATTAAATCATTAAAAGAAGTCTTTAAAAAGATGTTTTCTATTACGGAAGACGTTGCGCCTAATACGGAGATTCGGGATCGAATTTTATCCGGTGGAAAAATCACAGGCACCAATATGGTGGTTATGATGTGTGCGATTTTAATTGCCTCTGTGGGGTTAAATACCAACTCTGTTGCGGTAATTATCGGAGCGATGTTGATATCACCCCTAATGGGAACAGTGCTAGCCCTGGCTTATGCAACGGCATCCAATAATCATTTTTTAATGCAAAAATATTTTGGAGGATTGGCAATGCAGGTGGTGATTAGTATTTTAACTGCTACCTTGTATTTTCTATTATCCCCAATTAAGGAACCAACGGAACAACTACTGGACCGAACCGATCCTAATTTAATGGATGTGATCATAGCCCTTTGTGGAGGAATTGCGGGAATCGTAGGACAGACAAGAAGAGAAAAGTCCAACAATATTATCCCTGGAGTTGCCATTGCAACGGCAATTATGCCACCTCTTGCGACATGCGGGTATGCTCTTGCTAGACTTAATCTTCGGATGTTTCTTGATGCACTTTATCTATTTATTATTAATGCTTATTTTATTTATATATCGGCGGATATTGTGCTTGCACTTTTGTGTACCCCGCATCTAAAAAAGATGTCTCCGGAAACCTGGAAGAAAAAGAAAAGAAAGATGTATCGAAATACAGTGATTGTTTTGCTACCTGTAATGATGGCAGCGATTCTCTCTGCATTTTTATCCTGAAAAAGGAGTTGACTTTATGGTCAACTCCTTTTTGGCAAATAAATATTTATGATGGAAGTAAGATATCTCCTCCACAAGGATTTAAGGTAATCCTTAACTGGTCACCTTCTGAGGTGTAGGTCTGTTTTGAAAGTAGCCCCTGATAAGTTTGACAACCATAAGATGAGATGGTGAAATGGGCCTCTGTCTCATCGTTATTTACCAAAATTATAACAAATGAGTCATCCAAGCGTCTTATAAATCCATATTGGCGGTTCGTAAGAAGGATTTCTTCATATTTACCGTAGGATAAGCAGGAGTGGTCTTGACGAATTTTACCTAGGGCTGCAATGAGTTTTGTATAAGGATTCTTGCTTAGGTCCTTTGAAAAATCTTCTAACTTCAGGGCCGGTCTTAAAGGTCTATCACAGCCACCTTCCTTTCTTCCATGAATGGCAAACTCCGATCCATAATAGATGGAAGGTATTCCAGGAAGGGTATAAAGCAGGATATGGAGGGGAATCATATGGTCCTTGTTATGTAGTTTATCAATGATACGATCTACATCGTGGTTGTCTACAAAATTGTATAAACGTAGGCCTAAAGGATCTTGTCCACCCATGTCATAAAGGCGCTTTACATTATGGGCAATTTCAAAATAATTGTGGTCGTTGTGGCCTGAATAGAGGGCCTTATGAAGAGCATAGTTTGTAACGGCGTGCAGCATATTGGGATTGACCCAGCGGGTATAATCTCCATGAATTACCTCCCCCATTAACCAAAAATCGTCCTTTAGGGTATTAGCGGTGGAACGGAGAGCACGTATGTAATTAAAATCCATGACATCTGCAGCATCTAAGCGGATTCCGTCAATATCAAATTCTTCCACCCAAAATTTCATTACCTGGCAAATATAATCTACCACCGCAGGATTCCAAGAGTTAAGCTTTGCTAAAAGGTCGTGTCCTCCCCAGTTTTCGTAGGAAAAACCATCTTGATAGGAATTATTTCCGGAAAAATTTACGTTACAATACCAGTCTTTATAAGGTGAGTGTTCCCTGTGTTTTCGAATGTCTTTTAGGGCAAAGAAGTCTCTTCCTGTATGATTAAAAACTCCATCTAGAACCACTCGAATGCCCTCCTTGTGACAATTTTTTACAAAGTCTGTCAGGTCTTTATTAGTTCCTAAACGGCTATCTACCTGTTTATAATCAGTGGTGTCGTAGCCGTGGCTTCCGGATTGGAAGAGGGGACCTAGGTAGATTGCATTACAACCCAGAGTTTTTATATGACTGATCCAAGGGGTTAACTGAATCAGTCGGTGAACCGGTTTTGAATGATCATTTTCAAAGGGAGCACCCAAAAGTCCAAGGGGATAGATGTGATAAAAAATTGCTTCGTCATACCATGCCATATAAAATCTCCTTTCGTGAATTCAACAGGTTGTATATTTTTATTATAATTTTTTTTACTAAAAAGGCAAACAAAGTAAGGCAGTGTATATTTGACAAATCCTTAAAAAATCTTCATTATAGCATATTTGTTTCTAAGACAAAAAAGTGTTAAAATAAAAAAGTAATTTGTTGTTATAAAGGAGGGATCCAATGTCATTATTAGAGCCTTATTTTTTTGATGGTAGTAGGAAGTGTAAGATGGATGAACTTCCCACCAATAGCAAGAAAGACAAGGTAAAAAAAGAGGAGATTCTGGAAAAATTCCAAAAGAATCTTTTACTTTTAGATGAATTACAAAATACCTTCTATTCATACAAAAAAGAGGGGATGATTCTTGTTTTACAAGCAATGGATGCAGGCGGGAAAGATTCTTTGATTCGCCATGTGGCATCTGGCATGAATCCTCAAGGGGTTCATGTATCTTGTTTAAAAAAACCAAGCGAGGAAGAATTGTCACATGACTATCTTTGGAGAATTCATCAGAATATTCCAAGAAGGGGAGAAATCACAATTTTTAATCGCAGCTACTATGAGGATATCGTAACAGCAGAGGTACATCATTTAATGACCACCTATCCTATGGCAGATCGTGTGATTGGTGGAAAGGAAGCAAGCTTTATAAAAAAACGAATCAAACAGGTGAATAATTATGAAACCTATCTTTATGAAAATTCATATCGGGTAGTAAAGGTCTTTCTTCATGTGTCTAAGGAGAAGCAAAAGGAACGGCTTTTAGAACGACTTGATATTCCGGAAAAGAATTGGAAGTTTGAAGCAGGTGATTTAGAGGAACGTGAGATTTTTGATGTGTATATGAAAAAGTACGAGAAAACGATTTCAGAGACCGCTAGTAAGGAATGCCCTTGGTATGTTCTTCCTGCCGATCAGAAGTGGTATACCAGATACTTGTTGACAGAGATTTTAATTGATCAGTTTAAGAAGGTAGATGCGAAATACCCTACTCTTTCAAAGGAAGAAGAGGGGATGCTAGGAGTTTATCGAGATCGTTTGATGAACTAAGAATAATGTTTTAAGGAGTAACAGCGAATATGGGTAATAAACAGGAAAAGGGGCGTGAAGGGTTCGGTTCAAGAATTGGATTTATTCTTGTGTCTGCAGGTTGTGCAATTGGAATTGGAAATGTATGGAAGTTCCCTTATCTATGTGGACAGTATGGTGGGGCGGCTTTTATTTTAATTTATTTAATCTTTCTGCTTTTGTTAGGAATTCCTGTTATGGTATGCGAGTTTGCCATTGGACGTTCCAGTAGAAAAAGTGCAGCCTTAAGTTTTGAGTCTTTGGAAAAACCGGGGACCAATTGGCACCATTTGAAATGGATTAGTATCGTAGGCTGTTATATGCTTATGATGTATTATACTACGGTTACTGGTTGGATGTTTAACTACTGCTACCGTCATATTCATGGAGAATTCGTAGGAGTAGGGGATAAGGAAGTGGTTCGGGCCTTTCATGGAATGTTAGGAAATACTACGGAAGTCTTTGGACTTACCATTCCGAACATGTTAAATTGGACCATGATTGTTTGTATTCTTGGTTTTGTGGTTTGTTTTTTTGGAATCAAGAATGGTGTAGAGCGAGTTTCCAAGTTTATGATGACGGCTCTTATTATCTTAATGCTGATTCTTGCCGTTCATTCTGTATTCTTAAAGGGAGCAGGAGAGGGAATGAAGTTTTACCTCATTCCTAACTTTTCTAAATTGGCAAAATTAGGATGGGGCAATGTTATTTATAATGCCATGAGCCAAGCTTTCTTTACCTTGTCCATTGGTATTGGTGCCATGTTGATTTTTGGTTCTTATATTGATAAGAAACGGTCTTTAACCGGTGAGGCTATCACCATTACCGCGTTAGATACTTCGGTTGCCTTAATGGCAGGATTTATTATTATTCCGGCATGTTTTGCCTATGGTATTTCACCAGATGCCGGACCTAGTTTGATTTTTATTACAATCCCAAATCTCTTTTCAAAAATGCCAGGTGGTAGATTTTGGGGAGCCTTATTCTTTGTGTTTTTAAGTTTTGCAGCACTTTCCACTGTAATTGCTGTTTTTGAAAATATTATTTCTTTCTTTATGGATCGTTATGACTGGTCTAGAAAGAAGAGCGTATTCTTTAGTTCGATTGGAGTAATTCTGTTAAGTGTTCCATGCGTCTTAGGTTACAGTGTATGGTCAGGTTTTCAGCCTTTGGGAGAGGGCTCGACAGTATTAGATTTGGAAGATTTTATTGTTTCTCAAAATCTCCTTCCACTAGGAAGTTTGGCCTTTGTTCTTTTCTGTACCAGGGAAAATGGTTGGGGTTGGAATCAATTCTTGGAAGAAGCTAACACAGGCGATGGAATTCAATTTCCGAATTTCTTAAAAAGATATATGACCTATGTTTTACCGGCTATTATCATTGTGATTTATGTAAAGGGCTATTATGATATGTTTAAAAATATGGGGACAAAAACACTTGTTTCATGGATGACCGTTGCAGTTGCCCTTTTAGTTTTTATCTTTATTATGTCATTTTCCAAGAGGAAAGAGGAAAATAAAAAACAGTCAAAATAGGAATTTTAAATTTGAGGTTGACAAATCTCAAGGAAACTTTTAAACTAATAAAGAATTTCATATCCAATAAATCGTTGATGAGGACAGTAACATACTTGGATGTTTCAGAGAGAAGTCGGTAGCTGCAAGGCTTTACGGAAGGGTATTGTAAAGACCACCTCGGAGAGCTCCTTAATCGGAGACGGTGATTCCGTTATCATCAGAATTAAGTGGCTGCAATCGCAGTAATTTGGGTGGAACCGCGAGTAATCGTCCCAATTCGTTCATTCATGAACGGATTGGGATTTTGTTATTTCAGTGAGAGTGAAATCTCCCACTGATACTAAAATATTTTATCAGGTAAAAGGAGAAGTAACATGGAAACAGTAGAGTACTTAAGTGTTTATCGTCACTCACTTGCACATATTCTTGCTAAGGCAGTGATCGAAATCTATGGACCGGAAACCCAGTATGCCATTGGACCTCAGATTGAGGATGGAGCATACTATGATTTCTTGTTACCAGCTGGCAAGTCTATCTCAGAGGATGATTTTCCTGCCATCGAAAACAAGATGCGTGAGATCATTAAAAGAAGAGAAGACTGGAGAAGAGAGGAAGTAAGTAAGGCCAAGGCCCTTGAGATGTTTAAGGACCAGAAGTTTAAGGTTGAGTTAATTGTGGATCTTCCAGAAGATGAAATCATTACTGTTTACTACACGGGAGAAGATTATGTAGATCTTTGCCGTGGACCTCATGTCGGCAATTCTCAGGAATTAATGAGTGCAGCATTTAAGATTCACGCATGTTCCATGGCTTATTGGAGAGGTGATGAGAAGAGAGATCGTCTTTCAAGAGTATACTTCTATGCGTTTCCAAACAAGGATGAGTTAAAGCATCATATTCAGATGATTGCTGAGGCTCGTGAGCGTGACCATAAGAAGATTGGTGCCAAGCAGGATCTCTTTATGTTCCACGAAACTGCACCAGGTATGCCATACTGGTTACCACGTGGTTGGGTAATGTATCAGGAGTTGATGAAATATTCTCGTGAAATTCAGAGACGTCATGGCTACGAAGAGATTTCAGCCCCTTTAATTAATAACAAGAAGCTTTGGTTGATATCCGGTCATTGGGCTCACTACTTAAACAACATGTTCATCGTTCCTGGTATTGAGGGACAGGTAAAGGCAGATACGAATATTTCCAATGTAATTGAAAATGCTACTAATACCGAGGAACCTAAGGATGTTACCTTAGCTGAAGGTACCATTGTTTATAATAGAGAAGCCGTTGATACCATGGCAGCTAAGCCAATGAACTGTCCAAACGCTATGACCGCTTATAAGAGATGTGTTCATTCTTATCGTGAACTTCCTCTTCGTTATAGCGAGTATGATGTGCTTCACCGTAAGGAGAAGTCAGGTCAGATGAACGGTTTGTTCCGTGTTCAGGAGTTCCGTCAGGATGATGATCATACCTTCGTTATGGAATCTCAGATTAAGGAAGAAATCGCAGATATCATCACAATTGCAGATGAAATCTATTCAACCTTTGGTGTTACTTATCGTGCTGAGCTCTCTACCAGACCAGATGATTACATGGGTGATATTGAAGTTTGGAATCGTGCAGAGGCTGGTCTTAAGGAAATCTTAGATGAGAAGTATGGCGAGGGTGGATACGAAGTAAATGAAGGGGATGGAGCTTTCTATGGCCCTAAGATTGACCTTCAGATTAAGGATGCTCTTGGAAGAGAGTGGCAGTGTGGTACCATTCAGCTTGACTTCCAGCTTCCTCACAACTTTGGTCTTACCTACACCACTCCAGAGGGGACAGAGGCTATGCCTGTTGTTATCCACCGTGCAATCTACGGTTCTTTGGAGCGTTTTATCGGTATTATCATTGAGAACTTCAAGGGAGATTTCCCATTCTGGTTAAGCCCATATCAGGTTGCTCTTGTACCAATTCGTGACACTCACAATGAGTATGCAAAGAAGGTAGAGCAGGCCTTGACAGAAGCAGGCGTTCGTGTAGAAGCTGATTATTCAGACAAGAACATGAGAACCAAAATTAAGGAATTTAAGATTTATAAGGATCCATATATCCTTGTCCTTGGTGATCATGAGGCAGCAGAGAATACTGTTTCCTTAAATGTTCGTGGAAGTAACAAGCAGGTTCAGGGTATTCCACTTGATACCTTCGTAGAGATGTGTAAGAAGATGAACCGTGAACGTGGACTTGAATTACTTACCTCTTTAGAAGACTAATAGCAAAAACTGTTGTGCTTGTCGGCACAACAGTTTTTTTTCGAAAAAATTTTCATTGAATATTTTTTATTTAATGATTGCTTTTTTGGAAAGCCCTTTTTTATAAAAGCTTTTTTTGTATGTCTTTTTTAATTTTTTAGGAAATTTTACACATAACTTTTTATAGTTCTTTGAGCCGGCTTTTTGAAAGGCATTCTTTCCAATTTTGGATGCTTTTAAGAGTTTTGTCTTTACGGTAATCTTTTTTAAATTCTTGGTACCATAGAAGGCGTAAGCTCCAATCTTTTTAATATTCTTACCAATCACAAGAGTCTTTAATTTCTTATTATTTTTAAAAGCGTTAGCAGCAATGGAAGTCACCTTATAGTTTTTTTGGTTGATGGTAACTGTGCTTGGAATGGTCACACTAGAAGCCTTTGGATTGCTGGTAGTAAATTCTACCTGATTTGTACCGGTAATTGTATAGGTTACTTGATTGATTAAGTAAGTCTCACCACTTGTGGTTTGGTTCGTGTCCTGTGTGGAAATAGACGGACTGGAATCATCTTCAGAGAAAGGTAACTTAGCAATAGCCGTGGTCCTAGTGGCACCACAGACGGTGCAGGTATAGGTGTAGACTCCTTCCGAAGTAGTGGTCGCTTTCTTTGTAACCTTTCCTGCATCCCATTGGTGTCCTAGAGGTGAGGTTTCCTTGTCGGTATAAGATGAATTGCAACGGGTACAGGTATGCTTGTCACAACCGCACTGGGTACAGGTTGGGAACAGGGTTTCAACTGCATAGGTATGACCTAGGGCAGGAACTTCACTGTCTACATAAGAATCCTGGCATTCTGTACAGGTGTGGAGAGTATATCCTTCCTTGGTACAGGTAGGGGCAACCACGTTAGCAACATAGGAATGTACATGTGGCAATTGTATGGAATGGATTTGCTTGTTCTCATATTCTACATTGTAACCTTCTTGGACTGCATAGTAGAGGAGCGCTCCCTCTTTTCTACATCCGTAAATGCCGGATCCGGAAGCAAGGCTTGGACTTGCATAGGTGGAAAGGGTGTTGGTTGACAGGTCGTAGGCAAGGATCGAGGTTTTATTATTAAAATAAAGAACATCTCCATGACGAACCAGACCGGAAAACTGGGCGGTATATCCCCAGGAATAACTAGAGGCAAGTTTTGTTTTACTCTTGCTTGCGGTGTTATATTTTACAAGGCCAGAAGAATCGATGAAATAACGATCATCTCCCTCGTAAATAATCGGGCTTACGGCATCTAAGAAGTAGTCGTCTTCGTAGGAGGTGTCATTAGCCTTTAACACGGTGAGGTTCCAACCGGAATGACTGTGATTGGAGTCTGCAATGGTATCATCACTTAATAAAAAATAATTATGGAAGGATTGACCATAGTAATCAGGAACCACATCGTCCCAAGTGATATCAAGGTGGTAGTAATTAGAACCAACCTTGAGAGAATTCCATGCGTGGTTCATCTCATCACTAATCTGGGTATAACATTCCTCTCCGTTAATTGTCATAATATGTTGAAAGAGGTAGGCGTAGGACTGGCAAACCCCTATGTTTTGGGTTAACATCTGGGATGGATACACAGAGGCAAAACTTGTGTCATAGTAGTAATTGGCATCCATATAATCGTGAAGAATCAGCGCTTTATCCAGAGTAGAATAGGAATCTTTATCGATTAAATCCGAGAGTTCCGAAATTTTTGCATCGATAGAATTTACCCAATTTACGGTTTCAGCACTTCCCAGGCTGTTACGGATATTGATCCGATAATACTTTCCATTAACAGGTGAGTAAATGGTCTGAATAGATATATTGCTTCCGTCTACATAAGGGCAATAGTAATAAATGGTTTCAAAAATCCCATCCTCAGAATTGTATGTAAATGAGTAATCGTCTATCGTAATGGAGTTTTTGCCATTCAAGAGAGCCTCTCTAATTTTAGCAGAACAGGCGATGAGTGCTTGGTTTTCTTCCTGTAGGGTTGCAATATTTGTGGCAGCTTCTATCGGCTTAGGGGTTAGAGCGCTAAAGAAGCAGAAAGAAGCTGCAGCGAATAAGGTGCTAGACAGTTTTATATTCATGGTTAACTCCTTCACAAAAATTTAATTGATAAGTAGACTTTTTGAAATTATAACATATTCCCATAATAAAATGAAAACATTTTTCCTATCTTGTGTTATAATAGATGCTGTTTAGGGCAATTGCCCATGGAAGAAAGCTGTATTAGGAGGAAAGACAGATGGATATGCAGATGGATTTTTTAAGAAAGTTACCAACCCCTAAGGAATTAAAAGAACAGTTTCCTTTAAAGGATGAAATCGTAAAATTAAAGGAAGAACGGGATAAGATTGTTAAGAATATCTTTACCGGTAAAGATGACAGACTTCTTTTAATTATTGGTCCTTGTTCCGCAGATAATGAGCCGGCAGTTCTTGATTATATGACAAGACTGGCCAAGGTTCAGGAAAAGGTGATTGATAAAATCTTTATGGTACCTAGAGTTTATACAAACAAGCCACGTACCAAGGGTGTGGGCTATAAGGGAATGCTTCATCAGCCGGATCCGGAGGGGGAAGAGGATATGCTTGCAGGTATTATTGCCATTCGAAAGATGCATACTCATGTGATCGAGGAAACTGGTTTTACCTGTGCAGAAGAGATGCTTTATCCGGAAAATCACAGGTACCTTTCCGATTTACTTTCCTATATTGCAATAGGCGCAAGATCCGTAGAAGATCAGCAGCACCGTATCGTTTCCAGTGGTGTAGGTATTCCGGTGGGTATGAAGAATCCGACTGGTGGAGACATCTCTGTTATGATGAATTCCATTGCAGCAGCACAGAGCAAGCAAAAATTCCTTTATCGTGGATGGGAAGTAACAACTCAGGGAAATCCATTGGCGCATGCGATTCTTCGAGGATATGTGGATGCCTATGGAAGAAATCATGCCAACTATCATTACGAGGATCTTGCTAATCTGATTGATCGTTACAATGATACAGACCTGGCAAATCCTGCAGTAATCGTAGATTGCAATCATTCAAATTCCGGAAAAAAGTATCTTGAGCAGATTCGTATCGCCCAGGATGTCATTCACAGCACCCATGTATCGCCGGATATTAAGCGTCTGGTAAAGGGATTAATGATTGAGTCTTACCTGGAGGATGGTGCCCAGGCTATTGGAGACGGTGTCTATGGAAAGTCTATTACAGACCCATGTCTTGGTTGGGAAAAGACAGAAAAATTTATTTTAAATCTTGCAGATATTTTATAAAATCATGGAGATGCAATGGAACAACGATTAAAGAGGATCGACTTTGATGGAAAAATTATTTGATATTAATCAAGAGGGATATTCCGTCCGCTGTAAGCTTTATTATCAAAAAGATCCCAGAGATTTGAAAAGGGTAGTGGTTGCTACGCATGGGTTTGGGGGCTTTAAAGATAATAAGTCCATTGAAAAATTTGCAGATCGCTTGCTATCCAAGTATAAGGGATTTGGTGTTATTTGCTTTGATTGGCCTTGCCATGGTGCAGATGCAAGAAAGAAACTCCGTTTGGAGGAGTGCATGACCTATCTTCGTTTGGTGGTAAACTACGCGAAGGAAGAATTGAAATCCTTGGCGGTGTATAATTATTCGGTAAGTTTTGGGGCATATCTCACCTTAAAATATATTGCAGAAAAAGAAAATCCATTTGCAAGAATTGCCTTACGCTGTCCGGGAATCAAGATGTTTGAAATTATGGATGCGTCTATTTCAGAGGAAGAACACCAAAAACTGAAGCGAGGAAAAGAGATTACGAAGGGGCGAGACAGGCTTCTTAAAATCGATCAGGAATTTTTGGACCAGCTTAAGGCTGGAGACATTAGCCGGTATGACTATATCGACTATGCGGAAGATCTTTTGATTATTCAAGGAAGTAAGGATGAGTATATCAATCCAAAAGACGTAATAGAATTTGCGGATAAAAATATTATTGAATTAGACTTGGTGGAAGGGGCCAATCACACCTTTCAGGATCAAAAAAAGATGGATGGAGCCATACATGAAATTATATCCTTTTTTAAACCGGAGGGAGAAGGGTAACACAGAGACGCTGTGTTACCTTTTTTTATGCTATAATAAGGGTGTGAAATAAAATAATAAAGGAGGCATTTCTATGAGATATTTTATTGAGAATGATGACTTGAAGGTTGAAATTGATTCCTTTGGTGCTGAGGTAAAATCTGTATTGAATAAACATACCTATCGGGAGTACATGTGGTATGGTAATAAAAAATATTGGGGTAGAACTTCTCCGGTATTATTTCCATTTGTGGGAAGTTTGACAGACAAGCGTTTTATCTGGCAGGGCTACGAATATCCTATGGGCCAGCATGGTTTTGCAAGGGATAATGAATTTAAAAAAATTAGTCAGACAGAGGATGAGATTTGGTTTTCTCTCCAGTCAGACCTTAAGACATTAAGTGTATATCCCTTCCCTTTTGATTTAAGAATTGGATACAAGCTGGAGGAGGGAAGCAAACACTTAAAGGTCTTTTGGGAGGTCTTTAATCCCGGGGATCAGACTATGTATTTTTCTATTGGGGCTCATCCGGCCTTTTTGGTTCCTACCACGGGAAAAGATGGCAGTATGGAAGGAAACTACCTGGAATTTGAAGGGGTAGAGGAGATTCATTACCATGGAAATGATCGTAAAACCGGTCTTTCCCTAGAGGAGGATTTAATTTTAAAATTAGAGGATGGACGAGTTAAGATTAGTAAGGATTTCTTTGATCGGTCGACCTATATGGTGGAAGGAAAACAAACCGGAAGTGTGAGTATTTTAGATGCCAAGGGTCAGGCTTTTGTAAAGGTTAGCTTTGACGCACCTTTATTTGCAATTTGGTCTCCGGAGGAAAAGAATGCACCGTTTCTTTGCATCGAACCATGGTATGGACGATGTGATAGCGTGGGGTTTGAGGGAGAGTTACAGGAAAGACCATTTACCAACGTTTTAAAGGCAAGGGAAACCTTTTTAGCAGGCTATGAAATCGAATTTATGTAAGGATGGAAGGTTATGAATTATAAAGAAGTATATCAGGAATGGATGGAGCAACTATCAGGGGACGATCCTTTGAAAGAGGAATTAGTGAATCTTCCAAAAGAGGAAATAGAGGAGCGTTTCTATAAAAATTTATCCTTTGGAACCGCCGGACTTAGGGGAAAACTTGGAGTGGGTAGTAATCGGATGAATCGCTTGATGGTAGGAAAGGCCACGGAGGGGATTGCACGATATATTGAGGAACATGGAGAGGAAGCTAAGAAAAGAGGAGTATGTATTGCCCATGATCCAAGGCATTTCTCGAAGGAATTTGCAAGGTTGGTGGCGGAGATTTTAGCAGCTCATCAGATTAAGGTTTATACTTTTCCCAAGATGCGTCCAACGCCAGAACTTGCTTTTATGATTCGAAGACTTCATGCTATGTCCGGAATTAATATTACAGCTTCACATAATCCTAAGGAATACAATGGCTACAAGGTTTACTGGGAGGACGGCTGCCAGGTTTCTTCTCAGGTTGCCGGTGCTATGACCCGGAAGATAGACGGGGTAAATGTATGGAAGGATATTTTATATTCGGATTTTCAGGAAGAAGTTCATAAGGGGATGATTCAAGTTTTAGGGGAAGAATATGATGAAGAGTATTTAGATAAGGTCTGTGGTCTGGCAATTCATGAGGGAGAGGAGTTAGAACTTGCCATTCCTTTGGTATATACCCCTTTGAATGGTTGTGGGGCCAAGCCATTTAAAAAGATGCTTGATCGCCGGGGCTTTAAAAATTATAAGATTGTTCCTGAGCAGGAAGAGGCAGATCCGGACTTTACTACCGTTGGTTATCCAAATCCGGAGGACCCTAAGGCCTTTGCTTTAAGTGAGAAATATGGAAAGGAAATGGGGGCAGAACTTTTAATGGCAACAGACCCGGATGCAGACCGCTTTGCCATTGAAATCTTAGGAGAGGATGGCAATTATCATCCCTTAAATGGAAACCAGACAGGCTATCTTTTGGTTTACTATATCCTAGAGGGGAGAAAGGCTGCGGGCAGTCTTCCTAAGCGGGGGGCCATGGTAAAATCCATTGTAACCTCTACTCTTTCTACAGCCATGGCAAAGGCCTATGGGGTGGAGATGTTTGAGACCCTGACCGGTTTTAAGAACATTTCCGGAAAGATTCCTTCCCTTAAGGAGATGGGCTATGATTATCTTTTTGGTTATGAAGAATCTGTGGGTTATGCAGCCTGTGAGGATATTCGGGACAAGGATGGAATTTCTGCCGGAATGTTGGTTGCAGAGGCAGCAGCTTACTACAAAAAGCAGGGAAAGACTTTAAATCAGGTGCTTTCTGAAATTTACGACCGCTTCGGCTACTATGCAGAGGACGAACCAAACCTAATTTTAGATGGTCTTGAGGGAAGCAGGCGGATTGGGCGAATGATGGCATGGATTCGTGAAAATATCCCAAGGAAGGTAGCCGGAAAAGAGGTGGAATCGGTGATTGATTATCTGAAAGGCTATGAGGACCTTGAACCTCATAACGCCCTTCGCATCTTTTTAGAAGGCGGTTCCTGGTTTGCCATTCGTCCTTCCGGAACGGAACCAAAGATTAAGTTTTATTTTTATGCCAGGGGAAACAGTAGAAAGGAAGCCTTAGAGCTTAATAAGCTTGTGAAAGAGGAAGTTTTGTCTATGATTTGTGGAGTAGATGAAAGAACCATCAAATAAGTAGTATTCATTTTCACAGATTTGTGGTATACTAATTCATAGTATGTAAAAAATCAAACCGCTTTTTTCTTTTGCTGGAAAGGTGGTTTGATTTTATGTAAGTTACAAGATGAAGAATAAGAAGGATGAAGGAGGAATTATGGGTAAGATTTTTCGTTTTGAGAAGGATGTGGATACCGATCAGATCATTGCATCCCAGTATCTTTTATTCCCAACAATTGATGAGATGAAGACACACACCTTTGAGTCGTTAAATGATACATTTGCGGCAGAGGTTAAGCCGGGGGATTTCGTTGTAGCAGACGAGAACTTTGGTTGTGGTTCGTCTAGAGAGCAGGCAGCAAGTGTGCTAAAAGCATTGGGAGTGAAGGCCGTGATTGCAAAATCATTTGCCCGTATTTTCTATCGTAATTCCATTAATATTGGTATGCCTGTAATTGTTAGTAAAGAATTACACGATGTGGTGGCAGATGGTGATGAGATGGAGTTAGACCTAAAGCAGGGCATAATAACTGCGAATGGTAAGACCTACTCTTGTACCAAGTTACCTGCACAGATGCAGAAGATTTTAGATCAGGGTGGCTTAATTGCATCACTGAATAAGGAGGACTAGGCAATGGGAATGACAATGGCAGAAAAGATTATTGCCGCTGCAGCTGGTGTTGTGTCTACCAAGGCAGGGGATATCGAAACTGTAACCTTAGACCGTTTGATGAGTAATGATGGAACCACCCATCTTACCATTGATATGTATAACAACAAATTAAAACATCCTAGGATTGCAGATACTAAGAAGTTGGTATGGATTGTGGATCACAACGTTCCTGCAGACAGCCCAAAAACTGCGGCTTCTCAGAAGAAGATGAGGGATTTTGCGAGAGAACACGGCATTGATTTCTATGAAGGACAGGGGGTTTGCCACCAGATTATGATGGAAAACTATGTTCGTCCCGGTGAATTGATTTTTGGTGCAGATTCTCATACTTGTGCCTATGGTGCATTAGGTGCTTTTGGTACCGGTGTAGGTTGTACCGATTATTTGTATGCGATGGTAACCGGAACCTCATGGCTTTTGGTTCCTGAAACCATTCGATTTAATTTACGTGGCAAACTTCCTAAGGGAGTTTATGCCAGGGACTTAATCCTTACCATTATCGGTAAGATTTCTGCAAATGGTGCCAACTATAAGGCCATGGAGTTTGCAGGGGAGGGGCTTCATTCTTTATCGATTGCAGATCGAATTTCTATTTGCAATCTTTGTGTAGAGGCGGGAGCTAAAACTGCTTTGATGGAAGTGGATGAGGTTGCCATGGATTATTTGAAGGAACATGGTCGTGAACCTAAGGCTTGCTACCAGTCAGATGAGGATGCTGTCTTTGCAGAAACCTATGATATTGATCTTTCTACCATCGTACCAATCGTTGCGAAACCTCATTTTGTAGATAATGTGGTGCCGGCCACAGAGTCTTATGGTGTGAAGATTGACGAAGCATTTTTAGGTTCTTGTAACAATGGTCGTATTGAGGATTTGAGAGTTGGAGCCGCCGTAATCAAGGGAAAGAAGGTTGCTCCTAAGGTTCGTTTTCTGGTGGTTCCTGCCAGCCGTGCAGTATACAACCAGGCCTTAAAGGAAGGCTTGCTTGATATCTTTATGGAAGCGGGTGCTATTGTGATGAATCCAAACTGTTCGGTTTGCTGGGGGGCCTGTCAGGGTGTAATCGGGGAAGGAGAAACCCTGATTTCTACCGGAACCCGTAACTTTAAGGGACGTGCCGGTCACAAGGAATCCTTTATATACCTGGCATCGGCTGCAACCGTTACCGCTTCAGCAATTGCAGGTCAGATCACTACTGCAGATCGGGTTTAATTTCCCCGGAAAGGATAAAGAGATGAGTAATACATTTACCGCAAAGATCTGGGTATTGGGAGATGATATTGATACCGATATTATCCTTCCTACCGAGTATCTTGCATTAAAATCAGTGGAAGACATGAAACCATATGCTTTTTCACCACTTCGACCAGAACTTGCCGGCTTGATTCAGCCGGGAGATATGATTGTAGCCGGTAAAAATTTTGGATGTGGCTCTTCAAGAGAGCAGGCACCTGAAGTGGTAAAAGCTCTTGGTATTTCCTGTATCGTAGCAAAATCATATGCCCGCATCTTCTTTCGAAACGCTATTAACAATGGTTTGCTATTAATTGAAAATCAGGAGTTAAGAGATGTGGTTACCGAAGGAGAATTAGCCAAGGTAACACCTGGTGAAAAGATTGAATATATGGGAAAAACCTATGAAATCGCTAATTTACCGGATAATCTGATGGAGATTTTAAATGCCGGTGGCCTGGTAAAGGCTATGCGAAAGAGAAATGGGTTGGACTAAGCAAGGAGAAAAACATGGGACATACTCTGATTGAAAAAGTATTTGGAAGAAAAGTTGGCAGAGAGGTAAAACCTGGAGACATTATTACCGTAGATGTAGACTGGTGTATGATTGATGATATTATGGCTCCTTTTGCTATTTCAAAATTTGAGGAAATGGGATTTTCTAAGGTTTGGGATCCAAACAAGGTGGTTTTAATTTATGATCATTTTGTACCGGCTACCCAGGTAGATGATTCCAGACATTTCCGTGTAGCAGATGCATTTGCAGAGAAGTACGGGGTAAAAAACGTGCATCGTACTGACGGTATTTGCCATCAGTTAATGACGGAGGCCGGTTATGTGAAGCCGGGAGATATTGCGTTTGGTACCGATAGTCATACCGTTACCTATGGTTGTGTAGGTGCATTTTCTACGGGAATCGGTTATACCGAGATGGCAGGAATTCTTGGAACTGGCCAGCTTTGGGTAAAGGTGCCGGAATCGATTAAGGTTGTGGTTGATGGAACCCTTCCAAAGAATGTTACTTCTAAGGACGTGATTTTACGTGTGATTGGAGATTTAACTGCTTCCGGAGCAACCTATCAGTCTTTGGAATTTTCCGGTAGCTGTATCGAAAATATGTCGGTAGCAAGTCGTATGACCATGTCAAACATGGCAGTAGAAGCAGGAGCAAAGTGTGGAATTTTTGTTCCGGACCAGAAGACCTGTGACTATTGCAACATTGACTATTCCGATGAAATAAAAGAGCTTTATCCAGATGAGGACGCTGTATATTCAAGAGTACTTCATTATCAGGCAGAGGATTTGGTGCCTGTAATGGCTTGTCCTTCCCTGGTGGATAATATTAAACCGGTTTCTGAGATAAAAGGAACAAAGGTGGATGAGGTCTTTTTAGGATCTTGTACCAACGGTCGTTTGGAGGACTTACAGCTTGCGGCTAAGATTTTAAAAGGCAAGCATGTGGCTCCTTATTTAAAATTTATTGTAACACCAGCTAGCCGGAAGATTTATCTGGAGGCTTTAAGGGATGGAACCTTAGAGATTCTTTCTGATGCAGGTGCCATTATTACGACACCGGGATGTGGCCTTTGCTGTGGTCGTGCAGGTGGTATTCTTTCTGATCATGAGGTGGTAGTTGCAACCAACAACCGTAATTTCTTAGGAAGAATGGGTACCAGTAAGGTTCAGATTTATTTGGCTTCTCCGGCTTCTGCTGCGGCAACAGCCATTGCAGGAGAGATTACGGAAGCACCATTAGATTTGTTTTAACTCTGACAGAGACTTGATAAAATGGGTAATTAATGTAGAAAGGTTGGAATGATGACAGGAGAAAGTAATATTCGAATTGGCTTTGATAATGATAAGTATACAGAGCTTCAGTCTAAGAAAATCCGTGAAAGAATTGAGCAGTTTGGTGGGAAGCTTTACCTGGAATTTGGTGGTAAACTTTTTGATGACTACCATGCTTCTAGAGTTCTTCCTGGATTTAAGCCTGACTCAAAAATCACAATGCTAAAGCAGCTTGCTGATAAGACTGAGATTGTGATTGCTATTAAGGCAGGAGATATCGAGAAGAATAAGGTAAGAGGAGATATTGGAATCACCTATGATATGGACCTCTTACGCTTGATTGACGCATTTACGAATAATGGCCTTTATGTAGGAAGTGTTGTTTTAACACAGTTTGCTGAGCATCCTTCCGTACTTGCCTATGAAAGAAAGTTAAAGGCTTTAGGTCTTAAGGTCTTCCGCCACTATACCATTCAGGGCTATCCATTTAATATCCCTTACATTGTAAGTGACGAAGGATTTGGAAAAAATGATTATATCGAGACCACTCGTCCTTTGGTGGTTGTAACTGCTCCTGGTCCAGGTTCCGGTAAGATGGCTACCTGTCTTTCTCAGCTTTACCATGAAGCAAAGCGTGGAGTTCAGGCCGGCTATGCCAAGTTTGAGACTTTCCCGGTCTGGAACATTCCATTAAATCATCCGGTAAATCTTGCCTATGAGGCAGCAACCGCTGATTTAAATGATGTGAATATGATTGACCCATTCCATTTAGAGGCTTACAACGAAACTACCGTAAATTACAACCGTGATGTAGAGGTCTTCCCAGTACTAAAGGCTATGTTTGAGAAGATTTCCGGTTCTTCTCCATACCAGTCTCCAACTGATATGGGTGTGAACATGGCAGGCTACGGCATTGTAGACGATGAGGCTTGTCGTGCCGCTTCTAAGCAGGAAATCATTCGCCGTTACTATGAGGCTCTTGTAGCAAAGCGCAAGGGTGAGTGTCCGGATGAAACCGTTCAGAAGTTAGAGTTCTTAATGGAGAAAGCGGAAGTTTCTATTTCGGATCGTCCGGTTGTAGCAGCAGCTAACGTAAAGGCTGAGCAAACAGGTGCTCCGGCAGCAGCTATGGCTCTTTCAGATGGCACAATTCTTACCGGAAAAACATCTAAGATGTTAGGAGCTTCCTCTGCCTTGATTTTAAATGCCCTTAAGCACTATGCCGGCATCTCAGATGAGGTAGAGTTGATTTCTCCAAAGATTCTTACACCAATCATGAATGTAAAGGTAGATCACTTAGGAGACCACAACCCACTCCTTCACTTAGATGAGCTTTTAATCGCACTCTCTATGGAAGCCATTGATAACGAGGATGCCAAGAAGGCATATGCCTGCATTCCAAAGCTTGCAGGTCTTGAAGTTCATTCTTCTGTTATTCTTTCTCAGGTGGATGTGGGTGTCTTTAAGAAACTTGGAGTGAATCTTACTTGCGAACCGAAATATGAGGGCAACAAGTTATATCATAACTAAGGACAATGAAGTGGGGGATTGCTCCACTTCATTTTTTACAAGGAGAACACGAGGTTAGAGAGGGCAATGTAGGAAGGATGTTTTAATTGTTATGAAGAATTATAAAATTTTAGTCCAATATGACGGAACCAATTATAAGGGCTGGCAGGTCCAAAAAAACAGGGAAGACACCATTCAGGGAAAACTCCAGAATATCTTAGGCAAGTATACCGGCCGGGAGGTTGAGGTGATTGGCTCCGGACGTACCGATGCCGGTGTCCATGCAAAAGGCCAAGTGGCTAATTTCCACCTTCAGCTCCCTTGGGGCCAATCTTCTCATGATTTGTTTTTATATTTAAACCGTTATCTTCCGTTAGATATTGCGGTTTGTGACTTAAGGGAGGTGGATGCTCGTTTCCATGCTAGGGTTTCTGCCAAGGGCAAGACGTATCGATATCGCATTCATGTAAGTCCTGTTTCAGATGTATTTGAAAAGCGTTTTGTCTATCAATACCTGGATTATCCCCTGGATTTAGAAGCAATGAGACGTGCAGCCGGTGATTTCATTGGTTGCCATGACTTTAAGTCTTTTTGTGGAAACAAGCACATGAAGAAATCAACGGTTCGAACCATCTACGACATTGAAATCCAGGAGGTCTTAGATTCTCATGGCTTAAAGGAAGTAGTCATTGATTACCGTGGAGATGGTTTTTTGCAAAATATGATTCGAATTTTAACCGGAACCTTAATTGAAGTGGGAAGTGGCAGAAGACCTGCGGATTCCATGCCAGAGATTCTAGATGCCATGGACCGAGAAAAGGCGGGTTATACGGCGCCGGCCCAAGGCTTATGTTTGATGGAAGTTGACTATGGAGAGTAGAGGCATGTAAATGTCATGTTTGTAAAACAAATCCATCTTAAATACATTGAACATTATATAAGATAATTATATAATGAGGGGAGACTTAGAGCATGAATTATTATGGTAAGTATAGTAGGAGTAAGGATGGGAAAGATTCGATTATTAGTAACAGACATTGATGATACCTTAATTCCGGGAGGAACGGATTATTTGAATCCAAACTTAGAAGCAGTGATACATAAGGCGCTAGACGCTGGAATTCACGTGGGAATCGCTACGGGAAGAGGTTTTAAAGGAGCCAAAGGAGTTGTCGGAAGTTTAACAAAGAGAATTAATTTTATCACTGGAAATGGAGCCGTTGTTTCCTTGGAAGATGGAAGAAAAAAGGTAGTAGCCTTGGGAGATGACAAGCTTACAAAGAGTTTGGTAGAATATGCCAGGGAAAGTGGACATGATTGGGTCGTTCAGGGAATGGAATCTGTTTTTTATGAAAAGGTAAGTGATCGTTTTTTAGAAGCTATGAAAGTAGCTGGAATTACCTGTAATCCCGTAGATGACGTGCTTAACATGGAAGACAAGATTACAACACTTTCCTTCAATTTTTCAGATGGGATGGAAAAAGAATATATAAATCATAGGGGATTGGATCCCTTTCGAAAGGAATTGGTGTTTTCCTTGGCAGGATGTGGTTTTATTGATATCTACAATAAAGGGGCCAGCAAGGGAAGAGGAATTAAAATCCTACAAGAACACTTAGGAGTAGGGCCGGAAGAAACAGCGGTTTTTGGAGATTCTCCTAACGACATTTCCATGTTTTCCTGTGCCGAGTATTCCTATGCGGTAGAAGGTGCTAGCAAAGAAGTGAAAAATGCGGCAAAGGCTGTGATAAAAGGACCGGAGCAAAGTGGACTTTTAAAATATATAGAAGACTTATTAAGAAAGAATGGAGAAGTAGATGGCTGGTAAAAAAATAGTAAAGGTATTTGATGGAAAAACCATGTGTGGAATTGTGTTTGATTTTATGGGAGCATTCTTTCTAGCCATTGGTATCATGGGAAAAATGAATCTAAGTCATTTGGAACGAAGTGCGGGTAGGGGAGAGAATCCGGAACTTGCTTTTATGATTTTTGCCTTTTTAGGATTGGTCTTTCTGATTGTTGGAAGTTTTTTCTCTTTTCAAACAGTGATGGAAGTAAGAAGGAAAAAGGCTTTGCTGAAGGAAGGATATTATATTATGGCTTGTGTTACAGACCTGTGTCAGGATACAAGTATTTCATATAATGGCCACAATCCATATTATGTCAAGTGTCGCTATGTGGACGAAATGACTGGTATTTGCCATGTATTTCGTAGTGAACTTATGAAGGATGGAGATCCGGACATGATTGGACAGGAGGTTAAAGTTTACCTCAATAAAAATGATTTTGACAATTATGTGGTTAGTCTAGATGATTTGACGAAAAATATTTATTTTCACTAAGGAGAAAGCATGACAGAGGAAACGATTGATCCCGGATTAAAGGGCAATGATTTGATTAAAGAGGCGATCGCTGTGTTTCACCAGAATCCCAATGACGAGGGTTTAGCCTTTGTACTTACAAAGGTTCGAAAAAGAATGAAGGATGGTGGAGAACTGGTGGTAGGGGTGGAACTAGAAGAGAAAAAACTTCAGGTCCAAACCGTTACCAGCCAAGATGGCAAAAAATGGTTTGCAGTTTATACCAGTTTTGATGAGCAAAGAAAGGGAGGAGAGAAAATTAATTCCACCTTCCTTACTCCTATTTTCAAGGTATTAGAATTTGCCTTAGAGGCAGAGGGAGTAGCAGGGCTGATGATAAATCCCTGGGGGAAGACCTTTGGACTAACTAAGCGGATGGCAGAGATTGTTTTAGGAAGGAATCTCTAGCTTAACTATTGTAATTTCAGTTAGAATCGACTATATTTGGGAGTGTTAGAAAAGGAGATGGAATTGTGAATTCAACATTAAAAAGAACATGGGCGGAAATTAGCCTGGATGCTCTGACCTATAATTATAATAAAATTAGAGATTACGTGGGAAGGAATGTGAAATTTTTAGGAGTTGTAAAGGCAGATGCCTATGGGCATGGGGCTGTGATGATTGCTAGAAAGTTACAGAAACTTGGAAGCGATTACCTTGCCGTTAGTAGTATTGATGAGGCCATGGAACTTCGTTGTAATGGAATTACCATGCCGATCTTGATTTTAGGACATACCCCTAGGGAGCAGGTTGATCGTTTGATTTGTTTTCATATTACCCAGGCAGTAACTTGTGAGGCTAAGGCCTTGGAGTATTCAGAGGAAGCAGTAAAATATGGAGGTACCTTAAAGGTACATATCAAGGTCGATACAGGTATGTCCCGTCTTGGATATATTTGCGAGGGAGATTATTTCGAACACGGGGTAGAGGGAATCGCCCATGTGACGGAACTTCCGGGATTAGATGTGGAAGGAATCTTTACTCATTTTGCGGTTTCAGATGAAGCAGGAGAAGAGGAAAGAGCCTATACTTACCATCAGTTGGAACTGTTTAAAAAAGTATGTCAGGCAGTAGAAGAAAAAATCGGTCATAACTTTTTAATTCGTCATTGTGCCAATACCGGGGCAACGGTAGATTATCCGGAGACGTATATGGATATGGTTCGTCCGGGTCTTCTTTTATATGGTTATGGAGAGTTTGCAAAGCGTTTAGGCTTAAAACCGGTGATGATCATGAAGACCACGATATCGACCGTAAAGATTTATCCTGCTGGAACAAAGATTTCCTATGGTGGAATTTTTGAGACGGAAAAGAAAACCCGGATTGGAGTGGTTCCATATGGATACGCAGATGGCTTTATGAGATGTTTATCCAATCGCTATTCTATGATGACAGAGGAAGGTCCTGCTTGTGTTCGGGGAAAAATCTGTATGGATATGTGTATGATCGATTTAACCGATAAAATGGGAGTGGATGTGGGAAGTGAAATCGAAATCTTTGGGAAGAATAATCCCATTGAGAAGATGGCAGAACTTGCAGGAACCATTCCATATGAGCTGGTTTGTTCGGTAAGTAAGCGAGTTCCAAGACAGTATATTGAAGAGGGCAAGGTGGTTTATAAGGAACTTTTGCTTCGAATGTGAAAGAGATAAGAAATCGAGCGGGGATGAAAGCCTACTCGATTTTTTGACTTTTTGGGAGGTTGTAAATGAAGGCGGTTATATTTGATTTAGATGGTACCCTGATTGATACTGAAAAATATTATCGGGTCTTGTGGCCTAAGGCGCTTGCTCATTTTGGTTATGAACTTTCCGATGAGAGAGCCCTAATGCTTCGATCTTTGGGAAGACCTTACGCACCGGAATTAATGAAAAAATGGTTTGGAAAGGACTATGATTACTATGGGGTGCGGGCCTATCGCAAGGAATTAATGGAGGAAGTCCTAAAAAGAGAGGGAATCTCTCTAAAACCAAAAGTCAAGGAAACCTTGTTGGCCCTTAGGAAAAAGGGGATCATTACCGCTCTTGCAACGGCTACGGATCAAGAACGAGCCGATCGCTATCTAAAGGAAGTCGGAATTGATCAGGATTTTGATCAAATCATTTGCGCAGACATGGTAGAAAGGGGGAAGCCGGCGCCGGATATTTACCGGTATGCCCTTTTAAAATTAGGACTTTCCGCCAAGGAATGCATGGCAGTGGAGGATGCCCCGAATGGAGTAAAAGCAGCGGCTAGGGCAGGTCTTAGGGTTTGTTTTATTCAGGATCAAACCCCGGCGGATGAGGAAGTTATGAAAGATGCCGATACTTGTATCGATTGTTTAGATCAGCTTTTGGATTTGCTATAATAATGCTGATTTTTCCTTTATAAAAAGTTGGAGGTGTTTATGGAAATGAGAGAAATGAAGTTGGATTCCTATCCTATTTTCAAACAAGTGAAGGAAGACCATGATGTAAATGTTTATATTGCCAATCAGAATGAAACCATGAAAGCTATGCGCTATACGGAACATAGTTTTGCTCATGTGACCTGTGTTACCCAGAGGGTATACTATATTTTATCGGAATTAGGCTATGATGATCACATCATTGATTTAGGCTTAACCGCAGCATGGATGCATGACCTGGGAAATATTATTAACCGGGAAGATCACAGCCAGTCCGGTGCTTTAATGGCCTTTCAGATTTTAACCAGAATGGGTATTTGCGCAGAAGACATTGCCCCTATTATTTCTGCCATTGGAAATCACGATGAAGGCAATGGAGTTCCGGTAAGTCCTATTGCGGCAGCCCTGATCATTGCAGATAAGTCAGACGTTCGAAGGGGTCGAGTACAAGAACCGGACCATAGCAAATTTGATATTCATGATCGGGTAAATTATTCTGCAACAGAATCGAAGGTTAAGATTAATGGAGACCATACTGCCATTAAGCTAAAGCTTTCCATTGATACCCGTTATGGTGAGATTGGAGAGTACTTTGAAATCTTTATGAAACGTATGCTTATGGTAAAGCGTGCAGCTAACTCCTTGCACCTGGATTTTCATTTGATTATTAATGAACAAACTTTAATGTAGAAATTGATAAATTTTTCACAATATCGTTGCATTTGATTGGGGGATAATGGTAAAATAACGTTGTTAATGCATGAAATATGTATTGGAAGAAGGGAATTTTTATGACAAAGAACAAGAATAACAGTGGATGGCGCGAAAACAAGTGGATTCGTGGAGCAATCCCGGCATTATTACTTCACATGAGTATTGGAACCGTGTATTGCTGGTCTATTTTCAGTCAGGAGATTGCAGATTATATTGGTTGGAGTAAGGGAGCAGCAGAGTGGGCCTTCAGTTTTGCGATTTTCTTTTTAGGAATGTCAGCGGCTTTTTTGGGACATATTGTAGAGAAGGATATTCACAGATCTTCCCTGATTGCTACCATTTGTTTTTCGGTAGGTATGGCAGGAACAGGTCTTTGTATCTGGTATGGTGGTAGTTACCAGCACAGTTTACCGGTTCTTTTAGGAATTTATTTATTCTATGGATTTATTATGGGTATCGGTCTGGGAACCGGTTATCTTTCACCGGTAAAAACCCTGATGCTGTGGTTTGAGGATCGTAAAGGTCTTGCCACAGGACTTGCCGTTGCCGGATTTGGTGCAGCAAAAGCCATTGCTTCTCCGATTATGACCGCTATGTTAACAGGACTCTCTGTTAAGAAGGTGAATGGAGTAGGGGATGGTGTTTGGAAGATGTTTTTAATCTTAGCACTTGCCTATTTTATTATGATGTTTGTAGGACACTTGCTTTTAAAGAAGCCTGCAGGATGGCATGAGCCAAGCAAAACGGAAAAGAGTCCTGGCATGTTTGAGGTGATTAAGTCTAAGCCGCTTGCAACCTATGTGGGTATTTGGCTCATGTTTTATCTAAATATCACCTGTGGACTTGCCTTGATTTCTCAAGAGAAGATGATCATTAAGTGTATCGGGTTAGCAGCTTCTGTAGGAATTATTTCTACTGTATCCGCTATTTTTAACGCCGGTGGCCGTTTGGGATTTTCGGCGATGGCAGATGGCATGAAGGACCGTAACACCGTATATAAGATTATTTTTGTGATTTCCATTGCTCTTACCGGAACCGTTATGGCGACAAAGGGTATTGTGAATGGAGAAGGAAATCTCTTTTTGATTATCCTTGTATTAGCCTTGATTTTCATGGTGAATGCAGGGTACGGTGGAGGATTCTCTAATGTGCCAAATCTTTTATCAGACCACTATGGCATGAGTAACATTTCAGCCATCCATGGTTTGACACTTTCCGCTTGGGGATTTGCAGGTTTAACAGGAAATCAGTTAGCTTCCTGGATTGTAAATCATTTTGGCCATTGGATTGATCATGATGGAATTATGGTGAATCCGGAAGGTTATCAGACTGTATTATACGTAACAGCAGTACTTTATGTACTAGCACTATTTTGTTCTATCTTTTTCGTTAGACCTTCTGAGAAGGCACTGGCTGCAAAAGAAAAGAAAGTAGGATGAGGGAAGGACTGTAACATAGTCTTTGAAAGCAAGAGGTAATGTCATGGGCATTACCTCTTTTTTTTGATTGTCTCGGATCATGTAATACTTAAGTATAGATAAGTTTTTTCTTTCATTGCTAATTGTTCAGGAAGCATTTATAATAAAAATTAGAAGAAGCATAGGAGAAAAAGAGTGAAAGAAGTGTTAAAAGACAAGAAGTTAAGTGAAATTTTAGAGGATTCATCTATTATGGAAATTGCTCGGCATGCTATTAGTGGATGGGATTTATCCAAAGAAGAATTTTATGACTGGACCATAGAAGAACTAGGAGAGAAAAAGGGCTGGGTAAACTTGGAACGAGGACTTGGCAGGCTTCTAAAGGTGGCAAAGAAGGGGAACTATTATTTTCCTCTTTATTCGAAAGAGGAATGTAAGGAAGATTCTGCCAGAGAAGGAAGAAACATTGTCTTTTTTCCATCGGATGACCCCAAGGCGGCCAAGCGTCCTTTTATTTTAATGACTCCGGGAGGATCCTTTGTAAATGTTTGGCATTTAACGGAAGGTTGGCCAAGCGCAGAGCATTTTAATAGTTGTGGCTACCATGTCTTTCTTCTTACCTATCAGGTGGGAATAGAAGGATCGGCTGTAAGAGCCATGGATGATATGGCAAGAGCCCTAGAATTAATCCGAAAGAAAGAGGATGAGCTATGTGTCCGGGCCAAGGAATATATTACTTGTGGTTTTTCAGCGGGAGGTTATGTGGCCTGTCTGTGGAATACCCCAAAGGGGTATGAGGCGTATGGCCTTCCAAAGCCTCAGGCTTGTTTGCTAATTTATCCCGTTACTTCTTATAAGATAATGAATCAGGTGGAGTGGGGAGAAATTGATCCGAAGGTCTTTGTCCGCGCTGCCCTGGCCTGTGATTTAAAGGAAGCTTGTGAGTCGGTTTTTGAGATTCCAGAACATGTAGAGGGATTTCCTCCCACTGCAATTTTTGTAGCAAGTCAGGATGAATTGGTGGATCCAAACCATTCCAAAATGCTAGCAGAAGCATTAAAGAAGGCAGGCATTACCTGTCGTTTAGAAGTGGGTCCTAGTGGAGGACATGGCTTTGGTGATGGTAGCGGCATGTGCATGGAAGGCTGGCCGGAACGAGCCATGTGGTGGTTTGAATCTTTGTAGAAATAGGGGATGGGAAGTGATAATCAGTTATGTATTCTAAAAAAATGAAAATAACCATTGTCCTTTTGATTCTAGCTTTGACGGTTGGATCTCTTTATAATATTTTTAATGACAAAAGTCGAAGATCCATTCCTGGAATATTAGATCCTCTTCAAACCCAGGCGGAAGGACAAGCTACTCTTCATATTGGAAGGACGGAGCTTACCGTAGATTATCTTTATGCTTATGATATTGAGGCCTTAGTGCTACATACTAAAAATTATCTTCCCATTGATTTAGCCGGAAAGTTAGCCCCTAGGGATTTGGCCTTAGGATGGGGAGCGGTAGCCGAGTACAATGGCTCGATTGACTTTCATTGGAGACAATCGGGACGCTGGTATTTTTGGAGAGTGGATAGTTACGAGGAATTAGAGCCGATTGGTGTGGAAGCAGATGTTAACAGACAATCTAGTAACAATCATATTATACCGGCAAATAAAAAGGTTAAGTCTGTTATTTCAAAGATTTCTCAAGGAGATCATATTCATTTGAAGGGATATCTGGTGGATGTTACGGGAGACAATTTTACCTGGACTTCTAGCACGAGCCGTACGGATAGTGGAGACCATGCCTGTGAAGTGATCTATGTAACAGAGGCTGAAATATTGGACTGAAGAAATGATGATACTATACAAGGAGGGGTTCTATGACACGATTGAGACAGATAACAGCTTGGTTCATATGTATGGCGCTGGTGCTCTCATTTATTCCGGCAAGTGAGGTGCAGGCGGCTGTCAAGGTAAAAAAATGTAAGATTACTCTTACAAAAACTAGGTACACCTATACGAAGAAAACCATAAAGCCCAAGGTGACAGTGAAATACAAGTCAAAGAAGCTTAAGGCTAAGAAGAATTACACGGTAGCTTACAAGAATAACAAGAAGGTCGGAACGGCAACGATCCTCATCAAGGGTAAGGGCGGCTATAAAGGAACGGTTAAGAAGAAGTTTCAGATCGTGCCAAAGCTTTCTGCAACGAAGGTATCTGTTGATGTGGGCGAAACTTATACTCTTCATGCGGTAAGCTCAGCGAAGGTGACATATAGGAGCAGTGACGCCACCGTGGCGAAGGTCAGTTCCAAGGGAGTCATAACCGGTGTTAAGTGTGGTGTTGCAACGATTACTGTGACCTCTAATAAGGTGAAGAACACCTGTAAGGTGACGGTTGGTAAGGGAAATACAAATAATCCTATCGTTACTAATTACAGATTGTCGGAAACCGACAAAACCATCTATGTGGGAGATAATAGTGCTTCCATTCGTATTCTAAATGAGGATGGAAGTGTATATTCAGGCGATCATGCAGCTGCCGTAAGCAATAATGAAACACTGATACATGCAAGATATATTGGAAACGGCGTCATAGAATTATATGCCCATGACGAGGGTGTGGCAGATATTACTGTTACTGTTGAGGGCAGAACATTGGTATGTCATATTACTGCTGTGTCCGCAGGAGGAACAACGATAACAGAAATGGGCAACGGATATGCATATGAGGGATATGCTGTATCCGTTTCATGGAATGATGGAAGCAACACATCCCATGGACTGCCGGCATCCTTTGATCACAGCAAGATCACCTGGACTGCAGATGACGAGGATATGGTAGTGATTAAGCCGTATACGGATGAGGTAAAAGCGTCAGGTAACACCATAGGTGATGGTGACATCTATGTGGATGTGGTGAAAGCAGGAGAGACATATATACGAGCCTCTTATAAAGGGGTGGAGCAGTCATATAAGTTGACTGCTTATTCTGTAAGGGACGGCAAATACATCAGTGTCAATGAAAATAATAATAATGCATATGATACGGTAACATCGGCGAAGGCTCAAAATGAGCCCCTTGCCAAAACTTATGGTGCAAGTGCATCGAGTGTTCTGGAAAATATAGATTTTGGTAAGACATTGTCTGAGACCGGTTATGATACGTTCAATCATACAAGCGGAATGGCATATTATAAGAAGAATGATACGGTATATTTTGCACTGTGTGATGTGTGGAATTCCAGAGTTCTTATCTATAAAGGAAGCTCTGTAAAGGATGCAACGGGTAAGGCGCCTTGTGCAGTGTTGGGACAGAAGGATTTCACATCAGCTGTTCAGGGGTATGACTCCGATCAGATGAACTATCCTATGGACTGTGCAGTGGATCCTGATAAGGGAACCCTTGTTGTTACGGATTCCCACAATGACAGACTCCTTATATTCAATGATATTGCGGCAATAGCTGATGCAGGAGGTATGGGTATTCAGGCGGATCATGTATATAACTGGTTTACCGATGATCACACCGGTAATGCTACTCATATTGTTAATCCGTGGGGGGTTAATATAGAGAGTGTGAACGGTCAAACTAAGATGATAGTGGGAAACCTTGGAAAGAACAGTATCCTTATATGGAATGAGCTTCCGGATTCGTGGGATGAGTTCTCGGATGAAGAACACGGGATATATACAAAAAACTATTATCCCGATCTGGTACTTTCGGTAGAACAGGGTGCCACTCCGCGTTCCATTACATGGACCGGTAAACAGCTTATCGTGGGAGACGAGAATATACAAACGGGAACAGGTAATTATTCTTGTTACAGAGTGTTCAATGATTTTCCGAGTGCCACTGGACTGGATGATAAGATAAGTGCCGGCAAGGATATCGCCAAAACAACCAACGTATATAAAATAGACAGCGATGACAGCGAACAGATTCAATCTATCTATTCACAGGATATTGCTGAGAATATGGAGGATTTCATATATGCTGATACATACGGAGAAGGTGCCGTAATCAATGGACGTCTTTATCTTGTGTGCCACGGAGGTTTATATATCTACAATGACGGCAAGATCGATGGTGTGAATGATGTGGGTGATCTTAGAATGTGGAATACATACGCAGACGTGGCACTGGGTTCCGCCAATCAGCAGACAGGATATTATGTGTGCGGCGGAGGTATGGGACAGCTCTTCTATGAGAAGGATGCGGATGTTCTGTGGTATGGTGCATTTAACGATAATCAGCTGGTGGGCTGGAGTGAACCTGAGGCATTGTTTGATCATGCGGTAAAGGAAGAGACATTTACGGTAACGGATGTGCGGGCATGTCCAAAGCCTGATATCAAGGTGGGTACAGACTCATACAGTCTCATAAGCAACACAGATTCGTCAAAGGTATCATTTATCCATAATCCTGTACCGGAATCGGATGGAGAGCATTTGGTGGTGCTTGATGACCTGGACGGACAGCTCAGGGTGTATAAGAGCATCCCGTATTCTTCGGCGGCACTTCCTGACTATGCTTATGAGTTCTCTCATGAGTTGGGGGATGTGGAGATTTATAAGGATGATAATGGTAAGGTTACTATGATCGTAACGGAAAGGACCATGAGAATTGTTCATATATGGAATGATTACAAGTTTGATGAGGCTATGCCGGATGTGACAATTGGTAAACGGATCGGCTCGCAGTATCTTACCGGAGAGGTTACCAATGTGGAGTATGATGGAACTTATTTCTACCTGACATGCGGTACATCTTCATCAGAGAAGGGCAGGATGAAGGTGCTTGTGTATAAGGGGATACCAGGTAAGGAATCCGAGCCGGTGGCTGTAATAAGCGGAAATGATTTCAATCAGACATACTATGGGCAGGTTGCATCAAATGGTAACTATGTCATCGTTAATCCAAACGGCGAGAAGGTGCTTGTGTACAAAGTCTCACAGTTTGCGTCAGGCAGCGTGACATCGCCCCTTGCGCTTTCCGAAGAGGATGCAGCTGCTGTCATAGACAGTATCAATTATGGATATGCGATCGAGGAAGACGGAAGCAATGATCCGGACACCCTTAGATATGGAAATACCAATTATACAGGCTCCAATATACAGCAACATTTTAATTTGTATGATTATATATACAAGGATTCAGAGAATAATAATGTGATCAAGAAAATGTACGAGAGAACTACCATAAGCAGTATGTATGATATGGTGATCACGAAAGATAACATGCTTGTGATCACTAATATGGGCGACAACCGTATCGTGGTATGGGATAATATTAATGATGCTATTGATCACAAGGCAGCCACCGTCATAATCGGACACTCGGAAAAGTCATACGAAACGGATGACCTGTACGGTGTTTATGATTACCACGTCAATGTAGGTACTGTCTACGACAACACATTGTATATGCCTAACAAGCTCTGCTTTGACGGAAAGAACCTGTGGGTTGGTGAATATAAATGGTCCAACAGGCTTTTAAGATACAGGTTTTTAAAATAATAAATTATCGTTTAGCGTACAATATGAGAAAGGATTATTCCTTATGAAAGACAAAATATCAATTAGAAATAGTACAGTGGATTTTCTTGTGTTTACAAAAGATGCCGGTGAAGATGGTATAGAGGTACGAGTGCAAGATCACGATGTCTGGCTGACTCAGAAAGCTATCGGTCAGTTATTTGATATAGATAGAAGCGTTGTGTCAAAACACCTTATAAACATATTTAATGAGGGTGAGTTGGACGAGAATTCAGTTTGTGCAAAATTTGCACAAACTGCCGATGACGGTAAAACTTACAATTATAAGTTCTATTCTTTGTCTGCAATTATAGCTGTTGGATATCGTACCAATTCTGAAAGGGCAACTCAGTTTAGAGTATGGGCAACTAAAGTGTTAGATACATTTACCAAGCAGGGGTATGTTCTCGACAAAAATCGTTTAATTAACGGACAGATATTTGACGAGGATTATTTCGATCATCTTGTTGCCGAAATACAAGAAATTAGAGCAAGTGAGAGAAGATTTTATCAAAAAATAACGGATATATATGCAACTGCAGTTGATTATGATAAAGATTCTTCTGTCACAAGAGATTTCTATGCAACTGTTCAAAATAAGATGCATTATGCGGTGCATGGCAATACTGCTGCTGAAGTTATTATAGAAAGAGCAGATCATAGGAAAGAGAATATGGGACTTACATCATGGAAGAATGCTCCTGATGGAAAAATTGTAAAAACAGATGTGTCTATAGCTAAAAATTACCTGAAAAAGAGTGAGATTACGGAGCTGAATGAGATTGTGACTATGTATCTTGATTATGCAACAAGACAAGCAAGGCGACATATTCCTATGACAATGGAGGATTGGAAAAGTAAACTGGATGCATTTTTGAAATTTAATGATGCTGATATATTGGAGAATAAGGGTAAGGTTACTGCAGCTATTGCAAAAGAATTTGCAGAAAGTGAATTTGAAAAATATAGGGTAATACAAGATTCATTATATCAAAGTGATTTCGATAGACTTATAAAGGATATTGAGGAGTAATTTTCTTAATGTGATATTTGCCATAAATATTAATAGACCACACATCTCAGAGGCGGCATGAGAGAACAGGCGGAACTGCCGCCCATATCGTTCTCACATATATTAAGGAGTAACGATATGAGAGATGAATTGATTTCTGAAGTAGTTCAGAGAATACAAGAGCCGGATATAGTTACGGATCCATTTGATGCAGAATTATCTTTCAGTGCTGATGAAGAGCAGGAAGTTATCTGATTAAAAAATGATAACAAATGGGATGATTTTAATATTGAAAAAGGTGGCTAGGTAGAGATTATAGAAAGCAAGACTCGGTATTTGATACAATCTAACGATTGCCCTCTCAAGGGTGTCGCATAGGGCTTAGGAGTATCGCGGTGCGTTTTTATGTTAGAATAAGTGTATAAATCGGGATTTATGGAGGCCTTTGGCATGGGAAAAGATTTATCTAAAATGACATTGGAAGAGTTATGGGCATTGTTTCCCATCTTTCTTGTGCCGCACGATGATCGTTGGAAAGATAGCTTCCATGAGATCAGGCAAACGCTGACCGGTCTTTTAGCTGCTCAGCCTGTTGTGCGGATCAGTCATATCGGAAGCACCGCCATTTGGGGAATATGGGCTAAAAATATTGTTGATGTGATGATTGAGATTCCGGGGAGCGCTGACATGAAAGATATAGCACAACTATTGGAACAGAGCGGTTTTACCGCCATGAACGCCAAGGCAAACCGGATTTCACTTAATAA
>DEWK01000010.1 GCA_002363615.1 Lachnospira sp. UBA3212 | reverse complement strand
TTAGATTGTAAATTCAAGATAAAAAAGTAGCTGGTAACTTAGTTACCAACTACGATCAAAGCTCGTTTGGAGTCTATTCTCCACTGAGTAAATGTTTAATTTAATGCGTAATACAAGCCCTTCTTAGCCATTAATTCCTCGTGAGTTCCTGACTCAGCGATTCCCTTATTAGAGATATATAAAATCTTATCTGCATTACGAATGGTTGAAAGTCTATGTGCTACCATAAAGGCTGTCTTGTCCTTTAATACAATATCCATAGCCTTCTTGATTAAAGCCTCAGTTTCTGTATCAATAGACGAAGTTGCCTCATCTAAGATTACAACCGATGGATTCTTTAGAATAATACGAGCAAAACTTAATAACTGCTTCTCTCCTGCTGAAAGACCTGCTCCTCTTTCCTCTAAAACAGTATGGTAACCATTTGGAAGCTTTGAAATAAAGCGATCGGCATAGATTAACTTGGCAGCGGCAATACACTCCTCATCGGTGGCATCCATACGACCATAACGAATGTTATCTATCACAGATCCCTTAAAGATAAATGGGTCCTGCATTAAAACACCTACTTCTTTACGAAGCGAATCCAAAGATGCATCTCTTACGTCCACATCATCGATGGTTACACTACCCTCAGCCACATCATAGAAACGAGTCAACATATTAATTACCGTGGTCTTACCTGCTCCAGTTGGGCCAACTAAGGCAATGGTCTGTCCAGGGACTACATGAAGATCAAAGTCTTCTAAGATATTTACTCCTTCGTCATAGGCGAAGGTTACATGGTTAAAGTCTACTTTCCCAGATACATGTTTTAATTCTACAGAACCAGCCTTAGAATCGATTTCTACCGGATAATCAATCGTATCAAATACCTGCTCTAAGTTTGAGCTTACCTGGGCCAGCTGCTGGATAATAACTGCAATCTGTGTCAAAGGACCAGAGAACTGGGTCATATAATTGTTAAACATAACCACAACACCAGCAGTAATAAACGGATCACCATGACTGATCAGGTAAGTGGCAATACCATATAAAGCAAGGGAACCTAAGTTCCAGAAAATATCAACGATAGGAGTATTTAACTCGTTCCGATACACGATTCTCATCCATTGACGAACTGAAGTGTCATGTACCTGCTCATAAATCTTTTCATTTGTAGAAATACGGTTATAGTTTTTAATAATCTTCTCACCCATTAAGGACTCGATGATAAATGCTGTTCTGTTAGAAATCTTTGCTCGATGTGCTCCAAAGAGTTTACGAATGGAACGACGAAGCATCATAACACAAAACATCATTGGAATAATGGTAGCAAATACAATCAAGGTAAGCTTTGGACTAAGGGAAAGCATAAAGATGGTTGCTACCACGATTTTTACAATGTAAATAACAAATAAAAGTACATAGTTGGTAAAGAAGTTTGCCAAATCATTTACATAATCTGTCACACGAACCACAATTTTTCCATCCGGCTTTGAATCAAAGTAATTAAATGGTAATTTCTGTAGTTTGTAAAAGGCATCCTGTCGGATCTGAGCGATAATCTTGTGTCCTACCGTACCCATTAATCTCTGGTGGGCAAAGGTGACACCAATCTCTAAAAGGGCAAGTACACCCATTCCTGTAATACAAAGAAACAATTCTCTATAGTCCTTATTTACCACTACCTGGTCGATGATTAATCCAAGAATTCTTGGACTAACCATAGCGGCAATGGATGAAATTAACATTAAGGCGAGAACTAAAAAGAAAGTTTTCTTATAAGGCACCAGGTACTTTAAAACCCGCCCAAATTGTTTGACATCGATTTTACGCTCAATGACTTCATCTTCAAAATAGGTATTTCTCTTTGCCATACTCACGCCTCACTTTCTGATAAATGATCAAAATCTACTACGGAATGATACTGGGCTTCCTGAATCTTGTAAACCGCAGCAAAGTGACCATCTAACTTCATTAACTCTTCAAAACTTCCTCGCTCAATAATCTCTCCATCCTGCATATAGATAATCTCATCGCAGTCTACTACGGAACTTAATCGATGAGCAGAGATTAATAAAGTCTTCTCTGGGAAATAAGTTTTAATATCCTGTAATAATTTCTTTTCTGTCTCCACATCAAGGGCAGAGGTTGCATCATCTAATACCAATACCGGCGCATCTCTTAAAAGGGCTCTGGCTATGGAAACTCTTTGCTTCTGTCCTCCGGAGATACCAAGACCACGTTCACCAACAATTGTATCATAGCCTTCCTCTAACTGCTGGATAAAGCTGTGTGCCTGCGCATGTTTTGCAGCTTCAACAATCTGCTGCTGTTCTACATAAGGCTGTGAATAAGCAATATTAGAATCAATGGTATTAGAGAACAGGAAAACATCCTGGAATACATAAGCAAATTCCTTACGAACATCCTCTAAGTCATAGTCTCTAACATCCTTGCCATTTAATTGAATCTCACCACTGGTTAGATCATGTACACGGATAAAGGACTCTAAGAGCATACTCTTTCCAGAACCGGTACCACCTACAACACCCAGCTTCTTTCCGTAAGGAATCTCCAAATTGATGTCATGTAAAATAGTATTTCCATCTAAAACAATGGATGCATTCCTTACAGAGAGGTTTACTTCCTCCGCATTCTTTACATGTGCTTCTCCGCTTGGTACCCTTGATTCAGTATCCATAAATACTAACATCTTCTTTCCGGATACCAACTGCTGCTGCATCTGGAACATCATGTTATTAAGCTGAGAGATAAAGTCCATAATCTTAAGTACATAAGAAGTAATTGCAGCAAGAGAACCAACTAAAAGGTATCCCTTCATAACAAGCACTGCTGCTACTCCTAAAGAGCCAATATATGCTACCTGCTTAATGAAGGTAAAGATTGCTTCAAAGCTTGAAGAAAGCTTGATCTGCTTGATGTGAGAAGCCTTTAACTCTTCATTTGCAAGGTTAAACTTATCTTTCTCGATTTCCTCATTTGTGAAGGAACGAACCAAACGAACTGCCTCGATATTTTCCTGAACGGTTAAGCTCATCTTTGAGTTAGATGCACGGATGTTTCTGTGATTGATTCGTGCCTGTTCCTTAAACTTCATTAAGGATACCGCAAAGAAAGGTGCCACAATAACAGGAATAATCAAAAGATATGGGTTAAAGGTACATAAAATAATAATGGTTACAATCAATACATAGAAGGAATCAAAAATGTTTGGAATGATTCGGCAGAACATCTCCTTAAACATAATGGTATCTGAGTTGATTGTGGTTAAAAGCTCTCCTGTATTAAACTCCGATAAGGTTTCGCTATCTAACTCCATTAACTTACGGAAGGTAACCATACGGAGGGTGGTCTCTAAGTTCAGACCATTTTTCTGGTTCATAATATTACGCCAATAAATCAAGGCGGTTCTTACTAAAAGTAAGAGCATGAAAATTAAGGCGATGTGCCAGAAAAGTTCTAAGGAATGGATCTCTCCATATTTTCCATTTAACAAAAATCGAAAAATGGTGGTGTTCTTTTTAGGATCACCATCCTTTACTACATAATCAATCAGCATGGCTGTAAGCATTGGTAAAAACAAATCACAAGTCAATGCTACCATACTCATAAACTTAGCCAGCAAAGACATTGGGATGTTTTTTTTCCAGTATTTGAATCCAAACTTTAATACATCCATTATAATGATTCTCCTTTCGTAATTTCATAATCCACATTCACGCTGCGAATGTCTCTTTCTTTATGTTTCATCTCTCCAAATAATAAATCCATGGCTTGCTTGCCAACATCTTTTAAGTGACAATCTACCGAATAGATTTTTGGAGTAATGGAATTTAAAATCTCTATATTATCAAAACCCATAATGCCAACATCTTCCGGGCAAGACAATCCATACTTACAAACCAGATTTAATACCTTAATGGCAATCTCATCGCAGTTACAAAGGAAGGCCGTTTTTTTCTTAAGCTTTTCCTTGTCAAATATTTTGTCCATCTCCATATCCTTGGAACATTTTTCATAGATTTCCAAAGGAAGGCCTGCTTCTTTCATACCTTCCTCGTAACCTTCCTTTCTTTGTTCCATGGAATCAAGGTTAATGTTCTTTTCCCTAGATTGATAAATTCCCAGGTTCATATATACGATTCGTTCATAACCCTTACCAATCATCATCTCCACCGCTTCTTTCATGATTTTTTTTGCATCAATGTTTACATGATAAAATTCATCTGAAATCCGGTTATAAATGGTAACAATGGGAACCGAAAGGCTTTTTAAAACCTTCTCATAGTCAGGCCCCTTTCCTATTGGGAAAATGATAATTCCATCTACCTTTCTCCTGGCCAGGTATAGGATACCTTCTAATTCCTGCTCTGGTTGATTATGAGATAATACCAGATTTAAGAAATAACCGTTTTTGGCAGCAATCTTTTCTATATAAGAAACCATCGATGAGAAGAATGGATTTGTAATATTAATACATACCACTCCAATGGTCTTGGTAGATCCGGTTGCTAGACTTTGAGCCAGATGATTTGGCTCATAGTTTAGGGATTTTGCCACCTCAAGAATCTTATTCTTGGTAACCTCACTAATCCCTCTTCGGTTATTCAATGCCCTGTCTACCGTTCCCACAGATACCTGACATCTTTTGGCAATTTCTTTGATAGTGACACTCATACTTCTCTTTCTCTATCCTCCTAAAAACTTGCAATCTGCTCTTAGATGCGTGTGCGCACACGACTTCTTTACAAAAAAATAAGACGTCCATTTGTGTGCGCGCACGTGCTATTCTACCATAGGTATTTTTCCTGTCAATCATTTTCTTTGTTTTCATAAAAAGAATAACAGAACTCCCTTTACTTTATGTACAAATATTTTGACTTTTTATCCGATATAAGTTAGACTTAAAAAAAGAAAGGAAAATTGCCATGCGTTTATTTGAAGTGACCTATTGCGGATATAATATTCACAATCCTGATAAAGACACCATTCTTCGTCCCCATGGACTAGGAGCCTACTTGTTTCTCGTCTTGAATCAACCTATGAATTTTCATAATGTCTATGCAAGCGGTGATCCCCTCTTGCATGAAACCATAACCGCTCAAGGGGGAGACTGTATTTTATATACCCCTAAGTATCCGGAGCATTACTCTGCTCCCCATTCTTTTTCTAATTCCTTTGTCCACTTTAATCCGATTACTAGCAGGGAGGATACCATTGATGATTTTTTAGGGAATCATAGCATCCCCTTAAATACCATTTTCCATCCTCAAAATCTTGACAATCTAAATCATCTTTTAAAGCAGATATACTATGAATACCTAAGCAAGGAAATCCATAGTCCCCAGATGTTAGACCTTTTGGTGAAGGAACTATTAATAGAATTGGATCGTAACCTGGTTTTAAATGAAAACTTTACGGAATTTACAGAGATGCACGAGAATCTTCAAACCGTTCGTCTCCAGATGCTTAGTCGTCCACAAAAGGATTGGACCATTGATGACCTGTGTGACCTGGCTCACATTGGCAAGAGTCAGTTTCATGTCTATTACAAGAAATTCTTTCACACGACCCCAAAGGAAGATTTGATTGCCGCAAGGATTGACCGGGCAAAGTACTTACTTAGTAATAATAACCTTCGAATCAACGAGGTAGCCCTACAATGTGGCTTTAATAATATTTATCATTTCACCAGATATTTTAAAAAAGTATGCAAGGTTACCCCAAGTGAATATGCCAAAAGGCATTAAAGACTCCAACTGATTAAAAAAAGAACCGTAAAAATCCACAGGGATTTTTACAGTTCTTTTTTTAATCTTCTGGATAAGTCATGCGATCTTTCGTGATATTTTCTAATACTTCTGTTAAATACTTCTTAGCTAAAAGATTTGCCATTGGAAGATTTTGATCAAGATAGTTACCACAATCATGAGCGGTGGCTCCCGGAATCTCTCCTTCAAAATCAGCCATAAATTTATACATACGCTTTAATAAATCAAGAATATCTTCTGAATTAAGATTTCCTGCAAGTACCAGGTAGAATCCGGTACGACAACCCATAGGACCAAAGTAAATGGTTTGATCCTTATAATCTGGATCATTTCTTAAAAAAGTAGCACCCAAGTGCTCCATGGTATGAATTTCTGCGGTATTCATTACCGGCTCCTTATTCGGAGTAGTCATTCTAAGATCAAAGGTAGTAATTGTTTCAGCACCAACCTTATCTTTTCTTGAAACGTAAACCCCTGGATATAATTCTAAGTGATTAACGGTAAAACTAGCGATTTTTTCCATTTTTTTCCCTCTTTCTTTTTTTCTTTTCTTCTAATTTTGTCTCTAAAATATAAACACTTCTTGGTCCGGCAATTAATTTTCCCTTGGAGATTTCCTCTTCTAAAACCTTAAGATCTTCCTGGTGATTGGTAGTAGAAACAAGGGTCCACTTCATGTTTGCCTGGGGTTTGATTAATTCAAACTCCTGCTTCTCCCAATGAAGATTATAAACAATAAAAGTCAGGGAATCCTTACCGGAAGGTTTCTCTTTCCCATAAGCATTGTTATACAAAAGTGCCACATGTCGATTCACATGGTTATAATCCAAAAACCATGGTTTATTTCCATGATAAGAAATATCCGGTAAACCAAGCGCCTTGGCATCTAAGCCAAGCAAATGTTCTTTCCCCGTTAAGATACTATGGTTCTTTCTGTAAGCCACCAACTGCTTGGTGTATGCAAGAACATCCCTTGAAAACTTATTCCTCTTCCAATTCACCCAACCAATGGCATTATCCTGACAGTAAGGATTGTTGTTCCCCTTGGCAGAATTGGCAAATTCGTCTCCCGCCATTAACATAGGAATCCCCTGGGCGGTAAATAAAAAGCTTAGGGCATTCTTCATCTGAGAAAGTCTAAGACCTAGGATTTTTCGGCTCTTGGTCTCTCCTTCTGCTCCGCAGTTCCAACTATAATTATATTCTGCTCCGTCCTTATTGGACTCCCCATTGGCTTCATTATGTTTACGGTCATAGGAAACTGCATCATAAAGGGTAAAGGTGAAATGATTTGCCAGATAATTAATCACCCCTGAGTTTTTTGGGTGAGCAGTCATGACAGAAAGGAAATTTCCCACCTGTCCCTCGTCACTCTTTAAAAACTTTCTAGCCGTTACATAAAAATCATCCGAAAATCTTGCAATCCGACCACTGAACTTTAACTCCCGATCATCAAAACTTCCATAGGTAAAAACTTTGACCTGAGCAAAGAATGGGTCATCATAAATTGCCTTCATTACTTGATCTGATGCGGTAATATGTAAAGCATCGATTCGATATTCACTTACCCAATGTGATAAAATAGTTAAGACTTTTCTGGTATCCGGTTCCTCCTTGAAATAAAATTCCATGGAAACCTCGATTCCCTCCTGATGGGCCCGGTCAATTACTTTTTTCAGTTCCAAATCTGCCATGTCAGGATCTGTGGCAAATGCTGGTTTGGCACTTAAATAATTGGCATCTGTATATCCCCAGTAATTAATGGTTGCCGGGATTTTTTCAAGTTTTTTTGAACTTTCCTCTATGATCGGAGATTCATAATAATCATAAGCCGGCATTAGGTCAATCATGGTAACCCCTAAATCTTTTAAGTAAGGAATCTTTTCTAGGATTCCCAAATAACTTCCCTTATGTTCTACCTTAGAAGATGAATCCTTGGTAAATCCCCTTACATGAAGACGGTAGATAAAAAGATCTGAAAGAGAAAGATTTGGCCTTTCTCCCTTCCAAGCATAGTCCTCAAGGGTTAAAGGACATGTCATAACTTCTTTTTGCTTTTCTCCCCAAGAGGCTCGATGATAGATTTTTTTTGCAAATGGATCTACCACTGCCTTCCCATCGATTTCATAGCTATAGGAAAGATTATTCGGATCCAGTTTTAAACTAACCGAAGCAAGATTTCCAAAAAAACAATCCTCTGGCACAGGAACTATCAGGAAAGGACTCTTCTCCTTCCCATGGTAGAAAAGAATACACAAATCTCTACTCCCTTTAGTATCTATGGTAAAATTGATTCTTTTTTCCACAATCGTTGCACCATATAAAAAAGGATTTCCCTTTTCTTGACAAAACGCTTTCATCAATTCTTGCTGTGATGTTTTGTTTCCAGTCAATTACTTCCTCCTTTGTCATTCAAGTTACAAGTCTGTTATATTTTACACCATTTAACAAAGCATAACAAGAAAAAACTTCTTATCTTATGTTTTTTCCTTGCATTCTGACAAAAATCAGTTAAAATGATAAGAGTGTCTTTTTATTTCGAGACGAAACCGTATTTTTTTGGGAGTCATCCCGGATTGGAGTTTTTATTTATGATTCAGGCAAGTAATGTAACCTTAAGACTTGGAAAAAAAGCCTTATTTGAAGATGTAAATATCAAATTTACCGAAGGCAATTGTTACGGACTGATTGGTGCCAATGGTGCCGGTAAGTCTACATTCCTCCGTATCTTATCCGGAGAATTAGAACCAACCAATGGTGAAATCATCATCACCGAAGGACAGCGTCTTTCTTTCTTAAAGCAGGATCACTTCAAGTATGATGCCTATACCGTTCTTGACACTGTTATTATGGGTAATTCCCGTCTTTATGAGATCATGAAGGAAAAGGATGCTCTTTATGCCAAAGAAGATTTCTCAGATGAAGACGGTATTCGTGCTTCCGAGCTGGAGACTGAATTTGCAGATATGGATGGTTGGAATGCAGAAACCGATGCAGCTACCCTTTTAAATGGTCTTGGTATTGAAACCGATCTTCATTATGCAACCATGAAAGACTTAAAGGGTTCTGAAAAGGTCAAGGTTCTCCTTGCCCAGGCCCTCTTTGGTAATCCAGACATTCTACTTTTGGATGAGCCTACCAACCACTTAGATTTAGATGCTATCGCATGGTTAGAAGAATTTTTGATCAACTTTGACAATACCGTCATCGTTGTTTCTCATGACCGTTATTTCTTGAACAAGGTTTGTACCCAGATTGCAGATATCGATTATGCAAAAATTACCCTTTATGCAGGTAACTATGACTTCTGGTATGAGTCAAGTCAGTTATTGGTTAAGCAGATGAAGGATGCCAACCGCAAGAAGGAAGAAAAAATCAAGGAATTACAGGAATTTATCCGTCGATTCTCTGCAAATGCTTCCAAGTCTAAGCAGGCTACTTCAAGAAAGAAGGCCTTAGATAAGATTCAGTTAGATGACATCAAGCCATCTAGCCGTCGTTATCCATATATTTACATTCGTCCAAACCGTGAAATCGGTAACGAAGTACTGGAAGTGAAGAACCTAAGTAAGACCATTGATGGTGTTAAGGTCTTAGATGATGTATCATTTATATTAAACCGTGAAGACAAGGTAGCCCTCGTTGGTGGTAACGAATTAGCAAAGACTACCCTCTTCCAGATTTTAGCCGGTGAAATGGAACCAGATTCAGGTTCTTATAAGTGGGGAATCACCACCACCCAGTCATACTTCCCTAAGGACAACACAAAGATTTTCGATTGTGACGATACCATTGTTGAATGGTTAACCCAGTACTCAGAGATTAAGGATGCCACCTATGTTCGTGGTTTCCTTGGAAGAATGTTATTTGCAGGAGAGGACGGTGTAAAGAAGGTTCGCGTCTTATCCGGTGGTGAGAAGGTAAGAGTCCTTCTTTCCAAGCTTATGATTTCCGGAGCAAATGTCTTAATGCTTGACGAGCCTACTGATCACTTAGACATGGAATCAATCTCTGCCTTAAATGATGGACTCATTAAGTTTAAAGGTGTTCTCCTCTTCTCTTGTCGTGATCATCAGTTTGTTCAGACCACAGCAAACCGTATTATGGAAATTGTTGGTGGAAAGTTAATCGATAAGATTACTACATACGACGAATATCTTGAAAATGATGAGATGGCTCGTAAGAGAACCGTCTATAGTACCACGGAAGATGAAGAAGCCGATGACTAATTCATAAAGAATCTAAAACGACTGACCGAGGTCAGTCGTTTTTTTAGTCATAATGATTAAGCTTTCCTCTCATAGTATAAAAAAAAGCGAAAAGAGCTGGGGGAACCAGCTCTTTTCTGTACAAGATTTAGATTTACATTTTATAAGGGGAATCGTCTTTTCATACTCTTAGGATTGGCCTAGAGCGCCGCTCCTAACTTTTCTAACTTAGCAAGCGTGTCCTCTTCAGGAGCATCTAAACAAATCACTCCTTCATCATTCACAAGATCTGCACCAGCAGCTCTGACACGGTCTTCCCAGTCTCTCATCCATTCACCATTGCCCCAACCATAGGAACCAAATAAAGCGACCTTCTTTCCAGCAAGAGCACCTTCAATGGAAGTAAAGAAAGGATCAAATTCTGATTCCTCTAATACTTCAGCACCCATTGCAGGACAACCAAAAGCGATTGCATCACTCTCAGTAACCATATCCTCTGTTGCATCACCAATACTCACTAAATCAGCGGCTTTACCGGAAGACTCGATTCCTTTCTTCACGGCTTCTGCCATTGCTTCTGTATTACCAGTTCCAGAATAATAAATCACATGTATTGTGCTCATAGCATTACTCCTATTCTGTCACAACCTGAAATAAAAATCCGATAAAAGCATCTCATCTCTTAGGAAGCTTGCTTATCCAACAATCTAGACAAAGCCTTTTGTCTAGATTCATCATATAAGGAGAACTTCTTCAAAGCTTCTTCCTTATTCGTGTATACCTTCCAGTACCCACAGTAGAGATAATCCTTGCCTTCATGAGAAATAAATGCTTCCACATCACTTAGGGGATATCCTAAAAATACACCAAGTTCATGGGGGAAACCTTGACCCTTTTCAAAATGTGCCTGATAGCGAAGCGCTAAATGTTCTAGTATTTTTTTTACGCTAAAGCCATAATATCCATAGGTCTTAAGGAAACATGAGACCCGTTTGTCACAAAAAAGATGCTTTAACATCTCCTTTTGATAACAATAATAGATTGATTTGGAATCCTTACTTGCCAGCTTGTAAATTGAAACACCGGTGTTGCAAAAATAATCTTTTACTCCATCTTCCGAATCCCTCGAAAGAATTAAAAGATTTGCAACTTTCAATCCATCAATGACTGGTGCGCAATGATTCGCAATTCTCACTGAAGTTTTAGTAAAATCCGCATTCTGTAATGCTTTCATTAATTCCAGACTCATGTGACAACCTTTCTGAAATTATTGGGTTAGTTATTACTAACCCTTGTTTAATATATCTAATAAATCTGGTTTTGTCAAGCACTTTCTTTTATTTTCTTAAACTTCTTTTTTCTCTACTCGGGCATACAAATGATCCTCTTCCACATCTAAAACGATCTTATCCCCCAGGTCAACCTCACCCTGTAAAATAATTCTGGCCGCAAGGGTCTCCACATATTTTTGCATAAATCGCTTAAGAGGTCTTGCTCCATAAATCGGATCGTATCCATGGTCTGTAACATAACCTTTCGCCGCCTCGGTAAGCTCAATGCTTAATTCCCGGTCTTCCAGCCTCTGATTGGTATTCTCCACTAAAAGATCGATAATTGACCGAATATTTTCCTTGCTTAATGGCTTAAAGAGAATGATCTCATCTAATCGGTTTAAAAACTCCGGACGGAAATGATTTTTCAATTCCAAATCTACTCCTGCCTTAGCCTGATCACTAATACATCCGTCCGGACAAATGCCATCTAAAAGATAGTTGGAACCAAGGTTTGAGGTCATAATCAAAATCGTATTTTTAAAATCAACGGTTCTTCCCTGAGAGTCCGTGATTCGTCCATCATCTAATACCTGAAGAAGAATATTAAACACATCCGGGTGGGCTTTTTCAATTTCATCAAAAAGCACTACCGAATAAGGTTTTCTTCGAACCGCCTCTGTTAACTGGCCACCCTCATCATAGCCAACATATCCCGGAGGCGCTCCGATTAAACGAGATACCGAAAACTTCTCCATATACTCACTCATATCGATACGAACCATATTATTCTCATCATCAAAGAGAGCTTCTGCCAGGGCCTTAGCAAGTTCTGTTTTACCTACACCGGTAGGTCCCAAAAAGAGGAAGGAACCAATTGGTTTGCTTGGATCCTTGATGCCGGCTTTAGAGCGGATAATTGCCTCCGTTACCTTCTCTACTCCTTCTTCCTGTCCAATCACACGCTCATGTAACTTATCATCCAGATGAAGTGTTTTATTTCGCTCTGTTTCTGTTAGTTTCGCAACTGGAATCCCCGTCCACTTAGAAACAATCCTAGCAATTTCCTCTTCATCTACATTTTCATGAACCAGGGCATTCTCTTTTTTCTCGTTGGCTTTCTCCTCTATTTCTAACTGCTTTTTCAGGTTAGGAAGTTTTCCATAACGAAGCTCAGCCACCTTTTCAAGATTGTATTCATTCTCTGCTATCTTAATCTGACTGTTAATACTATCGATTTCCTCACGGAGTTTACTTAGTCTGTCCACTGACTCCTTCTCATTCTCCCACTGGGCCTTCTTTCCGGCAAATTCTTCCTTTAAATCAGCCAGTTCCCTGGAAAGTTCCTCTAAACGCTGTTTGCTAAGATTATCTTCCTCTTTCTTTAGGGCTGTCTGTTCAATTTCCATCTGCATAATCTTACGATTTACCTCGTCTAGTTCAGCAGGCATAGAATCCAGTTCAGTCTTAATCATGGCGCAGGCCTCATCCACTAAGTCAATGGCCTTATCCGGAAGGAAACGATCTGAGATATAGCGATCCGATAAAACCGCTGCCTGTACCAATGCCGAATCGTTAATCTTAACACCATGAAAGACCTCATAACGATCCTTAATTCCACGAAGAATGGAAATCGTATCTTCTACGCTTGGTTCGTTTACCATCACCGGCTGGAACCGACGCTCCAAGGCAGGATCTTTTTCAATATACTTACGGTACTCATCTAAGGTAGTAGCACCAATGCAGTGAAGTTCACCTCTGGCAAGCATAGGCTTTAACATATTCCCTGCATCCATAGAACCTTCCTGATTTCCTGCTCCTACAATGGTATGAAGTTCATCAATAAAAAGTATAATCTTTCCCTGACTCTTTTTAACCTCATCTAATACCGCTTTTAATCGTTCCTCAAATTCTCCACGATACTTCGCCCCTGCTACCAAAGCTCCTAAATCCAAAGAGAAAATCTTCTTATCCCTCAGGTTCTCCGGCACATCCCCTGCCACAATACGAAGGGCAAGTCCTTCTACCACAGCGGTTTTACCAACTCCAGGTTCTCCAATTAAAACCGGATTATTCTTGGTCTTTCTAGATAGAATTCGAATCATATGACGAATCTCACTATCTCGTCCAATCACAGGATCAAGTTTTTGGTCGGCAGCCTTGGCAACCAAATCAATACCATATTTTCCTAAACTATCATAGGTATCTTCCGGATTATCTGAAGTAACCTTTTGATTCCCACGAATGCTGGATAAAGCCGTTAAAAAACGCTCCCTGGTAATCCCATACTCCCTAAAAATCTCCTTGATTGCAGGATTTGGATTTTTAATCATGGCAAGGAAGAGATGCTCGACACTGATATACTCATCTCCCATGGTCTTCGCTTCATCTTCCCCATGAATCAAAACCTGATTTAAGGCATTACTAATCCTTAAATCTCCTCCCTGCACCTTCACCCTCTTTTCAAGAGCCTCTTCCACCCTCTTTTGAAAATGATCCGTTCTGATTTCCATCTTCTCCACCAATTTCAAAATCAGGCTATCCTCAATCGTTAACAAGGCATACAGGAAATGCTCCTGATCCATCTCTTGATTGCCATAGTCATAGCAAATCTTTTCACTTTGCTTAATGGCTTCCATAGATTTTCTGGTAAAGCGATCAATATTCATACGCCACCACCCTTTCTTTTCATTACTTGTTCTATAATTACTATAACACACATAATAAAATTGTCAATAAGAAAAAGGTCCTGTTTTCAGGACCTTTCCATTACTTGATCGTTGATTTTTTATGTAAGCCACCCTTTTTTAAAAGCTTCTTATACTTACTTTTAAAGGACTTATACTTAACAATTACTTTTAGTTTCTGGCTTGGAAGTGCTTTTTTTCCAACCTTGCTTAACAACTTACCTTGAATCTTTAAGTTTTTTAACTTCTTGCACCTGTAGAAGGCCTTCTTTCCTATTTCCTTTACATTCTTACCAAGGACAATGGACTTTACTTTCTTGCACTTTGCAAATGCATTTTTATAAATCCCGGTGACCGGAAGCTTGACCCCTGAAACCGTAATGGTATTCGGCACCTTAATTGTCTTCGCCTTGGTATTGATTGGCTTCTTATAGGTAACTACATACCCTCCAGAAGATGCCTCCTTAATAGAATAAATTGCCTTAGAACCGGTATCCTTGTATGAAGAACTGCTAGTAAGTTTGCATACCGTTAAGGTAAAAGACTTAGTCATTCCACAATTAACCGTAATCTTTGTAGTTCCATTGGCAAGAGCCGTTATCTTTCCATTGGCATCAATCGTTGCCACAGAAGGATTTGAAGAAGTATAGGTCAGGTTTTGTGGCACCAAGGTCTTTACCTCATTATAGGTTTTCGAAGAATTATAATAGGTCAAAGATAAGTTGGTCTGATACGTCTGACCCGGAATCAAAGAATCACAACCTTTAAAATCCAGAGTAGTATAGGCTTTCCCAACTTCTAAGATTTGCACATAGGAACCACTGGTAGAATCCTTCGCGGTATTGCCTGCAGTCCCCATTCCAAAATCTGCAACGGTCGTATGCCACCTTCCTCCGTCATAAAATCCACCGATTCCGATTTTTGTAAAAGCGGGATTAATCAGGCATCCATAATGACCTGTAGGTCCCGAAGGACTTCCTCCATTCTTAGAAAGAACGTAATCTGCCTTTTCTTCATACCAGTCTTCCACACCTACAAGCATACCACCTGAAGAATTCCAATCCAAACATTCCGCATAATACTTGGTATAGGTCACCGTTGAAAATTCACGTAAACTGGAATCTGAAGAAGAAACTACGGAAGGTCTCATATGATCCATATTAATACTTGCCTCTACAGCACGTAGTCTTGCGGTCTTTTCTAAATCACTATCCCAACTGATCGGTACGTACTTACTAACAAGTCCCTCGTTATAAGCCTCCTTACGGATGGCATTGATTCGATTTAAAAGTTTGTCGACCTCTTCCGTTTCTACCCTTCCTTCATATCCTACTAAAATATTCCCGTCACTGGCAACAGAAACATCTGCGCTAAGACTTGCAGCACAAACAGCTTGCAAAGTAAGAAGGGAGCTTCCAATCATTGTGGCACAAAAAAGTCCAATCCGATTCATCATATTCCTAATAGCCATATCGTCTCCTTCGTTTTGTTACTTCTTGGTTGTAACCTTAATGGTCTTCCACTTTCCATATACTTTTTTCCCATTAATTACCTTTACCGTGCGAACCTTAATCTTATACTCACTAGCAGCCTTTAACTTTTTAATCTTAATGCAGGTATTTTTAGAATTCTTGGTGGTAATCCTTTTCTTTCCCTTATAGACCTTAACCTGATAGGTATAGCCCTTTTTCTTCTTAAATGATATCTTTACGGAATGTTGGGTTACCTTTTTAACCTTCAATTTTGTTATCTTAGTAGCCTTAGCCTTAGCAATTGCGGTAGCGATAGCAGTGGTACTGGTACTGGTACTGATACTGGTGCTTGTCTGACTGACACTTGAAACTCCGGTTCCTACGGTTACTGAAATACATGAGCTAATTCCTCCGGCATTCACATAAATCCGTGCCATTCCATTGCTAAGCCCTACCAATTTTCCTTCCTGGTCCACACTTACCACACTAGGATTGGAGGACCAGTAACTGGTAGTATAAGGACTTAAAAACCTTCTAACATTGTAGGATCTAGAATCATTATAGTAAGAATAACGACAAGTAGTTTGTCCACTTTCTCCTACAGCTAAAGTACTAGGTCCTAAAAATTCCACTTGTGTATCTTGTTTTGAAATTTCAAGGGTTTGAATACAAGTTCCCTTAAAACTGTTTTTCGTGGTATCTCCAGAGGCTTGCTTTCCAAATTCTGCAGCAGTGGCATAAAACTCTTCCTTTCCTTCATTGTCACTGCAATCCTCTACTTCCTGAAAGAATCCTGCCACACCAACCTGGGTATAACTTGGATCAATCAGCATGGCATAGTGTCCAATCTTTTCACCTGACGGACTTCCGCCAGTATAGGTAGCAAGGTAATCTTCCTTCTCATTATACCAAGCATAAATACCGCCCTTTAACCCCTTAGCAGTACTCCAGGTCAAACATTCTCCTGCATAATCCGTATAGTTAACGGTACTAAATGCCTTCTGATCCGCTCCTTCACCTTCCACCGAAGGTCTGTCATGATACATTAAAAGACAGCTTTCTGCCGCACGAAGTCTAGCAACATCTTCCAAAGCACCATCCCAGGATAGTGGAACATAGTCACTGGAACTCAAGTTTTTACTGGTATCCCTTGGATCAGGATAACCCTTGATACAAGCCTCATATCTTGCAAGATTCATCCAGGCTAATATTAAATTGGATTTTTCCGTATCGACACTTCCCTGAAAATAGGCAAGTACATTCCCATCAGAGGCTTCACTTACATCACATGTAAGGATAGGAATCTGATCTCCGGCATTCACCTTATCTACTTCCGTAGAGGTATCTTTCATATAAAGCGCTGACAGCCATAACAAAATAGAATCATCTACGCTTTCTGACAAAAATGGATCCAACCAGGAAGTATCACTGCTGCTCGCAGATACATTCTCGACACTTGTAGTAGCTCCCCAAACCGGTTGCATGCCTAGTGTCGGTATTGTTAATGTAAGCGCCAACATGACGCCATATTTTTTTATCTTTTCAAACAATTGTTTAATTTCCTTTTCCTCAATTTTCACATATAAATATACTACTTTTTCCTTATTTTTGGAAGTAGAGAAAATCCTAATTTTGAGAAAAGAAGTTCTTTTTCATTTACATAACTCACAAAAAATGCTAAAATTTGCCTAAGAATGGTCGTAAGGAAGAAGGTGGTTTTTATGAAATTAATTCGTCGTCGCTATATTCCAGCAGAAAGCATACCACTTGATCAGGACGAAGTCTTATATGCTGATGAAAAGCTGATTGTCACACGTTGGAAAACCTTAAAACCTCGAAAGGATTTTGCTTATGGCATCTCCGCTTTATTTGTGGATCAGGGGATCAAGGTTAGCAAGTTTATGGATCAGGATCATAAACTTGTCTACTACTACTGTGATATTGTATTTACAGAATTTGACAAGGATACCTGCATTATTAACGACCTGTTTTTAGATGTTATCGTATATCCAGATGGGCATTATAGATTAGTGGATATGGATGAATTTGCCAAAGCTATGGAAGAAAATCTCTTGCCGAAACAGCGTTTCATGCAAGCCCTTTATCAGGCCGATGCCCTTCTTACCTGTCTTTACCAGGATAAGTTTAAGGACTATATTAAAATTATAGAACAGTATTAAAAAGCGAGTAGGTTTAAGTGTTAAACACTTAAACTTACCCGCTCTTCTTTTTCTTATCCAACCTTAGCAAGCTTTGCTGCCTGATCTGCTGCAATACAACCATCGATAATTTCATCGATTTCACCATTTAATACCTGCTCTAAACGGTGGGTAGTAAACTTGATTCTATGGTCTGTCACTCTTCCCTGTGGAAAATTATAGGTACGAATCTTCTCGGAACGATCACCGGTACCAATCTGACTTCTACGAAGCTCTGCTTCCGCTTCCTGCTTCTTACTCTGCTCTAAATCATAAAGTTTCGCACGAAGAACTTTCAAAGCCTTATCCTTATTCTTTAACTGACTCTTCTCATCCTGGCAGGAAATCACGATTCCGGTAGGAATATGGGTCAAACGAACCGCTGAGTCAGTGGTGTTGACACACTGTCCACCATTTCCTGAAGCACGGAAGACATCAAAACGAATATCATTCATATTAATTTCAATATCCACATCTTCTGCTTCCGGCATAATCGCTACGGTTGCGGTAGAAGTATGGATACGTCCACCAGACTCTGTTACAGGGATTCTTTGTACTCGATGAGTACCGGATTCATACTTTAATTTAGAATAAGCACCCTTACCATTAATCATAAAGGTAACTTCCTTAAATCCACCGATTCCATTCTCATTAATTGAAATAATCTCTGTCTTCCAACGATTTCTTTCTGCATACATGGTATACATACGATAAAGCTCAGCGGCAAATAGGGCTGCCTCATCCCCACCGGCTCCACCACGAATTTCCACAATAACATTCTTGTCATCGTTCTCATCCTTTGGAAGAAGGAGAATCTTAAGATTCTGTTCTAACTTCTCTACATCGGCTCTGGCAGAATTTAATTCATCCTTGGCCAATTCTCTCATCTCCTCATCGGATTCCTCTTCTAAGATAGCCAAAGAATCTTCAATATCCTGCTTCTTGGCCTTATATTCCTTGTATGCTTCTACGATTGGTGTTAACTCACTTTGTTCCTTCATAAGAGCACGGAACTTCGTCTGATCATTCACAACCGCAGGGTCATTCAATTCCTTTAAGACTTCTTCAAAACGAACAAGCATATCATCTAACTTATCAAACATCTCTATCTCTCCTATTTTCTTCCCATGACTACCCGGTCAAGTCCTGCTAAATCTTTCACGATGGATACATTAAAAAATCCCTCTTGGATCATTAAGTTCGATACACTAGCCCCTTGATCGTAGCCAATTTCAAACAGTAACCAACCACCTATATTAAGATAGTCCAAACTATTTTTAATGATTTCTCTATAGAATAACAGACCATCCCCACCTCCGTCAAGAGCCATTCTTGGTTCTTTTTCTTTCACCTCATCTGCCAGTCCCTCAATTACCTGACTTTCAATATAGGGAGGATTAGAAACAATCATCTCATAGGTCCCTGTTAACGATTCGAATAAATCTGACTTTATAAAAGTTACAGGAATTTTTAAACGTTCACTATTTTTTCTCGCCACGGCAAGGGCACCCTCTGATAGGTCCACACCACTTACCTCATAAGCCATACGATTCTTTTTTAAACTAATAGCAATGCAACCAGACCCCGTACACAGATCTAGAATTTTCCCATTTCCCAAAGGATCCTCCGGAAGTTTTTTTAAACACTCCTCCACCAAAACCTCTGTATCCTGCCGTGGAATCAAAACATTCTCATCCACATAAAATTCCAGGCCATAGAATTCCTGACTCTTTAATATATACTGAATGGGATTTTTTTGAAGTCGCAAGTGAATCAATCGATCAAATTCTTGAATTTTTTTCTCATCTAAAAACTCATGTGTTGCTTTCATATAGTAGGAGGCAAGGGTAAAACCCGTGACTGAAAAAAAAAGGGTTCTGGCATCTACCAAGGCTTCCTCAATTCCAGCCTCCTCCAATTGAATGACGCCTTGCTTTAACACTTCTTGATAGGTCATGCGTCGATCTCCACTCCATTTTCATTTAAATAAGATTTCCAGTCGTATACAGCTTCTACCGCTTGAATAGCAACCTGAATCATGGAATCATCCGGCTCCCTGGTGGTTAATTTTTGCATAAACTTACCCGGAGCACTAATAATATCTACAAACAGGCCATCATGGGTACCCGCAAAGCGAATTACCTCATAAGATACTCCTGCAATGGCAGGCATCAATAGAATTCGAAGTAAATACTGTACCAAAACATAGTCTGCCCGAATGCATACAAAAAATGCAATACTAATAATCATTACCAAAAATAGAAAACTGGTACCACATCGCTTGTGGTAACGGGAAGCCTGTCTAACATTTTCCACCGTTAAAGCATGACCGGTTTCCAGGCAGTTGATACACTTGTGTTCCGCACCATGATACATATAGGTTCGTTTAATGTCCTGCATCAAAGAGACTAGCCAAAGATATAGAAGGAAAATTCCAATCTTTACAAAGGCTTCCACTACGGTAACCGCCACATTCGACTGGATCCAACCCAAGGTCTGTTTCAAAAGAAAGTCGGCAATAAAGTAAGGTAAAATCATAAATAGCCCTATACTTGCTACCACCGAAAATACTATGGTTAAAGCAATCAAAAGTTTATCCCCTAAGCTTTCCTTTTTCTTTTCATCCTCCCCATCCATTTTCTTATAATCCGGCTGTTCTACCTTTTTATCCTGATCCTCTTCCTCATCAAAGAATTCTGCAGAATAAGATAAACTCTTGATTCCAAGGACCATTGAATCAACAAAGGCAATCACTCCTCGAATCAAAGGAAGTTTCGTCCATGCCCTTCCTCCACCGATTCCATGATAATTCTCGCATACCTCCATAGCAATGGTTTGATCTGTTTTTCTTACGGCCACGGAATACTTATCGTTACACCGCATCATAATTCCTTCCAATACCGCCTGGCCTCCAATTGCACTAGGCTTTAATCTCTTTTCCATCTATCTTCTCCTAAAACATTCTATTAATACCTTCCAAAAATGAGAAAGAGGTTCGGAATCTCTTCCCAACCTCACTCTTCTCATCAATATTACTTATTAAGTCCATACTTACGGTTGAACTGCTCAATACGTCCACGAGCAGTAGCAAGCTTCTGCTGTCCGGTATAGAATGGATGACACTTAGAACAAACTTCTACATGGATATCTTCCTTTGTAGAACCAGTCTTAAAAGTGTTACCACAGTTACATGTAACTGTAGCTTCATAATACTCTGGATGAATTCCTTCCTTCATGTTAACACCTCTTTCAAATCATGATTCGTTGCAGTTGCGGAGAAAAAACGTATACAGATTCCACAACAGCTTTTTTATATTATCACATCTTGTAGTTGAATGCAAGAAATATTTTATACCACCAATATATTTGGACTTTTTTTCAAGGAAGATTCTGGCTCCTGGTCTGTAATAATCGTCACATCCGAAACATTTGCAAAGGTCACGGTGCTCTCCGCAAAAAATTTACTACGGTCAGCTAGCACATAGGCACGTTTGGTTCGTTCAATCACCACCCGTTTTATGGCAGCCTCCTCTATATCGGGAGTCGTACAACCAGTCTCTTCTGTGATTCCATTGGTTCCAAAAAATCCCACAGAAAAATGATATCTGCTTAAGTAATCAATCGCCTCACTTCCCACCACCGCCTGGGTTTCACTTTTTATTTTCCCACATACCAAGTGAACCTCCAGGCCTTCTGCGGCAATTCGAGAAGCATGAGCTACGTCATTGGTAACATAAATGGCATTCTTTTCATGTAAATAAGGAATCATCTTTCCTGTAGTTGTTCCAGCATCAATAAAAACATAATCTGATTCTCCGATTAGGTTACTGGCATAGTGGGCAATTCGATTCTTTTGGACCCCATTTTTCTTTTCCCGCTCCGCTACCTCAATGTCTCGAACCAAGAGATTCTTCTGTTTTTTGGTAGCTCCGCCAAAGACCTTATTCACCATCCCTTTTTGATCTAATTCAATCAAATCACGTCGAATCGTTGCAGAAGATGCACCAATTAATTTTACCAGTTCATCTACCGTAACCATGCCCTTACGCTCTACGATTTTCACTATTTTTTCTTGTCTTTTAACCGCTAACATAATTCCTCCAAATTCCAATCGGATAATATCTTCTTGCGATATGCAGGATCACTAAGGTCGGTTTCACAGATAGCCTTTCGAACCGGTAAAATACTACCCGGTGATACAGAAAGTTCATCCACACCCATAGCCATAAACAATTCGGTTAAACTACGATCCGCGCCTAACTCTCCGCAGATTCCACACCAAATTCCAGCTCGATGAGCATTCACCACGGTTTTATAAATCATTCGTAACACCGCAGTATGATGCGAATTATAAAAGTCATCCAGATTTTGATTCTGTCTGTCAATTGCAAGGGAATACTGGGTTAGGTCATTGGTACCAATACTAAAGAAGTCAACTTCCTTCGCCAACAAGTCACTAATCATCACTGCTGCCGGAGTTTCAATCATAATTCCTTCTTTTACCTTACCAATCGGAACTCCAAGTGAGGTTAATTCCTTACGAACCTCACTGGAAATCTGCTTTGCCTTTGCCACTTCCTCTAAAGAAGTGATCATAGGATACATAATGGAAATATGACCAAAGGCACTTGCCCGGTAAATCGCTCTTAGCTGAGTCTTAAAAATCTCAGGTCTGGTAAGGCAAATACGAATTGCTCGCATACCCATCGCAGGATTTTCTTCAGCACCAAGTTCAAAATAATCCGCCTTCTTATCAGCACCAATATCCAAGGTACGAATCACTACTTCCTTGCCGGCCATATTCTCAGCTACCGTCCGGTAAACCTCAAATTGCTCCTGCTCTCCCGGGAAGGTATCCTTACCAATGTACAAAAATTCACTTCTAAATAATCCAATTCCTTCTCCACCATTTTGTAATACCAAAGGAAGATCTTTGAGATTTCCAATGTTGGCATAACTCATAATCTCCCGGCCATCCTTGGTCACCGTCTTTTGGTTCTTTAACTGCAAAAGAAGTTCCTGATTTTCCTTGGTTGCCTCTTCCTTCTTTTGCATCTTCATTAAGGTTTCCTCATCCGGATCAATATAAAAAACGCCTTCATCTCCATCCACCACAGCAAGTTTTCCGTTCAAGGAATCTTGCAGGGCAAGAGGTGTACCAATCAAAGCAGGAATCCCCATAGTTCTTGCTAAAATTGCCGTATGAGAATTGGTAGAACCATGAACCGTCACAAAAGCTAGGAGCTTACTCTTATCAAACTGTACCGTTTCAGATGGTGCCAAATCATCCGCTACAATAATTCTAGGCTCATCACTATCCTCCTCTTCCTGATTAATGCCCAATAAAATATTAATGACACGGTTAGAAATATCTCGAACATCAGCCGCTCTTCCCCTCATATAGTCATCATCCATACTCTCAAACATCTTAGCGAAATTATCAGAAGTAACAGCAACGGCATATTCTGCATTCATCTGTTGACTGGAAATGATATTCATTACAGAATCAATGTAATCATCATCCTCAAGCATCATCTGATGAACCTCAAAAATCTCAGCCCCAGACTCTCCTACATTTACCAAAGCCTTCTCATGAAGCTTTCCTAACTGTCTCATCGCTTCCTGTCTAGCATCTTCAAAGCGCTTTTCTTCTAACTCCGGATTATCCACCTTTTGTCTTCGCACCTGCTGTTCCTGTTTTTTAAACAAAAGAATCCTGCCGATTGCAATTCCGCCAAAAACACTTTTTCCAGCACACTTTTCCATAATACCCTCCTTACAGATTGTTCTTAAGGAATTCCTCTAAACTAGCAACCGCTGCATCTTCATCCGGACCCTCTGCGCAAATAGTGATTTCCTGACCATTCTTTACGGCTAGTCCCATCACACCAAAAATCTTTTTTGCATCCATGGTCTTATCGTTTTTCGTAATGGTAATCTTTGACTCAAAGGCCTTTGCTGCCTTAACAAATTCTCCCGCAGGTCTTGCGTGGATACCTTCTGGATCTGTAATTGTATAAACAAACTCTTTCATATATATCTCCTTTCATCAAACATTACTTTTGACTATATTATAGCACAGAAAATGATTATTTTTGATTATTCATTAACATTTTTCTTTAAAGCCCCTAAAAGGAGGGCTGTTGCAAAGGAACCAATCACCCAAGCCAGTACATAAAGGAGTGGATTTCCTACCGTTGCAAATACAAAGACACCTCCATGAGGGGCCATAAGGGTACAACCAAAGGCCGCTGAAAGACCTCCTGCCACACCGGCACCAATCATGGTAGCTGGGATAACATGTCCAGGATCTGCTGCCGCAAATGGAATGGCTGCCTCTGTTATAAATCCTGCTCCCATAACAAAGTTGGAAACAATAGAACCTCTCTCATCCTTAGTAAACTTCTTAGGGAAGATTAACTCAGCAATAGCAATTCCTACCGGAGGCACCATACCACCAACCATAACTGCTGCCATCATGATGTAATAATTCTTCACGTCTCCTTGAGCCGCACCATTGGCAAGTTCTGTTGCTGCCTGGGTCAACATACCGGTACCAAAAACATAGGCCGCCTTATTAATAGGACCACCCATATCAATGGCCATCATAGCTCCCAGAACAGCACCTAGGACAATTAACATATTATGGTCACCCATCCAATTTAAGCCGTTAGAAAGTCCCGTATTAATCAATCCAATGATCGGATTTAAAATCAGACACATTAAAATTGATATGCATAAAACACCTAAGACAGGATATAAAAGGGTTGGCTTAATTCCATCTAGGACTGCCGGAAGATTTGCAAATATTTTTTTCAGTAAAAGTACAATCGCACCGGCAAGGAAACCTGCCGCAATACCACCTAAGAAACCAGACACCGTATTGCCGGAATGCTGGAACATTAATTTTTGAATCACTCCACCGTTACTGCCTAAGGTCTTCCAAGTATCTAGATAGCCGGAAAGTAAGGCATTCCCAGAGGAAGCAAGGAGGCCTCCCGTAAATCCAACCACTAAACCTGGTCGATCCGCAATAGAATAAGCAATGTAACCGGCAAGGACCGGAACCATAAGGCCCATGGCAAGTCCACCTACATATTTCAGCCAAGCTGAAAGTGGGGTTAACATACCAAAGCTTCCAGCCAGTTCCGGATGGGTCTCACCAATATTACCATAGCCACAAAGGGTATCTACCAAAAAGGCTAAGGCTACTAAGATACCACCACCAATCACAAATGGAAGCATATGAGAAACACCACTCATCAGATGCTTATAAGCCTTGCGTCCCAAGGATTCATCATACTCCGTTTTTTCTTCTGCATCAGAACTTCCACCCTCATACACCGGTACCTGTCCAGCCAGGGCTTTTTTGATTAAATCCTCCGACTTGTTAATACCGTCGGCTACCTTGGTAATTAAAACCTTCTTCCCCTTAAATCGTTCCATAGGAACCTTGGTATCAGCTGCTACAATAATACCATCCGCCTTATTAATATCCTCTGTGGTTAAGACATTCTTCGCACCACCAGAACCTCTCGTTTCAATCTTAACGCTTAAACCCAGTTCTTTTGCCTTCTTTTCCAGGGCTTCAGCAGCCATATAGGTATGAGCAATTCCCGTAGGACAAGCGGTTACACCAATCAGGAATTTCTTTCCTTCTTCCTTAGTTTCCTCACTTGCCTCATCCCGATTGGTTTCCGCATCATCAATCACCTTTAAAAATTCTTCCACGGTTTTTGCTGCTTTTAATTTTTTAGTAAAGTCCTCATCCATTAAAAGCATCGATAATTTGCTTAATACATCCAGATGAACATTGTCCTCAGTATTTGGTGCAGCAATCAAGAATAAAAGGTCTGCCGGCTCTCCATCTAAACTTTCAAAATCTACTCCCTTTGGAATAACCATGGCAGCAAGTCCCGGTTTTAATACGGCATCGCACTTACCGTGAGGAATTGCAATTCCTTCTCCGATTCCAGTGGTACTCTCCTCTTCTCTGGCATAAACTTTCTTACGATACTCTTCCTTATCAGAAAGCTTGCCACTTTGATCCATGAGTTCCACAGCCTGATCCAAAGCCTCACTCTTGGTCTTTGGATTTGCTGAAAGGTTGATGCTTCTTGCATCTAATAAGTCCACAATCCTCATATAATTACCCTCCTTTTCTCTAATCCGCCTTTTGCGGTTTACTTGTTCTTTCCATTAAATCCTTGATTTCCTCACCACTTGCCAGATTCTCTGAAAATGCACTGGCAGATCCTGAACAAATCCCCATATGAAAAGCCTTCGCATAGTCATGTGTTTGTAACCAACCTGCTATAAATCCTGCTACCATGGAATCTCCTGAACCAACGGCATTCACCAATTTTCCCTTTGGTGCATCCATCCTGTAAACGTCTCCCTCTTCCGTAACCAAGACTGCTCCATCTTTTGACATGGAAACAATCACATTCCTTGCTCCCATCTCTTGCAGTTTTTTTACATAAGGTAAAACACTTTCTTTTGTGTCTAGGGACACTTGGAAGATTTCCCCTAATTCATGAATGTTTGGCTTAATTAAAAACGGATGCATCTTTACTACATTTACTAAAAGGTCTTTCGTAGCATCTACCACAAACAGAATGTTTCGTTGGCTTAGCATCTTTATAATATCCTCATAAATAGACTGAGGAAGACAAGCTGGAATGCTTCCCGCAAGTACCAACAGATCTCCATCCTGCAAAACCTCTAACTTAGTAAAGAGTTCCAAAAGCTTGCCTTTCGGAATATTCGGACCAAGACCATTTAACTCCGTTCCATCATAGTCACTAAGCTTCACATTAATTCTTGAAAATCCCTGATTTAACTTAATAAAATCAGTTTTGATTCCAAGTCCATCCACCATTTCTTCAATCCAATCTCCAGTATGTCCGGCCAAGAAACCCAGGGCAGTGCTCTCAAATCCTAGATTTTTTAAGACGGTAGAAACATTGATTCCCTTTCCTCCAGGAAGCACCTTCTCCTTGGTCGTACGATTGGTCTTTCCCAGGGTAAAGCCATCTAGAGATTCAATCAAATCAATGGAAGGATTAAAGGTTACCGTATAAATCATCCCTTCACCTCCAGTATTTCATTTCATCACGAACTAACTTCTAGTTTTAGTATACAATCATTTTCATTCGGAGTCAATCAAAAACAATCATATTTTTGATTATTTTTGATATATTTTGTATATTTTAAAGTATGAATCAACTGGTATTTATATCACAAATGAATAAAAAAGCCACCACAGCATTGCTATGATGGCTACTTTTAGATTCACTTTTTCTTATTACGAAATCCCGCATTTTTAGCCAGGGTATCCATAAATTCCTCGTTATTTTTGGTGGCAGCAAAGGTATTTAAAAGGGATTCAACAGCATCCTCTCCATATTGACCACTAATCATCCTATGAATACGATCCGAAGTTTTCTTCTCCTTTTCTGAAAGTAAGAGGTCCTCCCGACGCGTTCCGGACTTTGGAATATCAATGGCAGGAAATACCCTGCGTTCTTGAAGTTTTCTACTTAGAACCAGTTCCATATTACCAGTTCCCTTAAACTCCTCATAAATCACATCATCCATCTTACTTCCGGTTTCTACCAGCGCGGTGGCAAGAATGGTTAATGAGCCGCCTTCCCTAAGGTTTCTAGCAGCTCCAAAGAAACGTTTTGGCATATGCAGAGCCGCAGGATCTAATCCACCGGAAAGGGTTCTTCCACTTGGTGGTACCGTCAGGTTATAGGCCCTTGCCAAACGGGTAATAGAGTCTAGTAAGATTACCACATCCTCCCCATATTCCACCAAACGTTTGGCCCGTTCAATCAAAAACTCCGAAATCTGTCTATGGTGGTCCGGGGTTTCATCAAAGGTAGAATAAACCACTTCCACATTAGGAGAATCAAAGGCTTCCTTCATGTCGGTGACCTCCTCCGGACGCTCATCGATCAATAAAATTAAAACGTGTATTTTGGAATTTCCCTTTACGATTGCTCCTGCTACCTGCTTTAATAGGGTAGTTTTTCCTGCTTTTGGAGGAGATACGATCAAGCCTCTTTGTCCCTTTCCAATAGGAGAAAGTAAATCCACAATTCTCATGGCAACAGAGGCTTCCTGTCCCTTTAATTCCAAATGCAAACGTTCATTCGGAAAGATAGGAGTCAGGCTATCAAAGTTCTTTCTGTTTAAACTTTCCTCAATCGTATGGCCGTTGATACTTTGAATCAAAAACAGTGCCGCAAACCGGTCCCCTTCCCGATTCTTTCTGGCATATCCCAGTAAGACATCTCCCTTCTTTAAACGAAAGCGACGAATATGGGTAGGGCTTACATAAATATCATTTTCATCGGACTGATAGTTCCCATTCCGGACAAAGCCATAGCCTTCGGAAAGAATCTCAAGGCTTCCATGAACCAGACGATCCTCTTTTTTCGGTTGATAATCCATAGGGTCCTTTCTTTCCTTCTTCTTTTCTTCCTGAAAAACCTTTAGAAGTTCTTCTTTTTTCATTCGGCTATAGCCCTTAATCTTCTTGGCTTTTGCCATCTCTTTTAATTCTTTTAATGGGAGATCTTCTAATTTCTTATCCAAATTTCTTCTCCTTCAACTGTCATTCTTATAGTTTCATAGCCACTAAGGCCGGTAATTACTAGAAAAATTTTAACATAGTAGATAAAAAAAGGCAAGAAAGTACCAACCTCTCTACGATTTGATGCTTTCTTATTTAATGGGCTTGTGCTATAATACATTCGTATTTTTAATAAATCAGTAAAACAAGGAGGTTTCTATGACCACAAATGAAAAAGCACTTATGATGCACGAAGAATGGAAGGGAAAACTTAACGTAGAGGCTAAGGCAAAGGTTAATAGTAGAGAGGATCTTGCCATTGCCTACACTCCAGGTGTTGCAGAGCCTTGCAAGGTAATTGCCAAGGATCCAACAGCTGCTTATAAATATACGATTAAGTCCAATACCGTTGCAGTTATTTCTGACGGTAGTGCTGTCTTAGGTCTGGGAAACATTGGACCTTTAGCTGCTATGCCAGTTATGGAAGGTAAGGCCGTTCTTTTCAAAGAATTCGGTGGTGTGAATGCCTTTCCAATTTGCTTAGATACCCAGGATACAGAAGAAATCATTGAGACTGTAAAGCGTATCGCTCCAGTATTTGGTGGAATAAACTTAGAGGATATATCCGCCCCTAGATGTTTTGAGATTGAGGAGCGTTTAAAAGCTGAACTTGATATTCCGGTTTTTCATGATGATCAGCATGGTACTGCAATTGTAGTACTTGCAGGTATTATCAACGCCCTTAAGATTACCGGAAAGAAAAAGGAAGATTGTAAGATTGTATTAAATGGTGCAGGTTCTGCTGGTATCGCAATCACAAAGCTCCTTTTAAGATATGGATTTGTTAATGTTACTATGTGTGACCATACCGGTATTATCAGCAAAAATCGTTCTGATTTAAACTGGATGAAGCAGTCTCTAACAGAAGTAACCAATCCAGAGAATCAGGATGGTAACTTAGCAGATGCCTTAGTTGGTGCAGACATCTTCGTAGGTGTTTCTGCTCCTAATAGCGTTACCGCAAAGATGGTTCAGACCATGGCTAAGGATCCTATTATCTTTGCCCTTGCAAACCCTGTTCCTGAAATCATGCCGGACATTGCAAAGGCAGCAGGTGCTCGTGTCGTTGGTACCGGACGTTCTGATTTCCCTAACCAGATCAACAATGTCATCGCCTTCCCAGGTATCTTTAAGGGTGCCTTAGAAGGTCGTGCAAAGCAGATTACGGAAGAGATGAAGCTTGCCGTTGCAGAGGCCATTGCAGAATTGGTAAGCGATGAAGAATTATGTGAAGACTTCATCCTTCCAGAAGCATTTAACCCAGTGGTTGCTGAAACTGTTGCGGAAGCAGTAAAGAAATTAATCTAAGAAAAAAGAAAAAGTCTGAAGGTGATTCTACTATGATTCACCTTCAGACTTTTTTTATTGTCCTGAGTTTTCACCAAATTCATCCTCTGGTTTTCTTGATTCAGAAAGTTTCATAAACACATTCAAATAGATTTCTTCACTAACCTTTGCCCAGTTGTTACACATCTGCATGGCATCTTCCTTGCTGGCAACGCTGATTTTTAACTCGATTAAGGTAGTGTCCCCCTCTCGAATCTGACAATGAGCGACATAATCTCCATTGCTGGTTCGGTAGGAATCAGAAAGAGCTCCAATCTCTTTACGTAACTCATACTTCTTATTATCCATCAGGTAGGTTTCAATATCATCTTTCATCCCACCTGAAAGCTTATTATGAAAGAATTCCAAGGTCTCCTGACCCTGATCCGTAATATGGTAAAAGGTTTGACTACCAACATTTTCAGCACTTAAAACCTCACGGTCTACCATTTCTGTCAGTTGTTGCTGAATCTTGAAATAATCCGCATACTCTCTATCCATAAAAAACTCGGTAATTTGAGTATTCGTCAGTGGAAAATCCACACTATCTAGCATGTATAAAATTGCCAGTTTGTAAATCGTTCCTGTCTCCATCTTTAACCTCTTTAAAAGTTCTGTTTAATCCTCATCTTTCAAAACTTGACTCATTAAATCCAAAATCTCTTCTCGTCCCTGCTTGGTAACCGATGAAAATGGTATTAAGATATCATTTTCTTTCATCCCCAGTCCCTTTCGAACCACCGAGACCTGTTTTTGAACTTGACTTCTTTTTAGCTTATCCAACTTCGTAGCAATGATAATTGGCTCATACCCTTGGGAAACAATCCACTGATACATATTGCGATCATTGGCCCCTGGCTCATGACGGATATCAATCAAAAGAAAAATCTTCTTTAGCTGGGGACGATTATAAAGATAATTCTCAATCATCTTTCCCCACTTCTTTCGAACATCCTCAGAAACCTTGGCAAATCCATAACCCGGAAGATCCACCAGGTAAAGATCCTGATTAATCAGATAAAAGTTAATCGTCTGGGTTTTTCCCGGCTGAGAAGACGTTCTAGCCAAGGACTTTCGATTCATAATCGCATTAATGAGGGAAGACTTTCCCACATTGGACTTTCCGGCAAATGCCACTTCCGGTAAGGTATGATCCGGAAGCTTGCTTGTAATTCCACATACAGTCTCAAGGGTAACCTCTTTCATCTTCATTACTCTAATTCTCCTGAAGCTTTCTTTGCTACATTCTTTATCTTATCAGAAAGTTTTTTCTCCTCATGATAAATTACCTGAGGTTTTTCCTTACCGAGAACCGCATTCTTAGTAATGATACACTTCTCAACTCCCTCAATAGAAGGAGCCTCATACATAACCTCATTCATGGTATCTTCAATAATGGCACGAAGTCCACGAGCACCCGTCTGATGATGAATCGCCTTTTTTGCAATCTCTCGCAAAGCCTCTTCTTCAAACTCGAGACTTATATTATCTAACTCTAACAGTTTAACAAACTGCTTTACCAAGGCATTCTTTGGTTCCGTCAAAATACGAACCAAGGCATCCTCATCTAAAGACTGGAGAGCGACCTTAATTGGGACTCGCCCAATAAACTCAGGGATTAATCCAAACTTAATCAAATCCTGAGGCATAACCTGAGCAAATAACTGGTCAAAACTTTCCTCGTTCTTATCTACAATCTGCGCTCCAAAACCAATACTTCCCTTCTGGGTTCTTTCCGCTACAATTCGCTCCAAACCATCAAAGGCACCACCACAGATAAATAAGATATTGGTAGTATCGATGGGAATTGTCTCCTGCTGTGGGTGTTTTCTACCACCCTGAGGAGGCACACTTGCCATAGTACCCTCTAAAATCTTCAAAAGGGCCTGCTGAACTCCCTCTCCTGATACATCTCTGGTAATAGATACATTCTCAGACTTCTTGGTAATCTTATCGATCTCATCGATATAGATAATTCCATACTGAGCCTTTTCCACATCATAATCAGCAGCCTGAATCAACTTCAGCAAGATATTCTCAACGTCTTCACCTACATATCCAGCCTCAGTTAAGGTGGTGGCATCTGCAATGGCAAATGGCACATTTAACATTCTGGCAAGGGTCTGGGCTAAGAATGTCTTTCCAGAACCGGTAGGTCCTAACATAAGTATGTTAGACTTTTGTAATTCCACATCAAGATCCTTCCCAGAAAGGATTCTCTTATAGTGATTATAAACAGCCACGGATAATACCTTCTTGGCAGTATCCTGTCCAATTACATATTGATCAAGGAATTCCTTGATTTCCTTTGGCTTTAATAAATTAATATTAAGTCCTAATTCTTCCTCGTCGTCCTCCATTAATTCCTCGGTAAGAATCTCATCACAAAGACTAACACAAGAGTCACAAATATAAACTCCCCTAGGTCCTGCAATTAGCTTCTTTACCTGATTCTCAGTCTTTCCACAGAAAGAACAACGAAGAACGGCACCATCTTTTTTATTTGGCATCTTTTTAACCCTTATCTTCCTTCATTAGCGATTGTTTGTTACAACATCGTCAATCAGACCATAAGCCTTCGCTTCGTCAGCTGACATCCAGTTATCGCGCTCTGTATCATTGGCGATTTCTTCTACTGGCTTACCTGTGTTTGCAGCTAAGATTTCATTTAACTTTTTCTTAGTACGAAGAATATGTTCTGCTGCAATAGAAATCTCAGTTGCCTGACCCTGTGCTCCACCAGATGGCTGGTGAATCATAATCTCAGCATTCGGTAAAGCAAAACGCTTACCCTTAGCACCACTGGATAAAAGAAAGGCACCCATGCTGGCAGCCATACCCATACAAATAGTGGATACATCGCACTTAATATAATTCATGGTGTCATAGATGGCCATACCGGCGGTTACAGATCCACCCGGGCTATTGATATACAACTGAATATCCTTGCTAGGATCCTCAGACTCAAGGAATAAAAGCTGAGAAACAACAAGACTTGCGGTAACATCATTCACCTCTTCTCCAAGGAAAATGATTCTTTCTTTTAACAGTCTGGAATAAATATCATAAGAACGCTCTCCTCTACCAGTCTGTTCAATGACATAAGGTACTAAACTCATACGTAAAACTCCCTTCTTGTGTAATAAAACAATGATTCCATATAGGCACTTAAGGAGTGGTTAAAAAACCACTCCCTAGTGCAGGAAAACACATCTAATGTGTTAACGTAAATTTTCATAAAGAAATTACTCTTCCGTCGTCTCTTCCGCCTTCTCTACTTCCTTAGCATTCTCAACCAAGAAATCAAGAGCCTTATTAACAGCAAGGTCAGACATCATGTTTTCCTTCTCTTTCTCACCAAGTAATTCCTTGATCTTGTCAACTTCCATGTTGTAAGCCTTAGCCATCTCGTCTACCTGCTTCTGGAAATCTTCTTCTGAAGCGGTAATGTTCTCTGCAGCAACTACTGCCTCAAGAACTAATCTGCTCTTAATTCTCTTAAGAGCTTCTGGACGCATCTGCTCAAATAAGCTATCGTTGTTCATACCAGTATACTTCATATACTGATCAATAGAAAGTCCCTGAGCCTGTAATCTCTGAGCAAACTCATTCGCCATATTTCTAACCTGCGCATCAATCATCTTTTCAGGAATGTCCATCTTAGAAACCTTTACTAACGCCTCAACAACCTCGTTCTCCTTGGTTTCCTTTGCCTTGCTCTCCTTAGTCTTAACTAAAGACTCGAAAAGATCCTTCTTGTATTCTTCAAGGGTCTCGAACTCAGAAACGTCAGAAGCAAACTCGTCATCTAACTCTGGAAGTTCCTTTACCTTGATTGACTTAACTGTACACTTAAATACTGCATCCTTACCGGCAAGGTCTTCTGAATGATACTCTTCTGGGAAGGTAACATTCACTTCTACTTCCTTACCGATTTCAGCACCAACTAACTGATCCTCAAATCCAGGGATAAACTGGCCGGATCCAATCGTAAGAGGATAATCCTCACCCTTACCGCCATCGAAAGCTACGCCATCTACGAAACCTTCAAAGTCGATGACAGTCTCATCACCTGAAGCTACAGGGCGATCAGTAACCTCAATGCTTCTACCATTCTGCTTTCTTACTCTCTCAAGCTCAGCATCTACTTCTTCTTCTGTTACGCTTGTATCTACCTTTGTAACCTCAAGACCCTTATAGTCTCCAAGCGTTACTTCCGGCTTTAATACAACTACTGCAGTATAGATAAATTCCTTACCAGACTCCATCTGAACAACCTCAATATCAGGCTGAGCCACGATTTCAAGTTTGCTTTCGGTAGCAGCATCCGGATAAGTCTCATTGATTAAAGCGTTAGCAGCATCATCAAAGAAAATGCCTTCGCCATACATCTTTTCAATTAACTTTCTAGGTGCTTTACCCTTACGGAATCCTTGGACATTAATGTTCTTTCTTCTCTTCAGGTAAGCGTTGTTTAGCTCCTTCTCAACAGCCTCAGCCTCAACAGCAATAGTAAGCTTTGCTGTATTGTTTTCTAAATTCTCAACTTTCTGTAAAGTCATCTTATAAATCCTCCTTGATTATAGCTTCTTAGGAACATATATTTTTTGCGCCTACGACAAGTAAAGATTATATCATAAAGTCTTTTTCTTGTCACGCATATTTTCTTATTTAAAGCATATGCCTTTTGCAACTTGATCTGCCATCTTTTTATCTGTTAAAAGTTCCAAAAGTTTTAAGGCAAATAGAATGGCCGGGCCCATGGCACGTCCGGTTACAATAGTTCCGTCCACTACTACATCGTGTTTTGAAACCTTAGCCCCTTTTAAATCTCCCTCCATTCCCGGATAGCAGGTGGCTTTCTTTCCCTCTAAAATGCCCATTCTACCAAAAATAGTTGGAGAAGCACAAATAGCAGTTACATATTTTCCCTCTTCTAAATAGTTTTTGATTTCCTCTTTTAATGGCTGGCATCCATCCAGACGCTCCATTCCTCCCAAGCCGCCAGGAAGGAAGATCATGTCTCCTTTTGAAAAATCAATCTCCTTCATTAATACATCACAGTTAATCTTTACCTGGTGACTAGATACCACCTCTAACTGATCCGAAATGGATACAATGCTGCAGTCCACTCCACCTCTGCGAAGCACATCTACCACAGTTAATCCTTCCACCATCTCAAGACCATCTGCAAAAAAAGCATATACCTTTGCCATATTTCTTCCTCCTGTGTTATAGTATTACTGTCAATAAAAACAGACGCAAACTTATTTTAGCACAAACCATTTTTTTCGTACACCCGAAAGGATTATTTTCATGGAAATCGAACGTAAATTTTTAGTAAAACAAATACCAAAGGATTACAAGACCTATCCAAGGATTGTCATGACCCAGGCCTACCTAAACGTAAATCCAGTGGTAAGGATTCGAAAGGAAAATGACGACTATGTCTTAACCTATAAGGTTGGAGGAGGCCTAAGCAGGCAGGAATGTAACCTCCCTTTAGATGCTCAATCCTTTGATCATTTATTGGAAAAAGCTGATGGTATTATTTTAAACAAAACACGATATCAGATTCCCTTAAGCCAGACTCTTACCGCAGAATTGGATCTTTTTTTTGGAGACTACCAAGGCCTTTCTTATGTAGAGGTGGAATTTGCCAGCGAGGAAGAAGCCTTAGCCTTTGTTCCTCCCAACTGGTTTGGCAAAGAGGTTACCTATGACCACAAGTTTTCCAATTCCTCTTTAAGTCAAGGAAAGATTCCTCTTTCAGAATTGCAATAAAAGAATGCTCAGATTATCGTATCATAATCTGAGCATTCTTTTATTCTACTGTTGTTTCTTCCCCGCTTAGATTTCCACCAAGTATATTTTCTCCATCCCGATCACAACTAAAGAGAAAAGTAATGGAATATTCATTAAACTGGAAGACATATCCCTGGTTATCGTTTTTATTCTTGATTGCCGCTGCCACTCTGGTTAATTCAATATTATAAGCCAAGGGTAACATGGTCTTCTTATCAATCCAAATCTGCACTGGGATTGTGTTGTCTGTAAAATCAATCGTTAAGCTCTTATCATCTACCATTTCCTGCATGATACTTTGAACTAAGCTTCCATCTATATTTCCTGAAAGATGATAGGAAGAGCGTCCTTCATAATTCTCTTCCAGGACAGAAGAAAACTTCCATGCCTGATCGTAAATATTGTTAACAAATTCTTTCTTATCATCCAGGTAGGCTGAAAATGAGCCTTTTTCCGGCTGCAGTAACCCTTGAATATCTACCGTATAATCTAAAACATAGTTCATCTGAGCATGTACCGAAAGATCATCCGTTAAGGCTTGCTTTGCATCAATTAAAACATCCTCACAATCCAGACTAGTTGTTTCATTTTCACTTGTTGTTGGTAGAGGGGTACTACATGCGCTCATGGTTCCCATAAAACAAACCACAAGTCCTATCACTCCCATCGCCTTACGAATTCTTGAAATCATCCTTCTGCTCCTTGTTTTTTTGGAAAAAGATTCTCTTCTTAAGCGTCAGGGAATAACTTCATTAAATCAGCTACCTTTGCCTTTACATCTGCACTAAGCTTAGCAGACTCTGCACGTGCCTTTTCAGCAGCTGCATTAGCGTTGGTAAGATTTGTTTCTGTTGTCTTTAACTTAGCAAGAGTATCCTCTGTTTCCTTCTTAGCGTTTGCAAGAGCCTTCTCAACATCTGCAGTTTTCTTTTCTGCAGCTTCAATCTTCTTAGCATCTTCTTCTGCCTTCTTAGCAGCTTCAGCAATCTTTGCATTGGCATCTGCAAGCTTTGCATTGGCATCTGCAAGCTTCTTCTCTGCTTCTGCTGCCTTTGTATTTGCGGCAGCTGCTTCCTTCTTGCTTTCCTCTGCAGCCTTCGTTGCAGTCTGAATCTTAGAGTTTGCTGTATTTAATTCATTCTGTACATTCTGTAACTGCTTCTCAGTATTTACAACCTTACTCTGAGTAGTCTGTAAGTTCTTCTCTGCCTCTGCAGCCTTCTTCACAGCATCATCTGCTTCTTTCTTAGCTGCCTCTGCAGCCTTTGTTGCCTCAGCAGCTTTTTCATTCGCTTCCTTAGCTTCTGCATTCGCACGCTCTGCTTTATCCTTCATCTGACTAGCCTGAAGTTCTGCCTTCTTTAATGCACTTTCAGATACTGCTGCCTGAGCCTCTAACTGCTTGGTCTTTGCCTGCTCAGCAAGTAACTGAGCCTCTGCAGCTGCCTGAGCTGATTTTGCAACCTGAATATCTGCCTCAAACATAGCAGATGCTTCCTGTGACTCCTGCTCATTATCCATGGTCGCCTTTAAGGTCTCTTCCATCTCATGGATTTCCTTCTGAGCCTTCTCAGCCTTTGTACGAGCCTCATCTCGCTCTGAGATTACTTCCTCTAACTGCTCTTCTCTCTCGGTTGCCTTATTGGTCATCTCTGCAATCTTCGCTTCAAGAGCTGCAACCTGACTCTTTACATTCTCTAATTCGATGGTTGTTGCGGTTAACTTCTGCTCTGCTTCGTCATACTTTGCCTCAACATCCTTGGTTCTCTTAATTTCTTCGCTTACTCTGGCCTCAGCCTCATTCAAAAGTTTCTTGGTCTCAGCATCTGCATGTGCAGCGGCTTCTGCTGCTGCCTTAGCTGCTGCTTCCTGAGCTTCAGCCGCTGCCTTACGAGCCTTCTCTTCCTCTTCCTTGCGACGAGCTGCTTCCTCGTTCTGCTTAGCTTCTGCTTCTTTTGCTGCTGCCTCTGCCTGCTCAGCCTTAGCTGCTGCCTGCTCAACTACCTGATTTGCAGCATCTATCTTCTCCTGCTTTGCAGCTGCATGATCGCTCTTTTCTTTCGCAATCTGTTCCTTAAGTTCTGGGTTCTCTTTTAATTTCTCTTTTAACTTGGTCTTGATGCTGTTCATAATGGTTGTACAAACATCTTCAGGTGTCATCACACCACCACCAAGAAGTCCACCAAATCCCTTTGATTCCTGACTTACTACGATTTCTACTACAGTACCATAGTTCTTATTGGCAGGACGTACATGAATATGGATATAATCCGAATCGTTCGCCTTCTTACTGTTAACAGAAGACATCTCTACTACATGTTTTTTCTTATCAACCTGTGCGGTATAAGTGTTGTTCTCTGTCTTAGATACATGCTCTACCCATTCAGTTCCTGAAATTCTAGTTGTATCGATATTACCATGAATGTGAATATCTGCTGGTGTTTGAACAAAACTCCAAACAAGGTCTAAAGGCGCCTCGATTCTCTCTTTATTTTCTGCTGTTCTCTCCATTGTGATTTCTCCCTTCTTTTTTATTACTCATCTCGATCCTTCTCTGTCTCTCCCTCTTGATAACGCAAGAATTTCTAGTATCATACCATATTATTTGACATTTGAAAAGTTATTTTTAGACACTTTAACCGTTTTCGTAGACTGTTTTTCTCTTATTTATGGGCATCCATGAAATCTCCCGCAATTTTATCGTAATAGGTATAGATCTTTTGTGTTCCATTCTCCAACAAATAATAATGCATAATATATGGTACCAACAATACCATAAGTAAGAAAAACAAAGGTATAAAAGCTATATTCTCTGTCACCGTAAATGCTATTAAAACCATAATTGCAAGGATTGCAAATAGACAGGTCACGATTAAATGTATCATTCTTTCATGAGCAAAAAATATGGTTTGTACCAGAATTTCTTTTCCTAGTTTTTCTTTTTCCTCCTCTGTCAAATGCTGATAATCAATCTTCTCCAGATAATCCAGATAAGTTAGCATCCTCTTTTTCAAAGTCCAGACCTCCTTCCATTCTCTCTTTCTTTATTATACTACCTTTTCCCTTATCTTGCACTGCAATAGGAGAAATTCCAGATAGAAAATGCAAGCTTTTTTTTCGACAATTTGTGCAAAAAAAAAACAGGTCTTCGACCTGCCTTTTTTATGCGGAAGATGGGATTTGAACCCACACAGGTGTGACCCCACTAGAACCTGAATCTAGCGCGTCTGCCGTTCCGCCACTTCCGCTTATCCTGTTTTTTCGGACAATTGACATTATACGTATTTTCAAAAACCTTGTCAATATAGAAAATCTAAAATAAGCCTTTTCTTGTACATCAATACGATCTTTCATTAAAAAAAAGATTGTTTTGTCTTGCCTAGATAGTACATTTTAAAAAAAGTCCGTTACAAATCGTAAAATATGGAGTAAAATAGGTGGAGTTAGATTAATCATAAGGAGAAAAACAATGGAATATCGTATCGAACATGATTCAATGGGAGAAGTACAAGTCCCAGCAGATAAGTATTGGGGAGCACAGACCCAGAGAAGTTATGGTAACTTCAAAATCGGAAGTGAAAAGATCCCCAAGGAAGTAATCATTGCATTTTCCTACTTGAAGCAGGCAGCAGCAATGGCAAACTTCCGCTTAGGAAACCTGGACGAAAGAAGCAAAGACTTAATCGGACAGGTTTGCGAGGAAATTCGTGAAGGCAAATTAGACGGTAACTTCCCATTAGCCGTATGGCAGACCGGAAGCGGTACCCAGTCAAATATGAATGTGAATGAGGTCATCGCCAACCGTGGAAATGAAATTGCTGGAAAAAAAATTCTACATCCGAACGATTCCTGTAACATGTCACAAAGTTCCAATGACACCTTCCCTACTGCCATGAACATTGCAGCTGTTTGCGAAATTCAGGACCGTTTGATTCCGGCCATTGATCTTTTAGTGTCTACCTTCTTAGACTTAGAGAAAAAAAACAAAGGCATTGTAAAGTCAGGAAGAACTCACCTTCAGGATGCTGTGCCAATTTCCTTCTCACAGGAAATCAGTGGTTGGAGAAGTTCCTTGGAGCGAGACAGAGAATTGATTCTTGCAACCATCTCACCCCTGTCTGAATTAGCCCTGGGAGGAACCGCCGTGGGAACCGGCTTAAACGCTCCAGAAGGTTTTGACACTGAGGCCGCTAAGGCTATTTCCGAACTTACCGGAAAGTCCTTTCAAACAGCACCGAATAAATTCCATGCCCTAACCTCAAAGTCCGAATTAGTCCAGGCGCACGGAGCGTTAAAGGCACTTGCCGCAGATATGATGAAGATTGCCAACGATATTCGTTGGTTAGCCAGCGGTCCAAGAGACGGTTTAGGCGAAATTACCATTCCAGCCAATGAACCAGGAAGTTCCATTATGCCAGGCAAGGTAAACCCTACCCAGTGCGAGTCCGTTACCATGGTGGCTGTACAAGTTATGGGAAATGACGCAGCCGTTGGTTTTGCAGCGAGTCAAGGAAATTTCGAATTAAATGTCTTTATGCCGGTTTTAATTTATAACTTCCTGCAATCTGTCATCCTTCTGGCTGATTCAATTCGTTCCTTTAACGACAACTGTTGCATAGGAATCGAACCAAACCGCCAGAAGATGCATGAAAACTTACATAATTCATTAATGCTGGTTACCTGCTTAAATCCATACATCGGCTATGAAAATGCAGCTAAGACCGCAAAGCTTGCTTACGCAGAAAACATTTCCCTAAAGGAAGCCTGCGTAAAACTTGGTTTTTTAACCCCGGAAAAATTTGATGAAGTCTTCCTCCCAGAGGAAATGGCGAAGGAACAATAAAAAAACCGCATCCATTGGATGCGGATTTTTTTATCTTGATTTGCTTAAATCATTAGGCCTTCTTAGAATATTCACCAGTTCTGGTATCAATGATAATTGAATCACCCTGGTTTACGAATAATGGAACCATTACCTTAGCTCCGGTCTCAACGATTGCTGGCTTTGTAGCACCAGTAGCTGTATCACCCTTAACACCTGGCTCTGTCTCAGTAATCTGGAGAGTTACGTTGATTGGTGGCTCAACTGCAAATACATTACCATTATGAGAACAAACCTTAACAGTCTCGTTCTCCTTAACAAATTTCATAGAATCAGCGATATCACCAACAGGAAGAGCGATCTGATCATAAGTGTCATTATTCATGAAGTTATAGAACTCCTCATCCTTGTAAAGATACTGCATATCAACACGATCGATACGAGCGGTTGGGAACTTCTCAGTTGGTCTGAAAGACTTTTCAACTACACCACCACTGACGATATTCTTAAGCTTGGTACGAACGAAAGCTGCTCCCTTACCTGGCTTAACGTGCTGGAACTCAATAATCTGCCAGATACCATTATCCATCTCGACTGTGATACCATTTCTAAAATCACCTGCTGTAATCATAGTATTCCTCCTAAAAAAACTTATAATCCTGTGCCCTCCTCCAATCCGGATGGTTGGCACGGGGCAATACTGCAACTATTCTATATGAGAATGGTACAAAATTCAACTACTTTTTTCTTCGTTCATAGAAAAAAAGAACGATTTTTTCCAGAAATCTTTTTAAAACAATCTGAATTTCCTCCTTTGGATGAATCGGATCTACTAAAATGCTCATAATTCCTGCACGATTCGCTCCAAACACATCCGTAAAGAGTTGGTCCCCCACAAATACTGTAGTTTTGGTGCTTGTTCCCATAAGATTCATGGCCTTCACATAATTCTTGCGCGATGGCTTATGAGCATTGGAAACAAACTTGCTATTCACAGCCTTTGCAAATGGAGCTACACGCGGCTCCTGATTATTAGAGATCAGGCAAGTATCAAATCCAAGACTCTTTAAATGATCAAAAAGTTCTTGAACTTCCACGGTATATGGGGCACCATGAGGTACCAAGGTATTGTCTATATCAAATATAATTCCCCGATATCCCCTCTTATAAAGAGTCTCAAAGTCAATCTCATAGGTGGAATGACTTCTTGTGGACGGATAAAATTTTTGAAACATAACATCCTCCGATTAATTCTTCTGAGTATCTAAAATTTTCTTTAACTCCTCCATAAAGGTATTAACATCCTTAAACTCACGATAAACAGATGCGAAGCGCACATAAGCAACAGAATCAAAACTTTCAAGTTTTTCCATTACAATCATACCAATCTCATCGCTAGAAATCTCCTTGGTCTCTTTGCTGAAAATCTCGCTCTCCACCTCATCAATCAACTTATTGATGCGTTCTAAACTAATTGGACGCTTGTGACAAGATCGAACAATTCCCTTTTCAATCTTACTTCTGTCATAAGGTTCACGAATCTTATCCTTCTTAATAACCATCAATGGAATGGACTCCACCTTCTCATAAGTCGTAAATCTCTTATTACAGTTATCACAATGTCTTCTTCTCCGAATCGAGGTATTATCCTCGGCCGGACGGCTGTCAATTACCCTGGTATCTTCTGCTCCACAATATGGACACTTCATATAATCTGTCTCTCCTTGTCATAAGTAAAAAATTGCCGTGACCACCATATAAGCCACTAAGCACGGTAAAATTATACTATATTTTCGATTTATGAGCAAGGAAAATCATCATAATTTATCTTTACTTCTTATTTAATGTATGATAAACTATTTTTCGCGTTTTTTAAAACGCTTGATATTATTTGAAAAGAAAGAAAGAAAGGATGTACATCAGATGATTACTTCAAGAAATGATGTTCGAAATGTTGCAATTATTGCCCATGTCGATCACGGTAAAACTACACTCGTAGATGAGTTATTAAAGCAGAGCGGTGTTTTCCGTGAAAATCAGGAAGTTGCCGAGCGAGTAATGGATTCCAATGATATTGAAAAAGAGCGTGGAATCACTATTCTCTCTAAGAATACTGCCATTACCTACAAGGATACAAAAATCAATATCATTGACACTCCAGGACATGCTGACTTTGGTGGCGAAGTAGAACGAGTGTTGAAGATGGTAGACGGTGTCGTCCTTGTGGTAGATGCATTCGAAGGTCCAATGCCTCAGACAAAGTTCGTTTTAATGAAGGCCCTTGAATTAGACCTTAAGGTAATTGTTTGTATCAATAAAATTGATCGTCCTGAAGCAAGACCTTTAGAAGTGGAGGATGAAGTTCTTGAGTTATTAATGGACCTGGACGCTTCTGAAGAGCAGTTAGATTGTCCATTTGTTTATGCTTCAGCAAAGGCTGGCTTTGCTAAATATTCCTTAGAAGATGCCAATGAAAACATGGTTCCTCTTTTTGAAACCATTATCGATAACATCCCAGCTCCTACCGGAGATGCTGATGCAAACGCTCAGGTATTGATTTCTACCATTGATTACAATGAGTACGTTGGTCGTATCGGTGTTGGTAAAATCAGCAACGGTACCATTAAAATCAATGAGGACGTTACCATTGTAAACCACCACGATCCTGACTTTAAGAAGCGTGTAAAGATTTCTAAACTTTATGAATTTGACGGTTTAAACCGTGTAGAGGTAAACAGCGCCAGTGTCGGTGCCATCGTTGCCATCGCTGGTATCCCTGACATTAAGATTGGTGATACCCTTTGCTCCGGTGAAAATCCAGAAGCAATTCCTTTCCAGAAGATTTCTGAGCCAACCATTTCCATGAATTTCATGGTGAATGACTCTCCTCTTGCCGGTCAGGAAGGTAAGTTTGTAACTTCTCGCCACATCCGTGAGCGTTTAATGAAAGAATTAAACACTGACGTTTCTCTTCGTGTAGAAGATACCGACTCTCCAGATTGCTTTAAAGTTTCCGGACGAGGTGAGCTTCACCTTTCTGTCTTAATCGAAAACATGAGACGAGAAGGCTTCGAATTCGCCGTTTCTAAGGCTGAGGTTCTTTACCGCGAAGATGAAAACGGCAAGAAGACCGAGCCTATGGAACTTGCTTATATCGATGTCCCTGAAGAATTTGCCGGCAACATTATCCAGGCCTTATCTGCAAGAAAGGGTGACCTTCTTAGTATGTCAGCTGCCAACGGCGGATATCAAAGACTTGAGTTTTCTATCCCTTCCCGTGGCTTAATTGGTTATCGTGGACAGTTTATGACCGACACCAAGGGTAACGGTATCATGAACACAATCTTTAACGGCTATGGTCCTTTCAAGGGAGAATTAATGTATCGTTCACAGGGTTCCTTAATCGCTTTTGAGTCTGGTGAAGCAATCACTTATGGTCTTTTCAATGCGCAGCAGCGTGGTACTCTCTTCATTGGTCCCGGTGCTAAGGTATACTCTGGTATGGTCATCGGTCAGACCGGACGTGACGAAGACATCGAAGTAAACGTATGTAAAAAGAAGCAGCTAACCAACACCCGTGCATCCGGTTCGGATGATGCTTTAAAGCTTACTACCCCTAAGGTAATGAGCCTTGAGCAGTGTTTGGAATTCATCGACAATGACGAACTCTTAGAGATTACACCTGAGACTCTTCGAATTCGTAAGAAGATCTTAGATCCTACCCTTCGTAAGAGAGCAGGTTTCAAGAGAAATTCATAACTATTAATGTAAACAAATCCCGATTTGCACTTTGGCAAATCGGGATTTGTTTTTATTCTGATAAAAGTTGAAGGCTACCATCTGTGATTCCATAGAGAATTTCTTCTCCTTCTTCAATCCTTACTTTGGCTGCAGTGGCCTCCGTTAACTTATTACAATAATCCTCCTTTTGTTCAAGAGGACAAACCAAATGAAGGATGACTTGCTCTCTAAAATCCTGATGTTCCTCAAAAACCCCTTCCTCTCGGTCAATATAATTCACCTTGCCAAGAAGCGTATAATCCGTCGTTACCAGAAGACGAATTCCCCGCTTTCTCTCAATCAAATTAGCTTTTAAAAGGCCATCTTGTGCAGATTTTGTATAGGCACGAACCAGACCACCGGTCCCTAACAGAGTTCCGCCAAAGTATCGAACCACAACCACCAGGACATCTGTCACATTGGCACTCATCATTACTTCAAGAATTGGCTTTCCGGCAGTTCCCTGGGGTTCCCCGTCATCCGAAAAACGCATCAGTTCACGGTTATTCCCGCAAATCAAGCCATAGCAATGATGTCTGGCATCCCAGTGTTTCTTCTTAATTTGATTTACAAATTCCACTGCTTCCTCTTCGGTGGTTGCCGGAACTACATAAGAAATAAAACGAGATTTTTTCTCCTCGTAGTAACCTTCTCCTTCTTGCCAGACAATCTTTAAATCTTCCAAGCCTTCATCCTCCGATCTCTTTGCAAATGACATATTCTAGAATAGTATAAAGAAATTTGATTCTTATTTCAATAGTACTTTCTATTTTATGCAATTTCTGTTATAATAAACCAGTTAAATTCTGTGTGATCAGGAGGATATTATGAATTTTGGATATAGAAGTACATTACAAAAACATAAGCAGATTACTTCTTTGAAAAATAGGCTATCCACAAAGCTTGGGGTAAACATCTTTTTGATCTTTATCTACTTTGTTTTAGTCCTGGTAGTTTGCGTAGGATTCTTTGTTTTAGGAATTGTTCAGGGAATTATTGATAACGCGCCGGAGATTTCAGAAATAAATATATCTCCTACTGCCTTTTCAACTACGATCTATGATAATCAGGGAGCTGAAATCGAACAGCTGGTACAAACAGGTTCAAACCGAGTATCTGTGGCAAATATTGACGAGATTCCGCTTCACACCCAGCATGCCTTTGTCGCAATTGAAGATGAACGATTCTACGACCATAACGGTGTAGATATTAAGGGTATTCTTCGAGCAGGTGTGGTTGCTATCACCTCCCATGATCTTTCTCAAGGTGCATCAACCATTACCCAACAGGTATTAAAGAACAACGTCTTTACCGACTGGGTCAACGAAGATGACATGTCAAAGATCAAACGAAAACTTCAGGAACAATACTTGGCAATCCAGTTAGAGAAACAGGTAAGCAAGGATGTCATTCTGTTAAACTATTTAAATACGATTAATTTGGGTAACAACTGTTTAGGAATTCAGTCTGCAGCAAAACGTTACTTTAACAAAGATGTATCAGAATTAACACTTTCAGAATCAGCGGTTATAGCGGGTATTACACAGAATCCTTCCTACTATAACCCAGTTACACACTCAAAAAACAATCGAAAGCATCGTGAGATAATCCTGAAAAAGATGCTGGAGCAAGGTTATATTAATCAGGCAGAATACGATGAAGCTTTAGCCGATAAGGTATATAAGAGACTTCATACCGTGAACGCCCAGTTGGGAGAATCTTCTCCATATACCTATTTCGTGGATGAATTGATTGAAGAAGTATCTAATGACCTTCAGGAATACAAGGGATATACAGCAACCCAGGCATACAATGCCCTATACTCTGGTGGTCTTAGAATCTACTCAACACAGGATCAGGAGATTCAGAGCATTTGCGATAAAGAAATTAAGGATGATACCAATTATCCATATGCCATCCACTACTCCATCAGTTGGGCCTGGTCGGTCCAGCGAGCAGATGGAACGGTAGAGAACTTCTCAGAATATGATATTACTTACTATCATCGGGCTACCTTGGGAGAAAGTGATTTTAAGCTTATTTTCTATACCAAGGACGAAGCCAAGGAATGTGTAAAGGCCTATAAGCGTGCCATGAGAAAAAAGGGAGATAAAACCTTAGGACAGACCCTTTCTTATACCAAGCAGCCACAAGCATCCTTTACCGTAATGGACCAGACTACCGGTTATATAAAGGCCATTGTAGGTGGACGTGATAATAAATCAGCCAGTTTAACCTTAAACCGTGCAACCAATACTACCAGACAGCCTGGTTCTACCTTTAAGGTAATTGGTGTCTATGCACCGGCCATTGATGTTAAGGGTTATACATTAAGTTCTACCGTTGTAGACGGACCATATAACTACAGCAATGGACGTGCCGTTCACAACTGGTGGGGCGACTACTATAAGGGATCCCAGACTATTCGAGCAGCAATTGCCCAGTCTATGAATATCATTGCCGTAAAGGTAATTACAGATATTACACCGGAATTAGCCTATGAATACCTTGAAAACTTCGGAATCACTACCTTAGTGGAAGAAGACAAGGTACAATCCCTTGCCCTTGGTGGTATCACCAATGGTGTTACTAACTTAGAGCTTTGTGGTGCTTATGCAACTATTGCAAATGGTGGTGTATATAACAAGCCAGTGCTTTATACACAGGTGGCAGATTCATCCGGAAAGATTATTTTGGATAACGCCGTAAATACTTCCCAACGAACCGTAATCAAGGATACTACCGCTTATGCTTTAACTCAGGCCATGGAAGACGTAGTAACCGCAAGTTCCGGTACCGGACGAGCTGCCGCAGTAAAGAACATGCATGTAGCCGGTAAAACAGGTACTACTTCGAATTCTTATGACCTTTGGTTCGCAGGATTTACCCCTTACCTAACCGCTACCATTTGGACCGGTTACGATGAAAATGTAGAAATGGAAAACGGAACCTATCATGAATCCCTTTGGTCAACAATTATGACAGAAATATGTGCAGCCAAGGGCTATGAGGACAAGGATTTCAATGGACCTAGTTCGCAAACAGCAGTAACTGTTTGCGATGATTCTGGTATGATTGCAAATGAATATTGTCCGGATACCCATACCGAGTATTATGACAACGATTCCAATGAAATTCCAAGTAAGGAGTGTAATTGGCACGGAAGCTGGACCAACTCTTCCTCTTCTTATTCCTATGATGATGACGATAGCGACGACTAATCAGTGAAGACTCCTGGAACTGATATCCCGACTGAATAAAGAAAGAGTAGCAGACTCAAATCTGCTACTCTTTTTATATCCAAGGGAATCCAGGATTCCTTATCCCTTACACCGTTCTGGTTCTCCGGTTGTCTCTTTCGATATGATTTTTTTTGAAAATAAAAATCTTTTGCACTTGATAACTAACCATAAATAAGAGTGTGTCTACTACTGCTTTTATAATGGTAGTATGAACCTTTGGAATCACTCGATAAATCACGGTTACGACTCCACCAGAAGTCAAAGCAATCAGGGCAGCTAGTAAATAATATTTCCAAATGGTTTGCCCCATCTTCTCTGTACTCTTAAATACAAACCTATGATTCAGGAAGTAGTTTAAGAAGGAGGAAACCGCTCTGGCACCAATGGTTGCCACCATAATATAGGCTGTTACACTTGCTTCAAGTCCAGCTGCCAAAACCGAATATAGTAACAAGTCTACCAGAAAGGAAAGAATTGAAACAGCTGAATATTTAAAAAACTGTCCAAGTAACAACTTATAGATTTTAAAAGAATCCAGAATCGGATGAAAATGACTAGAGGAATTATTATCTACATAGATGGTATCAATGGTAATTGACTTAATTGGAATCCTCTGTTGACTACAAGCAATCAGCATATTCATCTCGTATTCATACCGATCTCCGGCAAGTTTTCGAAAGTCGGGAATCAAACGATTGGGAATTCCACGGAGCCCCGTCTGTGTATCCTTTAAACCAATGTGGTAAAGAATTTTAAAGAGATTTCTGGTACAGGAATTTCCAAACTTAGAACGGAATGGAACCTTTTCCTGATCAAAATCTCGTTCCCCTAAGGAAAGCGCCTTAGGATGATTCACCATAAGAGCTGCCAAACGATTTACATCTCCTATGGTATGTTGCCCATCTGCATCTACCGTGATTACCCCAAAGAAATCATTTTTATCCGGTAAAAGTTCATAATAGGCCAGGGCATCTTTAATGGCCCTTCCCTTCCCAAGATTTATATCATGGCGAAGGAAGTCTACCTCTTCAATTTTTTTTATTTGATCAAAACGTTCTTTAAATTCTGGACCTGACCCATCATCCACTACGATGATCTTTGTATATCCGCTATTGGCCAGGCGAAGAATATAAGAATAGAGATTAGAATCTGGATTTAAAACCGGAATAATAATTGCTACACTTTTAATCATATAAATCCCTTCTTTCCAACAAACAATCATTCAAATCTTGTTCCTATTCATAAGATACAATTTTAAAGTGATAGATTTGTGTGAACCATCTTAAGAAAAGAAAAAAGATGAGTGATTTCTTAGTTAGAAACTTTCGGAAGGGTAACTAAAAAAGAAATCATTCCGTTCTGGTAAGAAACCGTAATTTTCCCCTTATACATTTTTACAATCTCCGAAGCCATGGAAAGCCCGATTCCAAAGCCCCTCTTTTTACTGTTATGGGACTGATCCTCCCGGTAAAAACGGTCAAAGAACCTGGAATAATCCACGCCTTCTCCATCCTGATAGGAATTTGAAACCATAATCTTTACATACTTCCCTGCCTGTTTCAAAGAAAAAGAAACCTTTCCCTTTTCATCACAATACTTGTTGGCATTATCCAAAAGGATATTATAAAGTTCCGGAAGATTCTTTTGGTCCGCCATAACAAATAAATTCTCCTCCAGTTCGGAAGAGAACTCCTTCTCCTCTTGTTCCACCATGGTCTTAAAACTGGCAACCACATTACTGGCAAGGCTACTTGCATTGACCTTTTCTAAAACCAGTTCCGATCCTTCCTGCATTCTGGCAAGAGCAATCAGATCATTTACCAACTGAGACAGACGTTTCGACTGATTCATAATGGATTCCGTCCATTCATTCTTTCCATGAATCATCTCTAACACCTCCGTATTGGCCGAAATAATGGCAACGGGAGTTTTTAATTCATGGCCGGCATTGGTAATAAATTGTTTCTGCTGCTCAATATTTCTTAACATTGGAGAAATCGCCTTTTTAGAAAGAGCAAAGAAAATAGTAAAGAGGAGGATCATACAGATAAGCCCTACAAATGAGCTTAGTTTAATATTGGTACGAACCTGAGTCATTTTACTTGTTACATCAATGAAGACATAGAGTTTGTCTCCGGAAGAATCTGTGGTTCTCTGGTACATGTAACACACATCATTATAATACAAGTCCCCGGAATCCTCCGACTTTTCCTTTGCCATTTTTACTAGTTTGTCCGCATCGCCGGTCTCAATGGTAGAAATACTTTCCATATGGTATTTCATCGAATCCCCTACCACAACGGAAAAATATCGAACCTCATTTCTAGACTCTTCCGTATAGATTCGATCAAAGCGGTCCTCCTTATGAAAGCCAGGCAAAACCCCATCATTTTCAGCAATCACCGTAATGGTGGTAAGTAGGTCATTTCTAACCTGAATATAGCCAATCATATTTACAAGTCCTAAGACCAGCAACATCACAAGTAATACAGAAAGGGATGCAATCCATATAAAACGTCTCTTTAATTTCTTCATCCAGACTCCTCCTCTCTCTATCATCTAGTCTTCCCTGCGTTTCACAATCTGAAAAGAACCGTCTTTTTCTCCAAGAATTTCAATATCTGCCGCAATGGAATCTAAAGTTCCTCGAAGATAATTAATATACATCCAAACCACGTCCTTGGTTTTTTCATCAAAAAAAACTCTCTGATAAATCTCATCTGTAGAAAGTTCCTTGCCGGGATTGAGCATAAAAAATTCCATCAGTTTGGCTTCCTTGCCTCCCAGACGAATGGTATTATCGCTTTTTACCTCATGCTGGTCAACATCAAAAGAAACATTTCCATAGTGTAATACCTTAGGGGTATAACTTTCCTGACGGCGGGTCATGGAACGAACCCTAGCCAACAACTCGCCCATGGCAAATGGTTTGGTTAGATAATCGTCCGCCCCTGCATCTAGGCCGGCGATTCGATCATCAATTTCAGCCTTGGCAGTTAAAAAGATGACCGGCGTGGTATCACCACTGGAACGAATTTCCCTAATAGCCTCCATTCCATCTAGCTTAGGCATCATAATATCAAAAATCATGCAGGAATAGACCCCGCTTTTGGCCTTTTTAATTGCTTCTAGTCCGTTATAAACGGCATCAACCTCATAACCGGAATGTTCCAGTACAGCCACCAAGGCCCTAGACATCTCGACTTCATCTTCTGCAAGTAATAATCTCATGTGTCATTCCTCCCATTCTCTTCTGCAATCATCTTACGAATGGTTTGCATCTTAATATCACAAGAAGCCAGCTCGTCTGCGCATTTTTTAAGTTCTCGTACAATCAAAGCATGACGATCCGGATCTCCCTCCTCTTTTTTGTAGTTTAAACGATGTTCCAAACTGGCCCAGGAATCCATGGCAATAGTACGAAGCTGGACTTCAGCATAAAAGTGTCCCGGACACATACCTTCCACATCTTCGTGTTCATCTTCTATTTCTAAAATCAAATGAAAGCTGCGATAGCCATTATCCTTAGCATGTTTAATATAGTCTTTCTCTTTGATAATCCTACACTTTGGCATGGTTCGAAGATAGGAAATACATGTTTCAATATCATCCATAAAAGAACAGACGATTCGCAGGCCAATTGCATCATTCATAACCTTTAAAGCGGAATACGTGGTTTCGGCAACTCCCTTTCGTCTACACTTCTCCCTCATGCTGTCCTCAGACTTAATTCTAGCAGAAATATGCTCAAACAAATGCTCCCCAGATTCCTGAAGCATCATCTGGTCAACTTTCTTTAATTGTTCCACCAGTTTCTTACTAATATCTTCTAACACTGGTTTATAGTTCCCATAAATACCTGACTCCATGATGGTCCTCTCTTTCAAAAACAGGTACAGTTAAGATCGCGCCTCCTGCTTTCTTTTACTGTACCTGATTTTTCTGTATCTTTTTTTATTATTCTCTGAAATATCTATGAACTTATTCTTCTGAATCCCCGGTATCCTCCGAACTTGATGAAGAGCTTACATAATTCTTAGCTTTTTCGGCATATTCACCGTTTGGGAAATTATCAATAATCATCTGGAAATACTTCTCAGAATTCTCAGAATCTCCCAAGTTATAATAAGCATAAGCGATTCGATAGTAACCTTCCTCGTAATCCTCATCCGCCTTAATACACTCCTTAAAGAGTTCAATGGCTTCCTCATAATTTCCCTGGCCATAAGCGGTCATAGCTTCCTTCTGCTGTTTCTCTTTAATGGCAGAAGCAAGCTCGGTATTTAATAGATTATATACCGTATTATATGCTTCCGAACTTATGGTGACTCCGGTATCAATCGCTGCATATTCCTCAGAAGCCGTATCAAAATCTGACTGGTCGTAGGCATAATAAGCCGCAATCAAATGATTGTAGTTTGCTTCTTCCGTATCATCTTCCTTCTGTAAACTTTCCACCTGACTTGCAAGATTATCACGCTCCGTGGTTAACTCACTTACCTGTCTGGATAACTCATCCTGGGTGGAATTGCTTACTGCAAGCTTCTGATCATATTCCAACACAATATCGTTCGATTTTTCTACCTCGTTTCGAACCTTTACCGGTGTCACTAAAACATAAACCGCAAGGGCACCTAAAATTACCCCAAAGAGAATCTTTAGAATAGTAACAGCACCATTCTGTGACTCCACAAAGAAATGACTTGGAATAATCACATCATTCCCACTTAAGGCCTTCTGATCCTGCTTCACCTGTGGACGGATCCGACGATCGCCCCGTTTAGCCAAAGCTTCCTCTACTTCTTCCCTGTAACGAAGGGCCAAAGGATTACAACGGTCAATGCTTAAAATCTTATTAATCACTCTTCTAGCATGGTCATAGTCCTCAATCTTCATATATAGGAGGGCCATTAATTGCTGTCCCTTAATCAAATGAGGATTTTGCTGTAAAACCTTCTTTAACTGAATAATTGCGACATCCGTCATTCCCTTTTTCGCATAGTTCAGGGAAACATTAAACTTCTGAATCGTAGAGTTTAACATCTCAAGTTTATTCGGATTGGCCTTTACCTGTTCTAAGTAATTATTAGCCGGATTACGCTCCGGTCGGAAGTTAACCGAAATCAACCACTCTGAAAAGGCCTGAACGATTTCTCCCATTTCATAATACACCAGGCCCAAAAGGTTTCTGGCCTTGGTATTTCTTTTATTTAGGCGAAGACTTCTACGCAAAATATCTGCTGCTCCGGATAAGTCACGGTTTTTCGCCTTCAACAACCCCATGTTGTAATAGGTATTCGACATGCGGATTAATTTTTTATATACTGTCACCTTCATACCACAGTTCGTACAAAACTCACTACTGGTAAGGGTGGCACCACAATTAAAACAAATCATGATTCTTGCCCTTTCGCAGATTAGTTATTCTTCTTAATATCTTCGATCAGTTCGATCATAAGATCTGTGGCATCTGATACATTACTGTTATAAATCGCATCCTCTGTATCATCAATTTCTAAGGATGGATGAAACTTCTTGATTTCTTCGTCAAAATTAATCATTCTTACCTCCGATATATCCAAGTACCTCGCCGGCCAAATATAAGGAACCAGCCACAAACAAGATACCATCTTTCTTCTCTTTTAATGCTTCTTCATAGGCCTGCTTACTGTTTTCATAAGACAGACATGTGAAGCCGGAATCTTTTGAAAATTCCCTTGCTAAATTTTCCAGTTTCAGTTTACGGCTTCCTTCCACTTCTGTCAAGATAACAAGGTCTACCGAAAGCTTCTGGCATATCTCAGCCACCATTTCCTTATAATCCTTGTCATTCACCACGGCAAACAAAAGAACCACCGGCTCCTTGCCTCTTTGGCTAATAATCTGGTCTGCCGCAGTAATAAAGGCTAAAATTCCGTCCTGATTATGGCCTCCATCGATAAATACATTCGGACTGACCTCCTGCATTCTAGCCGGAAAGACGGTTTCCATAAAGACCTCTCTTACAAGATCTGGGTCGATTAAATCCCAACATTCTAACTTCCTTGCTAGTATTTCTAGGATTGAAAGAACAATCCTTGCATTTTCAACTCCATAAGGGGCAAAGGTATGCAAGCGGAAATTATAACCCATAAAGGCAGTTCCTGCTGGCTCAAACACCAATCCATCCCTCGTCTTACCAATGATTTCATAGTCCCTGCTACAAACAGGAACCATCGGACAAGAAAGTTCCTTGGCTCTCTTTTCAATCACGGCATTGACCTCATCCTTGTTTGCCTGATAGACCACGGGAACATTGGGCTTTAAAATCCCAGCCTTTTCCCCTGCAATGGCAGTAAGGCTGTCTCCTAAATACTGCTGGTGATCAAAACTAATCGAGGCAATGGCACAAACCAAAGGCTCTTTTATTACATTGGTTGCATCCAGCCTTCCACCCAGTCCTACCTCAAGAACCGCGATCTCCACCTTTTGTTTGGCAAAATACAAAGCCGCCATGGCAAATAAGAATTCAAAATAGGAAAGATGTTCTCCACCTTCCTCAATCCTTCTTCCAACCGCCTGTAAGACCTCCTGGTAAATACTTACAAACTCTTCTTTTGAAATCATTTTCCCATCAATCTGCATGCGTTCTCGAATAGAAACCAGATGGGGAGAAAGAAACAAACCTGTTTTAACCCCTGCCCTGGTTAAAACCCTGGCAGTATAGTAGGAAATACTTCCCTTTCCATTGGTGCCAGCCACATGAACCACACGGAAGGTCTCCTGGGGATTGCCAAGAAGAGAAAGAGTTTCAAGGAGATTTTCCTTGCTGGTCTTTTTCGAAAACTTGGGAATGGCATTCAAATTTCTTTGAATGTGAAGATAGGTTTCCTCAAAAATGAAGTCTATTTCTCCTAAGTCCTGTAATAGATAGTCCGCTCCATGAGCCAAAAGTTCTCCGGGACTTGCAAAACCATAGGATACCCCTGCAGAATGAATGCCTAACTTTTTTGCACCATCTATGTCATACATGCGGTCTCCAATTAGTATTACCCGGTCTTTCTCTTCCTCGCCTATGGACAGTCTGAGAAAAGCCTCACGTAATACCTCTTCCTTCTTTTCCCTTACACCATCTACAGAACCTACCACCTGATCAAAGTAAGATAAGATTCCTAAATGTTTTAAGATCATCAAGGTAATATCCTCTGGCTTTGAGGTGGCAATCACCAGGGTCTTTCCCATTTCCTTTAAATGTTTCAAGCAAGGAAGCACTCCCGGAAAAAGACTGCACTCCTTGTAACCAACCTCTACATATCGAGCCCGATAGGCCGCAATCCCCTTTGCAATTTCTTCTTCTGTCATTCCATAAAAGTCTTTGAAAGAATCTCTCAAAGGTGGTCCCATTACTTTTCTTAAGTTTTCTCTGTCTTCCTCAATTCCAAAAGAAGCGAGGGCATGTTGAAAACACTTACCAATGCCCTCGCTGGAATCGATGATGGTACCATCCAAGTCAAAAAAAATATACTGAAACATCATTATTCCCTTGGTGCGGTTCCCCGCATTTTCTTATTACTTTTTAAGATGGGCAAGCTGATTACGAACCTGTTCCATCATTTCCTGATACTTCTGCTGTTTTGCTTTCTCCTCATCAATCTTAGCCTGAGGAGCCTTGCTAATAAATTTCTCGTTAGAAAGCATCTTTTCAGAACGGGTTAACTCACCCATTAAACGCTTCTCTTCCTTCTGAAGTCTCTCGATTTCCTTTTCAATATCCACTAACTCTGCAAATGGTAAGTAAATGATTGCCTTAGCGATGACTGCAGAAACCGCATCCTCATCGATTCCGGTCTTATCTGACTGAATAGCAAGAGAAGACCCACCGGCTAAGGTCTGGAAGAATAAGCTATTCTTCTTAAAGATTTCTAAAACCTTCTGATCCTCAGAAACCACAAAAATTTTAGCCTTTCTTGAAGGTGGCACATTCATGCCGGTACGAACGTTACGAATTGCTCTTACGGCTTCCTTAACAAGCTCTACTGCCTCTTCCGCTTCCTCAAAGCTAAAGTCATCCTCTACCATAGGCCAGGCAGAAATCATAATAGACTCCTCTGTATCCTGAAGGTTGGTAAAGATTTCCTCTGTTACAAATGGCATATATGGATGAAGAAGCTTTAAGGCACGTACTAAAACGGTCTGTAAGGTATATAAGGCTGCCTGCTTGGTGTCATCTTCTGCATTGTAAAGACGTGGCTTAACCATCTCAATGTACCAGTCACAGAACTCTTCCCAGATAAAGTTATAAATCTTATCTGCTGCGATTCCAATCTCATACTTCTCAAGATTATCTGTTACCTCGGCTACCACCTTGTTAGACTTAGAAAGAATCCACTGATCTGCATTGGTTAACTGATCCTTAACATCCGCAAAGGAAAGCTTACCAGCCTCTTCGAAACCTTCCTGCATCATAATGAAACGGGAAGCATTCCATACCTTATTGGCAAAGTTACGGCTAGCCTCTACACGTTCCCAATAAAAACGCATATCATTTCCAGGGGCATTACCTGTAATCAGGGTAAATCTTAAGGCATCTGCACCATACTTGTCGATTACTTCCAGTGGATCAATACCATTTCCCAAAGACTTACTCATCTTACGACCTTGGCTATCACGAACTAAGCCGTGGATTAAAACCTTATCAAATGGGGTTTGACCTGTATGCTCAAGTCCTGAGAAAATCATACGAGTTACCCAGAAGAAGATAATATCATATCCTGTGACCAAAACATTGGTTGGATAGAAGAAATCCAAATCCTCGGTCTTATTTGGCCAGCCAAGGGTTGAAAATGGCCATAATGCAGATGAGAACCAGGTATCTAAGGTGTCTGGATCCTGACGCATTGGCTTACCACAATGTGGACATACAGGAGCTTCCTCCTTGGTTACCACCATTTCTCCACACTCATCGCAATAGTAGGCTGGGATCTGATGTCCCCACCATAACTGACGGCTGATACACCAATCACGAATATTCTCTAACCAATGATAATATGTCTTATCAAAATGCTCTGGTACAAACTGGGTATCTCCCTTTTTTACCGCCTCAATAGCAGGCTTAGCAAGTGGCTTCATCTTTACAAACCACTGCTTAGAAACTCTAGGCTCAACGGTGGTTCCACAACGATAGCAAGTTCCAACGTTATGTTCGTGATCTTCGATCTTAACCAAAGCACCCTCTGCTTCCAAATCCTTTACAATGGCTTCTCTTGCTTCATAACGTTCCATACCGGAATACTTACCGTATCCCTCCACGATATGTGCGTCATCCGTCATAATATTAATAACTGGAAGGTTGTGACGAAGCCCTACCTCAAAGTCGTTCGGGTCATGGGCTGGAGTAATCTTTACTACACCAGTACCAAAGTCAATTCCTACATAATCATCTGCTACTACTGGAATCTCTCTATGAACGATTGGAAGGATTACCTTCTTACCTACCAAATGCTTATAACGGTCATCCGCCGGATTTACTGCAATAGCGGTATCTCCTAATAAAGTCTCTGGTCTTGTGGTAGCAAGCAAAACGTACTCATCACTGCCTGCAATCTGGTATCTCAAATGCCAGAACTTACCAGCCTGATCCTCGTACTCAACCTCTGCATCAGAAATAGAAGTAAGACAATGAGGACACCAGTTGATAATTCTCTCACCACGGTAGATCAAGCCCTTGTTGTAAAGGTTTACAAAGACTTCCTTTACCGCTTCTGAACATCCCTCATCCATGGTAAAACGCTCACGGTCCCAGTCACAGGAAGAACCCATCTTACGAAGCTGCTTTACGATTCTTCCACCATACTGCTTCTTCCAGTCCCAAACACGGTCTAAGAACTTTTCTCTTCCTAATTCTTCCTTTGAAAGACCTTCCTTCTTAATAGCCTCTACTACCTTAGCTTCTGTAGCAATGGAAGCATGGTCTGTACCTGGAACCCATAAAGCCTCATATCCCTGCATTCTCTTAAAACGAATTAAAATATCCTGTAAGGTATTATCTAAGGCATGTCCCATGTGAAGCTGTCCCGTAATATTTGGAGGTGGCATCACGATCGTAAATGGTTTCTTGCTACGATCTACAGTAGCATGAAAATATTTCTTGTTCTCCCAGTGCTCGTACAAACGATCTTCAATTTCTGAAGGATTGTAATTCTTCTCTAACTCTTTCATAGTAACTCCTAATTCTATAAATATTTTTAACTATCAACCTTATAGTCGTGAATCAACGCATCGATTTCTTCCGGTTCCGGAAGTTTTATAGCTTCTGCATGGGTCTTTTTCAACCGATCCTCGCACTCCAAATACATTCGCTCAGAAACCCGGTAACGGTCAATATCTTCCTGTAACAATTCCTGATCCTGACTTAAAATATCAGCCATAATCAACTGTTTCATGACAAAAAGATCATGATTCATCTCATAGCTCTGTCTGAAAAAATCTGCCGCATTCTCATAACGGAACATATTCACGCATATGACTCCCATATTGTTTAGGATTTTTCCATAAAACTCATGGGAAAGGCCAGAGGCATTCGCCTTGGATAGCACAAACTTATAACAGCTATAAGCATTATTAAACTTCTTACTGGCAAGTAAGACATCTCCCTTGGCTTTTAAGCGTTCCAGGTAATTCATCCGGCTCATGGCCTCTAATTTTTTCTGAAACTTAGCTAAATCTTCCCGGTCATAGTAAGAAGCTGACTTAACCACAAATCCAATTTTTTCAACCAAGGAACTGTGGTGGTAATTGGCTTGTTTTAAACCATTGGCAATCAACTTCTGCCCCAAAACATTTTCCAGGTAATCAATTAAATCTTCACTAAAAAAATCCTCATCCACCAAGGCGGTATGGTGATAGAGATAATACGCGATTTCCTCAATGGAATATACGTTAATATCCAAATCATGAATATAATACGGTACCTTGGCTTGAAGGGAACATAGAATCACTCCACTCATACGCTTGCTCCCTCCTCAATATTGATTTCCTCCCGGTAGATTCTTCCAGAAGATGGGAAAAAGTCCCCAAATCCCTTATCTTCCACCTGAATGACCAATTTGCAATCACTGGAATAAGCAATGGAAATAGCCAGTCGAGTAGTCTTTGGTGGTCTTTTTGGAAGACCTGTAAGCTTCATGGTAATCATCTTGCTTACCCCGGTAAATGGAGATTCCAGGTGGAATTTTAATTCCTCCACCTGATCTGCAATACACTCTGCCCTGGCACCGCCCTCATACCAATTGACTCCGGCGCTACTTAAAGGCTGCAAGACCTCACGAATTCCGTTGCTAACCATGATTCCCACATTCACCTTTGTTCTTCCATAGCAGTTTAAAAGGTAATCTCCCAATACAGGGGTATAAAAGACTTCTCGTCCAAAGAAACCCGCTCCCTTGGCAAATAAATTATCTCCAATAAAACCCTTTCTCTTAGAACAAAGTACCTGAATTGCATGGGCATACCAGTCTAACTTAAACCCTTCTCCTGTTAAAAAAACGGAGGACACCACATTGCCCTTAAAGAGATCTTCAAAAATAGAAATAAAATTTTCTTCCAGAACCTCTTTCTTTTCCGGATCCATCGTCCACTCCAAGTTCATCTCCTCTGTATATTCTGCGGTTCTTACATTAATCACAGAAGGCTTTCTACCGGCTCCCACGCTCATACGCATATAGGTGAGTCCATCTGGAGAAAAATCAAAAAGAGCAACGCTATTCACTCGAACCTCCGGTTTTTGATTCATTACATAGTATACAAAACTTTCCACATGGCTGATGATCTTTACCTGCTCCTTCTTAATGCCGATTCTGGTAATGCCATCAAAGATTACATCCATTAAAACCTTATTCAGTTTTGGTATGGTAACCACCACATTGGTAATGATTCCAAAGGTTAACTTATATTCAATTAGTTTAAACAGTTCTGCAAAGTACTGTTCCAAAAGATCACTGGCAAAATAACGGATTCCCATAATGGTGGTTTCTGTTCCATATTCTACTTCCTCCAGGAGGTTTCGAATCAGGATTCCTTCCCCATTCTTTTGGCGCTTCTTAGCTTCCTCGCCGATACACCAGGCTTCCCTGTCTCGATAACGAAATAAAAGGGTAGGAATCTGATATTCCTCAATCTCCTCCTCCATGCTCATAGAAATTACATGGTTTCCGCTATCTAGATAACTTACCTGGGTATAATCCTTAGCCAGATCAATTCCAATTGTTAACGATAGGCTTCTGCCTGCCATAATTCCTCCAGTAAACTAGAGTACCGAAAAGGTACTTGTACTCTGTTTCTCTTCAATATATTTACGTACCAGCTGCTCTTCCTTTGCAGTATCCCTTTCTCGCTCAATTAGGATTTTATTCAAAAGATCGTAGCGGCTGCCACTGTCAAACTCTTCCGGATCTGAAATCTGTATCGACTGCATATCCGTGGTTTTAATCTTTTCATTCTTTTGGTCATTTCCAGATTCGCTAATGTAATAGTTGATCTGATCCCCATAAAACAAGATAATCTCCTTGGTAAAGATTCCAGAAAATATGTGTTTCATAGGTTCTACCACAAGCCCCGTCTCTTCCTTTCCATTACCAAGGGTATAGGAAATGGTTACCTTGTGCTTTGGATTGGCACGATAAGCCAAAATCAACTTATCTTCCACAAAGAAAGGAATATCAAACCACTTGCGATACTTCTTCATAAATGGAAGAATCAAATTGCGGTTACATGCCTCTCTATAAATCTCCTGATAGTAAGAAAGACGGTTTGGATGAATCGACTCACACTCTGATCCATATTCCAACAAGGCCATATGACACATAAATGGAAGCCTCATTCCATCCATCAAATCAATTTCTAATTGATGGAAAATATTTTTTACCATGTTCCTGCTTTCATACAGGTGTCTCAGAAAATGATTTGCCGTGTGAACATAAAAGGCCTGACGAATCGGATGGTGAATTCCATGCTTGCAAAAACTAACAAAAATAGAATCTAAATTCACACTTCTTAACTTGGTAAACATCGTCTGAAGTAAGATTCGTTCCTCTAGCAACTGGCTGTCATGCATATATTCCTGTTCCGTCTGCCAGAGTCGTATTAAATTATGAACCCTCGTCTGCTCATAGCGGTCTAAATAATCCAAAATCTCATCGTTGTAGATATGGCGCTCATAGTTTGCCCTTACCAAATCCAAAAGAACCGGATCATATTCGTGATTCTTTAAAAGAATGATACGGGTACAAAGCCTTCCTAACAGTCTAGGAGAAATCCCCTCATATCCATAGTGGGAAAGAGAATCATAGGCCTTCTCATATAAACCACGATTAATACAAAGTTCAATCACCTTCTTTTTGGTATCCTGATCCATCTCACTTAAGTCTGCTTCCTTTAGGTAGTCATCTAACTCCTCGTTGTGAAGCTTCTCAAAGGAATAATCTACAATGTTTGAAATTAATTCCTGCTTATATTTATTCCTTACCTTAGGCAGGGAAAGGATATTCTTAAATACTCCGATACCCTCTTCCGGTGTATCATGATACTTTAAGTGGGCCTCAGCAAAATGTAAGGACAGATACTTGTTCCGGTTATTTAAAGAAAATGCCATCTTCATGTAATCATCCATATCAAACAATGGAGTTAACTCGTAGTTCTCGCTGGCATATCTTCTTCCCATACGGTCCACAAAAAGGATAACCGGATCTTCCGTATAAATCTTTGCGTAACAACTTCCCTGACGCAAAGGAATAATCTGTTCTTCTGTCATCTCCTTATGGATGACAACCGCCGAAAGCATCTGGGAATTATTGCACACAAGCTTATCTGTCATGGCTATATCCGGAAGATGCTCTGCAAGATCAGAATTCATCACCTTGGTAGCTAAAACATCCTCATAAATTGGTGCCATCTTCTCATCTACCTTACCGGCAAATAACTGTTCAATTAAAAATTCCTCAATAATCTCCTTGTAATTGGTATAGATATTTGGAATTTTCTTTTTATTCATTACGATATTGTAGTAGAGATATTCCTGCTTATGACCAAGTGCCCTGCCATTATAAATAAAATACATATAAATAATCTTAGGCAAAAGGCCGGTATAGTTATCATCTAAGGATAACATATAGGACTCATATAAATTGGTAATACGAAGTCCCTTCTCTACACCTAAACTGTACCAATGGAAATATTTAACCCCAATCTTAGAGCCTCGTATCAATTGGGTACAGATGGCATTTAAAATCTGCTCACTTGGGTACTCCTCATAAATCTGACTTAGCGCATTAAACAGGGTATCGTTATAATACTTTTCCATCATGCAAAGTTCAGCCACCCTAGTAGCAAGTTTTTCAGAAATATTTCGTTTTCTGGCACCAAACAGGATGACCTGACGTTCAAAAGAATTTAAGATTCGAAGCAGACCCGGCTGATCATTAATAACGGAAAGTGCTTCATAATACATCAATGGACTTCTACAACCATCTGCATAGGCACTTTTAATCATGGTATACTTCAAGCTCTTATTAATATCATACTTATCATCCAAAAACTGCATGATCCATAAGAGTTCCCAACTTCTCGTTTTGGTGTCATAGATATTAGAAATCTCCTCTAATACCTGACCGGTATAGGCTGCCTCTCTCTTAAAGAGGGAGCGAACATAAAGATAATAGCAGTAAATAGTAATATTCTTGTCTGCATTCACCATACGATTACGGATGAATTCATCTAAGATATCCTCTGTCTGCTTTTCTTCCCCACTGGAAAGTAAGAGTTGGGCCTTATAAAGTCTTGCAAAAAGTTCATACTTCGGAATCTGAATCAATTCTTCTGTAACTTGTAAGGACCGATCTAACCAGTCCTTTAACTTCAGCCGATGCATACGGAAATCCAAATAATCATCTAAGAGATTTTTTAAAAGTTCTCCCACCCGCTTTTGATTCGAATTTCCTTCTGTATTTTGATAAATCGTAATGCCATAGACAAGTCTTTGTCCCGCATACTCGAATATAATTTCACCATAATTGATGCCCCGATACAACTTGGTTCGGTCAATCACATAGGTATATTCCAAACGATTATCTGAAAAATCATCCCTGGTGATCCGATTCTTACATTTGGTAAGAAAATCACCCTTCGTATTTACAATAATATTCACATAACCCCAGTTATCCTTCGTAAGGACCAGTTTTTCCTTGTTGGTAGATAAGATGTTCTTATAAACCACCTGAGATTTTTCCAAGGCAATATGAATCTTTTGTTTCTTATTGATTGCAATTAAAAATTGCTCCATAGCATGACGCTTGTCATTATCCTTCATAACTCCTTCATAAAGAGCCACATGACGAGGGTCATTCTTTTCTAACAACTTACAAAAATCCTTAGAAACAAAAAGTTCTAAGGCTTCCTCATAATGCACATGTACAAGATTTGCAAAATGAAAATAGTTTTCGATTTTTCCAATGGAACTGTCGATGGAATAATCTAATACCGAGATGTGATAAGGAACCAAATACTCTCCTGCATTGGTCACAAAAAAGATTTCTCCATCAATCTCGCTTCCATCCATCATCCCATGGGTATCCACCACATATTCTACAACTACCGTTAATCCATCAAAGGTCTGTCCCTGAAGTTTTACCCGGGCATTGGAGGAATAGGCATACCCCTTTACTGCTACCTTGTTGGAAGAGGTAATCTTAATTTTTCCACCAAAACTACTGTCTGTAATAATTGACTCCTCAATTTTATCTACAGACAAAACCAAGTCCGGCTGATCATATTCAATTTTTCCAAGAATAAGATTATCAATAATTTCCTTCAAAGTAGTCACCATACCTTCTTGTACTATTTGTCTAATTCTAACAAAGGGCATAGTAATACCATGGTATTAGACAACATTTCTTATTATACATAAGAAAGACTTCTTTTTCAAGATTTTTTCCTTTAGGATTGGTCTTTTTTATCCTTCAAATATTCCCGAATTTCCTTCTCATATCCATTCTCACTTGGACAGTAAAATCTCTCCTGTAAAAGTCCGTCCGGAAGGTATTGCTGTTTTACATAATGTCCCGGATAATCATGGGGATATAGGTAGCCAATTCCATGCCCCAGCTGTCCTGCATTCTTATAATGGGCATCCTTCAGATGAGCAGGGATTTCCTCTCGATTCCGCTCTCCTGCAACTTTCATAGCCTTTCCAATAGAAAGATAAGAAGCATTACTCTTAGGTGCACTTGCTACATAATTAGCGGCTTCCGCTAAGATAATCTGTGCTTCCGGCATTCCAATCATATGAACCGCTTGGGCAGCGCTGGTAGCAACCACGATTGCATTGGGATCTGCTAATCCCACATCCTCCGCTGCAGCAATCATAATTCGCCTGGCAATAAAGTCCACTGACTCTCCGGCAGAAAGCATCCTTGCCAAATAGTAAACTGCCGCATCAGGATCTGACCCCCTCATCGACTTAATAAAGGCAGAGATGGTATCATAATGGTTATCCCCATCCTTGTCATACCTTAGGATAGGTTTTTGAATACATTGGGCCGCCACCTCTTGGGTAATATGAATCAAGCCATCTTCCTTTGGTTTTGTAGTAAGAACGCCCAGTTCCAAGGCATTTAAGGCAGACCTGGCATCCCCTCCACTTACTTGAGCCAAAAAACTAAGTGCCTGGTCTTCTGCTACCACTCCATAGCCTCCCAGTCCACGTTTTTCATCCATTAAAGCCCTTTCCAGGAGTTTTTTCACATCCTCCTCCTTCAAAGACTTTAATTCAAAGATGACCGACCTGGAAATCAAAGCTCCATTTACCTCAAAGTAGGGATTTTCCGTGGTAGCTCCAATTAAAATCAGGGTTCCATCCTCTACAAATGGCAAGAGGTAATCCTGCTGCCCCTTGTTAAAACGATGGATCTCATCTACAAATAAAATTGTCCTTTGACCAAACATCTTTCTTTGATCCTTAGCCTTTTCTACCACATCCTGCATCTCTTTCTTTCCTGCAACCGTAGCATTTAACTGGATAAAAACTGCAGAGGTATGGTTGGCAATCACCTTGGCAAGGGTGGTTTTTCCGGTTCCTGGAGGTCCGTAAAAAATCAGTGAACTAATCTTATCTGCCCTAATAGCTCTTGATAAAAGTTTATCGGGGCCTATAATATGTTCCTGCCCTACTACTTCCTCTAAGGTTTTTGGTCGCATTCTAACCGCCAGTGGAGCTTCCGACTCCATGGTTTCTTTATTCATATAATCAAACAGGTCCATCTTTTACCTCCTCCACTTCTATCTTTAATCCTTCCAGACTTTCATCCCTTAAGCAAACCGTATACACCAGGTCACCATCAAAGATGGTTTTCATGGTTTTTAAAAGCTCTTCCGATGTAGTGTCATATTTCTCAAAAGACTTAGAAAAATCAATTCCTACACCTAGAGCCTTGCCATATGCTTCCTTTCTGGACCAGCCAGCAAGAACCATCTCCTCTTCCCTATAATCCTTCCACCAGGTTCGAAAGCATTCCTCTTCCCCGCCGCAGCAGTATCGTTTAAAAATTTTTAAATTTACCTTTCGATTTCTTTCTTCCATGTCTAATCCTATGGGACAAACCTGGGTAAGGGCCAATAAAATATAATTATCCGTGTCGGTTAAATTAAAATAAATTCCCTCCGGTACTTGTAAATAGGGCTTTCCCTTGGGACTCCTTTGAAATATCATTGGTCCTTTGTAGTTAAATTTTTCTTTTATGAAAGTCTCTATGAATTCCCTCTTATCTCGATAATATTTTTTATAATCTTTCCTTTTTATTTTAATTAAAATAATTTTTTTTTGATCAATCTTAGTCATTATAAATCCTTATTTTCATCTTATTTTATGATTCTTCCCTCTATTCTACCACAAGAAGTGCAAAATTCAATTGTATTCATACACAATTTGTGGTATAATTTTAAGGACTTTAGGATACGATGCTTTACTTTCGTATCTCTATTACTATAAAGAATGAAACAAGAAAGGAGCGATTATGCCCAGCAAAAAAGATTACGATTTATACTCGAATATCTCTCAAGACATCTATGACTTAACTAGTTTATGTGAAGAGAATTCAAAAATCGCCCCAGAGTTGTACGCAAAGTACGATGTAAAACGTGGTCTCCGTGATATTAACGGTAAGGGTGTTATGGCTGGACTCACTGAAATTGGTGAAGTAAAGGCCTATGAAAAAGAAAGTGATGGAACCACTACTCCATGTCCAGGTAAGTTATACTACCATGGTTATGATATGGAGGATATAGTAAAAGGCTTCTCCGCTGACAACCGTTCCGGTTTTGAAGAAACTTCATATCTTCTTCTTACCGGTAAGCTGCCAAACGCTGAAGAATTAAAGAAATTCAATCAAACCTTAGCGGATTATCGAGCATTACCAACAAACTTTGTCCGTGACGTAATTTTAAAAGCACCAAGTAAGGATATGATGAATGCGATAGCAAGATGTGTCATTACCATGTATGCCTATGATGGCAAGGCGGATGATACCTCCATTCCTAACGTAATGCGTCAATGTATCCAGTTAATTGCCCAGATGCCTTTGTTCTCTGTTTACTCTTATCAGGCAGCTATGCACTACCACAAGGGTGCCAGCCTGATTATTCATGCACCATCGGATGAACTTTCTACCGCAGAGAATATTCTTCATATGCTTCGTCCAGATCAGAAGTATACTGAATTAGAGGCTAAGATTTTAGATATTGCTCTTGTTATTCATGCGGAGCACGGTGGTGGTAACAATTCAACCTTTACCACCCATGTGGTTTCTTCTACCGGAACCGATACCTATTCTGCGATCACTGCTTCCCTTGGTTCTCTTAAGGGACCTAAGCATGGTGGTGCTAATATTAAGGTTGCCCGTATGTTTGATGACATTAAGAAGGAAGTCCATGATTGGAAGGATGATGACGAGATTGCAAACTACCTCGCCAAACTCTTACACAAGGAAGCCTTTGATCATGCAGGCTTAATCTATGGTATGGGTCATGCAGTCTACTCCATATCCGATCCAAGAGCCCAGATTTTTAAGGGCTATGTAGAAAAACTTTCTGAAGAGAAGGGGCTTAGTGATGAATTCAGACTCTACTCTGCCATTGAACGTCTTGCCCCTGAAGTAATCGCAAAAGAACGTCACATCTATAAGGGTGTCAGCGCCAACGTTGATTTCTACAGCGGTTTTGTTTATCGTATGTTGGGTCTTCCAGATGAACTCTTTACTCCACTTTTTGCAATTGCAAGAATTTCCGGATGGTCTGCTCATCGTTTGGAAGAATTAATTAATGCAGGAAAGATTATCCGTCCTGCTTATAATGGTATTGCCGATAAGGTTCCATATATTCCTATGAATGACCGTAAGTAAAAAAGAGACACATCTTTTCCTTTGAAATGATGTGTCTCTTTTTTATTTTCTGCTGATTCTTTTTTGATACACAAAATTAAAATCAATATCCTCTAGGTCACCCTTTAACTCGGTATTTGACAAGATCAAATCAATATCGATTTTCTGTCCCTTTATGTATTTGCTAAGAATAATCATACAAATCACAAAGGAAAAACCAAACGCCAAACAGGCATTACAAATATAAACCATGGAAGAACGAATCTTTTTTCCCATTACCAATTCTGTAATTTCATGAAACCCTTTGGCCGCAAACCCGTAATAATCTCCTGCCCCTGCATACTGATTCACATCATGAATAATTACCATATTTTTTCTTTTGGTAAAATTACGATAGGCAACTCCCTTTCCATAGATATAAATATCCTTGGAATTATCATCTAAGTATAAAAGGACTCCGGAATTATTGCCAAAATTCTTCCAATAATATTCCTTTGCTTTGCTTTCGATATCTCCACCAATTTTTGTAGTCACTAAAAGAGCATTTCCTTTTTTGGTGACCGGCTTCATAATCTTTTGTAATTTTTCCTCTTCCTTCTTAGTTAAAAGATTTGCTTCATCAAGAATTCTCACCTGATAAACGTCCGCTTCCATGGCAAAACTGCTTTCTTCTTCCGTAATAAGGCTGATCTCCTCTTCGAGCGCATAGACCGGTCTGTTTGCAAGGAAAATGATTCCCAGTATTGTAGCCAAATACACAAGAAGTTTTATTTTTTTATAATTCTGGTGCATGATCATTTCCTCCCTTTCGTTCCAGCTGTGGTAAAGCCCTAGTAGTTAAAACATTGTACTTGGCAATACTTACAGTGGCAGCCACAAAAGCTCCAAAAAAGACTGCAAGACAACCCACATAGTAATACAGTTCCTCATCATAAGGAACTCCCATAAACAACGGTAGAATAGATATGATCTCCAGCAAAAGTAAAGGGCACATTACGAAAAGAATCGTTTTATCCTGATAGGACCCATATAAGCGAAAGGTTCCAAGGGCAGAATAAATAAGAGCAAGTAACATTAATATTCCAGCCAGGATAATAAAATTAGGAGAGACCACAAAGAAGATTTCCTTTGCCACCCAATAGTAACCATATAGCACCATATACAAAATAGTGAAAACAAGTTCCATCAATCCATTAAGCTGATTTTTCTCTTTCTTTTTTACCTTGTAGTCATCTAATCCCCGTTTGTTATAGGAGAAGATATTATTGTAATGTTTTTGTTGGTAACCCCAATCTCCATAATGCATACTTTGATCCCGCACCAATTGAAAGATTTTTAAAAATCCAAAGCCCGTAATAATACCTGTTAATAATGCACTTACCAAGGCCTCTTTTGGTTGTAAAATCAAAAAAAGGTTCAGTAGGAAAAAGGTTGGTAGAGCAATGGCTACCAAAAGAAAGAGGAGTTTCTTAAGGTCTACCGGAATATCTGCCTGCATCTTACCTGTTTCACCATTTACTATAGCATAGGCCACACGGTCTTTCTTTCGGTAAGACATAAACCACACAGGAAACATGGCTCGCTTTGCAGTGATGCCTGAAACCGTTCTCTGGATTCGATCATATTGATCTTCCTCTACTCTTAAGTCTCCCATTAATTCCCTGCCTTCGATTTCTCCACGAATGGCCTGGCTTCCAATTAACTTGGCTCCATTTTCATAAACAGAAGAATCCGTATCCTCAAGATCTGCATAAAAGCCACACAAATAACCTGGAGAAAAAGGTTTAACATCCCGGAAATCATAGGGGGCAATCTGAGCACTGATTTCATCATTAAAGCCAGAAGCCGCATCAAAGGAGATTCCATGAACCGTCATTTTAACCGTAAGACTAAGGGTATAATAGTCAATTACGGTGCAATCTTGTCTATGCTGGCTTTTCGTTCCCTGAATTCCTAGGGGGCCATCAAAATTTACACTGTAAATCCAGTATGGCATATAGATTCCCCGAAAACGGTCCAAGTTCTTCTTATCACGAAAATCCTTGGGAGCCAAGAACTTTCCTGCCACATATTTGCTATAAATCTCTGCACATTCACTTTTGTTGATTCGAAAAGGAATAATGTACTGAGGTTTTTTTACGGATTCCAAACGACTTTCCAAGGTTGTAAAAGCTCCACAATAGGAACAAAAACCGGTAGCTGAATTGTCTGTGGTATAGATTTCACCACCACAATGAGGACAATGAAACACCGTTACCTCATACTCATCTTGCTCCCCACCGGAAGAGTCAATGTAAGCCGCCGGACTTGCTTTAAAACTACAATAGTCACAGCAAACCTTTTTTTGATCAATCTGATACTTTAAGCTTCCTCCACATTTTGGACATTGAACCATTTCCCCAACTCCTGTCTATGATTTATTTTTTATATCTAACTGTTTTTCTCTGAACTAAAATTGAACCAATAAACTGGCCATCTACCACTAAGTAAAGGGCATATCCATCCCCTTCTTCCTCCTGATAATCAAGACCTAAATCCTCCATCATAGATTTCTTTCCCACCAGGATTTTTCGTCCTTCCATCTCCAGTTCTCTTCCACCTGAAGGAAGTTCCTTTCTTTCCAGGTTCTTAGTACTCGCAAGGATTTTTTCATATCCCTTAGGATCCAATTCCTGATACTTGTTGGCCATGGCCTCTGTGATGGGATGATTTAAATCAGACATCACGCAGTAGAATAAGCGAAGAATCTGACGTTCCGTCATAAAGATTCCATTTGCCTTTGTAATCTTTGTGACAAAGAATTTTGCAATTACAAAGATTCTCTTTTTTTCCGGCTCTTTGGGCTTTTCTTCCTCTAATTCTTCCTCTAATTCTTCCTCCTGTTCTTCCTCTTCCAATTCCTGTTCAGATCTATCGACTAAGGCAAGAATCAGGGCATAGGCCATCATAAGAAGTGCCGCATAAAGATAATAATCAAAGAAGAATAGTAACAATCCTAAAATTGTAACACTGAGGGTGGATAGGTCTTCTCTCACACGTTCCCTTTCCCCCAGTAAATCTCCCAGAGCTTTTTTTATTAACTGGTTTCCCGCCAATAAAAATGCGAATAAATAGAACACTAATCTGGCATTATTTAAGTCTTCTCCTTGTATTCCTATTTCTTTAAAAGGTAGAAAAAGAGCTAATAGTACCAGGACAATTCCACCAATCAGTGGTCTTACCGTCTTACTCAAAATTATTTCCTGCTTTCTTTAAAATACTCCTGACTTGAAAGTTTTTTCTTTCCTCTCAAGTCCACATGTTTGTAGCTTCCGTTTTTTTGCATCACTCGTGCCTTTAAGGTGTCTTCCAACTGAATCCTTAAGATTTCTTTTACCTCTTCCTTCACAGCCTCATCCTCTACCGGAAAGATGATTTCAATTCTCTTTTCAAGGTTTCTTGGCATCCAGTCTGCAGAACCCATATACATTTCTTCCTCTCCTCCATGGTAGAAATAAAAAATTCTAGCATGCTCAAGGAATTCCCCTACAATGGACCGGACCTCAATGTTTTCACTAACATCCGGAAGGCCTGCCTTTAAACAACAGATTCCACGAACAATCAGGGAAATTTTCACTCCCACCATAGAGGCCTTGTAAAGAGCAGCAATCATATTCTTATCGCAAAGGGAATTAACCTTTACGATTACCCGAGCCTTCTTTCCCTTCTTTGCCTGTTTTATTTCATATTCTAGCTTATCCAAAAAGACATTCTCCATCCAATTAGGAGCTACCAAAAGCTTCCGGAAGGATTCAGGTTTAAAATAGCCTGAAAGCATATTAAAGAATGCGGTAGCATCTTCTCCATAGTCCTCCCGGCAGGTAAATAAACCGATATCCGAATAAAGCTTGGCAGTGGAATCATTGTAGTTGCCGGTTCCAAGATGGCAATATCGAACGATTTTACCTTCTTCCTTTCGCACAACTAAGGTGATTTTACTATGTACCTTTAATTCCGGATATCCATAAAGAACATGGCAGCCTGCCTTTTCTAACATCATGGCCCAGTTAATGTTATTCTCCTCATCAAAACGGGCTTTTAGCTCTACTAAAACGGTTACCTGCTTTCCCTGTTCCGCCGCTTTTGCAAGGGCAGCAACAATCGGAGAATGCCCACTCACCCGATATAGGGTTTGTTTAATCGCAAGCACATCAGGGTCCATAGCGGCTTTTTCTACGAATTCCACGACCGGATCAAAGGTATCATACGGATGAAACAAAACCCGATCTCTCTTTTTTATCTCCTCAAAAATATCCTTTCCCAAAGAAAAATTATTCTTCTGGGAAGGAATAAATTTTTGAAGGCGATACTGGTCAAATCCTTCAAGACCATAGAGTTTCATTAAAAAGGTTAAATCAATGGGACCATGAATCTCATAGACATCTTCTTTTTGAATGTGAAATGCCTTAATCAAGCGTTTCAAAAGTCCCTGGTGGGCTCCCTCCTCGATTTCGAGACGGATAACCTCTCCCCATTTTCTTTTCTTTAACTGCTTTTGGATTTCCTTTAAAAGATCCGCTGCCTCTTCCTCGTTAATATCCAAATCAGCATTACGCATGATTCGATAAGGGGACGCACATAAGATATCGTAGTTGGTAAAAAGTTTATTTAAATTTCTTGCAATCACCTCTTCCAACAAGATTCCCACATGTTTCTTTGCATCAATTTCAAAATACCTGGGCAAGATGGATGGTACCTGTATGGTAGCAAACTGGGTCTTATAAGGCTTTCCATTCTTTTTCTTTCCCTGCTTTTGAATCAAGGCTGCAATATTTAAGGACTCATTTAAAATCAATGGAAATGGCCTTGAGGAATCTACTCCAAAAGGAGTTAAAACCGGATAGACCATGTCATCAAAATACCTGTCTACAATTTTTGCCTGAGATTCCGATAACTGCTCATGCTTGGTGATCAGGTTCATCCCCGCCTTTTTTAATGCCGGAAGTAAAGACCGGTTAAAGGTGGAATACTGCTTTTTTACCATCTCATGAGTTTTTACAGAGATGTGCATCAATTGCTGAGCCGCCGTCATTCCCGCAATGTCTGTTTTTAAATACTTGGCATGTACCATATCCTTTAAGGATGCCACTCGAATCATAAAAAATTCATCCAGGTTTGAGGAAGTAATGCTTAAAAATTTCATCCGTTCAAAAAGAAGGTTACTATGATCCCTTGCCTCTTCTAGAATCCGGAAGTTAAAGTCTAACCAGGACAATTCCCGGTTGGTGTAATACTTTGGATCCAATACATCAATTTCGTTTTTCATAAGCTACCTCCTTTGCTCTCCTACAGATTTCCGATGGAAGTATCCCCCAACAAATAATTGATAAACTGTTCGGCACTACGTCCGGAATATCCCCCGTGACGCATAACCCAGATATTAGCTCGACGTAATAATTCTTCCTCAGAAAGAGGAAGATTCAAACGCTCTGCCAGGGTCAAAACAATATGATCAAATTCCTTCTTATCCGGAGCACCATAAAAAATAGTAACACCAAATCGGTTATAGAGGGAAAGTTTCTCCTGCACCGTATCTGACGTGTGCATATCTTCACTACGGTCCTGCTTATCACTATAGTTTTCACGAATCAGATGACGTCTATTGGATGTGGCGTAAATCAAAACATTTTCCGGTTTCCGACCTAAATCCCCTTCAATAATCGCCTTTAAATATTTATAATCCGTCTCATCTTCTTCAAAGGAAAGATCGTCCATATAAATAATAAACTTATAATTTCGATCCTTAATTTGATCGATAACTTCATTTAAATCCTGAAACTGATATTTATAAACCTCAATAATTCGAAGTCCACGATCGTAGTACTGATTTAAAATTGCCTTAATCGAAGAAGACTTACCGGTTCCACTTTCTCCATAAAGGAGACAGTTATTGGCTTTTCTTCCTTCCACAAAGGCTTCCGTATTATCTACCAAGGCCTTCTTTTGAAGTTCATATCCCACCAGATCATCTAAATAAATGTGCTGAATATTGGGAATTGGCACTATCCCTACGCTTTGATCCAACTGTCTTTCAATTCGAAAAGCCTTGTTTAATCCCAGCTTTCCAACGCCATAGTTTTCATAAAAGTCTGTAATCACTCCCTGGAAGCTAGCCACATCCTTCGCTTCATCCAAATCCCTTGCAAAGGCATCAATGATTTCACTGATCCTATGATTATAAGCCAAGGTATCTTCCTCTCGTCTAAAATACTTAACCAGGGTAAAGGTCGTAGACCCAAAGGCCTCATCGATACTTTGCATATCATAGTCAAAATATTTTTTTAATATGGCAAAATCATGGATGGCCAAATGATTAATGGAACCCTCCACGGCACCATGAACCTCACAGGCACGACTATAGGCATTCACATTCTTTGCGAAAAAAAGTGCGAGAAAAGACTTCCAAAGATCCCCCTCTAGTCCATACTTATCTGACACTCGAATCATTTCACTAAAAAGTTCAAAAAAGTGTCCCAAATCCCCCTGATCTTCTCCGTTTTCCTTCCGGTCCACAATCTCTGCTAAACCAGAAAAAACACTCCAAAGCTCTTGGTCTGAATCACGATATAATATTAATTCCTTGTAATTCATAAAAACCCCCTTTTTAATAACAGCCAAGTACCTTAAAATTCACTGCTTCGGAAGATAAGGCGTATAGGGCATTCACCACGCCATTATCTTCCAGATTTCCCTCAATTTCTACAAAGAAACGATATCTCCAGTTTTCACCTTTAATTGGTCTGGATTCAATCTTACACATATTTACATTGTTATAAATAAAATTCGAAAGCATATTGTAAAGGCTTCCGGAATAATGAGGAACTTCAAAGGCTACTAAAACCTTTCCAGCATCCGCCTGATAAATTTGCTTAGGACTTACAATAATAAAGCGGGTGGTATTTTCATTACTTACATTCAAATGCTCTTGCAATACCTTTAAACCGTAGATTTTAGCGGCGGTAATACTTGCAATGGCAGCATTGCTCTTATCCCCCTTCTCTAAAATCTTCTTGGCAGAAACCGCTGTATTAGGCATACGAATAGCATCCCACTGTTTGTGCTCATTTAAATATTCTCCAGATTGCATCAAAGCTTGAGGATGTGAATATACTCGTTTAATATCTGATAATTCTGCGTCCGGCAATCCCAGGAGGGCATGGTTAATCCGAATTGCAGTTTCTGCTACAATCTTATGGTCATACTCTCCTAAAAGGTCATAAACATCTGCCACCATTCCTGCGGTAGAATTTTCAAAAGGGAGTACAGCATAATCCGCCTCCCCCTTAGAAAGGGTATCCATCGCATCCTTAAAGGTTGCCACATTTTCACAGTCCACCTCTTCCCCAAAAAATTTTAACATGGCTGCATAGGAATATGCCCCAGGTACTCCCTGATAAATCACCTTACAGTTTTTTGTTTTTAATTCATTAATTCTTTTAAAATTAAATTTCTCTTCGGTTCTCTTATCTGCCAAAAGGCGATACTGAAGTTTTCTAGACATAGCCATTAACTGACGATAGAGTTCCAAAATCCCATGTTTATTAAAATTATTATCTGCCAGAGCACCCAAGCGGTCCAGTTTGTCAGCTTCCCTGTTTTTGTCCTGCACCGGCTGTTTATGCTCTAATTTATACTCTGCTACATACTTACTAATGGCCATTCTTCTTTGAAAAAGTTCCACCATCTGATCATCGATTTCATCGATTTCATTTCGCATTTGCTTTAATTCGTCCATATGATTGCCTCTCTTATTTGTACTGTAAAATTATCCCTGCAAATCGTTTTATGACCGATTTAAAATTTTTAATACGGTTCCCGCATAGTAAAGAGAACCACAGGATATTACAACCCCTTGTTTCTTTTTGGCATGTTCCACTGCCTGTTCTACCCCATCGATTATGGTTTCACAGGCTATGGCATCCTTTCCCGTTAAGTCCTTGATCTCCGCAGCTAAATCCTCTGCCAACATACTTCTGGGATTATAAGGAGTGACCGTATAGACCTCATCTGCCAGTGGCATAAGATCTAAAATCATCGTCTCATGTTCCTTATCCTGCATGACTCCAAAGATAAAAATCTTATATGCATCCTTTAGGGTCTTTAAAAGGGTCTCCTTTAACTGGTGTACCCCATCCGCATTGTGGGCCCCATCAATAATAAAAAGCGGATCTTTTAACACCGTCTCAAAACGACCATGCCATCTTGTCTTTTTAATTCCTTCCTTTACCGCCTCTTCTGAAATCTCATAGCCGGCAGCTCTTATTACATCAATGGCTTCAAGAACTACCATAAGATTTCTCTTTTGGTAATTGCCACTTAAGCCACTTTTCATCTCCCGATAAACCGTACCTGCCTTGGTCCGATAAGAAAAAGTAAAGGAAAAAGGAGGCGTTAGCTCTTCATCCATTACCTGAAATGCATCCGGATCCCCATAAATAACTTCTGTTTCCATCTCCTTGGCCCTTTGATCTAACACCTCTTTTGCCTCCTCCTTCTGAGGAGCAGACACTACAGGACATTTTCTGCAGATAATTCCTGCCTTGGTGCTTGCGATTTCTTCTAGGGTATTTCCTAAAAATCGCATATGGTCCATACTAATGGTGGTAATCACAGAACAGATCACTTCTTTCATCACATTGGTGGCATCTAAATCACCACCCATGCCGGTTTCAATTAAAACCAGGTCACATGCCTCTTCCTTAAAATATAAAAAGGCGATCGCCGTTTCAATTTCAAATACCGTAGGAGCCGGATGCCCCTCTTTTTTAATTCTTTCAACCGCTTCAAAGGCTTTGGTAGCAAGGCTTGCAAATTGATGATCCTCCATGCTTATTCCATTAATGGAAAAGCGTTCCAGATAGGTTAAAATACTAGGTGAACTATAGGCTCCCGTCTTATATCCTGCCTCCCTTAAAATATGGGAAAGGAAGGAAAGGCTGGAACCTTTTCCATTGGTTCCAGCAAGATGAATCACCTGTAAATCATCCTGGGGATTATCTAATTGATTCAGTAGCCGAAAGATGGAATCCAGCCCTAGGACTGAACCCTTTTGTTCTGCATGATGAATAGCCTCATAGGCTTCTTGTATTGTCATTCTTTTTCCTCAAACTCTTCTGTTTTTTCCTGTGGCTGGAACTGCTGTCTATTATAATAATTCTGCCAGTTTTGACCTTGCATTTCTATTTGTTTCAGTTCTACATAGATCTGATTTTCATCTACATAGTCATAAACCACATAGGTGTCGCTTAGGATATCATGAAGTGCAGTCTTTTTCTCGGTAAAACCTGCAATAAAATACCCTACAAAAACCATGGCTTTTGAAAGATACTTGGCTACCGTTTCACGGTAAAGGATTTGTCCAAAAGTTAACTTCTTTTCCTGACCAACAACCTTTAGGTGAAAAATCTTTTTCCCTAAACTTCCCCCTAACAAATAAGTAGTTACCACATAATACACTGCGGTCAACACATAAAGAATCATATCATAAATAGAGAATTCAAATACATAATCCCTAAAAATAAACGCATCCGGATATCTCATACTGGCGATCCAGGCTGAAAATCGGAATAATAATAAGAGTACTCCTAAAATCAAAAGATCTAAGAGGTAAGCCGCTAGTCTAGGAAAAAATCCTGCATAGATTGTCTTATTCTGCATAGTACATCAACTCCCAATTCTTCTCTTCCAACTTTCCTACTAACTCACTGGTCGCTTGCGTTTCTGACTTAGGCATCAATTTCTCTGCTCTTCCAAATAGCCCTGACCAGAAAGAGCTTGTAGAACGATCCAGTTCAAAGATCTTAATATTTTTTGATAACTTACACTCTTTCTTCATGTTCTTCAGTAAATCATCGTAACTTCCCACCTGATCAATTAAATGCGCCTCCAAGGCCTGGTTTGCAGAATAGATACGCCCATCTGCCAATTCCCTTACCTTCTCCTGGTCCATCTTGCGGCCATTGGCAACGATATCCACAAACTGATCATAGGATTCGTCCACCAGACTTTGTAAAATTCCCCTTTGCTCTTCACTTAATTTCTGACCGACAGAACCCATGGCCTTATTGGCACCGGAGGTAATATTGATTTCTTCGATTCCTAATTTTTCATAAAGTCCCTTGGCATTCACCATGGAAATCATAACTCCAATGGAACCGGTCCAGGTATTTCGATTCGCATAGATTTTATCTGCTGCCATAGAAATATAGTATCCACCTGAACAGGCCTGATCTGCAAAATAAGCATATACTGGACGCTTGGTCTTTTCCTTGTATTCCATCAGCTTCAGGTAAAGCTCGTCGGTTTGATAAACCGCTCCACCCGGGGTATTTACATAAAGCAAGATTCCCTTGTTCTTATCAGACTTCATCATCTCATCTACATACTTCATATAAAGCTCATGGTCATACTCTCCCGAAGAATTGGCAAAGGCAGACGAACTTGACTCACTGATTTCTCCTACAATATCCAAACGACCAATATAATTCTCGGTGGTAGGAAGATCAATGGATGCTTCCTTAGTAAGTTTTTCTAACTCTTTAAAATAAGAACTCTGCTTATCTCCATACAAATCAGCAAATTTATTGGTATAAACCCCAGCTACTCCTGATACGATAAATACCACTCCTGCAACAACAATCCCAACAATCTGTTTTGACTTCACTAGTGATTCTCCTCTTCATTTTCAAATTCATTTTTTTCCTGATACTTATGGATATGATCCACTTCTTCACCGACCTTAGTAATATCAAATGGAGTAGCTGCATATACGTAATAGTTAATCCAGTTACTATACAGGCAATTAGAAGCTGCCCGCCATGTAAGGTCCGGTTTTTGATTTGGATCATCCTCCGGATAATAATTATATGGGAGCTTGGTATCAAGTCCCTTTAAAAGATCCCGCTTGTATTCAGAATCTAAAGACATACGATCATATTCGGAATGACCGGTAATAAAAAATTGTTTGCCGTCCCGTGTCATAATAATGTAAGACCCTGCTTCCTTGGAATTGGCAATGACACGAAGGTTTTTGCAGGAAGCAAGTTTCTCTTCATCCACCCCGGTATATCTGGAATGTGGCACATAAAAGACATCGTCAAACCCTCTGGCAATCGGAACCTTTCTGTGTAGAACCCTGTGCTTATATACACCAAAAAGTTTTTCCTTATACATCTTCTTTTTAATTCCATAATGGTAGTAAAGAGCTGCCTGAGCGCCCCAACAAATATGAAAGGTGGAGGTAACATGGGTCTTGGTCCACTCCATGATTTTGCAAAGTTCCTCCCAATAGGCAACCTCTTCATATTCCATTTGCTCAATGGGAGCGCCTGTAATAATCATCCCATCAAACTTCTGATCCTTAATTTCATCAAAGGTCACATAGAAATTATTCAAATGACTGGCCGAAGTATGTCTACTGGCATAGGTTGCCGTATACATAAAGGTTAAGTCAATCTGAAGTGGGGTATTGGAAAGACAACGTAAAAATTGAATCTCTGTATCCTCTTTTAAAGGCATAAGGTTTAGTAAAAGCATCTTTAAGGGTCTAATGTCCTGCGTCAATGCTTTATTCTCATCCATAACATAAATGTTTTCTTTTTCAATAATTGATCTTGCCGGTAGATCATTTTGTACTCTTAAAGGCATTCTAGTCTTCTCCTTCCTGTATCATAGCAAAAAATTCATCTTCCGTAATAATTGGAATTCCAAGTTCCTTTGCTTTTTTATTTTTACCACTGGTGGAAGTATTATCATTGTTAATTAAGTATGACGTCTTACTACTTACACTTCCGGAAGCCTTTCCTCCAAGGGAAAGGATCTTTTCCTTTAATTCATCTCGATTGGCAAAGTGATGCACTGATCCGGTAATTACAAAGGTCTTCCCCTCAAGGCTACTTCCCTTTATCATCTCTACCTGATTTAAGGTGATTTCTTTTCTTAATTTCTCAAATTCTTCCCTGGATTTTTCTTCATGGAAATACTCATAGATTGACTTTGCAATCACATCACCCACTCCATAAATCTTTGCCAATTCTTCCTTGTCAGCCTCTGCTATGGCATCCAAATTACCATTGTAATTTTGCAAAACCATCCTTGCATTGGAAAGTCCCACATTGTTAATGCCAAGGGCATAAAGGAAATTGGCAGGGTCTATCTGTCTTGAACCCTCTATGGCTTCTATCAGCTTGGTGTAGGATTTTTTTCCAAATCCTTCTAAAAGCATAATTAAATCCCTATGCTCCTGCAAATGATATAGGTCCCAAAGATTCTTTAAGCAACCATGATCAATAAGCTTTAAAAGGGTTTCTTCAGACAAGCCATCCACATTGGCAGCATTTCTGGAAACATAGTGGGCAAAGCGCTTTACATGTTTCGCGGTACAAGCCGGATTGGTACATATCAAAGTCTCTGTACCATTCTCATTTGAAATGGTGGTACTTCCTCCACACACCGGACAAATCTTTGGAATCTCAAGATTTCCAGACCGGGTGAAGTTTTCTTCAATCTGAGGGATAATCATATTGGCCTTATAAACACTGATTTCATCTCCGATTCCCAGTTCTAATTCCTTTACTAGGGAAACATTGTGAATGCTTGCTCTTGAAACCGTGGTGCCCTCTAATTCCACCGGTTCAAAAACGGCAACTGGTGTAATTAGGCCGGTTCGACCTAATGACCACTCCACCTTAAGAAGTTTTGTGGTTTTAAGCTCATCTCTCCACTTAAAAGCCAAGCCATTTCTCGGATATTTTGCGGTAGTTCCCAAGGACTGTCCATAAGCCAGATCATCAAAAATCACTACCAAACCATCGGAAGGCAGGTCATAGTCTGGAATCTTTTTTTCAAAAGCATGTACCTGGTCTGCGATCTGATCTCTTCCCACAAGATAATGCTCTACCACGGCAAATCCTTGGTGGGAAAGCCAGGCAAACTCTTCCATCAGGGAATTCTTAAAATCCACTCCTTCCGCTTCAATCAAGGCAAATGCTATGAAATTCACATGTCTCTTTTGAGTGATTCGATTATCTAACTGTCGAACAGAACCGGAGCAAAGGTTTCTTGGGTTCTTGTATTTTGCCTCCACATCCAGGCTTTCGTTGATCTTATTAAAATCACTGTACTTAATAATCGCCTCTCCTCTTAGGACCAGACGACCCTGAAAGGGAATAGACAAGGGCACATTATCAAAGACCTTGGCGTTGTTGGTAATGACTTCTCCCACCACTCCATTTCCACGGGTAACGGCCTTGGCAAGTTTTCCTTCCTCATACGTTAATACCACGGTTAAGCCATCTAATTTCCAGGAAATAACTCCCTTGTGGTCTCCTAAAAAGTTTCCCAAAACCTCCACATCCTTGGTCTTGTCTAAGGACAACATTGGCTGAGGATGGGTCTCTTTTTCTAATTCACTTAATACCTCATAACCTACCATATGGGTGGGACTGGAAGATAAAAACCTACCTGTTTCCTCTTCTATTTTTAAAAGTTCATCATAAAGCCTATCATATTCAATGTTTGGCATGATTTCTCTAGATTCCTGATAGTAAGCTCTGGCAGCCTTATTTAACAGTTCAGTTAGTTCTTCTTGCCTCTTTCTCTTTTTTTCATCATTCATCTGTTCCACCTCTATTTCAGCAGTTTTTTTAATTCCCTGATTTCTTCATCTGTTACGATTCGATATTGACCCGGATCTAAGGCCCCCAAGAAAAGATTCATAATTCGAATTCTTTGTAAACCTAACACCTTATAGCCCAGTTCCTTACACATGCGTCTAATCTGACGGTTATAGCCTTGCGTAAGCACAATATGGAACAATTTTCCTTCTGTCCGCCAAACCCTACAGGGCCTGGTGGTTACATAATAAGGTTTTTTCTCTTTGTCATACTGAACAATCCGAACTCCTGCCCGCATCTTTTCAATAAAGTCATCGGTAATGGTATGGTTCACCCGCACTACATATTCCTTTTCATGAAACATGGATGCTTTCATAATGGCATTCACAATCGAACCCTCATTGGTTAGGAGGATTAATCCCGTGGAGTCCTTATCTAAACGCCCAACAGGAAAGACCCTTTTTTTCAATCCCACAGCCTTTATAATATTATGTTCTACCTCAGGAGCAGTCGTACATTCCACCCCCTCCGGTTTGTTATAAGCATAAAACAAAAGTTCTTCCTCTAATTCTACTTTCTTTCCATCCAGACAAATGACATCCTCTTTGCTTACTCGCTGTCCAATGGTGGCTACCTGGCCATTCACCGTAACACGTCCTTCCTGGATTAGAGCATCTCCCTTTCTCCTAGAACACACTCCAGCCTCACTTAAATATTTATTGAGACGAAAACTTGTCTCTTCTTCTCCATCTCTTAATACTTCTTTTGTTCTCATAAATCTTCATTCCTTTGCTCTCATTTGGGCATAATTAGACAAACTATATTTTACCCTTTTCCCATAGATTTTACAAGGTTTTCAGAGATTTAAAGAGGAGTATTCTATGATTTATTTTTCTTGTCAAGAAAAAAAACTGTTGCCTAGCCTTTCGCCAGACAACAGTCTCTTTCTTATTCGTCTAGGAAGGCGTGAAGGTTGGCAAATAACCGATCCATTTCTTCCTCTGTTCCAATGGTAATTCGCAGATAATTATCAATCAATGGCTGATTAAAATATCGAACGAAAATATTTTTTGATTTTAAATATTCAAAGATTTTCTTGGCCTTTACTTTTTTATGGCTGGCAAAAATAAAGTTTGTCCTGGAATCCGGGAAACTAAATCCAAGTTCCTTTAATTCCTTCTTGCTTCTCTCTCTGGTTGCCATAATTTTAGAAAGAGTCTCCTTAAAGTAAGTATCATCCTTAATGGCCTCCACTCCTAATGCAAGAGTCGTTTGGTTCATAGTATAAGAATTATAAGAAAACTTTACCGCATTCATACAGGCAATCAGTTTTGAATTACCTATGGCAAATCCAATTCTCATACCGGCCATAGCACGGGACTTTGAAAAAGTCTGCACCACAAGAAGGTTGTCATACTTTTCTACCAAAGGATAAGCAGAACTTGCCCCGAAATCCACATAGGCCTCATCTACGATGACTACCACATCAGGATTCTTTGCCACGATTTCTTCAATGACACTCAAAGGTGCCTCCAGTCCCGTTGGGGCATTGGGATTTGCAATCACAATACCACCATTCTCCTTAAAATAATCTTCCTTCCGGATGGTAAAGTCTTCCTTTAACTTTGGAGTCTCATATGGAATTCCATAAAGGGATGCCCAAACCGGATAGAAGGAATAGGTAATATTCGGGAAAAGAATTGGTTTCTCACTGTTAAAGAAGGTCAAGAAAGCCGTTCCCAGTACATCATCGGAACCAACTCCCACAAAGACCTCTTCCTGCTTTACCTGATAATAATCTGCGATAGCCGAGGTAAGAACACTTGCCTCCGGATCCGGATAAAGCCGTAAACAATCAACCTTAAATTCTTTTAACTTCTTTTCCACACCAGGTGCCGGTGGGTAAGGACACTCATTGGTATTTAACTTAATCAAATCTGTACACTTTGGCTGTTCACCCGGAACGTAAGGCTCCACTTGGCGCACATTCTTCATCCATGAATACATAATTTCTCCATTCTGTTTTTTCATTTCCTAATTATTTACAAAGACCAAATTCTTCTGCCAGCTCCTTAAATGCCGGAAGGGAATTGCAAATAGTCTCATAAGATACGCAATAAGCAAGTCTCACGTAACCGGGACAAGCAAAAGAAGAACCCGGTACAATCAGGATATGCTTTTCCTTGGCCTTCTTGCAAAATTCTCCTTCTTCTGCCACAGGGCTCTTAATAAAGAGATAGAAGGCACCCTCCGGGAGGACACAATCAAATCCGTACTCTTTTAAGGACTGGTAAATCTTCTTTCGGTTGCGATCATAGTAAGATACATCCGCCTTGCAATCCAGACATTTTTTAATCACACGCTGCATGAGAGATGGGGCATTCACGTAGCCTAAGATTCTTGTAGCCACATTCACTGCACTAATCACATCTTCTGCATCATCCATTTCAGATGGAAGTACCAGATAACCGATTCGCTCTCCCGGAAGGGAAAGGGACTTACTAAAAGAATATCCGACGATGGTATTCTTATAAAACTTTGTAACGTAAGGAACTTCCACTCCGTCATACACTAATTCCCGATATGGTTCATCTGAAATCAGATAGATAGACGTATGATATTCTGTCTGCCTCTTTTCTAAAATCTGGCCGATTCGCTCCAAGGTCTCCTTGGTGTAAACTACACCGGTAGGATTATTCGGAGTATTAATAATAACCGCCTTTGTTTTAGGGCCAATCATCTCTTCAAATTCCTTTAAGTTTGGCTGGAAATCCGGGAGATTTGGACTTACCACCTTTAAGATTCCATCATAATTTCCTACATAGGAACGATACTCTCCAAAATATGGGGCAAAGGTTAATACCTCATCCCCCGGATTTAAAAGAGCTTTTAAAATGGAATTTAAACCGCCGGCAGCACCTACGGTCATACATATATTTTCTTCTTTAAATTCAGTTCCGTGAAGTTCATTAATATGATCTGCAATGGCCTTGCGTACATCCTCATAACCAGAGTTACTCATATAGCCATGGACAAAGACTGAATCCTCTTCTTCTATAACCTGGCAAATGGCCTCGTTTACTTCTTTTGGAGCTGGTACATTGGGATTTCCCAAAGAAAAATCATATACATTCTCTGCCCCAAACTCTGCTGCCATCTTCTTACCCTCTTCAAACATGGCACGAATGGCTGAACTGTTTTTTACGAAGCCCATCATTTTTTCTGAAATCATCTTATGCCTCCTTCACGTAGCCTCTTTCTTTCATCTTCTCAATAATCCGGGTAGTATAGTGGTCACAATCTGCATCTTCCTTAGCTTCCACCATAACACGAATCAATGGCTCGGTACCACTTGGGCGAACTAAAACACGACCTTCACTGCCAAGTTCTTCTTCTACTCTGGCAATTTCATCCTTTAAAACCTGATCATCTAAAACCGTAGTCTTATCGGTAACCCTTACATTTACAAGTTTCTGTGGATAGATTACCAATTCTTCTCCCAGCTTTGACAGGCTTTCCTTCTCCTCAAGCATAACTTCCATCATACGAAGAGAGGTTAAAATTCCATCACCGGTAGTAGCGTACTTACTGAAAATAATATGTCCTGACTGTTCACCACCTAAACGATGACCATACTCTCTCATATTCTCGTAAACATATTTATCACCTACGGCCGTCTTTTCGTAGCCGATGTTTGCTTTATCTAAAGCCTTATATAAACCGAGGTTTGACATTACGGTAGTCACTACCTTATTGGTCTTTAACTCTCCGGTCTTTTTCATATATTTTCCGCAGATATAAAGGATCTTGTCTCCATCGACCACCTGTCCTTTTTCATCTACACAAAGACAACGATCTGCATCACCATCAAAGGCAAATCCAACATCTAAGCCCTCTTCCACCACCAGTTTCTGAAGATTTTGAATGTGGGTAGATCCGCAGTCCAAATTAATATTTAACCCATTTGGCTTATCTGCCAAGGTATAAACCGTAGCACCTAAGGCATCAAAAACACTTTTAGCAATGGTAAAGGAACTACCATTGGCACAGTCTAATCCTACCTTCACTCCCTTAAAGGAACGAGTTGCAAGGGAAATCAAATAACCTACATAGCGATTTCTTCCTGCAGCATAATCGGTGGTCATACCAATTTCCTCTCTGGTAGCATGAGGAATCTCCTGATATTCATGGTCAATATACTTTTCAATTTCAGCAATGACCTCTTCTTCCATCTTTTCCCCAGACCCATTAATCAACTTAATTCCGTTATCATAGAATGGATTGTGGCTGGCAGAAATCATAATTCCACAGCTAAATCCCTCGGTTCTTGTTACATAGGATACACTTGGTGTTGTTGTTACATGAAGAAGATAAGCATCTGCTCCAGAAGCTGTAAGACCAGCAGAAAGCGCATACTCAAACATATACGAGCTTCTTCTGGTATCCTTACCAATCACTACACGACACTTTTTATTCATTCGTTTTCCATAGTACCAACCGATAAAACGGCCTACTGCAAAGGCATGCTCCACAGTCAAATTAATATTAGCTTCTCCACGAAAACCATCTGTTCCAAAATATTTACCCATAACGCACACTCATCCGGACCATCCGGGTGTCCTTTCAGTCTTACTTCTTTTTCTTAAAAAATGAGAATTTTCCTTTTTGCTTTTCCCGCTCTTCTTTCTCTTTTTCTTCTACCAATTCCTCGACCTTCTTCTGATCCTTAGGTGCATTTAACACAAGATCCTCGGAACGTACAAAGAAAGGCTCCGCATTGGTGATCGCCTGCTTACCAAAATCAGAATCCAGTGGAACCACTGTAAGCTTATCATTTTCTCCAATATGCTTTCTAACCGATTCTGATAAAAGAGAAATCATAGCCTCTTCTACCTTGCTTGGATCCATATCCGCTATTAAAAGTACCTGAGGTTGCTGATTTTCTGCCTGCATAATTCGAAGCCAAGCACGTTCAACAGTCTCATATTGTCTCATAATCTCACGCATATTTTCAGCAAGAATTACAGGGAATTCGTTAAAGTCACCGATGTTAATCTTTACTTCCTTCTCCTCTACCTTGCTTTCCGCAGCCGGATTCTTACCATCATTTTCCTTGATTACATGAAGACGTTCTAACATCTCTTTAGAAAGAATGATGTTATCTGAAAATGGATTGATTACGACTCCAGTGATCACTGGATTTGCCTGAATTAACTTGTAATAATCATCGAATCCAAAGGTAACCGTGGTAATCCCCTCTGATATTCCCTTCCACTTTTTAAGCTCTGACCAATCGGTAAAGGCCGCATAGAAACGAAGGATCTTCCCCTCCTTATTCTTGGTTTCAAGCAACTTCATATTCATGTTGGTTCCATCTGCAATCACACGAGAGCCATCCTCTGCTTCGATTGGCTCCCGATCAATCGTTACCCCTGAAAGAAACTCTGCCTTGGTGGCAATCTCTTGAAATACCTTTCCATTGTTTTCAGGGCTAGGATTTGCCTTTACCTCATCAATATACTTTCTTAAATCCGGATTAAAGACCGGAGAATTCACCTTTAGTTTTGTATTTGCCATCTTCCCTCTCCTATGTTTTTATTGAGCTCCCGTTAATGACTGGTAAAAGCTCTTTAATTTTTCATCTGCATCACAGGCAGCTACTAACTTCTGCTCTACATTGGTATAGAAACCCTGAACGTCTTCGTCCGACTGCAAATGCTCGATATACTCCTTTATCGTGCTGTCATTGGTATAGGTATGAACCTTCCACGTTCCAGCCTCGTTCTTTTCTACATAAAGAACTACGGATCCAGGGGCTACCGTATCTATGTTTTTAATTTTCAGATCATAATATACGTAACAAACCCTGGAATTATCATCAAGACCTTCCTTGGTCATGACTGCAATATTATAATAACCTTCAATCAGTTCCAATTCCTTTTGATTGCGTTTTACGTCTTCCTCCGTTAACACGTCTACCACGGTGGAAAGGGCGTTGGTATCACCAACGGTTTTTGACGCAAAATAGGAATTAATCAGGTTCCCGATTTCCTCATCGGTATTTCCTACCAGGCTACCTCCGTCCTGCTTGATCGTAGTTTGCTCTTCTTTTGCTTTTCTACTTGCCTCTTCCTTGTTCTTGGTGTTTTGCTTATGACTAATGATACTTCCAACAAATACAAGAAGTAAAACTACTACAAGAACAATCAAAAGTCTTCCCAAAGAAAAGCGACTACGTAGTCTTCTCCTGCGACGCCTCCTATGTTTATTTTGCCTTTGTTTTTTTCTCTCTTTATGTCTTCTTATATCTTCATCCGTAAGAAATACTTCTCCTGGCATACTATGTCCTCCTTCAGGGTGTATTTCGCTAGTGAACCAAGTGTCATTGTACCAAATACATGGAAAAATTGCAATATTTCTTGATTCCAACCACAAAATAGTGTAAAATACATAATTGTGATGCATCCGTAGCCCAATGGATAGAGCACTGCCCTCCGGAGGCAGGAATGTCGGTTCGATTCCGGTCGGATGCAGAAAAAAAGAACTTCCTTAGTTTTTTTCTAAGGAAGTTCTTTTATTTTTATTCTTCTGCCATAGCCTTAAGAATCTTTACACACTGATCAATGCCAAGTCGTGAGCTTGATAGACACATATCGTAACTATTTCGCTTTCCCCATTCCTTATCGGTATAGTAGTTGTAATAGTTTCGTCTCTGCTTGTCATACTTTTTAATCATGCCCTTTGCTAACTTTTCATCCACCTTGTAGCGTTCCATGATTCTCTTAATTCTAGCATCTAAATCTGCAAATACGAAGACAGATACTGCCTCCTTCATGTCTGATAACACATCATCTGCACAACGACCAATAATAACACATGACTCCTTGGTTGCTAATTTGAAAATAACCTCTGTCTGCAAATTGAACAAGGTATCGTTCATTGGCATTCCATAGCCTCTTGTATCCGGTGAATAGGCATAGTAGGAAGCATATGCCATACCAGATGCTCGTTTTTCTTCTACCTGGCGCAAAACATCGGTATCAATTCCACCATCTTTTGACGCCTGTTCGATTAATCTGCTGTCATAACACTGAATTCCCAATTCAGCTGCTAACTTCTGTCCAATCTCACGTCCGCCACTGCCAAACTCTCTTCCGATTGCATATACGATATGTTTCATAATACTACCTCCTCGCTGCTTTATCTACCTAGTCGAAAAATAAATGATAATAGCAAAAGTGTTATGATAATTGCAATTGCCACACGAAGCGGAGAAATAGGAGTTTGACCTCCCACCTTTCCCGTCTGACCATTCACCACAAATTGATATACCTTATCCTTATAGGTAAAGGCCGACATCCAAACCGGCAAAAGCAAATATTTATACTTAATATTGGTGTAATTGGTATCAAAGCCCAGGCTTCTAACACTATCCGCATCATATTTATCTATGATTTCCTGATTGATTTCACCGGATAATTTCTTGCGAATGGATTTCTGTGCTTCCTTCCAACCCTGATCCAGTCCCAAAGAATAACGCTCCGAAATAAACCCTGCCAGGTACTCCGGCTTATAGGCCAGATTATTCTTGGTATCATAAGGCCAAACACTTTCTAAAATGCGCTGATCCATACGGGTGGAAGCCAGTACTAACTGATCATCAATAAAGCAATGGTAAACACCTGTGGTATTGTGCCACTCCGTAACCGTCTCGCTATGATCTCCTCGCTTTAGAGTACGTTCAATTCCATACTGTGCATGATAAGGAGAGGTGGTATCTGCATCAAAGGTCCAGTAAGGAACATAGATTCCCTTAAACTGGTCCGGCTTAGCCGCTTTTTTTGCTGCACTGGGACAAAAGAGTTTATGACCCAACCAGGACTTGAAGTTTTCTCCAGCCCTTTTTCCATCGATCTTAAAGGTACATACCCCTCCCGGAGCCAATGTATCCACATCCTGTTCTTCCATTACCTGGTTAGAACCACAATAAGGACAGGTGTTTGCCAGTTCCAATTCATCATAAATGGTTACTGCACCACAGGACTTACACTTAATGGTCTTTTTCTTAGCTCCCCAGTTGCAATTATCCTTGTTTAAAGCCGATGAAAAGTCCAGTTCCTCTGCCCTTTGAGGCTTTTGATCCTTATCGTCGATTGCTTCCTTATGCCCACAATACTGACAGTAAAGGCCTCCGGTAAGAGGATCAAAATCCATGGTTGCTCCACAATCCGGACACTTACGATCCGTCTCTTTTCTTGTGATCTCTCCTTCTGCTTCTACAAACTCCTTCGGGTTCCCCGCACTATCTGCGCTATCAAGATGATTACTATTATCCATATTAAATCTGTTTACCCTCTCTTACTATGACTACTGCTGAAATGGTGTTCCACACTCTGGGCAGAACTTTGGTATGCTAGCTGGATCTGCAGGCTCCCATCCACACTTTGAACACTTTGGACCGGCTACCGGCTGTGGCTTACCACAGTTTGAACAGAACTTTCCACTATTTTCCTGACCGCACTCACATACCCATCCACTTGGTGCTACCGGCTGTGGCTGTGGCTTTCCGCAATTCGAACAGAACTTACCGGTATTGGTCTGGCCACATTCACAAGTCCATCCACTTCCCTGCATGGTTGCCTGAGGCTGTGACTGTCCACTGGTAAATCCACCATTTGATGCAGTCTGATAATTCTGTGTCTGTCCATTGTTTGCCTGATTCATCTGAAATAACTGTCCTGCATTCATACCACCTGCATTCATTGCCATGTTCATACCTGCAAATGCCATCATAGGTCCGGTAGACTCATTGGCTGCTGCAGACTTCATAGCCTCTGCCTGTGCTCCTGTAATTGTTGCAGCTGCCATTCTAGGATCGCGAAGTACTGCACTCTTCTGAAGCTCCTTAATCATCGCCTCATCTTCTGCAGAAGCTGTCACGGAACGTACACCAACCCTCACGATTTCAATACCACGAATGTCCTTCCACTCTTTCGTGAGAACCTCATTCATAGCCTGCGAAAGTTCTGCAGTATGTCCGGGAACTGCACTGTAACGAATTCCCATCTCTGAAATCTTGGCAAATGCCGGCTGCAATGCTGTTAAGAATTCACTATCTAACTGATCATCAATCTGGCTTCTCATATAAGCATTCTCTACATTACCGCAAACATTCTTATAGAATAAAATTGGATTGGTAATCTTATAAGAATACTCACCATGACAACGAAGCGAAATATCCATATCAAGACCAATGTTGGTATCAACTACACGGAATGGAATAGGATTTGCAGTTCCATACTTGTTGTCCATGATTTCCTTGGTGTTGAAATAGTATACTCTCTGATCGGTTGCTGTATCTCCACCAAAGGTGAAACGAGTTCCAATCTGCTTAAAGGTATCTACAATTCCCTTTCCAAGTCCTCCATAAAAGATCGAAGGTTCTGTACTGGTATCATAGACGAACTTACCAGCCTCGGCACAAACTTCAACAACTTCACCCTGGCTAACGACTAAAGCACACTGTCCCTCGTCTACCTGAATAATTGAACCGTTTGAAATTACATTATCCGAACCTTTTTTGTTCGAACCATTCTTTCTTTTTTCTCCTCTTGCTACAAGTACATCCATTGCTAATGAATCGCAATTGAAGTAGTCTCTCCATGAATCCGCTAAGGCTGAAGAGGCACTTCCTACTAATGCACTAATTAATCCCATACTATTCTCCTTTCAACTTATAAAAACTTCCCCGAAAACAAAGATTGTTTTTTTGTTTCCAAGTCTATGCTTATTTTACCACATGAAAATGCAATTTTAAAGAAAATTTTAAGCCTGTTCAAAGGAATCCACCATTTCCTGCAGCTCCAAAAAACGTTCCATTCTCTCTTCAAGTTTTTGATCTACTTCCTCTTTCTTTTTAGAAAGTTCATTTAACTTCATAAAGTCCTTGGCATTCTGATTGATTTCTTCCTCAAGGGCTTCACTTTCCTCTTCTAAGGCCAAAATCTCCTTTTCAATATGGTCATACTCTCTTTGCTCTTTATAGGAGAGTCGCTTTTTCTGACTTTGACCTTCCTTCCAGTTCTTCTTCTCCCCTAAAACATTTTCCTTTCCTTCTATTTCTTTTTGGTCCAGGGATTTTCTTGCCAAGTAATCACTATAAGCCCCCTCACTTTGCATCAAGCTACCATCTTCTTGAAAGGCAAAGATTCTTGTGACCACTCGGTCTAAGAAATATCTATCATGGGAGACAGTTATAATGATTCCTGCAAAGCTATCTAAATAATCTTCTAAAATACGAAGCGTTGAAATATCAAGATCATTGGTTGGCTCATCTAGGATAATCACATTCGGAGCCCCCATAAGTATCTTTAAAAGATAGAGCCTTCGCTTCTCTCCACCAGAAAGTTTTTCAATCCGATTGTACTGCATGGCTCCATCAAATAAAAATCGCTCACACATCTGGGAAGCAGTCACCACTCCATCCGATGTTTCAATATATTCTGCCGTATCCTTTACATAATCTATGACCTTTTGATTTAAATCTAAGGCTTCATTTTCCTGACTAAAGTAGCCAATCTTTATGGTCTGTCCAATCTCGATACTTCCGGTATCTACAGGAACATCTCCCGTTAAACACTTGATCAGGGTTGATTTTCCGCAACCGTTTGGCCCTACGATTCCAATACGATCATTTCTTTTAAAAGTGTAGGAAAAGTTTGAAAACAAGGTTCTATCCCCATAGGTCTTTGATATTCCCTCTAGGATTATCGTTTTGTTTCCCATTCTGGAATTCAAGGAATTTAGCAAGACGCTTCTTTCCTCTTCCGGACGCTTCCGATCTCTTAACTCTTCAAAGCGTTTGATATGGGCCTTTTGCTTAGTAGACCTTGCCCTGGCTCCCCGTAGCATCCAAGCTAAGTCTTTTTTATAGAGGGCTTGCGCCTTTCTCTCTGCGGCCTGCTCAAAATCCTGCCTTTGCTGTTTTAATTCCAAAAAGCCTGAATAGTTTGCCTCATAGCGATAGACCTTTCCTTTATCCACCTCCAGAATCTGGTTGGTAACTTCATCTAAAAAGTAACGGTCATGGGTAACCATTAAAAGGGATCCACGATATCGCTTCAAATAAGCTTCCAACCATTCAATCATATCTGTATCTAAATGGTTGGTTGGCTCATCTAAGATCAAGAGATCACAAGGCATAAGGATTGCTGCTACCAAAGCCGCTCTCTTTTTCTGTCCTCCTGAAAGAATAGACGGATTACACTCCGGATCCTGGATCCCCATCTTGGCAAGATCTGCTTTTACTTCTCCCATCTTGTCCCAGTGGTCGGCTCCATCATAGATCTTTTCTGTTATGTTTGCTAAAAGTGATTTGGTCTCATCAAATACCGGTGTCTGCGGTAGATAAGAAATCTTTAATCCCTGATTACTTACTATCTTCCCTTCATCTGGACGCTCCACTCCTGCAATAATCGATAGCAGGGTAGACTTTCCTGTACCATTGGTTCCAATCACCCCAATTTTATCGGTATCTGAGATACCGACTGTCACATCATCTAAAACCTTACGAATCTGGAAGGTTTTTGATACATGCTCTACATTTAAAATATTACTCATAATTTAAATATCTCTTTTCGTTTTAATAATCCAAAAATAACATAAAAAAGTTTCATAAACAATCCTTGACAATTTTTAAAATGAATGGTATATTATCCATGCATTGGTGAGAACTAATGCTACTATATCTAATACCCCTATCTATTAGATATAACATTTTTCATACTCACGCCTAGTGGAGAAATCCACTAGGCTCCCCTTTTTTATAGGACTTTTTTCAGGATTTTCCATCCTGTTTTTTTATTTTATGGACCGTATGATAAAAAGGAACCTGCCCCGGCTTTTGCCAGTGCAGGTTCTTTTTATGCTTCTAATTTCTTTTCTAATAATTCGATTCCCTTTCGGATTCTCTTTAAGCTTTCTTCCTTGCCCAAGATTTCCATGATTTCAAAGGCTCCACCAGGGGTCATCTGCTTACCGGATACTGCGGTACGAAGTGGCCATAAGACAATTCCGTTCTTGCATCCCTTCTTTGCAATAAAATCAAAGACTAAACTGTGAAGGGCATCTTGGCTGTAGTCCTCTGCTGCCTCTAAGACAGGAAGGATTTCCTTTAATGTTTCATAAGAATTCTCCGTGTTGGTCTTCATCTTCTTATGTGTATACATTGCCACATCATATTCAGGAAGTTCCTCAAAGAAATCAATTAAATCCTTAATGTCAGGGAAAATCTCAATTCTGGTCTTAACAAGATCCATGATCTTCTTTAAGTCATAAGGCTTAGTGATCACTTCCTTCACGTATGGCTCAGCCAATGGGTAGAAGGTCTCAGGATCCATCGCCTTTAAATACTCACCGTTCATCCACTTAAGCTTGCCCATGTCAAAAACAGAAGGGCTCTTATTGATTCTGTGGTAATCAAACTGGTCAATCAACTCCTGTAAGGAGAAAATCTCATTGTTATCTTCCGGACTCCAGCCCAGTAAGGCAATGTAGTTAACCACCGCTTCCGGATAGAAGCCCTGGTCGATCAAGTCTTCAAAAGAAGAATGACCAGAACGCTTGCTAAGCTTCTTGTGATTTTCATCTGTAATTAATGGCAAATGAATATACACCGGGGACTCCCAGCCAAAGGCATCGTAAAGTCTCTGGTACTTAGGAGAAGAAGAAATATATTCATTTCCACGGACAACGTGGGTGATTCCCATTAGATGATCGTCAATGACGTTGGCGAAATTGTAGGTTGGGTAACCGTCTGACTTAATTAAAATCATATCATCCAATTCCTTGTTGTCAACAGTGATATCTCCGTAAAGCTCATCATGGAAGGTAGTGGTACCTTCGGTTGGATTATTCTGACGGATGACATATGGCTTGCCGGCCTTTAAGTTCTCCTGGATTTCTTCCTTGGACAAGTGGAGACAGTGCTTATCGTAAATGATAATCTCCTTGCCTTCCATTACCTGCTTGCATTCGGTTTCAAGACGGTGCTTATCACAGAAACAGTAATAAGCTTCCCCCTTCTCCACTAATTGCTTGGCATAATCAAGATAAAGTCCGCTCTTTACACGCTCGCTCTGAACGTATGGACCACAGGCACCACCAATATCCGGACCTTCGTCATGCTTTAAGCCAGTCATCTCCATCGTGTGGTAAATGATATCGAGAGCACCTTCTACAAAACGCTCCTGATCGGTATCTTCGATTCGTAAGATAAAATCTCCTCCCTCATGCTTTGCAATCAGGTACTCATAAAGAGCGGTACGAAGATTTCCCACATGCATCTTACCGGTAGGGCTTGGTGCGTATCTGGTTCTAATTTTCATATATGTTTCCTTCTTTCTTATGATTTACAAAATAGACCAAAGGGTATTTTACACGAAATAAAAGTATTTCTCAAGACTCTTTTTCTAAGAGAAAAGATGTTTCTTGTAAAGTTTTCCAATCCAGTAAACAAAGCAAACAATCGTTGCTAACTGTATGAGGATTGGTGCAATCAACTGAACAAAACTTAACTCCCCTACTAAAAATTGAGCCGATAAATAATATGCACTGGTAAATGGCACATAGCGAAGGACCGAATCTATCCAGACCTTGGTGTAAAACAGTGGAATCATATAAACCGCAAAGAAAGATAAAATCATTGGAAGCTGGAAAACACCCATTGCGGAGGATAACTCCTCCGGTTTTGACACATTCGCTGCAACCAGTCCAGCCAAACAGCAATAAAAGATAAAACCTAAAATCATTAAAAGAACGCTTATCAAAATCACCCAAGGGGACAGGTCAAAGAGTTCGAATAATTTCCCAATAACATCCAGTCGGTCCTTGTAAATAAGTTTCGAAACACTTGCTCCCACCACTTTACCGAAAATCAAGCCAAAGATCCATAGGCCAAACTGGCAAATGGCAACAAAAATCATGGCTGCAAGTTTTCCAAAGACCAAGGAATAAGGCTGAATCGATGTCAAAAGATACTCAGTTACCCGGTTGGTCTTTTCTTCCAGGATATTTTTAGAAATGCTCTGTCCATAGGCAAGAATCATAAAGTAAAGGACAAAGTAAACCAACATTGGTCCCAATAACTTCAAGATTTCTGCAATGGCATCCTGATCCTCTCCATTTCCGGTACTTAAGGTATAGGTCACCGGCTTAATCACGGACTGAACACTTTCCGGATCAAGGCCTGCAGAAAAAAGTTTATAAGGCTCAAGATATTCTGCTACACATTCTCCAAGGTTTTCTGCCTGATCTTTAGAAACATCGCTTTCCTTGCTGAAATATACCAAAACCCCATAGGTCTTAAGATCTTCCTTGTAATAAATCTTCATCCATACTGCATCGTCTTCTTTGTTCAAGTCCTTAGCAGTCATGTCTTCTGTTTCGGTTCGCTCCTTAAAATTTATGTCTTTAAACCCTTCTAATTCCTTGAAGTCAGAAAAATCCACCTCCATATCCGATTGATTGGTGTAATAAACCGTTTTAATGTCATTGTCCTTTGCGTCCTTTGCTCCCAGGAAGGCCGAAATGGTATAGGCTCCAAAGACAATAGCAAAGAAGAGAAAAAATCCTCCCAAGGTAGCTAACAAAAAGTTCTTTCCCTTAATTTCTTGTTTTATGGTGAATAAGAAGACCTTGCTCCATCCAGTCAAAACACCTTGTTTTTTATTCTGCATGTTTCTTATCTCCTTTCCGAGCCTTTGAAAGTTTCAGTAATTTGTTAAGCTTAATTGGATCGCCGTTGTAGTAAATCAGGTAATCATAAACATCTGCCGCAAATCGTAATAAGAGATAGAGGCAAATAATCATAAGAACCACGGCCAGAACTCCCACCCAAATCGCTTCTTTTCCTAAAAGGAGGTAAACCGTTAAGGTAAATGGGGAGAAGATTGGAATCAAGCTAAAGACATGAAGAAGCCATGTCTGAATGCCAGAGGTTCCAAACTGCACCGAAAAGATTCCTACATAGGCACAAATAACCAGACTCAAACTGTAAAGTTTCATTCCCTCTGCCAGGTCAGACAATTTACTAACCGTTGCCCCGGCAATTCCTGCTAAAAGGCCAAAGATTAAAAATCCCAGGATAAAAATAACAAGAATCAGAAGCACTTTGGCCCAAAGCATATGGGTATCAATTTCAATGGAATCCATCATACTTGTCATCTGCTTTGGATAGAGTTTTCCTGTTTCCATGCCGGCCGGGAACAGGGAATTTGCAAGGAAGGAAGAAGCGGCAAGGCAGCCAACTAAAAGGATGCCCTGGCTTAAGACTACTCCAAGCATACCCAAAACTTTACCGGTAATAATGGCCATCGGCTTAATGGATGTCATTAAAAGCTCGATGATTTTGGAAGATTTCTCCGTAATGATAGAGTTTGCCACTGCTTCTCCGCAGAAAGATAGGACCATCGTAAAAGTCATAACGAGAATTAGGGAAAAGGTGTACTGATACTCCTCAAAATAAATCTTATGATCTTTTACCTTTGTTTTTTCTGTGGATAGGACGGTGGTTGCTGTTTGAATCCGGTTGGATACCAGAAGTTTTTGATCTTCATTTAAGTTTAAAGAAGCAATTACAACCTCCTTAAATCCATCCACCACCACATCTGTCACATCTTCCAAGTCCATGATGCCGATTTCTCCATCCTTGTTGTAGTAAAAATTCAGGTGATAGGTTTCTTTTTCACTAATGATTAAAAGAATGGATAACATCTCATCCTTGGAATTTTTAATTCGTTCCTTGGTCTTTTTTAAATCTGTGGCTTTGATAAATTCTGTTTCTGAAAATTCCTCAAGACCTGCGTAATAATCAAGGACCTCATCGGCAAATCGTCCCGTTTCATCAAAAATATACATCTTCTCAATCAGACCTGCCCCACTGTTTCCGGTGGCGCTATCATCTTTCTTGTCTTTTGCATTATTTGAAGAAATGGCTGCCATAATGGGAACCACCAAAAGAGCCGCCAAAACAAAAATCACGGTAAGAATTTTTACCGCCTTACTTTTAAAGGTTTGCTGGTAGGTAAAAAATAGAACCTCCTGCCAACCACGAAATTCCTCTTTATTCATGTTCGTCACCAGCCTTACTGTCATTCTCTACGGTAGAGACAAAGATTTCATGAAGAGATGGTTCCCGAAGTTCAAAACGAATCAGGCTTACATTTTGACTAGCTAAGTCCTTTAGGAAATGATCTGCTTCCTCCTGACCACTCACCTTAATATGGATGCCATCCGGTGTTTCCTCAAGGATGGTCAGGTTATGTTCTTTGATATAAGGATGAAGATCTTCTTCACTCTTAAGGTACATATTCACTCTTCCATAAGACTTCTTGATTTTATTTAAATTGCCGGAAAGCACGTCCTTTCCACGGTTTAAAATAGTCAAATCGGTACAGAATTCCTCGATGGTGGCCATCTGGTGAGAAGACATGATAATATACTTTTCCTTACGGATACAGTCATGGATAATGTCACGGAAGATATCCGCATTGACAGGGTCAAGGCCAGAAAGTGGCTCATCGAAAATAATCAGATCCGGATCTGAAATCAAGGAGGCCATCAGCTGAATCTTTTGCTGGTTACCCTTGGAAAGCTGTTCTGCCTTTCGAGACTGAATGGCTCCCTTTCCCCTGGATTTCTTTTGATCTGCACTGGTGGTTGGGTAAATGTACTCTTCCACCTGAAGACGCTCTGCCCAGTACTTGATTCTCTTTTTTGCTTCCTGCTCGCTAATATTTTTTAAACGAGAAAAATAAATCAACTGGTCCATTAAGGTGTACTTTGGATAGAGTCCTCGCTCCTCCGCCAGATAACCAATATTTGTGGTAAATGGCGATAATGGCTTGTCATTCCAGGTCACACTTCCTCCATCCATAGCAAGCATGCCAAGCATCATACGGATCGTGGTGGTTTTTCCTGCACCATTTCTTCCTAGCAAGGCATACACTCCCGGCTGGTCCATACGAAAGGAAAGCTGGTCTACCACCGTGTTTTCCCCATACTTTTTTACAATCTTGTCAACTACTAATCCCATAATCTCTCCTTATCAAATAAAACCATGCTCCTGATATTTAAGAGCATGGCTTCTTATTTTACATATTTCTCAAATAATAACTAATCTGATGAAGTGAATTCTCAAAATCTTCATCTGAAGAATTCTCAAAGACAATCAATCCAGGAATTCCTTCCGGCTGTGAATAATCTCTGGTGGCTACATACTCGTCCCAATGCTCCAACTTCCATGTATCCCGATCCGAATTTCGTTCGATCATTCTTTGGTGACACACCTCAATATCCGTATGTACCCAAACAACCACTAGAGTGGTATTTTTTGCCGCTAGTTTCTTTGCTAACTCATCCATATATTCCTTGTTCCTTACCTCTCGGGTAAATGGAGCGTTAATGAATACGGTATCATTATATTCCAAAGCCTCATAGGCAACTTCCATAATCGCATAATACTCATAATCACGAATCTCTCGCTCAAAGAAATCTGAACTACGGTTATATTCCTCACCCGCTACCTTAAAGATCTGTTTTGAAAGAACAATTAGTGAATCCTTATCTAAGTAAACACAATTCGTCATCGCCTTAGCCAGCTTGCGTGTTACATATGTTTTTCCGCACGCAGGAGGAGAAGTAACTAAAATCAGTTTTTTCATCTTCCTATGCTCCTTCCTGTCTTTTTATCATTCATTCTCAAAATTAAGACCATTATAGCATAGTGCTAATATGATTTCAAACCGAATTCCATTCAAAAAAAGGATAAGTTTTTCGCTTATCCTTTGTCTTATTCTGCATCCGGGTCTGGCTCATCTAATTCAAGTTCAATATAATACCCACGTTCATTCTCAATGATCTTTTTGATCACGCCCGTTTTGGACTTAATCCGATTATATAACTTAAAGCAACCACTCATGGCCACGGCCGGTTCAATAATGTAATTGTAATTAATCCCAGGAAGCTCTGTTAGTTCTACGGTTTGACCCTCTTTCACTAATCCCGGGCGTTCCATTTTAAAAGTTACTGTTCTCATATTTTTCACCTACAATAAGTTACTTGACTGTAGGGCAGGGCCAAAAGCAAATGTGAAACCAAGCAATTGAAGTAGGATGATAAATACGAAGGCAATCAAAGCTATGATCAAGTTTGCCCTTGCCCAATTCTTTCGATCCTCTTGTCCATCATTGGAAAATGCCCATACAAAAAGCATAATGGCTCCGACACATGGAATCGAGCTAATCAAAATAGTAAGAATCCACTGCCCTGGTGTTAAGGCTGGCTTAAACCCATTCCGATTGTTCTGATAATAACCGCCATTGTTATAGTTCTCATAATATCCACCATTGTTTGACTGGTTCCCATAACCCCCGCCGTTGGTGTAGTTTGCATAATTCTGATTATTATAATCGTTATAATTATCTTCCATGCCCTTCCTCCTTATAAATTCTTTCCTTAGTTTAGCAAATCAGGGCATATTTTTCAACTGTAAATCTCAGGAGGAAATCCGGTCATCCAACGATAAATATAATAGGCGATGGCCATGATTGCTAACAGGGTAATCAAGAAACTTGCCCCCTTTATCTTTTTCCCAAATCCATACCTGCAAATGATGGCATAGACCACTAAGGCCGCAAATGGGTAGATCATGGCGTTCATCCTCCAAGCCTCTTTCAATTGCAAGGTTAAGAGATACATGCCAGCCCTAGTCATGCCACATCCCGCACAGGGAATATGTAAAACTCGCATAAAGGGACAAAAATGCTGTTGGGTCATTTGCAAAAGCACCAGAAAAAGGATTACCAGCAGCAATCCTTTCCAATACTTTTTTATATCTTCTTTTAAATAATTGATTCCTTTCATCTACTTCACCATTGCAAAAATCAATGACATACTAAAACCAAAGGTCAATATTATGGCCATCCACATGATACTTTTCCAAAATCCATTCTTGTATACCAAAAGGAAGGGATACGGTCCCTCCATCACTCTTGCCACATTTAAAATCATGCTTACGAAACCATACAGGAAAATCGGTGCCGCTCCCACAAAGGTGGCGATCATATCCTTGTATGGTAATTTGCCAAAGATCAGGTAGGAAATCATGGTTAATAGTGGACAAAGAAAATGATGATACAAGAGGTCATCATAAAAAAAGTTTCTCTTATAGTCCCTATCCCATGGTGCCAAAATCAAAAACACAATAAAGAATGTCATCCCCAACACGCAGGTTGCCACATAGCGCATCAAATAGACTCCATCCGGGATTTTTGCTCCATTTATCATATATCGAATTCGATATATAGCATACACCAAACAGAATATTCCCGCAATAAGATTGCTGTCCGTTGTAAACCATTTCAAGGTGGACCAGCCCTTATTATTCACATAGCTTTTCTTTAAACCAATGGCTGCCATTACTGTAATGGCCAGGTTGATTAGCACATCTATCATAATTCCCATATTACCACCCATTTACAAAAACAACCCTCCTCCCTTCCCAAATGTGTTATAATAGTAACAAGTTTGAAAAGGAGGATATTTCATGAAAAAAGACAATCAAACAATTAAATCTTTACTTCTTTTGCTTGGTATTTTGCTTCTCGTTTCCCTAAGCCCTAACTTGGTTTTCGGTGCAACTCCAAGTAGCGGAACCGCCGCCAAATGGGGCCGTCTCTCCGTAAAGGACACCCAGCTTGTAAACAAGAAAGGCAAAGCTGTTCAACTAAAAGGTGTCAGCACCCACGGCATCGCTTGGTTTCCTGACTATGTAAACCAAAAGCAATTTAAATCCTGGAAGAAATTTGGTGCAAACACTGTCCGCCTCGCCCTTTATTCAGATCCTTCTGCCGGCTATTCAAGAAGCCTCTACAAGAAGGTGGATCAAGGTGTGAAATCAGCTACCAAGCTTGGCATGTATGTAATCATCGACTGGCATATCCTCTCCGATGGCAATCCTAATACTTACAAGTCGGAAGCGAAGCATTTCTTTAAACGTATGGCTAAAAAATATCGTAACCAAACCAATATTATCTACGAAATTTGTAACGAGCCAAACGGCAACGTATCTTGGTCTTCTGACATTAAGCCTTATGCTAATACGATCATCAAGACCATCCGTAAGTATGATAAAAAGAATATCATCCTAGTGGGTACTCCAACCTGGTCTCAAGATGTTGACACTGCTGCCAAAGACCCAATCACCGGTCAGAAGAATATCATGTATACTCTTCACTTCTATGCAGCCACCCATGGTCAGTACTTACGTGACAAGGCTCAAACCGCTTTAGATGAAGGTCTTCCAATCTTTGTTTCTGAATTTTCAATCTGTGATGCCTCTGGTAACGGTGGCATTAATTATACCGAAGCCAAGGCTTGGATCAAGTTCTTAAAGAAAAACAAGATTCCTTTTGTAGCTTGGAATGTAAGCAACAAAGCTGAGACCTCTTCTCTCATTCAATCATCCTGCAGCAAAACCGGAAAAATCAAACGTTCCGATCTTTCCGAAACCGGCAGATGGTTAATAAAACAATTTTAATTCCTTATCCCGTTCCGACCATACGGTTGGGCGGGATTTTTTTCTTTTCCTTCTTACTTTCAAAAATATTATAGCACAGCAGAACTGGAAACTAAATAGTAGATTTTCGTTTCTTTTAAATTTGATAGTTAAAACATTCTTTAATTGTACTTAGGTAGGGTTAGTGGCCCAACTAAAAAAAAACACGAGAAAACTAAGTCTCTCGTGCTTTTTTCCAGGACAAGCCTAGGAATTTACAGTTTAAACATATCAAAGCCAAGGGTCGCTAAAACCGAAGTAACAAGAATAATTAAAAGGAAAATCAAAGCAAGATACTTTATGACAAACCAGTAAACACGGCGTCTTCGGAAGCGAGAATTACTCGTAATCTCCTCTTCAATTTTCTTCTTACCTGTTACCGTAAGGATCAAGAGACAAGTGGCAATTGCTGCGATTGGCATCATAACTGAGTTCGTAAGGAAATCAAAGAAAGAAAGGAAATCCATACCGAATGGGGTGACACCGGAAAGAATATTAAAACCAAAGGCAGATAAACTACCAAGAATCACGATAATTACGCCGGTAACAAGGGTGGCAGAAATACGGTTTATGTGAAGCTCATCCTCAAAGGTAGAAACTACACTTTCTGCCAGGGCAACCGCAGAAGTCAGAGCTGCGAATAGGACAAGCAAGAAAAATATAAAGCCAATGATTTTTCCCATGCCCATGCTGTTAAAGACATTGGGAAGAGAAACAAACATAAGACTTGGACCGGAATTCAATTGTTCCTGAGAACCGCCATTAAAAGCAAAGACCGCAGGAATAATCATCAAGCCTGAGAGAATGGCAACGGCGGTATCAAAAATTTCAACCTGAACTGTAGACATCTCAATATCTACGTCCTTTTTCATGTAAGAGCCAAAGGTGTAAAGGATACCCATGGCAATGGACAGAGAATAGAACATCTGGCCAAGGGCTGCCACAACAGTCTTCCATGAAAAATGCTTAAAGTTAGGGATTAAGAAATACTTCACACCCTCAATGGCGTGAGGTCTTGTCACCGAATAAATCACAACAATAATTGACAACACAATCAAAAGAGGCATCATGATCTTCGAGATACGCTCAATACCATTTTGGACGCCGCCAATGATAATCAGGATAGTGATTAAGGCAAACAGAATAAACCAGAATTCCTGTTCCCTGGCTGAACCAACGAAGTTATTAAAAAATGTAGCAGACTGTTCTGAGTCATCTACAGATGCAATGGCTCCACCCTTTCCGGTTAAATATTGGAAGAGATACTTCATAACCCATCCACCGATTACCGAATAATAAGGGACAATTAACAGTGGGATAATGGCATTGATCCAACCACCAGTTTGAAGAAGTTTGCCAGCTCCCGCCTTCTTAAAAGCACCAACGGGACTCTTTTGTGTCATACGACCTAAAGTGGTTTCCGAGATAATCATGGTATAACCAAAGGTCAAAGTTAAAATTAAATAAACCAGTAAAAAAATTCCACCACCATATTGGGCTGCCAAATAAGGGAATCTCCAAATGTTTCCTAATCCTACGGCACTTCCCGCAGCGGCTAGCACATAACCTAACCTTCCTGAGAAGGTACTTCTCTTTTTTTCATTCATCTTCAAATTCATCCTTAAAAATTATTAGAATGATTGTAGTCGTCTTTGAAAAGAATGTCAATTCCTATGTTTTAAAAAACCGTCTTCCATTTCAAACAAATTTAAAATTCCATTTCTCTTAGTGAGACCATAGATCACCTCATTGGCAAGAAGCAAAATAGTAATCATCAGGACCGCCGTTAAGGTAATCGATATTTCACTAATACAAAAAAGGACAAATCCTCCCACGCACAAAATCACTGCAAATAACATAGCCATGGCCATAGAAAAGAATGCATTGTAGTTGCCTCTTAGGGCTGTCATCTCATCATCCCAGGTTAATTTAGGCTGAACCGAATCGATATAGACTCCCATCATGGACACAAAGGTCACAGATAGGATGGTTAAAAGGCTAAACAAAATTATGTGACTTACCGGAGCATGTACCAAGATGCAAGCCGGTATCAAAAAAAGTAAGACTCCAAACAGTGGATAAAGCATCCCTACCAAAACCTTCACCTTCCACTGGGTCTTGTAAGACACCGGAATATATTTCATGAACACAAATTGCTTTCCCTCCCTAGAAAATGCGTTGGAAGAAATAGAATTCAGGGCGGTTACAAGAACCGGAATTCCCACGCTTCCCAAGAGGAAAAAAAGCTGTATGCGAAGATCCCTAAGTTCATAAAGGGTCTGCAAATAAAGCAAAGAAAACTTTAGGTGACTGATTTTAATCGCCCCATAGACAAAGAGGGGCCAAAGAAAATTCACAGCCACACAGTTGGTAAAAAAGACCGGCGTCCTTGTTAGCATGCGCACTTCCTTTTTAAAGTAGGCATAGGCCGGAGAATGCTTCTTGCATCGTTCAATCAGTTTCTGACTTTCCTCCTTAAGCTCCCTGTGAGAGGCAGAGGTAAGTCCGATAACCCCCTTAAAATAAAGGACATCTGCCAAAAGCAACAAAAAGGCAAGCACCAGTACCTGTAAGAGTAAATACTGAAGCAAAGCCAAAAGACTTCCCTGGGAAATGGTCTTAATAAACAAGGGCACATGAGGAAATACCAGGGATAAAGCCTTGATCCCTGCCTGGTCTCCCGTAGCAAGTTTTACCACATAGGTATCGATGTCCACATCCTGTAAAAATCCAATGCCTGATAGAAAAATCAAAAGAAAAATCAAGGTAATCGCCACAGACAAATGCTGGATCACATCCTTGCTCTTAATCCACCTAGTGGTTCCCATAATCAAAATCCCAAGAATCCCACAATAGGCCAAAGGAATCATCGGCAAGGTGAAAATCCCAATCACAGAAAGAATCCACTGTAAAGGTCCAATCTTTGCCGCCAGTCCATAGCCCACCACGCAGGCAATTACAAGGGAAATCTGCATGGCATTCTCATTTAAAAAGACGGAAGTAAACTTGGCTGCCACAATCTGTCTGGCCTTTAGGGGCCAGGGTAAAAGGAATTCTATGTCACCGGAAAAATAAAATTCATTCATAATGACACTCATGCCAAAGACCACCGTAAACACGCAAATGATGAAACAAACAAGCATAGCACCCATGGACTCTTTTCCCACTCCCGCCAAGCTGGTGGTCATAAGGTGAACCAGAATTCCTACTCCCAGGGTCACCGGCAAAAAAAGCCCAAAGATAGCTAGGATCCCAAGGACTAGCAACAAAAGCTTCCTGCTTTTTTGCTTGGGTTTTTCGGAATCTAGTCCCGTCATAAATGCTTTGGTTAAGGTAATATAACTATTCATAGGCAGTCATCTCCAAAAAGATTTTTTCCAGATCCTCTTCCTTGCGATTCTCCCTTAATGTCTCAATGCTTCCATCAAAGAGCTTCTTACCATGGTTAATAATAATCACCCGGTCACAAAGCTTTTCCGCCACCTCTAGGACATGGGTAGAAAAAAAGACGGAATTTCCTGCATCTGCATGTTCCCGCATCATCTGCTTTAAGGCAAAAGCAGATTTGGGATCTAATCCCGTTAGGGGTTCATCTAAAATCCAAACCGCCGGATTGTGAACCAAAGCACCGATTACCATAATCTTTTGCCTCATTCCATGAGAATAGTTTTGCATGGCGTCCCCTAAGGCCTCAAGCATATCAAAACGACTGGCAAATTCCTTGATTCTCTCCTTCCGGTCCTTGGTAGATACCCCATATATATCGGAAATCAGATTTAAATATTCAATTCCCTTTAACCTTAAAAACAAATCCGGGCTATCTGCAATATACCCAATCTCCTGTTTGGCCTTTAGGGCCTGGGTTCTCATGGAATAGTCGTTAATCATCACATTCCCGGAATCCGGTTTTAAAATTCCAGTCATCATCTTAATGGTGGTGGTTTTCCCGGCTCCGTTTGGGCCAATAAATCCAAGGATTTCTCCGTTTCGTACCGTAAAATCCAAACCATCTACTGCACGAATGTGGTTTCCATAGGTCTTAACAAGTTTTTCGATTTTAATCATCCTTCCACTCCTTTCGTGCCAACTTCGTCTTTAGAATAAGTCCAACATGGCATCCAGATAAAGTTCCTCTCGTACCTTTAACTGCCACTTTGGCTTTACCATATAGTAAAGCAAAAACTCCAATAAAATAGCACTTCCCAGGCCCCGACCCTCAATCTTAAAATTAGAAAAACCAGCCGGCAGATAGACCTCCTGAATGTCCTTTCTTGAAAGGAAGGCCGGATTTTTCATAGCCTCTGAAAATCGATAGCCCTGATTTCCCATCGGTGCCTTACAAATATGGTCTTTTACCGTTTCGCCCAAGGCCTTTTTACTGACATTTTCATAGCAGGCTCTTCGGTCCTTGCAAGCAAAGGAACAGCATTCATTACAAAGAAATTCCAACTTGTCCCTTTCTTTCCGGTCTAAATCCTCCCAGATTTCAAGAGGTTTATTGAAACGAAAGTCCGGGACCACATAAGAAAATTCTTTCCGCCTCACTTCCTTTTTGGCTTCATCAAGATCTGTAATCACCTTGGTGGTGGAGGACATAAAATAAAATCCATTATAGTTTTCTTTTAAATACTCCAACAGCAGGTCGGAGGTTAAAATCACCCCCGGAGCCTTCTTTGATTGTTGTGCCCGCTTGCAAAGGGCATTTGCATAGGAATCCTGCAAATGCTCCTTTTTCAAAAATAAGTTGCTAAAGGTAAGTCTTGGGGAGATCTGATATTGGTCCATCAAATCAAAGACCGCCTCGGGTCTTGCCTCTCCAAAGCCTACCCGGCCTCCACCCCAGATGCAGTCCGCCGGTGCCCCGTAAATGGACCCAATCCTTGCCCAGTCATAAAAATATTCTTTATGGTCACGATATAGGGGCAAAAAAGCTTGATAAAAATCAAAAAACTCAAAGAGCCCAGGCAAATGGTAATAGGCAAATGACTGTTCCATCTAGTCTTCCACCCAGTAGATTCTTCCTTCTTTTCGCTTGGCTGGCGCTGGCACTTCTCCATCGATATAGCCAATGGCACAATGTCCAACTCCTTCCCACTCTCCTTTAATTCCAAGCTTTGCCAGAAGCTCTTTATACTTTGGCATCTCAAATTCTTCCTTGGCCCGATGAATCCATATGCTTCCAAGTCCCAATGAATGTGCAGCTAGCATCAGATTCTCCATCACCAGGCTTCCATCGTAAATGCTGGTTCCCCAGTTTTTATTACGCAGCACCACTAAGATCACCGGTGCCCCATAAAATGGATCGAAATCTTCTCCCCATCCACCTACGACCGCATTGTCTTTCCTTATTTGATCTCTCATCTCTTTGGCCGTAACCGCAATGGTGATTACTTCCTGACCTCCCCGTCCGCTTGGCGCATAAAGCCCAGCCTCTAAGATTGCCTCAATGTCTTCCTTCTTTGGCATGTCACTTTTAAATTTGCGAATGCTTCTGCGTTCCTTGATTGCTTTTAAAACCTCGTTCATAGTGCCTCCTTAAAATTGTGATATGTTGATTGTCAATTTTTTCCTTTATACAATGTATAGTATAACATAGATTTTTTCCATTTATCTACTTGTAATGTCTTTAAATGAATTTTTAAACGCTTGTTTTTGCTTGCAACTACGATTTCACTTTATACAGTAAAATATTCTGCTTTTCTTTTTTCATCAAACAATTCTAATTCTCCATTTTCTATATAATACATAGTATCACACAACTTTTCTAAGTATTCATGCTGGTGACTTGTCAAAAGAATCGTTCTTCCTTCCTCTTTTAACTCGTTTAATAATTTAGTTATTTCTTTATTTGTGTTAAAATCCAAAGCATTATAAGGCTCATCTAAAATTATAATTTTTTGATGTTCCATAATAGCCTGAGCTATTCCTAATTTTTGCTTCATTCCCATAGAATATCTTTTTACATGAGTTTTATTCTCCGGGTCAAGACCAACTAATTGCATAGCAGATTTTATTTCCTCATCACCTATTTTGCCCTGTATTCTAGCTAACATCTGCAAATTCTTAAAACCACTATAACAATCAATATACCCTGGCGAATTGATAAGTATTCCTACATCTTCAGGAAAATCTCCATCTTTTCCTAATACTTTTCCGTTTACTATTACTTTTCCAGTATCAATTGGAAGAAGACCTGTCATCAGCTGAAATAATACTGATTTCCCAGTGCCATTTCCACCGATAAACCCTACACATTCTCCCTCGTTAATTTTTATGTTTAAATTTTTATAAATAATCTTCTTACCAAAAGATTTACTTCCATTTTTTATTTCTATTGCTGTATTCAATATTTTACCCTCCATTTAATGATTATTTTTATAAATAATATTTTTATTATTAAAATACTCAATAATAATACATTCATCTTTAAGGTTCCATATAAATGCATTTTTTCACACAAATAATACAATGATGATCTTCCATAACTTATAACCGGTATGCTCGATATTAACGAAATAATAAATCCAAACAAAGTGAGCAAATATGCAAGAATTCTATTTTTAAATAAATTAGTTAATAATACCAAAATATTCTTGTAATATATAAGTTCTAAAGTTTTTAACACGCATGACAATATCACAATTTCCCCAAACTGATCATGTGAAACATCTACATAGCTGATGAATTCATTGAAATATGGATTTTTTACTCCTGTCTGCAGTATACTAAACAAATAAATAACTGCCATATAACAAATGAACGCTGTAGCATAAATCCATATATATGTGTCTATAGTTTTATTTATTAAATTATTCCATTCACTTTTATTTTTGTATCTTAACTTTACCTGTTCATTATACATATGAATTTCACTTTCCAAAAACTTTCCTATAAAGAAAAGTGGTATAGCAAAAAACAGTATATGTTTAATTAATTCCAATAAGTCAATACTATCTTTTGAATATCCCAGTAAATTTACAATAATTCCGTCCACCAAATAAAAATGTTTATCTTGCAAATAAACAGAAATACAATTTAGTATGATATATATAAGCAGAAATAGAATACTAATTTTATACGTCGAAGATAGCATATATCTTGCATAATTATATCTCCCAAAACGGTTTCCTATTTTCTTTTTCAATAAACAGTACATGCCACCAATCAAGAAAGCAATAATTATAATATTAAATAATCCCCATATAAAACCACTTATAAACAGAACATGATGTAGGATAAAGTAATTGTTTAAGAAAAATATTTCTGCAAAACCATGGATATTCAGTTTAAATCCCACCATAATATCCAAAATCATAACTCCGGCAACTACCAATGTATATTTACTACCTTTTATCTCATGTACAACAAAAATAATCATCCCAAACAATGATAAGCCTGCAACCATATATAATCCCATAGTTATCAATGCTAATAATGGATTAGAAAAATATTTTTGAAATCCATAAACAAAACTTAGGGTATCATTATAATATCCGCTAATCATTCCTGTCTGAAATCTATTAACTATTTCAAGGCGTGTGATACCAATACCGAAAGCAACAATGAAATGTATACCTATATAAACCATTGTCTGTATTAATATACTGAATAATTGAATTAAAAACTTATTTCTAATTAGTCTAACTCTAATACTAACTAAATTATTTGTTTTCTTTATTTGATCAAACTGAAAAAACAAATAAGACATTAATAAAAAGTAAATAATATAATAATGATTACCCATTACCAACATAATATATTCGTATATTGACATACTCACGGAATCTGCCAGAACTAATTCATCTCCACAAAACCATGCAAAAATCACAAAGATAATTAACTTTCGCTTATCACATATGAAGTTATCAACATTATCTTTAATTAAACTCTTCACAACTCTCTTTCCTCTTTGTCTTTTCTCTTATTCCTATAATTTATTCCTATAATTAAAATTGTTCCTATAAGAACAAACGTAATCAATCCTGCAAAATAATTTACCACGCTCATTTTAGTTGGTGATAATCTGTTCAGTATATATGTTGTAGTCACACTGTATTTTTCAAGATGTAGTGTTCCTGTAATGAAATTTTCAACTGTGCAATAAATAAATGGTAACAATGCTACAACAAATATATTATCTACTACCAGAGCAACCAAATATCCAAAGGCACATATAATAGAGCCTATTAACCCTTTCCAAGCGCACCAAAAAATACCAAATATCAGCGGATTGTTAGCTTGAAAGTGTCCCCACAAATATCTATATAAAATATTATCATTAACCAATGTCTCCGGCTGCAAAAACAATACTGCTACCACTAACCCAACATAATAAATAATAAATGTAACAGCAAAAGCCGATATCATTCCGGACATTATTCTTCCAAATAAATATTTTTTTCTTTCTTTTCTCATTGATGCGTAATTGATAAATCCATCTTTTCTTTCATAATACAACATCCAAGAAAATGGAAGTGTAATAATCAAAGGAAAGAAGAAATCCAATATTTTACTTCCATCAATCCAAATTTCAATTGGAAAACTAATAGCTGTATTTTTTGAAATAGTATATTCCGCTATTAATAATACATATATTCCAATCAATGACACTACACAAGATAATAATATTTCGCGCTTATTATTTTTTATTAACTGCATTATAATCTCCTTTTTTAAAAAAAGTAGAAGAGTAAATCTTCCACTTTCTTTTAATTTCAAATATGACAAATCCAACCAAATTATATTAATTACTCTTCCACTGTCCAATAACCTGAACTGCTACTGGTGTATTCCAATCATTAGAAAAATGTGCTCTTACTGAACAACCTTTTTTCATTTTTGCAGAACCAGAAAGTGAACGATTATCGTTATCATCCAAATCTCTAACCCAGCTTCCGTTTCCTGAAGAACTGTTCATTCTCACATCTACTACATAATCGCCGCCAACCTTTGTAGATTTAATATAACCATTAGCTCCTGAAGTAGCTTTTGTCTGATAATCTGTATATCCATTACCGTTAAATCTACCTACTGTTGTGTTATACTTTGAATAAGATGTTCCAGCCATTGCTGCAGATGTCATCATCATAACTGCAAATCCTATTGTTACTACCGTTTTCTTAATACTAATCTTTATTTTTTTCCTCTCTTTCTCTTTTGTATATGATTTGTCTATCTGATGATATTACTATATACAATCAGTTTTAACTGCGAATTATACTCACCTTAATTAATCCTTAATTATTTCTTTTATAAAATAAGAAAAACCAAATGCCTTTTGACATTTGGTTTTTCTCTACTTTTTCAGATTAATAACAAATTTTGTTCCTTGCTCTTTAGCACTTTCGATTTCTATTCTTCCATTATGTGCTTTAACTATCTCATAAGATATTGCCATCCCCAACCCACTACCATCAATTTCCGTTGATGCTTTTCCTCTATAATACCTAGAAAAAATATTTTCTAATTCTTCTTTAGTCATACCTTTTCCGTTGTCACTGATTTCTACTATTACATCATCCTTTTCATAGCATTCAACAAGAACTTTAACCTCATCACCATTATGAATAAATGCATTACAAATAATGTTTGTAAATACTCTTCTAATATAATTTTTATCTGCATTAATAAATATTTTTTTGCCTTCGAAGTTTTGAATTATTCTGTCTCTATATTTAACATCAGTATTATCACAACACTCTTTCAGCAGGCTACAAACATCTATCTGCTCCTTTTTCATTAAAACTTTTCCTTCTTTAATTAGCTTACTAAGGTTCAAATCTTTTACTAGTCCTTCTATTACGCTAACATTTTTCTTAATAATTTGGGCAAATTTAGTCTGCTCCTCAAGTGTCACTTCATAATCCTGATCCGCCATGATTTCAGCGTAACCTTTTATTGTTGTCAGTGGAGTTTTCATATCATGAGATATATTTGATATCCATTCTTCTCTTTGTTTCTCAATTTTCGCCCTTTCTTCCTTTGCATCATTTAATCTAACCTGTAATTTTTTTATACTTTCGTATACTTGAGAATATATACTCTTTCTATCGTAAATAATAAGTTCCTTGTCTTGTTCTAAAGAATTAATATTTTCAACAATATTTATGACCGGTTCAGAAATACTTTTAGAGTAAATGATTCCGGCAAAAATTCCAATAATTACAAATACAATAATCAATACTATTAAACTTATAACAATTGCTTTTTTTATTCCTCCTGTAATCTTAACATTATATTTACTGACTCTTGAGGAATCGCATCCAATAATAACCCCATAATTACTGTGTTCCATAAAACTTGAAACAAATAGAGTTTGATTTTTTATTGCATCTGAATTCATTGAATCTTGTGTAATTTCAAAAACATCATATTTTTTCGAAATACTTTCACCTGTATTGTACGCATCTAATACATTTCCATTCTTATCAATTATTTGAACCCAAAGTGAATTATCTCTTATTATTTCTTTTCCTTGATTGGTTATATAAATCTTATCATCAAACCTTACATACTGTTCAAACCTATTAACTAAATATTGCGGTTCATTTATTTTCACGTCCTTACCACAAAAAATAAAAATATAAGACAGTAAAATCCAAATCGAAACTATTAAAACAACTGAAGTCACAAATACCGTCATGTATTTCCTTGTTAATTTTTTCTTCATATTGACCACTTTCTATTCTGCAAATTTGTATCCCATTTTTTTAATAGTATGGATATATTGGGGTTCTGCAGCATCATCCTCTAACTTTTCTCTTAAATGTCTAATATGCACCATCAATGTATTATCAAAGCCTTCAAAATCGCTTCCCCATACATTTTCTATAATTTGAGATTTAGACATAATAATCCCTTTATTTTGTGCTAAATAAACCAATAATTTAAACTCCATAGCTGTTAATTGTATTTCTTTTCCAGCTTTTTCAACTCTACCCTTTTCTTCGCAAATCCTAATATCTCCGATTTCAATCCATTCAGTATTTTGTTCTTTATATAATTGTTCTCTTTTAAGAATGGCTTTAATCCTATACGCAACTTCCTTTGGGCTAAATGGTTTAGTAATATAATCATCGCCTCCTAATGCAAAAGATAACAATTTATCAATCTCTTCATCTTTTGCTGATAAAAAAACGATTGGAACAATGGATATTTCACGAATTTGTTTACACACTTCATATCCATCAAAGTCTGGCAACATAATATCTAACACAATGATATCAGGCGAATTATTCTTATATTCTTCAATCGCCGACTTACCTGTTGTAGCCTTTAGGATATGTTTAAACCCTTCTTTTTTTAACACCGTTTCCATCATATCTAAAATATCTATTTCATCATCTACTAATAATATTTTTTTATTATACATATTTCCTCACTCTAATATTTATTTTCTTATTCTACGAAAGTATACCATAAAACAAAATAAAATTTAATTTACATATAGTATCTAAATTCAATTCATTAAACTTGTCATTGTTAAATATACTATTTTCGACAAAACCTATTCTCCCAGCACCTCCCAGACTTTTTCTTTCTCGTTGCTACCGTTGGTGCTTAAGCGTAGAAGTTTTAGGCCGGCTATTTCTAAGATATGCTCCTTCTTTCTGTCTCGATCATATTGGGCTGTGCCTTTCTTGTGATAGAAATAGCCATCTACTTCTATAGCAAGAACCGGCTGTTTACTAAACTTGTTGTAGACTAGAAAATCGATGTGGCTGTTCGGATGTAGGACATACCGAATTTCGTCTTCTGTTAGATTTTTCAAGTCTTTGATAATCATGGACAGGGGAATAAAACATCCCAGTTTGAAATCTTCTTTTGCTTTTAAAATTTCTAGGATCATGTTGTAGGCAAGATTTTCCGAGTCATACTGGGAAATCTTTTTCTTTCTTTTTAGAAATCCTTCGCGTGCCTGCCGATACTGAGAATATAAGTAATCAAAAACCGAATAGACCTGACTATTTATTACTTCCATGTTGTTATATTGGATGTAAGAAATAAGGTCTAATAAATTCCCCCTTTTCTTCTGGTCATTGCCTGAAATAATGACAATCAATTGTTTCTTGGCCCTTGAAACAGCTACGTTTAAAAGATATGGATTATCTGTAAAATCACTGATTTTATCATCTACTGTAGATAGGATGATTACATCCTTTTCTCTTCCTTGAAATTTGTGAACCGTTGCAGACTCAATCTCCGGAATCTGCTTTTTAAGTTCATTTACCTGATCATTGTAGGGTGCGATAATTCCTATCTCCTCGTGACTTGTAGAAAGATTTGGTAAAACTTCTTCTTTGATAATGTCGATTTGTCTTTGGTTGTAGTGACCTCTTGTATGATTTCCTTTCACTGTTTTGATTGCCTTTAAGGCCTGGTTTTTTTGATCATCCTTGGTCATAATGACAAGTTCATTATGATAAAACTTTTGGTTGCAAAATGCAATGATTCTTGGATGACAACGGTAATGTTCCTTCAAAAGAATGGAGGGACTAAAGGGAAGTGCTTCTAGCACAGACTTTAAGAAACTATTATGTGCATAGTCATAAGCCTTAGGAATTTGATACCTTTCCATGATTTTATTAGCCTTATGCTCAATATCTTTCGTAATTACATTTGCTAACTGGTTTAAGTCCCCGACGATTACTGCATTTTGAGCGCAAGATAAGGCTAAGGCTCCTGTTACAAGGTCAACCTGAGAAGCCTCATCCATAATCACATAATCATATAACACCTTTCCATTTCCTAAGCTGGTTCTCGCCGAAAAGGTTGTACTTAAGACTACGGGATATTCCTTTAGGACTTCCTCCGGTTTTCTAAAAATATCATCACTAGTAAATATCTTTCTTGAATTTTTCCAATCATACTTGTTTGCAAGGTAATTCTTTAAATAGACCAATGACCTTTCCTTTAATACTTGTGGATTCTTCGAATTTTCTCTTGAAAGTTCTCTTTCCTTTTCTTGAATCTTTTTTTCAATTTCTTTTTGTGTTTCCTTGTAATACAAGTCCTGAAGAACCGTTGTAATTTTTAAAAGGTCCTGCTTATAAAAATTCCAATTTCTGATTCCATAATAAAATATACTTTTTATCTTAAACCATAAGGATAGTTTGCCCTTTTCACCGCTTTTATATTGAATCTCCTGCAAAAATTCCATAATCTTACTTGATGGCAATTCGTTTTTAAGCTGGATTGTCTGATAATCTGCGGCAGTTTCATTTAAAAAAACCTCAAAGTGTTTGGCCTCGATTTCAATTTGATATTTTTCTTCTTTTAGCTGGGCAATTTCTCTCTGTAACCGATACATTCTTTGTAATCCATTGGTTAAATCCTTAATTTCAGATAAAAGACGATACTGATTTTCTTCACTGTTCCAAGAAGAAAGATTTGGATAGTTGCCAGTTTGATTCTTAATAAAGTCATTTTTATTTTCAGACCTTCCTAAGGAAGCTACCAGAAAATCCATCCCATACTGATCTTCAGATAACTTATCTAAGACGTTTTGAGTAGCTGAATTGTTATTTGAAACTACCAGGACTGTTTTTCCCTGAATGATTAAATTGGCAATGAGATTTAAAATTGTCTGTGTTTTTCCTGTACCCGGTGGACCTTGAATCACACTAATTTGATGATTCATCCCTCCACAAACTGCTAAATATTGACTTTCGTTACAACCAAAGGGATAAATAAGATCATCATTATACTTTCTAACACAAAGTTTATCCGGATTTAAATAGGCACTCAACGCCGATTCCTCTGGAATAAATGAAAGGTTACTATATTGCTTTTTTAAAAGTATTTCACCATTTTCATTCTTGATGTCACTTAAGGCTGATAGTTCTTTTAGATATTCATAGGTACTGGCAGATTTTCTGTCTTTCAGACAATTTTCCTTAATCAGCAGGTCAGCCTTATTATAGGCCCTTGATTCCCTTAAAAAATATATTTGCCAATACTTCGTATTCTGATATTGGAATTCGTAGATGATTTGAATCTGAAAAAATTCCTGACCATTCTTGTTTCTTATATAATAATCCGCAGGATTTAGAGGTGTGGGATTTTTTAATATCATCACATCCGTACTGGAATAATAATATGTTTTTCCACCCTGAAAGGTAATCTCATATCCCTTGGAATGATTCAGTTTTTTTAAATCAATAATCTGCTCTGTAAGTATTTCATTCTTAACTAGTATCATGTATTTTGTTGCATCCATTACTTACTCTTCCTTCTCTTTTTGTCCTTCCTCTTCCTTCTTTTGCTCTGCTCGTTTTTGATAGTAGGCATGCTCGATTTTTACAGCCTTGGTAAAGAGGTAGTTGATTTCCCCGATAAATTGTTTCATGGTGGATTTTACCTTTTGGTTGCCATCTGAGCAAATCTCGTAATAGCGATCGGTCATTTCCTTGACGGCAGCGACGCCTTCCTCTAGGTTTTCGTACTTTAATTTATAAAGGATGTTTTGAAGTTCCGCCCGCATAGCTACCACCATAAGCCCATAAATGGTGCGCTTAGACTTATCCGTGTACCACTTGGTATAGCGAGTGATGAGTTCATCGATTTCCTTGTCATTTTCAAGGAAACGGTCCCTTAGAGTCTCCTCATCTAAACAGTGGAGTGGGAGCCTGGTTTTAGGACGGATGTCGTCATAGTCAGAGGATTTTAAAAACTCGATGCTTACTTTGTAAGGCTTTTCAGTTTCATAGTAGTGATCCACGGAAGAATTGATCTGCTTTACCAGCCTTTGCAGCCTGCGTAGTTTCTCCGTGTTGGTTTCGATTTGACATTTTAATTTGTCATTTAGGATTCGATTACGATTTAACTCTAAGGTTAAGTCTGTGTTTCGCTCCATATATAACTCGGTTTCCCGCTTTAATTCCTCTAGGTGGGCCTTTGCCACAGCTAGTTCATCGATTCTGTTTTCTTCCAAGATTGCCTTTTGATCGGCATTCTCCTTGGCTAGTTTGTTTGCCCGAATTACGTTACTTACGGTTGATGTTATTTTCATTCCTATCCCTCCATTTAACTGTCTACCTACGTTTTTCTCCTCTTTTATTGTAGCACTTATGACGGGGACTTTCTAAGAATGAAGAAACTTCTTGTCAAAAAATACACCCTCTCCCCTTTTAGGAGACAGAAGGTGTATCTTAATTCCTTATATTTTTTGTAAGAAGACTACTTCATCTTTTTAAATTTTTTTCCACATTCCTTGCAACGACCGATAATGATGGACTTGCTGGCATTTAAGTCTAAGCCGTAGGTGGCTAGGAGTTTTTCCTCGAAATCGTGAACAAAAGAATCTTCCAAATGAAAGACCTTGCCACAGTCACTGCACTGGGCATGCATATGCTTATCACAATGCTTGTGACTTTCTGAAAACTGATAAAACCAAGATTCCTGGTTGGGCTCCTTGAAACGTAGCAGCTCTCCATTCTCGCACATACGATCTAGGTTGCGATAGATCGTGGTAGGGTTGATTCCCTCTACTTCCTTGGTCAGATAATTATAAATTTCTCTGGCCGTAAAACGCTTATCGGAGTTTTTCTTAAGATATAGGAGGATCGACTCTCTAGCCTTGGTTTTATAAACTTGTTTCATGGACAAACACCTTTCTCATCAAACTATTCCTTTCCTATTTTATCACAGTCAATTTTTTCTTCCAGTATTTTTTTATTTTTCTCTTGACCAAGTTAAGCGAACAGTGTATTCTACAAAAAGTTAGAGAACACTGTTCTCCAACAACAGGATTTTAGATGATTTACATTTTAAGGGATTTTACAAAGAAAGGAGACTGTTATGCCAAGGGATAAAAGTGAGTCACATGAAAGAATTATTACGGCAGCCTATGAGGAATTTTTAACATATGGATTCTTTGAGGCGTGAAACCTCATACGACTGAAGTCGCGTGCTTCCCATAAATGTATTTCTACACGTAGTCTCTTTAAAAGACAGGAACTACATTACTACAGATACAACCTAAACTCAGATACTTATACCACAATAGACATAAGCTCCGCATTCAGGTTAATTAGTGTAGATAATGTGCAGGTGTTTCTCCTGGTGACCTGAGGAACTTTTGCCTCAAGTTCCAACCTCTCCTTCGCAGGCAAGGATTTTATTATTTCTCGTACATAATATCTGCTTCCTATGTTATAAGATGCAGATAGATCTGAGTTATATACTTTTCCATTTGAAAATCTGCAAAGACTATAGCATTTAAGATCTGCCTCTTTGCCACGAAGAACCCTTCCACTTCCATCGAATGCCAGTCTGCTCGTTCCCCATGCATATATATGACTTATACGCATTCCATGTCTGTGTGCTTTATTCTCTACTATTGACTGCACATACTGACTTCGCCACATATGCAGCCTTTGCTTCTTTGAGCCCCGTTTCTTTCCATTACGGTCCAAATGTTCAAAAACGATTATATCAGTATTATAAAGAACTGCAGTTTCTACAATAAATGTTGCTGTCTTAACTGCTATATCTTTGTTGATTTCTTTTGCTTTGGCCCATAGCTTCGGAGTTTTTCGATTACCTTTTTGCTGCGCCTTTTTTATCTTGTTTATTGAATGATTCAGAGAGTCGTATTCTTTGGGAAGTTTTAGAAAATGCCTTCCTATGACCGTGCCATCTGATTTCATTACTGATAAGGTAGCAGCGCTGTTAATTCCTAGATCTACTGCTACTATAGTCTGTTCAAATACTCCAGTGTCTGTTAATTCAGTTCTTTCCTCAAAAGGAAAATCCAGAAACCATTTAGAACCACGTTTTTGAAGTGTCGGGGCACATTTCTTTCTAGATTTACATCTACGATTGATATAATCTACGTCTGATTTACGAAGCTGAACGTATATCCAGTCCCAGGTATTTCTGATATAAACCTTTATCTTTGCCTCATAAGTCCCCGTTTCTTCGTACATGACTGTTTTATAAAGACATGGATATACATAGCCTGCTTTAGGATAAGATGGTTTTCTTCCTCGTGTCTTTATATCAGAGTTTTCCCAGTTGCAAAGATTACTCTTATACGACGAAACTTTTCCTATGGCTTCGTTGATAGCTCCACGTCTCAGATAACTCGGAAACTTGTAGAATCTTTTGTCAAAGAAAATATACCTTACATCCGGATTATCTGCCGTTTTGTGACAAAGTCGTTCGATATACTGCTGTTGTTTCTGATTACCTTTTATAGAGGAAATGTCATTCCACTCTTTTAAGCATACATCGATAAGGAAGTCTACAACTTCACGATAAATTTTTACCGTATCTTTGAAGATATGATTATAATGTTTAATCTTTACACTATATGTGGAAAATGTCTTCACTTCGTATACCTCCCTACTTAGCTACCAAAATTACTTTGTCTTCTGGTTATCTATATATTTTTTTACTTGTTCAAGTGTCCTGTCACTTACTGTAGCAACAAAATACGATGGGTTCCAGAGATGTCCGCCCCAGAGTTTTTTCTTTATCTCCGGATGTGCCAGGAATAACCATCTTGCTGTATTACCCTTTAATATTTTAATTGCGTCCGACAAACGCAGCTGTGGTTTACAGTCCACAAGAAGATGTATATGATCCGGCATTATCTCCATTGCAATAGGTACCATATCTAAAGATTTAAGTGTTTCAAGAAGATAATTTCTGACATCCTTCTCTATTTCACCTACAAATATGGGTTTTCTATACTTTGTAACCCATACGATATGATACTGCAAAGAGTATATATATCCTCGACCATGCGTAACATCTTTAGGTATCGAGAAATACACTGATTTATCCATATTTAAATTATACCATATGATTATACTTTTTACAAGAAAAATGCCGC
>DEWK01000005.1:97444-105269 GCA_002363615.1 Lachnospira sp. UBA3212 | reverse complement strand
GCTGCTACTGACGGTGTTATGGCTCAGACAAAGGAACACATCCTTCTTTCTCGTCAGGTAGGTGTACCTTATATCGTAGTATTCATGAACAAGTGTGATATGGTAGACGATCCTGAACTTCTTGAGTTAGTAGATATGGATATCAGAGAACTCCTTAACGAGTATGAGTTCCCTGGAGATGATACTCCTATCGTTCAGGGTTCTGCACTTAAGGCACTTGAGGATCCTAACGGCGAGTGGGGTGACAAGATTATGGAACTTATGGCAGCTGTTGACGAGTGGATTCCAGATCCTGAAAGAGATACAGATAAGCCTTTCCTTATGCCTGTTGAGGATATCTTTACAATTACCGGTCGTGGTACTGTAGCAACCGGTAGAGTAGAGAGAGGAACTCTTCACTTAAATGATGAGCTTGAAATCCTTGGTGTTAAGGATGAAGTTCAGAAGACCGTTGTAACCGGTATCGAGATGTTCCGTAAGCTTCTTGATCAGGCTGAGGCTGGTGATAACATTGGTGCACTTCTCCGTGGTATCAACCGTGATCAGATCGTTCGTGGTCAGGTTCTTGCTAAGCCAGGTACTGTTACTTGTCATAAGAAGTTTACCGCTCAGGTATACGTTCTTACAAAGGATGAAGGTGGACGTCATACTCCATTCTTCAACAACTATCGTCCACAGTTCTACTTCAGAACTACTGACGTAACAGGTGTTTGCCAGCTTCCAGCAGGTACAGAGATGTGCATGCCTGGTGATAACGTTGAGATGACAATCGAGCTCATCCACAATATCGCTATGGAGCAGGGTCTTGGTTTCGCTATCCGTGAGGGTGGTAGAACAGTAGGTTCTGGTAAGGTTGCTACAATCATTGAGTAATTGACGTTAGCAATGAGCAGAGCGCAAGCTCGACATAAATAAAGAAGACCGCAGTCGTGTTTACACGAAACTGCGGTCTTTCTTTATTTATGGGACTCGCAGGCATTCTACGAATGCCGCGAGCTTGTAGATTGCAAAGCAATCAATAAGATAAGTTTGCGTAGAGATGGGCATTCCCGAAAGTTTCGGGAGTGCCTTTTTTACATTTTTAGAAGGTAAAAAAAGATGAGGTGGGTAGGGATGGCGCGCGGACATTTTTTTAGACTGCGACACCTATCCTCTTTCTGTATTCTAGAGGACTAATTCCTCCGAGTGTTGTTTTGATTCGATCCTTGCAAGTGCAATGCATATAGGCATCGATCTCTTTAATGAACTCCGTAAGGCCAGCGGATTTAATGATTTCAATCCATTCAGACCACCGATAATGACATCCACGATTGGAATGCACGATAGGCTTTTTTGGGCTTAAGGTTGACTGCTTCTGTATGGGTGTGTCATAGTATTCTGGATACTTGTCTTTCCAATGATATAGCATAGGATTAGATGGATATCCCAACAATTCGATCACCTTATTGGGGGATCCAGTTGTTTTAAGTAAAAGCAAAGCGGTTTCAATATATATGAATCTGAATTATGCAATGTGCTGGAATTTTTTTGATTTTTGAATTTTTTAATCAGTTTTTCCGTAAAACAAGTATAATATATTTATAATACATCAGCCAGAAAACCCATGACCTTTTAGGTCGTGGGATGAATGGCGTCAGATTTAGAATGCCTATATTTTACTGAAAAAACTATTAAATCAGTAAAATATATAATATACATACAGGAAATCTTATTTCCGAGTCTATGAAAGGAGAAATCTGCATGTATCTTACTGTAAAACAACAAGTCAAGCATCTGTCTAAGGAAGATTACAAATCTCTTAAAGAACTGTGTCATGTAGCCAAAAATCTTACAAATGAAGCCATCTATAATGTTAGGCAGTATTACTTTACTGAAGGTAAGTTCCTGAAGTATGAGAAGAATTATACACTTCTTAAAAGTAGTCCTAATTACAAGGTATTAAATTCTAATATGGCACAGCAGATTCTCAAAGAAGTAGATGGTAGCTTTAAATCATTCTTTAGTTTAATTAAGCTTGCAAAACAGGGTAAGTATGCTTTTAAGGATTGCAAACTGCCACATTATCTTCCAAAAGACGGACATACCACACTTGTTATAGGTTTTGTAAGACTTAACGGGAATAAGCTAATACTTCCGTTTTCAAATAGCTTTAAGAAAACCCATAAGCCGGTTGAAATCACAATACCGCCAATCTTGCTTGATAAAAAGGTTAAAGAGATACGTATCATACCAAAAGCGCATGCCAGGTTCTTTGAAATCCAGTACACTTACGAAGCTGAGTGTGTTCAAAGAAATCTTAACAAAAACAATGCACTGGCTCTTGATTTTGGTATAAATAATCTTGTAACTGCAGTGTCAAGCAATGGCAGATCATTCATTATTGACGGAAGAAGACTTAAATCCATAAATCAGTGGTTTAATAAAGAGAATGCCCGCCTGCAGTCCATTAAGGACAAACAACATTTTGGCAAAAAAACCACAAATCGTCAGAAAGCTATTGCTCGTGATCGTAACAATAGAGTAAATGACTATATGAGTAAAGCTGCACGTAAGGTAGTAGATTATTGTATTGCTAACGATATCGGAACGCTTGTAGCCGGATATAATGTTACGTTCCAAAGGAATTCGCACATCGGCAAACAGAATAATCAGAATTTTGTTAATATCCCTTATGGCTTATTAAGAGATAAATTGTCATACCTTTGTGAACTTAATGGCATTACCTATGTTGAACAGGAGGAAAGCTATACATCAAAGGCCTCATTTTGGGATAAAGACAATATTCCTGTTTACAATAATGATAATCCAAAAGAGTATCAGTTCAGTGGTAGTAGGATACATCGTGGAATGTATAAAACTGCCAATGGCTTTAATTTTAATGCCGATGTTAACGGAGCATTAAATATAATGCGTAAAAGTAGCGTTGTGGATATGAATATCCTATACGGTAGAGGCGAAGTGGACACGCCCGTAAGAATAAGGATTGCCTGACCTGTCAGGTGGAAACTTAAATATCAAACTTCTTAAATAGAGCCGTTAGGCTCTTAGAAGCCCATTACCTTTAGGTGATGGGTAGTTCACAAACAATAGCAGGGAAATTTTTGATGTTTTACATAATTAATTGAAAAATATATGAAAAAACATGCAACACTTTTTGTTTTGCCCTGCACTTATACAATGAAAGCATCATTTTACATGTCATTCATAGCAGTTAATGGTATAATAATCAGAATAATTCTTGAAAAAAGTATAATACGGAGGAAGAAGAGATGAGAAAAACTACTAAGAAAAAGCAAATGAGAGCAGGTGCGTATATTTTGTCTGCGGCCCTGGCTGTGGGATCGCTGTCAGGATGTTCAGGTAATGAAAAAGATACGTTTAACAAAGAATCACAAACGGTGGAACAAACGCAGGAAGAAACAAAGCCGGACGTTGAAGTTACCGCGAGTACGGAGGATGTGGATTTTGCTTTGAATTTCTTAAAAATGGAAGACAAGGGCAATGTGATTTACAGTCCATTATCAATAAAATATGCACTTAATATGCTAAAAGAAGGGGCAAACGGGAACACGAAATCGCAGATTGAAAATCTTATCGGAACTGACGCACCGGGCAAATATGATAACATAGAAAATGTTTTGTCTTTGGCAAATGCAGTATATATTAGGGACAGTTTTTCTGAGGATGTTAAAGACGGCTACATAAACACACTTTCAGACAAATATAATGCTGAAGTGATTTATGATGCATTTGAAAATGCAAATAATATTAATAACTGGATTGAGAATAAGACATTTGATCAAATCAAAAATATGTTGGACGACAAAACTGTTTCAGATCCTTATAATGATATGATGTTGGTAAATGCTCTTGCCATGGATATGGAATGGGAGTATCAATTTGATGAAAGAGGTACGAATTCCGGAAAGTTTTATTTGGAAGACAGCACGCAAATGGATGCAGCCGTAATGAGAGAGCATGCCGACAGGAGCGACGGTACTGCGTATTACACAGATGATTCCGTTACAGCGCTTTCGCTGGATTTGAAAAAATATGGAGATAATCAGTTACAATTCCTTGCGATTATGCCAGAAGAAAAGCTGTCCGAATATACACAAAACTTTAATGCAAAAACATTAAATAATATCACAGATAATCTGACGAAAGCATCAGATACTAAGGATGGAGTGAATGTGGCGATTCCAAGATTTTCATTTGATTATAAACTTAAGCTGAAAGAAGATTTAAGTAAACTTGGAATAACGGATGCATTTGACAAAGAATTGGCAGATTTTACCGGCATTACGGATGAGAAACCTTTCTATGTAAAGGATGCACTTCATAAAGCAAAGATAGATTTCTCGGAAAAGGGTATAAAAGCAGCTGCGGCAACAGTTATTATGATGACATGTGGAGCGGCAATTGTTGATGGAGAGCCGGTAGATATTACAATTGATAAGCCGTTTATGTACGTGATAAGAGACAAAAAAACAGGTGAAATTTGGTTTGCAGGTACTGTGTATGAGCCTGATTTGTGGGAAAATGTTAAAGGAGATTATACTTACGAATGAGTAAGAAAAAAACAGCACTGCTCTAGCTTCCTTTTTATTATTGAAGAAAATGAAAATATGTATCTAAAAAAATACAAAAAAGTTCTTGCTTTCAAAGTTAGAATCGTATATACTACTAAATGCTGTGACATGATAGCGATGAAGCGTGAGGTTGCTGGGGATGAGCAATCATTTTCAGGTTTTCCGTGGAGCGAATGTCATTGGTCGCAATACTGCGGCTAAAGAACATGACGGCAAGTCACTGTACAGAGTTTTATAAGGTCCATTTCATATGGAAACCACGTGCGAGTTTTGTCACTCACGGACAGGACACACACGGACATGTGTACAGTCACCACTTGTCGTACCCAATAGTACGAAAAGGAGGCGGCTTTTTTTATGGCAAAGCAGCAAGTAATGAGAATCACACTGAAGGCATACGATCACAAGTTAATCGACCTTTCAGCAGGCAAAATCATCGATACTGTTAAGAAGACAGGTGCACAGGTGAGTGGTCCGGTACCTCTTCCAACTAAGAAGGAAGTAGTTACTATCTTAAGAGCAACTCACAAGTACAAGGATTCAAGAGAACAGTTCGAGCAGAGAACTCATAAGAGACTGATCGATATTATTGCACCATCAGCTAAGACTGTTGAGACATTATCTAAGTTAGATATGCCAGCTGGTGTATATATCGACATCAAGATGAAAAATAAGTAAGAATTCATCAAAAATCAGGGAACTGATTCGATAGAACCTAACGTGAGAAGGAACTATCACAGGTAACCACAGATAATCCTATTAGTTAAATATAGAAGTAACACAAGAGTTTAGCTTCGATTCATACAGGGAATCAACAGACATGTTCTAGTGTTCCACTTATATTTCGCTGTTCTAGGATGATTGCATAAGCAATCCGCTGTAGATTTAACAGGAGGTAAAAAGAATGAAGAAGGCTATTTTAGCTACAAAGGTCGGAATGACACAGGTCTTCAATGAGGACGGCGTTCTGACACCGGTAACAGTTCTTCAGGCTGGACCATGTGTAGTAACACAGGTAAAAACTGAAGAGAACGACGGCTACGAGGCAGTTCAGGTTGGATTTGCTGACATCAGAGAGAAGTTAGTAAACAAGCCAAAGAAGGGACAGTTCGAGAAGGCTGGAGTTGCAGTAAAGAGATATTTAAGAGAATTCCGTTTTGAGAACTCAGCAGACTACAAGGTAGCTGATGAGATCAAGGCTGACATCTTCGCTGAAGGCGACAAGGTTGATGCAACAGCAATCTCAAAGGGTAAGGGATTCCAGGGTGCTATTAAGAGACTTGGTCAGAGCCGTGGACCTATGGGACATGGTTCTAAGTTCCACAGACATCAGGGTTCAAACGGTTCTTGTTCTACTCCTTCAAGAGTATTCAAGGGCAAGGGAATGCCTGGACAGATGGGTGGAAAGAAGATCACTACTAAGAATCTTGAAATCGTTAGAGTAGACGCTGACAAGAACCTCATCTTAGTAAAGGGTGCTGTACCTGGACCTAAGAAGTCTTTAGTTACTATTAAAGAAACAACAAAGACTAACAAGTAGGTTTTGAAAGGAGGACACACAGATGGCTAAGGTATCTGTTTACAATATGGATGGAAACCAGGTTGGTGACATCGAATTAAATGACGCTGTCTTTGGAGTAGAGGTTAATGAGAACCTTGTTCACCAGGCAGTTGTAAATCAGCTGGCTAACAACCGTCAGGGTACACAGAGCGCAAAGACACGTTCTGAAGTAAGTGGTGGCGGAAGAAAGCCTTGGAGACAGAAGGGAACTGGTCATGCAAGACAGGGTTCTACACGTGCTCCACAGTGGGTTGGCGGTGGAATGGTATTCGCCGTTAAGCCAAGAGATTATTCATTTAAGATGAATAAGAAAGAGAAGAGAGCTGCATTAAAGTCCGCTCTTTCTGCTAAGGTTGCTGAAGGCAAGTTCAAGGTAATTGACTCACTTACATTAGATGAGGCTAAGACAAAGAAGCTTGCTGCAAGCTTAAAGGCATTAGAAGCTGAGAAGGCATTAGTTGTATTAAATGAGAATGATGTTAACGTAGTTCGTTCTGCAAAGAACATTCCTACTGTTAAGACAGCTCTTACCAATACAATCAATGTATTTGATATTTTAAAGTATGATACAGTTGTAATTGATAAGGCAGCTGTAGCAACAATCGAGGAGGTGTACGCATAATGGCAGACATTAAGTATTATGATGTTATTTTAAAACCAGCGATCACCGAGAAGAGCATGAATGATATGGTAGAAAAGAAGTATACATTCTATGTTCATCCAGAAGCTAACAAGGCTCAGATCAAGGAAGCTGTAGAGAAGATGTTCGAAGGAACAAAGGTCGCTGCAGTTAATACAGTAAAGGTACCTTCTAAGTCTAGACGTAGAGGTGCTGTTGTAGGTAAGACAGTTGAGAGAAAGAAGGCAATTGTTAAGCTTACAGAAGAGAGCAAGGACATCGAGATTTTCGAAGGTCTATAAAATCAAATGATATGCACAAGAAAAGTGCGATAAGACATTGAATCCAGAAAGGAGATTAAAATGGGAATTAAGAAGTATAACCCATATACACCTTCCAGAAGAAATATGACAGGTCTTGACTTCGCAGAGATTACAACAAAGACTCCAGAGAAGAGCCTTCTTGTATCTAAGAAGAAAAACTCAGGTCGTAACAACCAGGGTAAGATTACTGTTAGACATCATGGTGGTGGAAATAGACAGAAGTATAGAATTATTGATTTCAAGAGAAATAAGGACAACATCCCTGCAAAGGTAGTTTCAATCGAGTACGATCCAAACCGTACAGCAAACATTGCTTTGATTGCATATGCAGATGGTGTTAAGTCATATATCATTGCACCAGCCGGCCTTAAGGTTGGAATGACTGTAATGAGTGGTGCTGAAGCAGAAATCCGTGTAGGTAATGCTCTTCCACTTACTGACATCCCTGTTGGTACAGAAGTTCACAACATTGAGCTTTATCCAGGTCGTGGAGCACAGTTAGTTCGTTCCGCTGGTAACTCAGCTCAGTTAATGGCTAAGGAAGGTAAGCATGCAACACTTCGTCTTCCTTCCGGTGAAATGAGAATGGTACCTGTTATCTGCAGAGCTACCATTGGTACTGTTGGTAATATCGAACATGGACTTGTAAACATCGGTAAAGCCGGTCGTAAGCGTCACATGGGTATCAGACCTACCGTTAGAGGATCTGTTATGAACCCTAATGACCATC
>DEWK01000005.1:24577-97331 GCA_002363615.1 Lachnospira sp. UBA3212 | reverse complement strand
AAGCCTGCACTTGGTCTTAAGACACGTAAGGGTAACAAGAAGTCTAACAAGCTCATCGTCAGAAGACGTGACGCAAAGTAATTTAAGAAGGAGGTTTACCTATGGCACGTTCATTAAAGAAAGGACCATTTGCTGACGCAAGTTTATTAAAGAAGGTTGATGCTATGAACGCATCAGGCGATAAGTCTGTTATCAAGACATGGTCTCGCCGTTCAACAATCTTCCCTCAGATGGTCGGCCACACAATCGCAGTACATGATGGCAGAAAGCACGTTCCAGTTTATATCACAGAAGATATGGTTGGACATAAGCTTGGTGAATTCGTTGCAACCAGAACCTATAGAGGTCACAAGGGCGACGAGAAGAAGAGCAGATAATAGAAGGAGGAAAAATTCATGGCTAGAGGACATAGATCCCAGATTAAGAGAGAGAGAAATGAGGTTAGAGATACTAGACCTTCTGCAAAAGTCTCTTATGCAAGAATCCCTGTACAGAAAGCTTGTTACGTTTTAGATGCCATTAGAGGTAAGGACGTAAATACTGCAATCGCTATTCTTGAGTACAACCCAAGATACGCATCTACAGTAATTGAGAAGCTTTTAAAGTCTGCTATCGCTAATGCTGAAAACAACAACGGCATGAGCGCTGACAATCTTTATATCGAGGAGTGCTACGCAGGACAGGCTCCTACAATGAAGAGAATCAAACCTAGAGCACAGGGTAGAGCATACAGAATCTTAAAGAGAACAAGTCACATTACAGTTGTTCTTAACGAGAGATAAGAAAGGAGATTACAATGGGTCAGAAAGTTAATCCTCATGGCTTAAGAGTCGGTGTTATTAAGGACTGGGACTCTAAGTGGTACGCTGAGAAAGATTTTGCTGATAACTTAGTAGAAGACAACAAGATCAGAAAGTACCTCAAGAAGAGATTATATAATTCAGGTGTTTCTAAGATTGAAATCGAAAGAGCATCTGATCGTGTGAAAGTTAGAATTTATACAGCTAAGCCTGGTGTCGTTATCGGCAAGGGTGGAGCAGAAATTGATAAGGTTAAGGCTGAAGTAGTTAAGTTAATCGGTCTTGACAATAAGAATAAGCTGGTTATCGATATTGAAGAAGTAAAGAGACCAGATAAGGATGCTCAGTTAGTTGCAGAGAATATCGCTCAGCAGCTTGAGAACCGTATTACATTCAGACGTGCAATGAAGTCTTGTATGTCTAGAACCATGAAGGCAGGAGCTAAGGGTATTAAGACCTCTTGCTCAGGACGTCTTGGTGGTGCTGATATGGCTCGTACAGAGTTCTACAGTGAGGGAACTATTCCACTTCAGACACTTCGTGCTGACATCGATTATGGATTTGCTGAGGCTGATACTCAGTATGGTAAGGTTGGTGTTAAGGTATGGATTTATGAAGGTGAAGTTCTTCCAACAAAGAAGGTAGTTAAGGAAGGGAGCGATAAATAATGTTAATGCCTAAGAGAGTAAAGCGTCGTAAGCAGTTCCGTGGTTCTATGAGAGGAAAGGCGCTTAGAGGAAATACCATTACAAACGGATCTTTTGGTCTTGTCGCTACAGAGCCTGCTTGGATTAAGTCTAATCAGATCGAGGCAGCCAGAATTGCCATGACACGTTACATTAAGCGTGGTGGTAAGGTTTGGATCAAGATTTTCCCTGATAAGCCAGTAACAGCTCAGCCAGCTGAAACTCGAATGGGTTCCGGAAAGGGATCATTAGAGTACTGGGTAGCTGTAGTGAAACCTGGTCGTGTATTATTTGAAATCGACGGAGTTGCTGAGAATACAGCAAGAGAAGCTTTACGACTTGCTATGCACAAGTTGCCAGTTAAGTGCAAGATCGTTTCTAAGGAAGATTTAGAAGGCGGTGAAAACAGTGAAAACTAATAAGTATGTTGAAGATTTAAGAAGTAAATCAGCTGCAGAATTAAATGATGAATTAGTAGCTGCTAAGAAGGAACTTTTCAATCTGAGATTCCAGAACGCCACCAATCAGTTAGAGAATACCAGCAGAATCAAGGATGTTCGTAGAAACATTGCTAGAATTCAGACTGTTATCGTTGAGAAGACTGAGGCCTAATAGGGCATTTGCGTTGAAAGGAGAATTATCGTGGAGAGAAATTTAAGAAAAACACGTACAGGCAAGGTTGTCAGCGATAAGATGGACAAGACAATTGTTGTTGCTGTAGAAGATCATGTAAAACATCCGTTATATAACAAGATCGTAAAGAGAACTTATAAGTTAAAGGCACACGATGAGAATAACGAGTGTGGTATCGGTGATACCGTAAAGGTTATGGAGACAAGAGCTCTGTCTAAGGACAAGAGATGGAGACTCGTTGAGATCATCGAAAAGGCTAGATAGTAGAAAGGAGAATTCATTATGGTTCAGCAGGAAACCAGACTTAAGGTTGCCGACAATACTGGCGCTAAGGAGTTACTTACCATTCGTGTCATGGGCGGTTCTACTAGAAGATATGCCAATATCGGTGATATTATCGTTGCTACTGTTAAGGAAGCAACACCAGGCGGTGTTGTAAAGAAGGGTGACGTCGTTAAGGCGGTTGTCGTTCGTACTGTTAAGGGTGTTCGTCGTAAGGACGGTTCTTACATCAAGTTTGATGAGAACGCAGCAGTTATCATCAAGGATGATAAGACACCAAGAGGAACACGTATTTTTGGACCTGTAGCTAGAGAGTTAAGAGAAAAGTCTTTCATGAAGATCGTTTCACTTGCTCCAGAAGTATTATAGGAGGATTGCAATGGCAACACTTAAGATTAAGAAAGGCGATACCGTTCGCGTAATCGCTGGAAAAGATAAAGACAAAGAGGGAAAGGTTCTCTCAATTGATGCTAAGGCTGGTAAGGTCGTAGTAGAAGGCATCAACATTGTAACCAAGCATACAAAGCCATCTGCAGCTAATGCAGCTGGTGGTATTGTTACAACAGAAGCTGGTATCGATATTTCTAACGTAGCTTTAGTTTTCAAGGGTGAGACAACAAGAGTTGGTTTCAAGATTGAGAACGGCAAGAAGTTACGTGTGGCAAAGTCTACCGGCGATGTGATTGACTAATTGAGAGAGGAGGTCCGTAAAGTTGAGTAATTTTAGAGATTTATATGAAAACCAGATCAAAGATGCTTTAGTAGCAAAGTTCGGTTATAAGAACGTTATGGAGATTCCTAAGGTTGAGAAGGTTGTAATCAACATGGGTGTTGGTGAAGCTAAGGATAATGCTAAGCTTCTTGACGCTGCTGTTGCAGATCTTGAGACCATCACAGGACAGAAGGTCGTGACTACTAAGGCTAAGAATTCTGTAGCTAACTTCAAGATCAGAGAGGGACAGGCAATTGGATGCAAGGTTACCTTAAGAGGCGAGAAGATGTACGAATTCATGGAGAGACTGATCTGTCTTGCACTTCCTCGTGTACGTGACTTCAGAGGAGTTAACCCTAATGCATTCGACGGTCGTGGAAACTATGCACTTGGTATCAAGGAGCAGATCATTTTCCCAGAAATCGAGTATGACAAGGTTGATAAGGTAAGAGGTATGGATGTCATCTTCGTTACTACAGCTAATACCGATGAAGAAGCACGTGAGTTATTGGCACAGTTCTCTATGCCATTTGCGAAATAATAGGAGGTAAATTATGGCTAAGACCAGTATGAAGATTAAGCAGCAGCGTAAGGCTAAGTATTCTACTCAGGAATACTCTCGTTGCAGAATTTGTGGTAGACCACATGCTTATTTAAGAAAGTACGGAATTTGCAGAGTCTGCTTCCGTGAATTAGCTTATAAAGGACAGATCCCAGGTGTTAAGAAGGCATCTTGGTAGGAAGGAGATTATACAATGACAACGAATGATCCAATTGCAGATATGCTTACAAGAATTCGTAATGCAAATACAGCAAAGCACGATACAGTAGATGTGCCAGCGTCTAAGATCAAGGTTAGCATTGCTGACATCCTTGTTAAGGAAGGTTACATTGCTAAGTATGAACTCGTAGAAGATGGTAACTTTAACAATATCCATATCGTACTTAAGTATGGTAAGGACAAGAACGAGAAGATCATTACAGGACTTAAGAGAATCTCTAAGCCAGGTCTTCGTGTATATGCTAGCAAGGATGAGCTTCCAAGAGTACTTGGTGGTTTAGGTATTGCAATCATTTCTACTAATCATGGCGTAATCACTGATAAGGAAGCTAGAAAGCTTAATGTTGGTGGTGAAGTACTCGCTTTCGTTTGGTAGTATTTACAAGAATAAATTTTAGGAGGTGCCGGCATGTCAAGAATTGGTAGACTGCCTATCGCTGTACCAGCAGGTGTAACTGTTGATATTGCAGAAAATAATAATGTTACTATTACAGGACCTAAGGGAACTTTGAACAGAGTTTTACCTTCAGAGATGACCATTAAGTTCGAGAATGACGAGATCGTTGTTACAAGACCGAATGATCTTAAGAAGATGAAGGCCCTTCACGGACTTACAAGAGCTTTATTAAACAACATGGTAATCGGAGTAACTGAGGGATATACCAAGGTTCTCGAAATCAACGGTGTTGGTTATAGAGCAAGCAAGAAGGGAAATGTTATCGATTTTTCTTTAGGTTACTCTCATCCTGTTTCAATGACTGATCCAGAAGGAATCGAGTCAACAGTCGAAGGAAATAAGATCACCATTTCAGGTATTGATAAGGAAAAGGTCGGACAGTATGCTGCTGAAATCCGCGAGCTTAGAGGACCAGAGCCATATAAGGGCAAGGGAATCAAGTACGAGACAGAGATTATCAGACGTAAGGCTGGTAAGGCTGGTAAGAAGTAATATTTGAAAGGAGAGATCTTAGGATGATTAAGAAGAATTCAAGAACTGAAATTCGCGAGAAAAAGCATTATAGAAATCGTAATCGCTTCTTAGGTACAGCTTCAAGACCACGTCTTGCTGTATTCAGAAGTAACAATCATATGTATGCTCAGATTATTGATGATACTGTAGGAAATACTCTTGTTTCTGCATCTACTCTTGAGAAGTCAGTTGCATCAGAAATTGAAAAGACCAATGATGTTGCTGCAGCTGCTTATTTAGGAACTGTAATCGGTAAGAGAGCTCTTGAAAAGGGAATCGACACTGTTGTATTTGACAGAGGTGGTTTCTTGTATCAGGGTAAGATCAAAGCATTAGCAGACTCAGCCAGAGAAGCTGGTCTGAAGTTCTAAGGAGGAAATACATGAGACGTGAGAATTTTGACGCTAATACAGAAGAATTAGAAGATAAGTTAGTATCAATCAAGCGTGTCACCAAGGTAGTAAAGGGTGGACGTAACATGAGATTTTCCGCACTTGTTGTAGTTGGCGACAAGAAGGGAAATGTTGGTGCTGGAATTGGTAAGGCTGCAGAAATTCCTGAAGCTATTCGTAAGGCTAAGGAAGATGCCTCTAAGAAGATGGTTCATGTATCAACAGATGCTAATAACAGTATCCCACACGATATTATCGGTAAGTTCGGAAGCGCTTCTGTACTTTTAAAGAAGGCTCCTGAAGGTACTGGTGTAATCGCCGGTGGTCCTGCACGTACCGTGCTTGAACTTGCTGGTATTACAAATATCCGTACAAAGTCTTTAGGCTCAAACAACAAGCAGAATGTTGTTTTAGCAACACTCGAAGGTTTAGCAAACATCAAGACACCAGAAGAAGTTGCAAGACTTCGTGGTAAGAGTGTTGAAGAGATTTTAGGCTAAGGAGGTATTGACAATGGCTAAAACATTAAAAATTACGTTAGTAAAGTCTGTCATCGGCCAGGTTCCAAAGAACAGAAAGGTCGTTGAAGCACTTGGCTTAAGAAAGATCAACCAGACAATTGAACTTCCTGACAACGCTTCTACAAGAGGTGCTATCCAGAAGATCAGACACATGGTAAAGGTTGAAGAAAACTAATATTGGAATAGGAGGTGTAAATTCATGGATTTATCAAACTTAAGCCCAGCAGCTGGTTCTAAGCACAATGATAATTTTAGACGTGGACGTGGACATGGTTCAGGAAACGGAAAGACAGCTGGTAAAGGACATAAAGGTCAGAAGGCTCGTTCAGGAGCACCACGTATCGGTTTCGAAGGTGGACAGATGCCTTTATATAGACGTATCCCTAAGAGAGGTTTCAAGTGCATCAACTCTAAGCAGATCGTTGCTTTAAATCTTGATGTATTAAACAGATTTGATGACGGTGCTACCGTTACTGTTACAGACCTCATTGAGGCTGGTATCGTAAAAAATGAAAGAGATGGAGTTAAGATTCTTGGAGGTGGAGAATTAACCAAGAAGCTCGATGTTAAGGTGAATGCTTTCTCAGCATCTGCTAAAGAAAAGATCGAAGCTGCTGGTGGAACCTGTGAGGTGATCTAATGTTCAAAACGTTTAGACAGGCATTAAAGGTTAAGGAAATTCGTATGGGTCTCCTCTATACCTTCTTTATTCTTGTGATTGTAAGAATTGGTTGTCAGTTGCCATTACCTGCAACTGATACTAGTGTTATTAAGGAGATTACGGACTCATTTAATAAGAATGATGCTTTAAACTTCTTTAATGCTATGACTGGTGGTTCATTCAGTTCAATGTCTGTATTTGCGCTGAATATTACTCCATATATTACAGCTAGTATTATTATGCAGCTGTTAACAATTGCAATTCCAAAACTTGAGGAGATGCAGAAGGATGGCGAATCCGGTAGAAAGAAGATCAATAAGATTACTCGTTTCATTACCGTAGGTTTAGCAATTCTTGAAGCGATTGCAATGTGTATCGGATTCGCTAATCAGGGCGTATTTGGTGACGTTGAAGGCGCTCAGAGAGCTGGTGTAATTACTGTTGGTGTAATTGGCATGACAGCAGGTGCTATCTTCCTTATGTGGATGGGTGAAAGAATTACAGAGAAGGGGATTGGAAATGGTATTTCTATTATCCTTTTGATCAACATTGTATCAAGATTCCCGGATTCTATGGTTAACTTGTTCTCTAAGTTTGTAAAAGATGCAAGTTCAATCGGTGGAAAGATTCTTGCCGTTGTTGTAATTCTTTTTATAGTGATTGTAATTGTAGCCTTTGTAGTACTTTTAAATGATGGTGTTCGTAAGGTCGCTGTTCAGTACTCGAAGAAGGTACAGGGTCGTAAGCTTACCGGTGGTAACTCAAGCTTTATTCCGATTAAGGTTAATATTGCTAACGTAATCCCGGTTATCTTCGCTCAGTCCTTATTACAGTTCCCTGTAGTAATTGCTTCTTTCTTTGGAAAGAATGGAAGTTGGACTAGTTATTTGACTGAAAGTTACTGGATTAATCCGGATAACATGAAGTATTCAATTGGTTTCGTAGCTTACTTGATTCTAGTATTCTTCTTTGCTTATTTCTATACTTCAATTACTTTCAATCCAAATGAGATTTCGAACAATATGAAGAAGCAGGGTGGTTTCATTCCTGGTATTCGTCCTGGAAAGCCAACTGCAGAGTATTTAGCAAGTATCTTAAATTACATCGTATTGATCGGTGCAGTTGGACTTATTATTGTATGTACAATTCCTATTGTGATGCAGGGAGTCTTCAATGCACAGCTTGAAATCGGTGGAACCTCAATGATCATTGTTGTAGGTGTCATCCTTGAAACAATTCAGATTTTGGAAGCTAAGATGGTTGTAAGAAATTACAAGGGATTTTTAATTAGCTAATCTTTAAGAAGTCATCACAGGAGTGATGGCTTCTTTTTTGTCTTGCGACTTGTGGATAAATATGAGATAATAAAAGAACTGGCGTGTAAAAGATTGCCAAGATGGAAAGTTTCAATAAAAGAATTTGGAGGTTTTAAGATGAAGTTAATTATGCTGGGAGCACCAGGTGCAGGAAAAGGAACACAGGCAAAGATGATCGCTGAGAAGTTTGGGATTCCACATATCTCAACTGGAGATATCTTCCGTGCCAATATTAAGAACAATACAGAACTTGGGAAAAAGGCTAAAACTTACATGGATGCCGGTGAGTTAGTACCGGATGAACTTGTTTGTGATCTTGTAGTAGATCGTTTAAAGCAGGATGATGCTGCAAAGGGCTATGTTCTTGATGGATTTCCTAGAACGATTCCACAGGCAGAGGCATTGACAGAAGCCCTTGCCAAGGAAGGTGAGAGCATTGATTATGCAGTAGATGTAGATGTTCCGGATGAGAATATTATTAATCGTATGGGTGGACGTCGTGCTTGTGTAAAGTGTGGAGCAACCTATCATGTGGAATTTAACGCTCCTAAGCAGGAGAATGTTTGTGATAGCTGTGGAAGTGAATTGATTCTTCGTGATGATGACAAACCTGAAACCGTTAAGAATCGTCTTAGCGTATATCATACACAGACCCAGCCTTTGATTGATTATTATCAGGCAGCCGGAAAACTTAAAACTGTTGATGGAACCAAGGATATTAAGGAAGTGTTTGCTGATATTCTTGCAATCGTGGAGTAATAAAGGTGAGGAAAGACTTAAAGATTACCATTAAAAACGAAGAAGAGATTGCCTTAATGAGACAGGCTGGTAAGTATCTAGGTCAGGTCTATGAGGAGATTTCCCAGGTGATTCGCCCTGGTATGTCTACCCTGGAGTTAAATGATATTGGGGAAGACCTGATTCGTCAGAAGGGCTGCATTCCGGAGTGTATTGATTATGAAGGGTTTTCGGCAGCCTTCTGTATTTCGGTGAACAACCAAGTGGTACATGGAATTCCTCATAAAGATCATTTCCTGGATGAGGGAGATATTGTAAGTGTGGATACGGTGCTATCCTACAAGGGCTATATGGCTGATGCGGCCAGAACCTATCCGGTGGGGCATGTCATTGAGCCTTTTATGCAATTTATTGAGGATACTAGGAAAGCCTTTTACGAGGGTGTGAAATTTGCTAAGGCAGGAAATGTGGTAAATGATATTTCCAAAGCGATAGGGGCTTATGCCAAGGCTCATCACTACGGGGTAGTAAGGGAACTTGGAGGTCATGGAATTGGCAAGGGAATGCATGAGGATCCCTTTGTTCCAAATTATAATCGCATTTTTTATAAAGGGCCGGTATTAAAGCAGGGGATGGCTATTTGCATTGAACCTATGTTAAATTATGGGAAGAGACAGGTGGATTTTTTAGAAGATGGCTGGACGGTAATTACTAGGGATGACAGTTTCTCTTGTCATTATGAGAATACCGTTCTGATTACAGAAGGGGAACCGGAAATTCTAACCCTGGAGCCCCATGCTTAATTCTTTTTTTCTTAACGAATTTATGGAAAAAGCACTACATTGCTTTAAAAAAAGTGCAAAAAACCACTTGTCTTTTTTTAAAAAAATGTTTATTATGAATAAGATTGCGATTTATGACCGCAATAGAAGTATGTATTCGTTTATGATTATCAAATTTTAGGAGGATCATATGTCAAAAGCAGACGTGATTGAGATTGAAGGAAAGGTTGTTGAGAAACTTCCAAACGCCATGTTTCGTGTAGAGCTTGAGAATGGACACATCGTTCTTGCTCACATCAGTGGAAAGTTAAGAATGAACTTTATTAAGATTCTTCCGGGAGACATCGTTAAGATTGAGATGTCACCTTATGATTTATCAAAGGGAAGAATTATCTGGAGAGACAAGTAAATCTCAACCATAACGAAGCATAGTTTCGTTAAAAACACTTAGGTCATACTTGATTTTTAAGAATCATTATGATATACTACTAGATGGACTTTTTTTGAAAGGAGGATTTTTCTGTGAAAGTTAGATCATCAGTGAAACCAATTTGCGAAAAATGCAAAGTCATCAAGAGAAAGGGATCTATCAGAATCATCTGCGAGAACCCAAAACACAAGCAGAGACAGGGTTAATCGGATCGTCTCTGTAATTTTCATGTGCGGCTGCAGCGGGATTGATAAGAATAAATCCAAGCTGGATTATTCCTATTAGTAACGCTATCACATACATTTATTACTTGAAGTTGGGATTGAATCTGAATCCTGACGCAGGGGGTAACTCCTGGAAGCAGATGATTGCTGAGTATCTGCTTTAAACGAACGGCATCAGAAGGATGCGCACACATTTCAGACTTGAAAAAGACGACACTTTTTTAAGGGCTGCGTACTCCCTGGTGGGACACTAATAAAGACATTTAATTATTATGGAGGTACAAAACACATGGCTCGTATTTCAGGTGTTGATTTGCCAAGAGAAAAGCGTATTGAGATCGGACTTACCTATATCTATGGTATTGGTCTTGCAAGCTCAAAGCGTATCTTAGCAGACGCTAAGGTAGACCCTAACACTCGTGTTAAGGATCTTACAGATGACGAAGTAAAAGCTATTGCTGCTGTTATCGATGAAAGTCAGACTGTTGAAGGTGACTTAAGAAGAGAAGTTGCTTTAAATATCAAGAGATTACAGGAAATCGGATGCTATAGAGGAATCCGTCACAGAAAGGGACTTCCTGTTCGTGGACAGAAGACTAAGACCAATGCGAGAACTCGTAAGGGTCCTAAGAAGACAATCGCAAACAAGAAGAAGTAATGAAACCTATTTATTAATGGAGGTTAGTTTAAATGGCAAAAGCTACAAAGAAAGTGACAAAGAAGCGTGTCAAGAAGAACGTGGAGCACGGTCAGGCACATATTCAATCATCTTTTAATAATACAATTGTTACACTGACAGATGCTCAGGGTAACGCATTATCATGGGCAAGTGCAGGTGGTCTTGGATTTAGAGGATCTAAGAAGTCTACTCCTTACGCTGCTCAGATGGCTGCAGAGACAGCTACAAAGGCTGCTTTAATTCACGGCCTTAAGACTGTTGATGTTATGGTAAAGGGACCAGGTTCTGGTAGAGAAGCTGCAATCCGTGCTTTACAGGCAGCAGGACTTCAGGTTACAAGCATTAAGGATGTAACACCAGTTCCACATAACGGTTGTCGTCCACCAAAGCGTAGAAGAGTCTAATTTAGGAGGTAATTGAACATGGCAGTAAATCGAGTTCCTGTTCTTAAGAAGTGTAGATCCCTTGGTTTAGAACCAATGGTATTAGGAATTGATAAAAAGTCTAAGAGACAGCTCAAGAGAGCAAATAGAAAAGTAAGTGAGTATGGACTTCAGCTTAGAGAGAAGCAGAAGGCAAAGTTCATTTACGGTGTACTTGAGAAGCCTTTCAGAAATTATTTCAAGAAGGCTGATCAGAAGGCTGGTATGACAGGTGAGAACCTTATGACCATGCTTGAGTCAAGACTTGATAACGTTGTTTTCCGTATGGGTCTTGCAAGAACCAGAAAAGAAGCTAGACAGATCGTTGACCATAAGCACGTATTAGTGAATGGTAAGATTGTTAACATCCCTTCATATCTTGTATCTGCAGGTGATGTAATCGAAATTAAGGAGAAGGCTAAGAGTTCTCAGAGATACAAGGATATCCTTTCTGTAACAGCAGGAAGACTTGTACCAGAGTGGATCGAAGCTGATCAGGAGAACCTTAAGGCAACTGTTAAGGCTCTTCCTACAAGAGATCAGATTGATGTACCTGTAGACGAGATGCTTATTGTCGAGTTATATTCTAAGTAAAAGCGATTCCCATAACGAAGGAGGGGCTATATGTTCGATTTCGAAATTCCTAATATTTCAATTACAGAGCAGTCAGATGATGGCAGATATGCTAAGTTTGTTGTTGAACCACTTGAGAGAGGATATGGAATTACTCTTGGTAATTCTTTAAGAAGAATTATGCTTTCTTCCCTTCCTGGAGCAGCAGTAAGCCAGGTGAAGATTGAAGGTGTACAGCATGAGTTCAGTTCTGTTCAGGGTGTTAAGGAAGATGTTACTGATATTATTATGAATATCAAGAGTCTTGCTATTAAGAACAGCTCAGAGTCAGATGAACCTAAGGTTGCATACGTTGAAGCATCTGGAGACTGTGTTGTAACTGCAGCAGATATCAATGTTGATTCTGACATTGAGATTTTAAATCCGGATCAGGTAATCGCTACTTTAAATGGTGGAGCAGACAGTAAGCTTTATATGGAGCTCACTATTACAAAAGGCAGAGGTTATGTAAGCTCAGATAAAAACAAGAGAGATGATCTCGCAATTGGTGTAATTCCAATCGACTCTATCTATACTCCTGTTGAGCGAGTGAACATGAAGGTTGAGAATACCCGAGTTGGTCAGATTACAGATTATGACAAGTTAACACTTGAGATCTGGACCAATGGTACTCTTGGCGCTGATGATGCAGTTAGTCTTGCGGCTAAGGTATTAAGTGAGCATTTAAACCTCTTTATCAATCTTTCTGAGAATGCCATGAATGCTGAAGTAATGGTAGAGAAGGAAGAAGATAATAAGGAAAAAGTACTTGAGATGAATATTGACGAATTAGAGTTATCTGTTCGTTCATACAATTGTCTTAAGAGAGCCGGTATCAATACCGTGGAAGAGTTAACACAGAAGACTCCAGACGAGATGATGAAGGTTCGTAACCTTGGACGTAAGTCTTTAGACGAGGTGCTTGCTAAATTAAAGGATCTTGGTCTTGAGCTTGCAAAAGAGAGTGAATAATTAGAGTTACAATCGGGTTTACCCGTAGAAAGGTGATAAGATGGCATTTTATAGAAAACTTGGAAGAACTTCAAGCCAGAGAAAGGCCCTCATCAGAGGTCAGGTTACAAGTTTATTAAATAATGGCAAGATTGTTACTACTGAAGCAAGAGCTAAGGAAATCCGCAAGGTTGCTGAGGGACTCATTGCTTTAGCAGTAAAAGAAAAGGATAACTTTGAAGAAGTTACCGTTAAGTCAAAGGTTGCCCGCAAGGACAAGGATGGCAAGAACGTAAAGGAAGTTGTTGATGGTAAGAAGGTTACTGTTTATGATGTAGTTGATAAGACGATTAAGAAGGATAACCCATCTAGACTTCACGCTAGAAGACAGATGAAGAAGGTTCTTTACACCGTTACTTCTGTTCCTACAGAGAATGCTGGTAAGAAGAAGAACACTCAGGAAATTGATCTTGTAGCTAAGTTATTTGATGAGATCGCTCCTAAGTATGCAGATCGTAAGGGTGGTTACACCAGAATCGTAAAGATTGGTCAGCGTAAGGGCGATGCAGCTATGGAAGTATTACTTGAGTTAGTTTAATTCATTTGATATGATAAAGACCTGGTTTTAAGATTTCTTAAAACCGGGTCTTTTTATCTTAATTGCTTAAGGATAGAAATGGAGGAAGGAATATGCCACGTATTTATTTAAAAATTGCATATGACGGGACCAATTATGCGGGTTGGCAAATGCAGAAAAATGCCCTGGGAGTCGAAACGGTTATAAATCAAGCACTTTTAAAATTAACCGGAGAAGAAATAGTGATTATAGGAGCTAGTCGAACGGATTCTGGTGTTCATGCCCTAGGAAATGTTGCAGTCTTTGATACCTGTTCTACCATTCCTCCCAAGCGTTTTTCTTATGCTTTAAATTCCCTGCTTCCAATGGATATTCGAATTCTTGAATCAAAGGAGGTTCCTAAGGAGTTCCATCCTCGTTATACCAAAGAAATCAGAAAGACCTACGAATATCGAATTGATAATTCCAAATTAGAAAACCCTTTACAAAGACTTTATTCCTATCATGTGCATGTAGACCTGGATGATCATAAGATGAATGAGGCTTGTAAATACCTGCTAGGAACCCATGATTTTGCAAGTTTTTGTGCAGCTCACACCCAGGTAAAAACCACTGAAAGAACGATTTACCAGGCTGAGGTGGTTCGACAGGGAGATCAACTGATCTTTCGAATTCAGGGCAATGGTTTCCTGTATAATATGGTGCGGTTAATTACAGGAACTCTTCTTCGTGTGGGAAGAGGATTTTATGAACCAATCAAGGTAAAAGAGATCCTGGAAAAGAGAAATCGGGAATTATCTGGCCCTAATGTACCACCTCAGGGTCTGATTCTTGTAGAAATTTTATATGGGAATTTAGAAAAGGAAAATAAATTGTAAATAAATACTTGACGTATTTTTTTTTTTTTATAATAAACAATGTATGATAATTTTATGCATAATTTTACTACAAAAATTTAGATAGGAGATATTATGAGGAATAGAAAACTTAGACGAATAATTCGTATTTTTTTAATTGTTTTTCTTGTGGTCTTTGTCCTTGATACTGTAACCTGGGCTTTTTATTATGAAAAGGTCAATAAACCGATGGTAAAACAGGGTATAAAGATTCTAGAAGCAAGTATTAAAAGCGGAGCAAGATATGATAGTACTAGTAAGTTAGGTTACAACTACTTAGTAACTCCACCAGACAAGGTTACATTTTTAAAGTATCATACAAATATGGCTCTTACTCAATATTCAGAGGAAGACGAGTATATTTCTGTAGATTATGTTCGTATGATTGATTTCTTGGGGGGTGGAGAGGCATTATATCGATGTTATAAAACGTGATAATGTTAAAATGCAAGAAAAATCCTTGGCTGCATTCAGGATAGATGAAAAGCTAAACCTGCTAGAGGGTGATTCGGAACAATTTGAAAAATATAAGGATCGAATTAAAGATGTGTATGATTTGTCAGTTTCTATTTGGGATAATACCTCTAAGAAAGGTTAGGGTATCATAAAAAAAAGATTAGTAACAGGATTAATGTGCGGGATTTTGGCGATTAGCTCAGTGTGTTCAACAAGTGCAGCAGTAAAGAGCGATGTAAGTAAGACGGATGTGTCTTGGTTTAAAAATACTTGGCTAAATGATTCGTTTGAAAAAAGGGTTGCATTTAAGGTTTATATGGATGCGATAGGAGATGAACTATATGCCACCGGAACTTTTGCCTATGAAGATTCTTTAGGAAGTACGAATTATGATTGTTTTTATCCAGGAGTAAAGGTCGGTTCTGTATATAAAGCAGATGTTTGTGCGGGACCTCGTGTTAGAGGATGTATAGCTCCAGTAGGTGCATCTGCTGATCAGTACGTTTGGACGGAGAATTACTATAAAAGTAATCAAACAGTAGGAAAATGTAAAATTACGCATACGAATTCAAAAACAAAATTTGGTATTCGTTTTAAAATTGATTAATCTTAAGGTAAGAGCTAGCAATAGCTCTTATTTTGTGCTAGGAGGGAAAAATTGAAACTTGTTAAATATTTAATCTCGGTTATATTTATTATCCTGGGATTTATGGGATCAAATTCTATTGTGATTCAAAACTTAGATGTAATATCAGAGACTGAGTATTATTACGCGGAATATGTTGATACGGATATTATTGCAGACAACTGGAAACCGGAATATGGAATCCGGGGAAAATTTCTGCTTGATAAAAAGGGAGATGACAGACATCAAAAGTATATTTTTTATTATCAAGGGGATGGTAAGACTTATCTTGAAAAATCAGGAAAAAGGGAAGGAATCTATAAAAACATTGATGGTTCAATCGTAGAAATTAAATATGTGAATGCAAATTCCGTAAAAAAAACAAAATACTTTGAAGAGGCAGAGGTTTATGTCTTAGGTGATGCAAAAAGTTTAAGAAAACTTGAAAGTGCAATGGATGGTAATAAAATCTTAGCCCCCTTAGAAAATAGAGGATATCAGTCCTATATTTTACTGATCTGGATTTTAATTGCTGGATTTTTCTTATTACTGACACTGTGTGACTATTATTTTGTAAAGAAAAGCGAATTTCAAAAGGTGGTGACGGGATATCCGGTACCTTTACTGTTTCTACAGAATGTGCTTCTAGATGCTGGAGTTCTTGCAGGAATATCGTTTGTGATATATTGGATTTTTCATGGATTTTTATCTATGACTCTTTTCATCTATCTTCGCGAAACACTTTTGGTTTATGTGGGTGTTATTCTAATTGTTAGCATCCTATATGCCTTTTTATTAAAGTTGGATTACCGCAGTATTACCAGTCGTGGATTTGGTGCTGGTTTTATAAAGGCAGCCTGCTATTTTCTTAAATTTACATCGATTACTTTCACCGTTGTCTTATTGATTGTTGGATTTTATCAAGTCAAACAATATCTTCCACTAAAGGAAAAAAAAGATTTTTATAGCCACTTAAAGAATTATTGCTATATTAATGATAAGTATAAATTAGAAGATGGGATGGTCATAGAAGAGAGCTATGATCAGCTATATCGTAAATTTTTAAATAAATGCAAAATAGCATATATGTATGGAGTAAGTGATACAAAAGACATTCGAGTGTATCAAATAAATAAATATTGTATTTCAATGATAAGGGATGCTATTCCTGAATTAAAGGATTATAAATTTGAAAATAAAATATATTATATTTATCCGGATTGGAAAATTTCAGAAAATGAAATAAAAGAATATGGTGAGAATTGTTCGAATTTAGATTACCTTGATGCGAAGAATATGGAGGTTGAATATCTTCCTTATCATCATAAAATTGGGGCATTTTATAGAATTGGTATAGATTATATAGATAATGAAAAAGTGGAAGATGAAGTTTTTTTACTGGACACGAGGGATCATGTGGAAGCCTTTGATTTTGATGTGCAGATAGATCCGGATACAGAAATTGCCTATCCTGAGAAATATAGGGAATTACTTACACCACAATTTGCCTTATTTGAAATGAATGATCAGATTGCAGAGGAAATGGTTGATGAAGTAGATGGCCTTGCGAGTGTTTCTTACAGGAATATTTATGATTCCTATAAGGAATATGTATCATCCTTTGAAATTCGATTGAAATTAATTTTTTCAATTTGTTTATTAATGTTCTTAATTAATATCATTGTTAATACCATTTGTTTAAACATTGAATTTGAAATGGATGGAATGGAATGTGCGGTCGCAAAAATTAATGGTATGCCTATGTTGTATCGCTACTATGGTATTTTCCTTAGCAATATTGTAAGTATGGTACTTTCCCTGTTTGCAGTATATGAAATATGTATGAGGTTGTTTGGGGAATTTAATCTGCCTTATGTTTTAATTATTGTAGCGATTTTAGCTGTCGTTGATATTATCTTAATAGCCTTTAATATTTCGCGGCGAGAGAGTATCCAAGTACAGAAGATTTTAAAAGGAGGATGTTTATGATTGAAATCAAAAATGTTAGTAAGTCGTTTAATAAGATCCCATTATTTGAAAATCTTAATTTAGTGATTCAGGATGGAGAATATGTTGTTTTGTCTGGAAAAAGTGGATGCGGAAAAACAACAATACTTAATATGATCGGAGCGCTGGAAAAAATCGATTCTGGAGAAATTCTAGTGGCTGGAAAAAATATCAATAAATTAAATAATAAAATGAAGTTTTTTCAAAATAAAGTTGGATTTCTCTTTCAGAATTTTGCGCTTGTTGATAATAAAACGGTTTATCAGAATTTGGATGTGGTTTATGATAAGAGTCGAAGTGGCGTTACAATTGAGCAGGCTCTAGAACAAGTAGGATTAAGTGATAAGAAAAACACGAAGGTTTTTCAACTCTCAGGTGGAGAGCAGCAGAGGGTTGCTATTGCAAGATTATTAATCAAGAAATGTGATCTTATCCTTGCAGATGAACCTACCGGTTCCTTGGATAAGGAAAATGGTGATAGGATTATGAATTTACTTGAGAACCTGCATAAGCAAGGGAAAACCATTGTACTTGTAACTCATAATGAGGAATATAAGACCTATGGTGATCGTATGATTGAGATTCAATCGATGAGAAGTGGAGCTAAAAAGTGATTTGAAAATTAACAAATCTTCCTTGACATCATCTGAGCTATCAGTTATAATACATGATTGTGACGGGATTACTATGTCCTGATAATCACACAAGAAGTGCTCTAGCCAATGCCCCGGTACGAGTAGTTCAGCGATTAATAAAGAAGAAAAGAAGGAGAAACCTATGAAGACATTTATGGCTAGTCCATCAACAGTTGAAAAGAAATGGTATGTAGTAGATGCTACAGGATATACATTAGGTCGTTTAGCTTCAGAAGTAGCTAAGGTATTAAGAGGCAAGAATAAGCCAACCTATACTCCACATATTGATACAGGTGATTATGTAATCGTTGTTAACGCTGAGAAAATCAGCGTAACTGGTAAGAAGCTTGACCAGAAGATCTATTATCATCACTCAGATTATGTCGGCGGTATGAAGGAGCAGACATTAAGAGAGAAGTTAGATAAGAAGCCTGAGCAGGTGATTGAACTTGCAGTTAAGGGTATGCTTCCAAAGGGACCTCTTGGAAGAGAGATGATCAAGAAGTTACACGTTTACGCTGGTCCAGAGCATGATCATGCAGCTCAGAAGCCAGAGACATTAACATTTTAATTGTCAGGAAAGGAGATTAGATCATGGCTACAGATAAGTTTTATGGAACAGGTAGAAGAAAGAGCAGCGTTGCTCGTGTTTATTTAGTACCTGGTACTGGTAAGATTACAATCAACAAGAGAGATATCGACGAGTATTTTGGACTTGAGACCTTAAAGGTAATCGTTCGTCAGCCACTCGTTGCTACAGATAATACAAGCAAGTTTGACGTTCTTGTTAACGTTGATGGTGGTGGTTACACCGGCCAGGCTGGTGCAATCAGACATGGTATTTCTAGAGCTCTTCTTCAGGTAGATGATGAGTATCGTGCAATCCTCAAGAAGGAAGGTTTCTTAACAAGAGATCCAAGAATGAAGGAAAGAAAGAAGTACGGCTTAAAGGCTGCACGTCGTGCACCACAGTTCTCAAAGAGATAATCGTTTCACAACATATTATGTCTTTGGACAATCATATACGACTTATTACACCTCAGGACAAAATTGTCTTGGGGTGCTTTTGTTTTAATAAAAAAATCAACTCCATGTTTTCGTTTTAAGTGACAGACGAGGGATAGAAGAAAGAATAGAGATATAATAATTATAACAAATTATAATAAATTATGGCTGATAAAAACAGAAAAGTCGTTGCAATGAATACAATTATGTAGTATTATGAATTTGCGGTCTGATATCAACGAGTATTGTGCTTTTGTGGAGGTGTTGATAATGAGGATTTTAAGGATTAGAGTAAATGGACTTCCGTTATATAAGAACTTGTTTGACATATCGTTTTGTGCTGTTCAGAGAGTACAAAGTAATCATTTAAATTCGGTGTTCAATTTGTTTGGAAATATTTATGTTAATACTGTGGAAGTGTTTGCTGGTATTAATGCATCAGGAAAAACGACAGCATTAAAAGTGATCTCTTTTACTAGTATGTTGCTGGGGGCAGCGCCATTAAGCGCTGAATTTGTTCCTCAAATATTAGCAGAAGAAACCAAAACTGTATTTGATGTTGATTTTTATGTTGATGGAAGAATTTATCATCTTTCGAGTGTGTTGATTAAAGGGAAAAAGCAAGATAGTAACTTTGGTGTGCGTATCTTATCGGAAAAATTGTGGGTTAAGCCTGCTACTACTAAGGTAAATAAATCTAATTTGTTAGATTTTGAAGAGATTGAGCCTATTAGAGTGCGTGATAATTCAGATGAGTATCTTCCAGATGATGTTAGCATAATGATAGCAGTTAATAAGCAAATTCAGAATAAAAATGTCGTTGTGGATTTAGCACTTCTTACTAATTTTAATTTGTTTCTTCCAGATGGAGGATCAGTGCCTACAGAAATAATCTCTCTTTTGGATCCTACTATTGAGTATGTTTCGGTAGAAAATGTAAACGACAAGGTTATTACACGATTAAAGTTTTATGGACAAAATGAACTTGTATTGCTTAATCCTGCTGAACTTAATGTATATCTTTCTTCAGGGACTGTAAAGGGTGTAAGAGTTTTTTCAGATGCAGTTAGAGTACTGAAAAATGGTGGATACTTAATTGTTGACGAAGTAGAGAATCATTTTAACCGTGAGTTAGTTGCTGCATTGATGAGGTTGTTTTTGGACAAAAGGACTAATCCGAGAGGAGCAGTTATTATTTTTTCGACACATTATCCAGAGCTATTAGATGAGCTTGAGAGAAATGATGCAGTTTTTATAACAAGGAGCAATAACGGATTGACGGTTGATAATTTAAATACTCTTCTTGACCGTAATGATATGAAGAAAAGTGAAGTATATCAGAGTAACTTCTTAGGAGGAACAGCTCCTAGATATAATTCGTTGATGGCACTACAGAAAAGCATTATCAAGAGTATGGAGGAATAGATGAAGATAGATATTCCAAGTGCAAATCTTGTTGCGTGTATGTGTGAGGGTGGCGCCGAGACAGAGATTATGAATATACTTTTAGATAATCACTTATTAATCTTTGAACGTGAACAATTGCTTGAGGAAAGGCTGCTTCCACGAACATCTGTTAAAGAATTTGAGCGAAGATACTTGAGATTAGAGTATGATCAAAAAATACTTGTTTTGAGGGTAATTGATTCAAGGGGAGAAGAGTTTAATTTAAGCAAGGCATATAGGTGTCAGGTTGAAGTAGTAAATATAATAACTGCTCCAGAAATCGAAATGTTGATTATAGTTAGTCAGAAGAAATATGCTGACTTTTGCAACTCTAGAATAAAGAAACCTAGTGATTATTGCAAAATTGAATTAAAAATGAAAAAAGTAAAATCACCGGAGTTTATAAGGGATTACTTTGCTGATCCAAATTTCTTGATTAGCAGTATCAAGGAATATAATCGTGTTCACAAGCAAAAGAGTGGGGAGAATTCTCTGTTCGATTTGCTAAAAAAGAAATAATGGTATTTTAAGCACGCTGTTTTTTTACTGTTTCCATAATCCTCGGATTACTCGTTCTCGACTTTTTTACATAAAATAGGATTAAGTGCCAGAGGGATGTTCTCTCTATATATGAATAGAAAAATACCCAAAAGATTTGAGCTTCTCCTCAATCTTTTGGGTATTTTTAGCGTTTTCAAACAGAAATAAGTCTGCTATAATTTTTTCGTTTCATTTTATGAAAATAAGTTTAGATTTGAGGAGTAAAAGCAAATGAATACGAAAGAACGAATCATTCCTAAACTGTTTACAGTGATGAAGGGGTATTCAGCTGGTCAGTTTGGAAAAGATGTGGTCTCAGGTGTAATCGTGGCAATTATTGCCCTGCCCTTGTCCATCGCCTTGGCTCTGGCTTCAGGAGTAGGTCCGGAGCAGGGAATTTATACCGCAATTGTAGCTGGATTCTTGATTTCCTTCTTTGGAGGAAGCAGGGTGCAGATTGCAGGACCAACCGCAGCCTTCGCCACCATTGTAGCCGGAATCGTTGCGAAAAACGGGATGGATGGTTTAGTGATTGCGACCGTGATCGCCGGAGTTTTATTGATTGTAATGGGACTTTGTCGATTGGGAAGTTTGATTAAATTTATCCCTTATACCATTACAACTGGATTTACCGCAGGGATTGCAGTGACCATCGTGATTGGACAGATCAAGGATTTCCTTGGCCTTACCTATCCGGCAGGAACCAAAACCATAGAAACCATGGAAAAGATCAGTGCGGTAGCAAAGAATATTGGAAGTTTGAATGGCATGGCCCTTTTGGTGGGACTGGTTTGTTTGGTTATTTTAATTATTTGGCCACTTTTTGGCCCAAGGGTAAATATGATTCCACCATCACTCATTGCAGTGTTTGTGGGTATCGGCATGGTGAAAGGTCTGAATTTAAAGGTAAATACCATTGGGGACCTTTATACCATTCGTAGCTCCCTTCCGGCTTTTCATTTGCCTAAGATTACCGTGACAAGTATCACAGGGGAACTTTCCGATGGATTCACCATTGCTATTTTGGCAGCGATTGAATCCCTTCTTTCAGCAGTGGTAGCAGATTCCATGATTAACTCCAAGCATCGTTCCAATACTGAGTTAGTAGCTCAGGGGATTGGTAACATTGGATCGGCTCTGTTTGGTGGAATACCAGCAACGGGAGCCATTGCCCGTACGGCAGCAAATATAAAAAACGGAGGACGTACCCCGATTGCAGGTATGGTACATGCCGTGGTGCTCCTTTTGGTGCTGATCGTCTTGATGCCATATGCTGCCTGGATTCCAATGCCAACCATTGCTGCTATTTTATTTATCGTAGCTTATAATATGTGCGGTTGGAGAAATTTTGTAAGGCTCTGCAAGACCGCACCAAAAAGTGATACCGCAGTACTTATTTTAACCTTTGTGTTAACCGTCGTCTTTGATTTGGTAGTAGCCATTGAGATTGGAATGATTGTGGCAGCAGTTCTCTTTATGAAACGAATGAGTGAGGAAAGCGAAGTAAAGGGTTGGAAGTACTATGACAACGAGGATGACCCGGATGCCATCGAACTTCGTAGTGTACCAAAGTATGTTCGGGTATATGAAATTTCAGGACCTATGTTCTTTGGGGCAGCAGACCGAATTGGAGAGATTTCCTTAAAAGACTTTACCAAGTGTTTGGTGATTCGAATGAGAGGGGTACCTGCCCTAGATGCAACAGCGATGCATTCCCTTGAAAACCTGGCAGTAGAATGCGCCAAGAACAAGGTGCAGATGGTCTTTTCCCATGTAAATGAACAGCCATATAAAACCATGGAAAAAGCAGGATTTGTGGATCGGATTGGAAAAGAAAACTTTTGTCCACATATTGATGATGCACTTGCAAGAGCATCTCAAATCGCTAAAAGTAATAACAAATAAAATATTTTTCTTTCACTTTGGTTGCTTATTAAAAAAATTATGTTAGAATAATGATTCTTACAGATAAGAATAATAGTGGGAGATATTATGAATAAGAAAATAGCGCGATACCTTTCTTTGAGTGTGATCGCAATGATAGGTGTCTCTATTTATATTTTAGCAGACACCTTTTTTATTTCAAAAAAATTTGGAGCCCAGGGACTTGCTACCCTAAACTTGATTTTGCCCTTATTTGGCTTGATCTTTGCCATAGGATCCATGATTGGCATTGGTAGCGCCACCAGGTACCAAATCCTGGTATCAGCAGGAAAGCAGGCAGATGATTGTTTTCTTCATTCCCTTGCCTGGAGTTTCCTTTTTGGCCTGCCCTTTGTAGTGGTGGGAGTCTTATTCCCGGAAGAAATTTTAAGACTCTTAGGGGCAAATCAGAAACTCGTGGACTTAGGAAAAAATTACCTGACTTGCATCTTTTGTGCTGCACCACTTTTTATGTGTAACTATAGTTTTACGGCCTTTGTTCGTAACGACCATGCCCCGGGAATTTCCATGTTTGCAGCCCTTATGGGAAGTGCTTTTAATATAGTCTTTGATTACATCTTTCTCTTTCCTATGAAAATGGGATTTGTAGGAGCTGCCCTTGCAACGGTAGCTTCTCCCCTAGTGACAATGGCAATCTGTACTTGTCATTTTTTAGGAAAAAAGAATGGGGTAGGCTTTGCCTTTCATGGACTATTTTTTAAGCGCCTTCTTCGGTGTGCCTTGATCGGAATGTCCTCCTTTGTGGGAGAATTTTCCAGTGGGATGATTACCCTAATATTCAATGGATTAATCCTAAAACTTGTGGGAACCGTAGGGGTGGCAGCCTACGGGGTGATTGCCAATATTGCCCTGGTGGCCATGGCAATTTTTAATGGAGTGGCACAGGGGCTTCAGCCCTTAATTAGTCAAAACTACGGAAAAAACAAGGGTGAGGAAGTGAGAGAACTTTTACGCAAGGGTCTTTTCATTGCCGGAATACTTGCTCTTTTGATTGTTTTCATTACTTGGGGATTTACGGATTCCCTGATTGGAATCTTTAACAGCGAAGGCAATAAGCAATTACTAAAGTATGCTTATCCCGGAATCCGAATCTACTTTTTGGGATTCTTATTTGCAGGCTTTAACATTGTTTTGATTGCTTATTTTTCTGCTACCGATAAAGGAGAGCTGGTAACGATTGCCTCTCTTCTTCGAGGCTGTGTGCTGATTGCACTATGTGCCGTTGTGTTAGGAAGGCTCTTTGGTTTATGGGGGGTCTGGGCTTCTTTTGGCCTGGCGGAGGGTATGACCTTCATTTTCCTTTTCCTTTGGGGAAAGTTTGCTAAATCAAGTTCTTGTTTGAAATAGGTATACTCGGTTAGAAAATGCTGATTTTTTTATTGAATAAAAAACACTAGTTAGTTAGTAGAAACTAAAAAATGTTTAATTTAAGGTATATAAAAGAAACGTTGACAAACTAAAAAATCGTGATATAGTAAAATTAAGAAACAAGATCAGGCAGCGTTTGCTAGGAAAAAAAGGAGGAATTTTTATGTTAGATTTTAGAAGAGCAGGTTTTGTGGTAAGTGGTTTTTTACTTGGAACAGCCGGTGTTAAGATTTTAGGAAGTAAGGATGCAAAAAAGGTTTATACCCATTTGACAGCAGCTGTTATGCGTGGAGCAGATGAAGTGATGACAACTGCTACCATCATTAAGGAGAATTGTCAGGATATTGTCAGTGATGCAAGAGAAATCAATGAAAAGAAGTATATGGAAGAAGAGGAGGAGATGATTCTTGATGCTAGAGAAATTCTCCGCCAGGCTCAGGAAGAACAAGAAGAAAGTGAAGATGCAAAGGCCTAGGCTGCATTTTCTAAAAAAAAGAAAAAGAAAAGAGGAGTTATCATGAGATGTAAAATTGTACATGAGTCCGGGAATCGAATTCGTTTACAGTTCATTCAAAAACACATGACTTTTCAGGAAGCAGACCTTTTGGAAGCTTATCTCAATCGGTTGGCCTTTGTACGAAAGGCAAGTGTGAATGAAAGAACTTGTACGGCTATCGTTTTTTATGATCCCTCTTATCGTGAAGAATTAAAGCAGGAAATATCCCGGTTTGGATATGAAAGATCTCAGATGGAAGTGGTTCCACATACAGGAAGAGAGATTCGACATCAATACGAAGACCGGATGTTTTACCATATTGCCAAGCAAAGCATACGAAGACTGATTTTCCCAATCCCTCTTCGCAGGATTTTTACTATTTGGAGGGCAATTCCTTATTTTGTGGAAGGAGTTAAGTGCCTGTCCCAAGGAAGGATTGGAGTTCCGGTACTAGATGCCCTTAGTATTGGCGTTTCTCTCTTGCGAGGAAATTTTGCTACTGCCGGTAATATTATGTTTCTGCTTGGTACGGGGGATTTGATGGAAGAATGGACCCATAAGCGTTCCGTAGAGGACTTGGCAAGGTCTATGGCTCTCAATGTAGATAAGGTTTGGATGATTACGGATGATAATGCGGAAGTTTTGGTAGAAGTATCAGAAATCCGAACGGGAGATCGAATCGTCGTTCGTACCGGAAATGTAATTCCGCTAGATGGAACGGTTTTAGAGGGACAAGCGGAAGTAAATCAGTCGTCAATGACTGGAGAATCAGAGCCTGTCTATAAGGAAGCAGGGGGCTATGTTTACGCCGGAACCGTGATAGATGAAGGTGAGATTATTATTTCGGTAAAGCAGGAAGCCGGAGAAGGCCAATATGACCGAATCGTTCGGATGATTGAGGAATCGGAACGATTGAAATCCAATACAGAAAAGAAGGCGAATGAGTTGGCAGATCGTTTGGTTCCGTATACGTTAGGAGCTACCTTGCTTACTTACCTATTAACCAGAAATCCGGTTCGAGCGGTTTCTATTTTAATGGTTGATTTTTGTTGTGCCTTAAAGTTATCCATGCCAATTGCAGTATTGTCCGCTATGAGAGAAGCAGGAGATCATGAGATCTCCGTCAAGGGAGGAAAATTCCTAGAGGCATTTGCAGAGGCAGATACCATTATTTTTGATAAAACCGGAACCATTACAGAGGCTAGCCCAGTGGTAACGGACGTGATTAGTTTCCGGGGAGAGGACCCGGATGAAATGTTGCGTTTGGCAGCTTGTTTGGAAGAACACTATCCACATTCTATGGCAAATGCAGTGGTAGAAGCAGCAGTAAAGAAGGGGTTAGACCATGAGGAAAAACATTCAAAGGTTGAGTATGTGGTTGCCCATGGTATCGCTTCTTCCATTGATGGAAAAAAGGTAGTCATTGGATCACGTCATTTTGTTTTTGAAGATGAGAATATCCGGGTGGACCAGGAAGAACGTGAGATATTAGAAAAGTTGTCCCAGTCTTATTCTTATCTTTATATGGCAATTGCCGGTCGACTTGCTGCCGTGATTCAAATTGAGGATCCGGTAAAAGAAGGAGTCAAAGAGGTGATTGAACAACTTCATCAAAAAGGGTATGAAAGAATTGTTATGCTCACCGGAGATGGAGAGCAGACCGCAAAAAGAATCGCACAAGAAGTAGGAATGGATAGCTATGTAGCTGAGGTCCTGCCGGAAGATAAGGCGGCGTTTGTAAAAGCAGAACAAACTGCAGGACGAATCGTTGTCATGGTGGGAGACGGTGTGAATGATTCTTTGGCTCTTTCAGAGGCGGATGTTGGAATCGCTGTTACCAGCGGGGCACCGATTGCAAGAGAAATTGCAGATATTACACTTAGTGCAAACAACCTAAAACACTTTCTTACCTTGGCAGATTTAAGCAAGGGATTGCTAAAAAGAACCAGAAATAACTACTATCGGATTATAGGAATCAATTCCATCCTGATTCTTTTAGGGGGAATGGGAGTGTTAGCACCATCTGCAACCGCCTTGTTACATAACGCGTCCACCATATTAGTTGGAGGGGCAAATACCAAAAATCTTTTGTTGGATAAAAAGACACCGATTCGGAAGAAATCAAAAGAGGGAGTTTTTCATTCGGTCAGAGAACAGATGAAATAGAAAAAAGTCATTCCTTTCCAGATGATGGGAGGAATGACTTTTTTTGTAAAAAATAAAGCTTGATTCTTATTTTTGTCTTGTGCTATAATAATTCGATGTTAGCTATAACTAACATAAGTGAAATAATTCAAACAAAAGGAGGATAGATATGCCGATAGAAGAAAAAGAATTCCTTAAGATTGTAGATTTGAAAAAGGGATTTGGAAGTGGTGAGACCAGACAAGAGGTCTTACGAGGAATGAATTTTACTGTGGCTAGAGGAGAGTATTGTGTTTTACTTGGCCCTTCCGGCTCAGGAAAATCAACTTTATTAAATATAATTGGTGGCATCGATCAGGCAGAGGATGGATACATTTCCATTGATGGAGATAAGTTAAAGGACATGGATGAGAAGGGGTTGACCCAATATCGTAGAAAACATCTGGGTTATGTTTTCCAGATGTACAACCTGATTGGTAATTTAAATGTGAAGGAAAATATTGAGGTAGGTGCTTATCTTTCAGACAAGGCCCTAGACATCGATGACTTGCTTCATACGCTTGGACTTTACGAGCACCGTTATAAGTTGCCCAATCAGCTTTCCGGCGGTCAGCAGCAGAGGGTGTCCATTGGCCGTGCTATTGTAAAAAATCCAGATCTCCTGCTTTGTGATGAGCCAACGGGAGCCTTAGACTACAACACCTCAAAGGAAATTTTAAAATTAATTGAGGATGTGAATCAGAAATATGGAAATACCATTGTAATGGTAACCCATAATGAAGCAATCCGTCACATGGCAGACCATGTGGTAAAACTTCGTGATGGTATGGTACGTAGTAATGAGGTTAATACAAATAAGATCTCAGCAGAAGATCTAGATTGGTAGGGTTTTATGGCAAAAAATAAGATAAAAAATCCCCTTGTAAGGAGAATCCCAAGGGAACTTCGTGATGATTGGAGAAAGTACCTGGTAGTAGGAATCTTTCTAATTGTGATGATTGGATTTGTATCAGGAATGTTTGTTGCTAACCACAGTATGCTTCAGACCTCTGACGAGGGAATTGAAAAATATAAGCGAGAAGATGGTCATTTCAGTCTTCAAAGTGAAATCACAAAGGAGGATGACTTGTGGAAAGCCCTGGAAGATGGCAAGGACGTTCCGGTTACCTTATATAAAAATTATTATAAAAATACCAGCGAAAAAAAATCCAACAAGAAATCAGACATTCGTGTTTTTGTGAAAACGAAACAGATCAACCTTGCAGATTTAATGGAGGGTAAGTGGCCAAAGGCGGAAGATGAAATTGCGATTGACCGCATGCATGCCGACAATGCGGACATTCAGGTGGGAGACACAATCCAGGTAAATGACAAGGACTTTAAGGTGACCGGTTTCATTTCGTATGTCAACTACCAGACCCTTCATAAGAAGAATACAGATATGATGTTTGATGCCTTAACCTTTGATGTGGCCATGGTTACGGGGGAAGGTTTTAAACGAATTGATGAGGCTACCGTTTATAACTATGCCTGGCTTTATAAAGCCGGTCATGGCAAGGACGATGCCCAGGAAAAAGAATGGTCGGAGGACTTTCTGGATTATTTGGTAGAGGAGGTAAAAAAGAGCAATGAAGGAAGCAACATTGCCAATACGATTACCGATTTCCTTCCGAGATATCAAAATGCCGCGATTAATTTTGCGGCAGAGGATATGGGAAATGATAAGGCTATGGGCGGTGTTCTTCTTTACATCCTGGTTGTTGTGATTGCCTTTATTTTTGGAATCACCATTAATGCAACCATTGAGAAGGAAAGTTCTGTAATCGGAACCCTTCGTGCTTCTGGTTATACCAAGGGAGAACTATTGCGCCACTATATGGCTATGCCGGTGTTAGTAACCCTTATAGCAGCAGCTGTTGGAAATATTCTGGCCTACACGTTCTTTAAAAATGTGATTTTTAGTATGTACTATAATTCATATAGTCTTCCAAGCCTTACCACTCACTACAGTATGGAGGGCTTGATAAAAACAACTCTGGTACCTGTGATTTTAATGTTTGTGATTAATTTCTTTGTAATCAGTCACAGCTTAAGACATAGCCCATTGGAATTTATTCGACATGACTTAAAGAAGAGTAAGCGGAAAAAAGCGATGCGACTTCCTCGCTGGAATTTCTTTGCTCGTTTCCGTCTCCGTGTGCTCTTTCGAAATATTCCAAATTATATTGTTATTTTTGTTGGAATTACTTTTGTGGCGGTTCTCTTATCCATGGCGGTAGGTATGCCAAATACCTTGGCTTATTATAAGAACCATGTGGAGGAATTAATCTTTACGAAGCACCAATATGTTTTAACCAACTACAAAACCATAAACATGGAAACTGGGGAACTGGAATGTGTTGAAACGAAGACCAAGGGGGCAGAAAAATTTGCCCTGACCAATTTGAAATATCATTCTTCCGGCAATCACGAAGAAACTGTTTCCCTTTATGGAATTAGTTCGGATAGTGATTACATTAGGCTACCGGATCTTTCTGACAATGAGGTGGTTATTTCAAAAGCATTTGCAGAGAAGTATGGTGTGAAAGAGGGAGATGTAATTAAATTAGAAGAGAAGTACGAAAAGAAGTCCTACAAGTTTCAGGTTGTAAAGATTGATGAAATCGGTAGCAGTCTGGCGGTTTACTTGGGAATCCGGGAGTACAGAGAAACCCTGGATTTAAAGGATGATTATTTTACTGGATATTTCTCGGATAAAAAAATTAAGGATATTGATCGGTCCTTGATTGCCACAGTCATTACCAAGCAGGAAATCGTAAAGATGTGTAATCAGTTAGACCATTCCATGGGAAATTACATGCTTTATTTCCAATATGTATGTATCATTCTTTCAGCGATCCTCATGTACCTCTTAACCAAGATTATTATTGAGAAGAGTGAAACTTCTATTTCCATGACCAAGATTTTAGGTTATAGCAACCAGGAGATTGCAGCTCTTTACATTAGGCCAACCACTTATTTTGTTGTTTTGGCCGACTTATTAGCAATCTTTATAGGAGGAAACCTAATGAAGACGGCATGGCGAGTGGTGATGCTAGACATGGACGGCTACTTTGCATTTATGGTAGAGCCTCTTAGTTACCTTAAGATGTTCCTCTTTATTTTCTTAGGTTATCTGCTGGTTATGTTTGTAGATTTTAACCGTGTAAAGAAGATTCCATTAGATGAAGCTTTAAAAAATGTAGAATAGGTAAATATCTCAGTCGGGGAAGTGTTCCGGCTGAGATATTTTTTTTGAAAATGATCAAATGTATGTTATAATATCTTGGTATTTGTTTAGAAAGGCTATTATATAGATGAAATTTTTTTATAAAAGAAAACTCCAGTTTGGTCTTAGCATGTGCATGCTGGCTATTATGCTGATTCAAATTCCGGCGATGGCAGCAGTGCCGGGGGTTAATGCGAAGGTGACAAAGAAGAATCTCCTTCGTCTTATGAAGTACTATGATTCTGATTCCTATTATATTTTAAAAAAGCAAAGCAATCGTGGAGCTGACTTTTCAAGCTGGCTAGAGGATGCAGATACCCTGGTTGAGGCAGCAGAGGTTGCGGTCCACGAGGAATATCACAATTATTCCTATTCGGAACCGATGTATTTAAATCAGGAAGAACTAAATTACTACCTGGTTCAAAAGGTGTATCTTGGTGGCAAAACCAATCGATTGATTCGTCAGACGGACGTTCCTAAAACAGAACTTGCCACTCGGACCATTTCCAAGAAGTACCGTACCTTCCGCTTTGACGCTTATGTGGGTAGCGATTCCTACCTGTCCTCAAACCAGCAGGGAATCTATGGACTCTTTAATGAACTTACCGCCTACTACCATGGCATGCATACCATGAATTCTCTTTTTCCATATATCAAAAAGCATGCCAAGAGTAAGAGCGACTACGTCACCTATGTCAATGCCTATTTAAATGATCGTGATGCTTATGCCGAGTTTTATTACTGGATGCTTACCTACCTTAAGTACATGAGATCTCATTCAAAAAAGACTTATCAATCAATTCTTGATAATAGGGAATTTGTATTGGCATTTAAAAAAATCCAAGGGAAGTATGCCAAGGAAATCAAGAAGGGGAAAAAGAATCTCCGGTGGCTTGCCAAAAAGTATAATAACGGGGACAGTTTTTCTGAAAGCTATCAGGATGGGGTTTTCAAACTGGGAAATATTGGTATTGCCACTGATGATGCCTATGATCTTTTGATTCAGGAAATCAATTCCAAGTCATTTAAAACGGTAAAAAAGGAACTAAAGGCAAAATACAAGAAATTCAAATAATTCGAAGCAAAAAAAATCAACGAGTTAGATTTGTGAAACTTCTTTGAAAATCACAAGATAGCTTGTTGATTTTTCTTTCTAAGTTTTGTATACTATAAAACGGGTTCGCTATGAGCCTGAAAAAATTGTAAAAGTAAAGCATGGGAAAGATGCTTTGCAGACATCAAATTAGAGAAAAGAGGTAAAGTTAGATGGCAAAGATCGATTTAACACAGTACGGAATTACTGGAGCTACTGAAATTATCTACAATCCTTCATATGACAAGTTATATGAAGACGAGACAAATCCAGCTCTTGAGGGTTATGAGAAGGGTCAGGTTACAGAACTTGGCGCTGTGAACGTTATGACAGGTATTTATACCGGACGTTCTCCTAAGGATAAGTTCATCGTTGATGATGCTAAGGCTCATGATACAGTATGGTGGACTTCTGAGGAATATCCTAACGATAATCACCGTGCAACTCAGGAAGCATGGGATGCTTGCAAGAAGCTCGCTATCGATGAGTTATCTGGCAAGAAACTTTATGTTGTAGATGCATTCTGTGGAGCAAATGTTGAGACCCGTCTTGCAGTTCGTTTCATCATGGAAGTTGCTTGGCAGGCTCATTTCGTAACAAATATGTTCATTAAGCCTACCTCGGAAGAGGAAGCAAACTTCGAGCCTAGCTTCGTTGTTTATACCGCTTCTAAGGCTAAGGTTGAAAACTATAAGGAACTTGGTCTTAACTCAGAGACAGCAGTTCTCTTTAACGTAACAAGCCGTGAGCAGATCATTCTTAACACATGGTACGGTGGAGAGATGAAGAAGGGTATGTTCTCTATGCAGAACTACTTCCTCCCATTGAATGGTATGGCTTCTATGCACTGTTCAGCTAACACTGATATGAACGGTGAGCACACCGCTATTTTCTTCGGTCTTTCAGGTACAGGTAAGACTACACTTTCTACAGATCCTAAGCGTCTCCTAATCGGTGATGATGAGCACGGCTGGGATGACAACGGCGTATTTAACCTTGAGGGTGGATGCTACGCTAAGGTAATCAACCTTGATAAGGAATCTGAGCCGGATATCTACAACGCAATCAAGAGAGATGCTCTTCTTGAGAACGTAACGGTAGATGCAGATGGTAAGATTGATTTCGCTGATAAGAGTGTGACCGAGAACACCCGTGTATCTTATCCAATTCACCACATCGACAAGATTGCTCAGAAGGTTAACAAGATTTCTTCAGGTCCTGCTGCAGAGAACGTAATCTTCCTTTCAGCAGATGCATTCGGAGTACTTCCTCCAGTATCTATTCTTACACCGGATCAGACTCAGTATTACTTCCTTTCAGGATTTACTGCTAAGCTTGCCGGTACTGAGAGAGGTATTACAGAGCCTACTCCTACCTTCTCTGCTTGCTTCGGACAGGCATTCCTTGAGTTACATCCTACAAAGTATGCTGAGGAGCTCGTTAAGAAGATGGAGAAGAGCGGTGCTAAGGCTTACTTAGTTAACACCGGTTGGAACGGAACCGGTAAGAGAATTTCTATTAAGGATACTCGTGGTATCATCGATGCGATCTTAAGCGGTGATGTATTAAAGGCTCCTACAAAGAAGATTCCTTACTTCGATTTCGAAGTTCCTACAGAACTTCCAGGTGTTGATACTGGAATCCTTGATCCTCGTGATACTTACGCTGATGCAGCTGAGTGGGAGACAAAGGCTAAGGATCTTTGCGAAAGATTTATTAAGAACTTTAAGAAGTATGAAGGTAATGAAGCTGGTAAGGCACTCGTTGCTGCAGGTCCTCAGTTATAGGATTTGATTACTACTTTATAGATGATAAAAGCCAGATGATAGAGAAATCTATCACCTGGCTTTTCTACTTCTAAGAGAATCGCCCCTTTACAGAATCTTGTATCGGATGGTAAAATTACTTCTGTGGCCTGTTTGTCAGGCTAAGATGAAACGTATTGCAAAGAGGGAGATCAGATGACGATAGAAGAGTATTTAGCTGCGGGCATTACACCATTTCATGTAGTTGAAACAAGCAAGAAACTATTGGAAGAGGCAGGTTATGAAGAACTTGCCTTAGATCAGGAATGGAAGCTAGAAGATGGAAAGGGATACTTTGTAAGTCCTTATCCATCTTCCTTTTATGCTTTTTATACAGGAAGCAAGGACCTTCGCATGATGGCGGGACACACAGATAGTCCGGTATTAAAACTAAAGCCATCCCCAACTATCCCAAGAGAAGAATATCGTGTGGCAAATGTAGAAGCCTATGGAGGTATGATTTTACATACATGGTTTGACCGTCCATTGGGACTTGCCGGAAAACTTGTATTAAAGGGAAAAGATGCCTTTGCACCAAAGGTAGTTTTGTATGACAGCAAAAAACCATTGGCAGTGATATCAAGTTTAGCCATCCATATGGACCGAGAAGTAAACAAGAAAAATGAACTAAAGGTGCAGGAACACTTACTCCCTTTATTTACCATTGAGGGAGGAAAGGAAGAAGGAAAAGACCTTTTGCTTTCTTATGTTGCAAGGGATTTGGGAATTTCCTATGAAGAAATTCTGGACTTTGACCTGATCTTTTATAATCCGCAAAAGCCGGAAGCAGTGGGATTAGAAGGGGAATTACTAGTAAGTCCCAGGTTAGATAACCTCACTTCCTGTTATGCAGGGCTAGAGGCTATGAGAGAGAAAAAGCCGGGGGGAAGCACGGCAGTACTTGCCCTGTTTGATAATGAAGAAGTAGGAAGTAGAAGCAAGCAGGGAGCGGATTCCTCTTTGCTTTCCATGATTTTAGACAAGATGATGCTTGCCATGAGGGAAAGCAAGACTTGTTCAAACATCAGCAAAGAAGAATTAGTGACCAGGGGATTTTTTGCGTCCATGGATGTGGCCCATGCATGGCACCATAACTATTCGGGAAAAAGCGACCTTACCACCAAAACATATTTGGGCCGGGGACTGGTGTTAAAAAGCTCGGGAGCCCAGAGGTACAATTCAGATTCTTATTCCAATGGGGTCATCCTAGAACTTTGCAAGGAAAATAAGATAGCGGTCCAAAGGCAAATCAACCATTCCGATGTGGCAGGTGGGACGACACTGGGACCAATTGTATCCTCCTATTTGCCGGTTTATGGGGTGGATTTGGGAATTGGAATCCTTGGTATGCATTCCGCTTGTGAAACAGGAGGAAAAAAAGATGTAAAAGCCCTAGTGAAATGGGCGAAAGTTTATAGCAAGTAAATAGGAGAGCAGTATGGCACTATGGGCAATCGGTGATTTTCATCTGGCAAGTCAGGTAGACAAATCCATGGACCGGTTTGGTTTGGTGTGGCATCACCATGAAGATAAAATCTGGAAGAATTTCCATGCTATGGTAAAATTAGAAGATACCACGGTGATTACAGGAGATCACAGCTGGGGCCACAAACTCCACGAATGTGAGCAGGACCTCCTTTTTATTGAAAATCTACCGGGGAGAAAAATATTGCTTCGGGGCAATCATGATACCTTTTGGAATGCCAACAAGACGCCACGTCTAAATGAAAGATTTCAGGGGCGATTGGAATTCTTGCAAAATAATTTCTATAGTTACAAGGACTATGCCCTGGTGGGAACAAAGGGAATCTGTTATGAGGGCCGGGACAGCTATGAGCATTTTGAAAAACTACTAGAGCGAGAGATAAAGCGGCTAAAACTTTCATTTGCCAAGGCCAAAGAGGCGGGATATGAAAAGTTTTTAATGTTCTTGCATTATCCCCCAACGTCATTGGGGGAGGAGGAAAGTCCATTTACCCGGATTGCAGAAGAGAATGGGGTAGAGCAGGTAATCTATTCTCATTGTCATGGGGCGGCAAGGTTTGATGATAGTTTTCATGGAGAGGTGAGGGGAGTGACCTATCACTTAGTTTCCGGAGACTACTTGAATTTTAAGCCCTTAAAGATTTTAGATTAAAAAAAACCGCCTGCCTTGGCAGACGGTAGTTCTTAGGCTTTAATGATCTTATGTCCCGGACAAGCGGATTCACATTTACCGCAACGGATGCAGGCATCCTGGTCGATTCGAATAGGGCCTGTTTGAATGGCTCCTACCGGACAAGCGCGGTAACAGGTTTTGCAACCGATGCAGGAACCAAGAACCTTAAAGGAATACTGGTATTCATTGTTCATGGTAAACCTCAAATCTTGTATTTTTTTGCAAGCGGTGACTTGCAGTTCGCTACAGTGTAACAGAATATGAGTGAAAAATCAATGCTGGAATGGAGGAAGAATGGAAGAAATTCGAAAGGAATATCTCTTTTTTGGACGAGTGCAGGGAGTTGGCTTTCGTTACCGGGCAAGCCACCTGGCTTTGCGCCGAAGAATCAGTGGTTTTGTTACCAATGAGTATGACGGAAGCGTGCGCATGGAGGCTCAAGGAAAGAAAGAGGAACTGACAGAATTCATCAAGGAAATCAGCCGGGGGCGCTGGATTGAAATTGATCAAATTCAGGAAAAAGACATACCCTTAGAAGAGGGGACTGGTTTTTATATTCGGTAAGGAGGAAGTAAAATGTTAGGAAGAACACAGGGGTGTGACTTGAAACGTCATGTGGATGATTATGTAGTCTTTGACTTGGAAACCACAGGGGTGTCTCCGGCTATGGATAAAATCGTAGAAATCTCAGCCATTCGGGTAAGAAATCGGGTGCCGGTGGAGGAATTTTCCAGTCTGGTAAATCCAGGATGTTTGATTCCACCGGGGGCAAGTCGTGTCAACCACATCACAAACGATATGGTGGCAGCAGCTCCTACAATCCAAGAAATCCTTCCGGAATTTTTGGACTTTATTGGAAATGATATTTTAGTGGGTCACAATATCTATGCCTTTGACTTAAAATTTATCTACAGGGAAAGCAGGCTGATTTATCAAAGAATCCCGGGAAATGATTTTGTAGATACCTTGTCTTATGCTAGAAGGAAGCTTCCTCAATTGGCTCATCACCGTTTGGGCGATTTGGCAAATTACTATGGGATTAATCCGGAGGGAGCTCACCGAGCCCTGTTCGATTGTAGAATGAATCAGCAGGTGTTTGAACGCATGTCTTTGGAAAGTGACCATTGATAGTAAGGAGAAGGAAAATGAAGAAGATGAAACGAGTGCTAGTGCTTGGTTTAGCAACCTGTATTACGGTGCTTGGGCTTGGAATCAGTCCCAAGGTAACGGAGGCGGCAAGCAAAACAGGATTTCGTAAAAAAAGCGTTAGCATTAAAGTTGGTAAGAAAAAGACCATCAAATTTAAATTGTCAAAAAAGGATGCCAAGAAGAAGGTGACCTATTTTTCTAGTAAAAAGAGCATTTTAAAGGTAAAGAAGTGTTCTAAAAAGAAAGTGCAAATCATTGGAAAAAAAGCCGGAACCGCTAAGCTAAGAGCAAAGGTGGGAAAAAAGACTTACACCATGAAGGTGAAGGTAAAGGCAGCAAGTAGTTCCTCAAGCACAAGCGCAAGTAATCCTAGCTCAAAAAATGCGACGGTAGACACATCTTCTGCCAGCAAAACCTCCACCGGAGAATATGCTTCCGACAAGCTTCATACCGGTGATGCGACCTTTTATACCAGAACTTCTACAGGATGTGCCAATCTAGATGAGTACGAAAGCATTTATTATACCTGTGCCATGAATAGCATTGACTATGCCAAAGGCCTTGCGGGAGCTTACTTAGAGGTAACCGACAAGGACGGAGATGTGGTTTATGTCATGGTGACAGATGAGTTGCCGGAGGGAAAAGAAGGAGACATTGATTTAAGTCCCCAGGCCTTTGCCTCCATTGAAGATCCGGTTACCGGTCGCATGCAGGTGACTTGGCGGGTGATTGCCCTTCCTACAGAGGACCCTGTTTCATTCCGGTTTAAGCCGACATCTAGCCAGTATTGGGCAGAGGTTCAGGTGCGTAACCACAGGTATCCAATTTCAAAACTTGAGGTTTTGGTAAATGGTTCTTACATGGAATTAACCAGAAAAAATTATAATTATTTTGCTGCACCAAACGGCATGGGAACCGGACCATTTACCTTTAAAATCACGGATATTTACGGAGACGTGATTATAGAGAAAAACATTCCTTTAAAAACATCGGCAGTGGTGAACGGCACCGGTAATTTCCCTCTTCGCAAATAATTATTTCAAAAAGGGACTTGAAAAGCATGTATAAATAAACTACACTAGAAGAGCACATGCGCAAGCATGGAATATTGATATGAAAGAGGTAAAACGATGGAAGAGTTAAAACCTATCAAAGAAGGAAAAGTTCGTGAGATCTATGATAATGGGGACAGCTTAATTATGGTTGCTACAGACCGTATCAGCTGTTTCGATGTGATTCTTCACAACACCATTAGCAAGAAGGGAACTGTATTAACCCAGATGTCTAAGTTCTGGTTTGATTACACCAAGGATTTGGTTGACAATCATATGATTTCTGTTGATGTAGCTGATATGCCTGAATATTTCAGACAGCCTCAGTTTACCGGTAACAGTATGATGTGTAGAAAGCTTGATATGCTTCCGCTTGAGTGCATCGTTCGTGGTTATATTACAGGTAGTGGTTGGGCTTCTTATCAGAAGACAGGTGAAGTTTGTGGAATCAAGCTTCCGGAAGGTTTAAAGGAATCAGCAAAGCTTCCTGAACCAATCTATACCCCATCTACCAAGGCTGAGATTGGTGATCACGATGAGAATATCTCTTATGAGAAGTCCATCGAAGTATTAGAGAAGGCTTATCCTGGAAAGGGAGAGGAGTATGCAACAAAGCTTCGTGACCTTACCATCGAATTATACAAGAAGTGTGCAGATTATGCCTTGACTCGTGGTATCATTATTGCAGATACGAAGTTTGAGTTTGGATTAGATGAGCAGGGAAATATTGTTCTTGCTGATGAGGTTCTTACTCCGGATAGTTCTCGTTTCTGGCCGGCAGAGGGTTATGAAGAGGGACACGGTCAGCCATCTTTTGATAAGCAGATTGCGAGAGATTGGTTAAAGGCAAATCCGGATAACAACGATACTCTTCCTGAAGAGATCGCAACGAAGACGATCAATAAGTATCTTGAAGCTTATGAAAAGTTAACAGGAACAAAACTTCAGTAAATAAAATTTTGCATATGAATAAAAGACCTACACTGGAAAAGTCCGGTGTAGGTCTTAATTTTTATGAAGTTTATTTTTCCCATCTTCCGGAAGAACCGCATGGAAGAACCAAACCGTTGGAAGTAACGGGAAGACCGATTTCCTGGGCTTCCACATGACCACCATGTTTTGGAATAATCAGGGTGGAAATCAGATAATTTAAAACCGATGGGGCAAGGCCGGTGGTATAGGAGTTGATCAGGAAGAAGAGAGCATCGTCACTGACAAGCTGTTCTACATTTACCAAAAATGGATAGAGGGAATCCTCTAACTTCCAGATTTCTCCCTTAGGTCCCCGTCCATAAGAAGGAGGATCCATAATAATGGCATCATACTTGTGGCCACGGCGAATCTCACGTTCTACAAACTTGCCACAATCGTCTACTAACCATCGGATGGGAGCATCCCCTAAACCAGAGGCTAGGGCATTTTCCTTGGCCCAAGAAACCATTCCCTTACTGGCATCTACGTGGGTTACGCAAGCACCGGCGGCAGCAGCTGCTAAGGTGGCACCGCCAGTATAGGCAAATAAATTTAATACCTTAATTTCCCGTTCTGGATGTTTTCTTTTTTCTTCTGAAATGATTCGATAAAACCAATCCCAGTTAGTGGCTTGCTCTGGAAATAAACCGGTGTGCTTAAACTTAAATGGCTTTAAATGAAATCTTAAATCTCGATAGGAGATGGTCCACTGTTCCGGTAAATCAAAGAATTCCCATTCGCCTCCACCCTTGCTGCTTCTGTGATAGTGGGCGTTTGGTCTTTTCCAACCCTTTAATTCTTTCTTGGTATTCCAAATGACCTGTGGATCCGGACGTACCAACTGATAACCGCCCCAACTTTCAAGTTTTTCTCCACTTGAGGTATCTAATACCTCATAATCCTTCCAATGATCAGCAATCCACATCTTTATTCTCAGGATGATGATGTCATCCGCTCCTTTCTAAAATTTACTCTAGTATAGAAACTACACGAAAATGAATTATAATAATTGCTAATAAAACAGGGATATTTTAACGCTTTTTGAACAAGGTGTAAAGATGCAGAAAAAAACTGAACATTTTATACAATGGAGATGTTTGAATAAGGGATTTTGAATATCAAAATGCACAAAATTGGTTTGACAAAGTATGGAATGGGATGTATAATGCTACATAGGTGCATGAAACACGTCTAGGGTGTCTCTTGGTGTTTTTTTTGCAGGCAGCAATCAAAAATCACCCGAGGCAAGACAGTAAAAACATGTACAAAGTTGCGAAGGCATAATGAGTGTGCTTTTGAAATTTTTCTTTTAAGGAGGGACTGAAACATGAAAAAAAGTTTCAAGAAGGCGTTATCTTTAACATTGGCAACAAGTATGGCATTTGCTTTACCGATTAGTGTAAGTGCTGATGATGAGTTAGCGAAAGTAACATTACCAAGCAGTGGATTGTTATATGCTTTTGATTTTGCAGACGGAAGTTTAGCAAACAAGGGAACTGTTGGTGGAACAGCTGCTATTGTAGGTGGTGGTTCTATAACGGATGGATATTTTGATAATGCATCAACTGCTGAGCTTGCAACAAAGCGTGTCAATTATATGTCACTACCTAATGCGAGTGCGGTTGCAAAGGATATCAATACATCTGCTAACAAGGGATTGACTTTCTCGACAAAGATTAAGTTAGTTGCAGGTAAGTATACTGAGTGGTCACCTATTTTTGTAATGGATTCTACAAGCAATCCTGGAGGATGGCCTGTATTTGCTGCAGAAATCAGAGGAACTGCAGTTTGGAATGCAGCAGGATGGTTTAATGGTGATAATACCAATATGGCTGCTGTACTTGGTGGCTTATCTACAGAAAAATGGGCTACTCTTACTATTGTAGCTAATGGTAACGAAGGAGATGGCGGTAAGCTCTATACATATGTAGATGGAACACTTATGAGTTCCACAGATATCCAGGCTTCTAGTGAGACGGATGATAATAGTATCTTAGGAATTTTAGGTGCAGGTTCAGATACCTTCTTCCAGGGAGTAGATACCGCTATGCTTGGTGGTGGACAGCCATTCTGGAATGATGCTGATGCACAGGTTCTTTATGATGATGTACTTTTATATGATTCTGCCTTAAGTGCTGAACAGGTTGCTTTATTATCAGAGACTGGTGTAGTAAATACTGCAGTAGCTGCTTTAACCACTGAAACAACACCAAAGACTGATGAAACAAATCCAACACCAAAGGCTGCTGAAACAGAGACAACAACAAAGGCTGCTGAAACAGAGACAACTACAGCTGCAGCTTCAACTGTAGAAGTTAAGGTTGCTGGTAATGCTTCAGTAAAGTCAGATGTTGTAACTGTTGCAGTTAAGAAGAAAGTAAAACTTGATGTAACAGTTGAACCAAGCCAGAAGGTTACTTATACCACAAGCAACAAGAAGGTAGCTACCGTTACCTCTAAGGGCCTTGTTAAGGGTGTTAAGAAGGGTAAGGCAGTGATTACTGTTGCTACCGCTGATGGAAGAACTACAGTTGCCTATACAGTTAATGTTGTTAAGAAGGCTGTTAAGAACAAGGTTCTTAAGGTTGCAAAGAAGACATTAAAGGTTAAGGCTGGAGAAACTGCTCAGATTACTCTTAAGAAGACAACAAAGAACACAACAGATAAGGTTACCTATAAGACAAATGCAAAGAAAGTTGCTACCGTAGATAAGTACGGCCTTGTAACTGCTAAGAAGAAGGGAACCGCTAAGATTACTGTTAAGTGTGGTAAGAAGAGTGTTAAGGTTACTGTAAAGGTTACAAAGTAATCAAAACAACTTTATGAATATGGAAGGATCAGGGAGAAATCCCTGGTCCTTTTTTATAGAAATTATATTGCAAATAATCGCTTCCTGTGTTACTATATATCTTGTTAGAAATCTATATTCCTCGATAGCTCAGTGGTAGAGCGTTCGGCTGTTAACCGAAATGTCGTAGGTTCGAGCCCTACTCGGGGAGCTTTCAGAAAGAAGTATGAAATATACTTCTTTTTTTTATGTTTTTGCTAATATACGAGAGTTGCTTGATTGGATATAATAAATATAAGAATGGAAGTAGTGTCCATAGTTATAAATGTGGTATGATAACAGTAAAGAAAAAAGGTAAAACTACAATTACAGTAAGTTGTGGTGGCCAAAAAGCTAAGATTACTGTGATTGTAAAGTAGAAAGAGAGGTATTATGAGAGAAATTCTGAAAAAAACCCTTGTTTTAACAACAGTTCTTGGTATGATTTGGACTTGTCCGGTTACTAGTTTGGCAGATGGTATGGAAGACGTACAACCGGAAACAGTGACCATTAATAATGAGGGATTTGTAAGTGAAAATAGTGTAAAACATGTGGCAAAGGGAGAAAACTATACGCTTAGTGCCACTGTTTTTGGTGCAGGTGGATCAACAGATAAGATTAGTCAAGAGGTAGTTTGGGCAGTCAGTGATACAAAGTTTGAGGGTTTTCCAAACGATGTGAATTGGTCCTCTACTAGTGCTTATGTTTCTGTATCGGGTTCTGGAACTTCATGGACACTTTCTGTCAATGCAGCTCCTAATTCTACAAAAGCAAGGGTATATCTTTATGTAGCAGCCAAAGGATTTGAAACATCGGCTGTAACATACACCTCTATTTATGTGGATCCTCAAGGTAGTTCAAGTACCGGCTCTACTGGCACATCAGCTACTTCCTCTAGCACCCAGACTGCCACAAAGGTAGCTGCCACAAAGGTGACGATTCAGACAAATACTGTCAGTTCTTCGAAGATGTATTTGAAGAAGGGAAAAACAGCGAAATTAAACTATGCCTTAGCTCTGGCGAATGCAAAGAAGACCTATAGCTGTTCAAGCAGTAATGCTAATGTAGTAACATTTTTAAGTGCCAATAAAATCAAGGCGGTGGGAGAAGGAACCGCAACCGTTACAGTGACCACTGCATCAGGAAAAAAAGATAGTATCAAGGTGGTGGTTACTAAGAAGGCGGTAAAGATGAAAAAGTTAACCTTAAAGAAGATTTCTTCTATTAAAGTTGGCCAGACTAAGACTATTAAGGTTAAAAAGTCTACCGCAAAGTCTACAGCTACCTTAAAATTTAAGTCAAGTAATCAGAAAGTTTTAGCGGTAGATGATTTTGGAAATATTACCGGTGTATCAGCAGGAAAAGCAAAGATCATCATAAAGGCTTCTCCGGGAAAAAGTGTGAAGATGAATATTACTGTAAAATAAAGAATTGTGATTTTTTGATTTGAAATTGATGCCGGAAACTATTTTATGCAATATAGTTTCGCTGTTGAGTTTTTATGTGGAATCGTTTATACTAAAAGATAGTTTTGAAACATGTATTTATCAGGAGGAGGATAAGATGGTAAAAAGACATTTGAAACTCCGCAAGATTGCAAGTATGGTATTGGTTGCGGCTTTAACCTTCCAGGGAACGGCTAATACCTTTACACTTCCAACATTTGCATTTAGCGGAACCGTTGCAGATGAAAACGCAACACTTTCCACCACAGAGGTATTAGATGGTGATTTGTTACGAGTGATGCAGGTACTGGTGAATTACTATAAGGAGAATAAAACTACTCCAAGTGGCAATTTACTTTCTGCTAGTTTTGATGAATATGCAACAAGCATTACAATTAAGCAGGCACTGAACTATGAAGGACCGGTGGATTTGTCTCAGTACAGCAAAGAGATTACCAATATCACAGGTATTGGATATTTGCGTAATGCTACAGAGGTGAATTTGTCAGGACTTTCTATTACAGCAATTCCTGCGAATGAATTTGCTGAGTGTCAGGTACTTCAGAAAATTACAATTCCTGCAGGTGTAAGGACAATTGGAGAGAATGCTTTCTATGATTGTTTTGAATTAACAGATGTTGTAGTAGAGGGCCAGAAAAGCCAGTCTTCTAAGATTAACCTTTCGAATATTGATAAGATTAGTAAGCAGGCCTTCTATGGATGTAAATTATTAGAAGATGTAACACTGAAGGATTATGATGCTTCCAATGAATTAGTGATTGGAGAGAATGCATTTACCGGTTGTGTTAGTTTGACCGCAATTGATGTACCAATTTCTAATGCAGATAATTTTGGACAGAGTGCATTCAGTGGTTGTACTAATTTGGACAAGGTAACTTTAAGAGATGATTTAAACTATATTCCGGTAGGTGTTTTTAATGGAGATAAACTTTCTCAGTTTACCATGCCAACCGGAATCACCTACATTGGTCAGGGTGCCTTCCAGTCAACTACCGGATATGTAGAACCGGACTTAACAAAATGTACAAAGCTGACTCGAATTGGAGAATTCGCATTTGCAGGGGCAAGCCTTGTAAAGGTAGATGCTTCAACGCTTGAGTGGGGAGAGGAAGATTTTTATGAACATACCATTAAGCTTCCTGCTTCTTTAAATACCATTGAAAAGAGTGCATTTAGAAGTTCTTTTTTATTTGCTATTGAGATTCCGGATGCAGTAACTTCAATCAGTGGACAGACCTTTATGGATTGTAGATATCTTTACTATGTTCGATTTGCGCATCCTGCAAAGTCTGCATGTACTACCATTGGTTCAGAAGCTTTCCAGCGTTGTAAGAGTCTTCCAAATACAGACTTCCTAACTGGTTTAACCAAACTTACAAGTATTGGTAATTATGCCTTTTATTCATGTTCACCATTAAAGGATGATTCTGCAAGCGTATCTAGTCAGGATAAGAACTTTGGTAACGTAGATTCTACAACCGGTTATGCTAGCAATAGTGTTTCAGGTGGTTTAACTCGTGTAACCATTCCTGATTGCGTTACAGAAATTGGAGAATATTCATTTGCAAACTGCTACCGCCTTGAGGAGGTTACGATTGGTGACGGTCTGGTTAAAATTGGAAGCTATGCTTTCCATAAGTATCAGTCTTACGCTTCTGTTTTAGAAAAGGTATGCTTAGGAAATGCCATAAAGGAAATTGGTGACTATGCGTTTGCCAATAATGAAAGACTTCATACCGTTGGTTATGAAAATCATATGGTAGCTGGAACGGTTCAGTTCCCGGAAAGCCTTACTACGATTGGTAAGAATGCATTTTACAATTGTTCTAGAAACAATACCAATATCAATAAACCAACGGCGGCAATCATTTATACGAATAGTGAGAATGTGCACGATACTGCGGCAGAGGGAGGTATCGAAGTATATCTTTACGATGTTGCCAACAAGGAATATAGAGTTGCTTATTTAGATACTACAAATATTATCACGGATGTCACGAAGAAAACCGGTGAAGAGTCTACCTACTATATTCTTGGTAAGAAATATTATTGTGATACTGCTAATTCTACCCCTTCGGGTACAAATGCTTTAAATACTTCGATTTATTCTTGTATTGCTTTTGATGATGATGAATATGAGCCATATCAGAACAACTTTAGCTTTGTAAGAAATGGCAGTATTTTAACTTCTAGTATTTCTAAAACTCCTGTAGAGGGTATGGAGGAAGTATGGCTTCTTTCTCGTGAGGATACTTCTTCGGATGGTGTTTTTGCAAAGGCTTCTACCATTAGTCTATATCATTTAGACATCACTGGATTTAGGAAATTAGTTCTTTCAGATAATATCAAGTCTGTAGGTAGCAGCGCCTTCCAGAACGATCTTTCTATGAAAGAGGCAATTCTTTCTAATGGAATGACCACCATTGAGAATAATACATTTTATGGTTGCGGTTTGAACATTGTAACAAATAGTAACTATTCGAAGTATTATAGTGATTATTATCTTGGCTTAAGGGATATTGTATTTCCTAAAAAGCTCGAAAAGATTGGGGATAGTGCATTCTATAACTGCTATGCCTTGGAACTTGATAAGAATGATAAGAGTGGAAGATATTATCTCTTCCCAAGTTCCTTAAAGACCATTGGAAATTCCTCTTTCTATAACTGTAGAAATCTTCATAGAATTCAGTTTTCAAGTGGTCTTGAATCGATTGGAACGAGTGCATTTGCCTATTGTATGACCTATATCCTTGATTCCAAGAATAAGGAAATAATGGCTGCTCAGTGGACAGATGAGAATAATTCGGACTACTACGGCTTAATCGATGTAAACTTTGCTTATGCTAGTAAGCTTAATACCATTGGAAGTGGTGCCTTCCAGTACACAGGACTTTCTTCTGTAAACTTAACCGGTACTTGTGTTACTAAGATTCAGTCAAATACATTTTCTTATTGTGATTATTTGACGAGTGCAACTTTCCCGGAGTCTGTTACCCAGGTAGATGGAAATGTATTCGCTTATTCCTATGTAACAATGGTAAACAGTCCGCTTCATGCTACCTACAATTCATCTATGTTAAAGTATGACGAGAACTTTAATACCTTGACTCTTGCTCAGTATGAAGATGAGAAGGAACAGCCGGTTCCGATTAATCAGTCGGTACAGCTTCCAATTGGAGCATTCACAAAGGATAATGTAGAAAGTTTTGATTCTACTTCATCCATCACTTTCGTGGTAACCATTGGCAACGAGGCTTATACCCTTGCTTACGATGGTACCAATTTTGATAATGATGCAAGTCCAATCTATATTAATGTATCAAACGATGGTAAGAAGATTACTGCCTATGGTAAGGAATATACGACAGAGCCAATCACACTTACCGCTACTTGCCCGGTACGTTTCTATTATGGGGATAATGTAATTTACAGTAATTCTGTAGAGGCGAACTTTAAGGTTTCTGTCGTAGATGTCACTGCATCTAGCATTGTTTTAGAAGATAGTAATTTAATTAGTTCTGGCGATACTGCCAACGGTGATTCTTTATACATCAGTTATACAGGTAGCACAAAGAATTACACAGGATTAAAGGCTTATGCAACTCCTGACAATTTAACTCTTTCACCGGTTTGGACCAGTACGGATCCTTCTGTTATTTCGTTGAATGATTTTACGGATCGTGGAAAGACAAGTCATAAGTTTGCAGGAGATACTGCTTATACCAGTTGTTATCAGTGTGATCCAAGTTTTTCAATCAATGGTTACGGTCTTTCAACGGTAACTGTAAAGTCAGGAAAGTCTACTGCAAAGGTGAATGTCCATGTGGTTGCTCCCGCCAATAGTATGAAATATACGGTAGAGTCTTTGAATAATCAGGCATCAAGCCTTACTCTTCCGGTAGATGGTAGTGATCAGATTACAAGTACTATTACGTATTCTTCAAACTACGACAACTTATCAGCGGCTGACAAGGAAATTGTGATGTATGAGTCATCGAATCCAGAGGTTGTAACCGTGGACCGTGAAGGTAAGATTACCGCTGTTTCTGCCGGTAAGGCGACCATTACAGTGAAGACTCAGGCTGGAACTTATAAGAGTACTATTAGTGTTACTGTTCAGGATGAGTATACTGCTGTTCCGGATCACGTAGAAATTCCGGAAGGGATGATGGTTGAGATTGGTCACAGCATTAACCTGGGTGCAACGATTTATCCGTTAGAGGCTGATCAGAGTGTAACCTGGGAGGTTACCAGTGGAGCAAGCTACGGATCAATTAGCACAGATAAGGATGGAGTAACTAGTCTGACCGGTTTAAAGGAAGGAACTGTTTATGTAAAGGCAACGTCTACCGCTGATACCAGTAAGTCTAAAACAACCTCCGTAAAGGTGGTAAAGGTACAGCCTACCAGCGTTAGCATTATCGGTGCACCAGCAAACCTGGCAATTGGAAGTACAGTAACTCTGAGCGCAAGCGTTCTTCCAAGTGATTGTGAGCAGGCTGTTTCATGGTCTTATACTGGAAATGGAGTTTCTTATACTACGAATAGCAATGGAACCTATTCTATAAAGGTAAGCAAGGCAGGAAAGGTAACAGTGACTGCAAAATCAAAGATTGATTCTAAGGTACTTGCTACCGTAACGATTAATGTGCCTGCGGCAGGAGGAAGTTCATCTTCAAGTTCATCTTCAAGCAGTTCAAGTGCAGGTGCAAGTAGTGGATCTAGCTCAAGCACCAGCTCATTAGCTGCAACTTCTGTATCGATTCTTTCAAACACAGCAAGTACTTCTAAGGCATATTTAAAGAAGGGTCAGAAGATGAAGATTACAGCAAGCCTTACCCCTGCGAATGCTACTGGAGGAGTTGTTTATTCTACAAGTAATTCTTCCGTTGCTACCGTTACAAATAAGGGTGTGATTAAGGCGGTTGGAAAGGGTAATGCAGTGATTACTGTACGTACCGCATCTGGCAAGACTGACACCATTAAGGTAATTGTTGGTAAGAAGAAGGTAAAGGTGAAAAAGCTTAAGCTAACAGGCCCTAAGAGTATTAAGGTTGGTCAGACCAAAAAGCTTAAGGTTAAAGTTACAACAAATAAAGCAACTGCAACTCTTACCTATAAATCTAGCAAGTCAAGTGTTTTAAAGGTAAATGCCTGGGGTTATATGACAGGCCTGAAGAAGGGGAAAGCTACTATTACCGTAAAATCATCTACCGGTAAAAAAGCAAAAATTAAAATCAAAGTAAATTAAGAATCATAGAAGGAGAGTCGGCGCATATGGTCATGTACCGGCTCTTTTTTCTTTTCGGGAAGAATGTGTTATAATAAATTGTCAAAAAAATCGAGGGAGAAATTTATGGGATTTACAGAGATAACAGAAAAACAAAAGAAGGGGCTGTTCATACTTTTAGCGGTCACTATGCCTATGGTAATTCTGTTTGCTATGATGGCAATTTATGGTGTATGGCCGTATGGAATGGACTATTACTTGAAAAATGATTTACAGGGACAGTTTTTACCTTTTTATCGGGAATTAATTCGAAAGTATACCCTTGGGGAGAGTTTGTCCTATTCCTGGAGAGTAGGACTAGGGGGAGACTTTCCCAGCCAGATGGCTTTTTATCTGGCAAGTCCTTGGAATCTTCTGTTATTCCTTGGATGTAAAATTGCTCCCGGCTTTTTTAATGACTTAGACCATCAGATGGTTTTAATGGAGTGGATTGTTTTAATCCAAGGAGAACTTAGTGCCTTATCCTTCACCTACTATCAATGTAAGAAGAAGGGGAATCTGAAGGTTCTTTATATTGTGGCTTCTTGTATCTATGCCTTGTCAGGTTACTTTGTGGCTTATGGATATAATATTATCTGGGGAGATTGTATTGTTCTTTTTCCACTGGTTTTATTAGGCCTGGATTGGCTGTTGGAAGAAGGCAAGTGGAGATTTTATTGTCTGATGCTAGGTTTCTGTATCATAAGTAATTATTATTTCTCAATCTCTATTTGCATCTTTTTAGTCCTTTGGTTCCTTGTAAAAACGGTGATTCAATCTGTAAAGGGACGAGTGTTTATCAGGCGTGGTTTGCTTTTTGCAGGAAGTTCCATTCTATCGGCAGGAATGGCTATGTGCTGGATTCTTCCGGCACTTGTCCATCTTTCTTCTGTAAGAACCGACTCGAATGTGAAAGAAGGGTTTCATACCTATTTTTCTTGGGCTGCCTTATTGGGACAGTCACTACTGGATTCTAAGATATCGGTTCTTGCCAGTGACCTTCCTAATATTTATTCTTCACTCTTGGCGTTCTTGATCCTGCCACTTTTCCTCTTGCTTTCCGGAATATCCAGGAGAGAAAAAATAGGAATGTTTGCCTTGCTTAGTTTTTTATTGCTTAGTTTTAACCTTTCAAGTCTTTCTTACTTATGGCATGGCTTCCATTATCCTAGAAATGTTCCGGCAAGACAGGCTTTTCTTTATAGCTTCCTTGTGGCAATCTTATTTGTAGAGGTGATGCTTAAGATTACGAGTCTTTCAAAAAAACGATTGCTACTAGGGCTTGGGCTCTCAGGCCTTCTTATGTCAGGAGCTTTATTCTATGATTCGAAATCCGATCTTTTATGGTTCAATGTGGGATTCTTTTTACTTTATCTGATCCTGCTTGTGGCATTTTCTATGGGAAAGAAGAGAAGTCTTTGCCAGACATTGCTTTTATTCGTTCTTGTAGGAGAATTGGTCTGTCATGTGGGGGTAACCAAAGATCAGGTGGTGATTCAATCAGGAAATAAACTGTTTACGGATTATGACCGGATTGGATTGGCTTCTTACTTGCAAGAAGAGAAAATAAAGAAGGGAGAACGAATAGAGTACAAAGATCTTTCAGAATACAACGACGGCCTGGCCTACGGGTATTCTGGTATTTCCTTCTTTTCGTCTTATGTTTCAAAAGATGTGATTGAATTTTATAGGAAAGTGGGCCTGTTGGGTGGTGGAAATTATTTTGCAAGCAGGGGGTTAACACCTGTAACCAAATCCATGTTGGGAGTCTCTTGCCTAATGGAAGATAAGGCTGGCAGTTTCTTCTCAGAGGAAGCAAATATGGGGGAAGAATTGATTTCCTGGGAAGGAAAATATGGAATGCAAATCCAGCTTCAGGCTACCAAGTACCTGTATTCGTTAGGAAAGGGCTTTGTTACTAAAAAGGACCTGACGCTAGAAGGAGAGGATGCTTTTGAAAATCTAAATGCCTTAGCCAGACAATTAGGAGCTGGGGGGGATGTCTTTCTTCCTTATCCCTATCAACAAGAAGGGGGAAGGATTACCATTGAGCCGGAAAATGACGTGGATTTATATGTGAGTTTTTTGGAAGAAGAGGTAATTGAAGCGAAGGTAGCGTGTGGGGATCAGGAAACAATCTTGCAGTGCCCAAGTGGTGATTTTTCTTATATTCAGGCACTGGGGAATTTTAAGTCTGGGGATCGGATTACCATAAAGACGAAAAAAAGTCAGGAAATTGAAAAACCAAAGGTAAAACTTTACTACTTTGATTGGGACGTCTATAAAAAAGTAATGGAGGAGATGGAAGATAAGAAACTTCAAGTTACCAAAGAAAGCTCGACAGGGCTGGTAGGAAAGGTTAGTTGCAAGGAGAAGGGGAAACTCTTCCTTTCGATTCCATATGATAAGGGGTGGGAAATCTATGTTGACGGAGAAAAAACCAAGGTAGAGAAAGCATTAGGTGCCTTCCTTTCAGTGGAACTTGAATCTGGCGACCATATCATTGAATTACATTACATTTCCGTTGGCTGGAAGTCAGGGATGATTTTTAGCGGGATTAGTTTTTTCATTTACCTAGTCTTAGCTTTATATCCATTGATAAAAAAAGTTCTTGCAAAAAAAGTTTAAGTATGTTATATTAATTTCGCTGTCGCTGACAGCGAAAAGAGGCCCCATGGTCAAGCGGTTAAGACATCGCCCTTTCACGGCGGTAACACGAGTTCGAATCTCGTTGGGGTCATAGATAAGAAGTTGATTCTTACAGTGCCGATGTGGCTCAATTGGCAGAGCAGCTGATTTGTAATCAGCAGGTTATCGGTTCGAGTCCGATCATCGGCTTTTGTTTAATAATTATGGACCTTTAGCTCAGTTGGTGAGAGCAGTCGGCTCATAACCGATCGGTCCTGGGTTCGAGTCCCCGAAGGTCCACTCAAAAGCTAAAGGAATCAGCGAAAACAAAAGAATAAGGCCCGGTGGCTCAGTTGGTTAGAGCGCCGCCCTGTCACGGCGGAGGTCGAGGGTTCGAACCCCTCTCGGGTCGTTTGAAGTGCAAGCTTTGACACAATTAGTAAAAGGGATCTTAGCTCAGCTGGGAGAGCATCTGCCTTACAAGCAGAGGGTCATAGGTTCGAGCCCTATAGGTCCCATTTTGCCGGCGTGGCGGAACTGGCAGACGCACAGGACTTAAAATCCTGCGGGACTAACCTCCCGTATCGGTTCGATTCCGATCGCCGGCATCCTTTTGCTTATTAGGATGCAAAAAAACACTTGCATTTTTAATAATATCCATGTATAATCTCTTATTGTCGAGATTATCTCATATGTGCTTGTAGCTCAGCTGGATAGAGCGTCTGGCTACGGACCAGAAGGTCGCGTGTTCGAATCATGTCAGGCACATGAAAATCCCTGGTATTTACTAGGGATTTTTTTTATGTCTAAAAATGAAACCTTATCCTTGCTTCTTCACGAAAAAAGCAATTGTATAAAAAAACAATAAAATGACAAAAATAAAACTCTTTTTTATGAATTCTTATAGTTGTTTTGACGAAAATGCTTTGCTATAATAACCATGCTTTTTAGTAGGCGAATGAGTTTATTGTTTTATTATTTTACAGGAGGTTCCAATGAGAAAGGGAATAAGAGTAGTACTTGCAACAACAGCAATTTCGATGCTTGGCGCATTGCCAGCGTTCGCAGCAGGAGATGAGATCGCATCGATTCCGGAAAGTTACGATTTAAGTAAGGTAGAGGCTGATGGAACTCAGAATGCAGATGGGGTAGACCAGTTCGGACCGGTCTATTCTATGGATAATCCATTTTATGGATTAAATACATCAGACGGTGTAACAATTTCGATGGAGATTAGCGATGTTGGTTATGTGAATAACTTCGCAACTATTTTTGGTTTTAGGGATGCTGCCGAGAGACAGAGAATGTTCATGCTTTTGGATGGTTTCTTTGGTGTAAACCTTGGTGGTGATCAAGTATTTGATGCGAATCACGCAGATGAGTACTTACCATATAAGAGTTTTATGAAAGATAATGGTGATGGAGAACTTCGTATTTGTATTGAAAAGGATGCCTTCCAGGTATATTATGGCGGTGTGCTTCAGTATGATCAGTCGATGATTAAGGAAGCAGGACTTGATGGTTGGAAGACTTTAGATGACGAGGGGAATTATAATTTCACCGATCTTTTAGATTGGTTAGGCGGAAAGGCAAGTACGTTTGAACTTGGAACCGGTTCGTTCTGGAGAGCGGTTGACTTCGATGAGGCAAACTGTTCCGTACGTAACGTTCGTTTCTACTTAGGCGAGGTTCCACCGGAAGGTGTAGAATTACATACGACTGCTGGTTCAACTACATCAGATACTCAGGTTGCTGAGGATGCAGATTCTTCCGATTCTTCTGTAGAAAAGGATACGGTGGCAGAGACTGCTAAGAGTGGAGCAGATACAGAGGCAAAGAAGAGTGAAAATACGGCTAATATTATTGTAATTATCATTGCTTTAATCGTAGTAATTGCTGCAGTTGTAATTGTTCTTTTTGTAGTGAATAGTAATAAGTCTAAGGTACGTTCCATCGATGACTAATTAAGAAAGTGGAAGATCAAGTTCGAAAATACTTCGAATTTGATCTTTTTTTTTCATAAAAAAAACACAGTTTTTAGTAATTCCGTATAAAAAAATGTGGATAAGTTTGATTTTTTGAGTGTTTTACATTGACTTTTTAACAAGATGGTCGTAAAATATTCCTATCAAATGAGAGTAACGATTCGCAGCAAGAGGGAAAAAGGGACTGTGAATGTGTGAAATCAAAAAGAAGGAGGAAATTACAATGAGAAAGAAGCTTTTAGCCTTTTTAGGTACGACAGTTTTGACACTCGCATGTAGCGTAACAGCATTTGCTGGCGGAGGAGATAAGATTAAATCTATCTCAGGACCAATCGATACTTCAGAGGTTGTGGAGAATGGTCAGACGGATGCAAACGGTAACGCACAGTTTGATCCGGCTTATTCAGAAGAGAATCCATACTTGGGTTTGGATACTTCTAACGGTATCACCGTAGAGTTTGATATTGAGAATATTGAACAGGTAAAGATTTTATCCGGTATTATTTCATTCTACAATGATGGTTATACCCAGTTACTTTACTTTACTTCAGGTTCTTACCTTGGTGCAAATACCGGAGATGGATACTTTGATGCGAATATGTCTAATTACGCTTTGGTGAAGGATTGGTTAGGCGGCAATGGTGGACATGTTCAGATTGTCATTCTCCCAAAGCAATTTGCAGTATACTTAGATGGTGTTAAGTGTTATGACCAGACCGTTTTAGATGACAAGTCAACAGGTTCTCAGGAAAACTATGATGGTGACTACAGTTCTGTTCTTAAGTGGCTATCTAGCACATGTACTAAGGTTGGTATTGGAGGAGGAACTTGGTGGAGAGCAATTGGATTTGATGAATTGAATGCGACAGTAAGCAATGTTGATTTTTATCTAGGTGACAATGTAGGAATTAGCGCATCCGGATCAAATTCAAGTTCAGATGATTCAGCTGCAACAGGAACAAGTGAAAAGTCTGATGAAAAAAAGAAATCAGCGTTTAGTCCGATTGTAATTATTGGATTTGTGGTTGCAATTGTTATCATTGTAGTAATTGTGATTTTTGGAACAGTATTAAAGAATAAGTCTAAAGTCGCTCCTCTTGACGACGACGATAATAACTAGTAAGTTTATGATCAGCAACTTGATGGGAGAGATCCTATCAAGTTGCTGTCTTTTTTAAGGAAAAAGTGAGAAAAGAGATAATTAGGAGGTCAATTGAATGGCAGAATTTAGACGAAAAAAGCGTCTTGGTGAGATGCTGATCGATGAAGGAGTAATCACCGACGAACAATTTGAACAGGTCATGGAGATTCGTAAAGCGAATCCGGAAAAGAAGATTGGTGAGATTGTAGTAGAATCTGGAATGGCAACGGAAGAACAGATTACAAGAGCTCTTTCAAACCAGTTACATATTGAGATGGTTACTCCATCACTGATGGATATCCCTGCAGAAATCACTGGCTTAATGACAGGCGCTCAGTGTCGTAAGTATGAGGCGATTCCATTTGAAGTAGATGAGCTTATGAACGTTGTTAAGGTAGCTATGGCAGACCCTGACAACATGAATGCCGTGGATGATATTCACCTGATTACCGGTAAGGAAGTTGAAACTTATATTGCAACAGCAAGAGATATTTCCCTTGCCTTAGATAAGGTATTCGGTAATGCGGAAGCTATGAACGTTGCGGAGCAGTTCACAAAGGAACGTGAAGCAATGTATGGTACAGAAGAAGAGGGAGGAGTAGATAATCTTTCCAATTCTCCAATTGTTCTTTTGGTGAATCAGATGATTGAGTCGGCAGCTCGTTTAGGAACTTCCGATATTCATGTAGAAGCTTTGGAAACAAAGGTTCGTGTACGTTATCGTATTGATGGTGCTTTGTATGAGCAGATTACCTATGATGCAGCACTTCAGTCAGCGATTATTGCCCGACTTAAGGTTATGGGAGGGATGGATATCGCAGAAAAGAGAAAACCTCAAGATGGTCGTATTACTTCCATTGTAGATGGTGTTGAGTACGATATCCGAGTTTCTATGCTTCCTACCGTATACGGAGAAAAGTGCGTAATGCGACTTGCTCAAAAGCAGGCTTTAACAAGAGATAAGTCTATGTTAGGATTTAGTGATTCTGAGATGAAAGTCTTCGATCACATTCTTTCGAATCCAAACGGTATTGTGCTGGTAACAGGACCTACCGGTTCCGGTAAATCTACGACACTTTATACCGCCTTAAGCGAGTTAAATACAGAAGATGTTAATATTATCACCGTAGAGGACCCTGTTGAGGCGAATATTAACGGTATCAACCAGGTACACGTGAATGCGAAAGCGGGATTAACCTTTGCATCAGCCTTAAGATCCATCTTACGACAAGATCCGGACATTATTATGATTGGAGAGATTCGAGACGGTGAGACCGCAGGTATCGCTGTACAGGCTGCGATTACCGGACATTTGGTAGTTAGTACCTTACATACAAACTCATCTGCAGCTACCGTATCTCGTTTGCTTGATATGGGTATTGAATCTTATATGCTATCAGATGCCTTAGTAGGTGTTATTGCTCAGCGACTTGTTCGTCGTCTTTGCACAGAGTGTAAGAGAGCTCGTGAGGCAACAGAGTCTGAGAAGCAGATGCTTGATGTAGATCCGGCTGAACCACTTACTATTTATGAACCTGTGGGATGTCCTAAGTGTAACGGTTCCGGTTACAAGGGCCGAATTGGTGTTTATGAAATCATGGAAGTAACTCAGGAATTGAAGCATGTAATTGCAATCGGTGGTTCTGCAGAGGAAATCAAGGAACAGTCAATTAAGAATGGTATGAATACCCTTCATATGGCAGCAGGTAATCTTGTAAAGAGGGGGATTACTTCTGTACCGGAGATGATCAAAGTTTCCTTCGACAGTTAATTTTAGCGTTGCAAGACGGATAGGTTCTGTGCTATAATATACTAGATTGAGGAGACGGAGTCTCTTAACTAAAAGGAGATAATAGATGAGAACAATTGATGAGATTTTGGAGAAGGCGATTACCCGTCGTACGTCGGATATTCATATTACTTCGAATCGAGAAGTATATATCCGTGTAGATGGTGCCTTAGTACCACTTGATGATGAATTTCTTACTGCAGAAGATGCAGAAGCAGTGATTCAGCCAATGTTAGATGCAGATCCACATGCTCAGAAGGAATTTAATGAAACCGGAGAGGCTGATTTTGCATATCAGATTTCTGATAAGGCTAGATTCCGTGTGAATGTATTTAGACAGAAGGGCCATATGGGTATGGTTATGCGACTGTTACCTGTAAAGATCCCAAGTCCTCGTGAACTTGGTATTCCTAAGGCTGTTTTGGATATGGCACATAGACCAAGAGGTCTTGTCCTTGTAACAGGAGCGACTGGTTCCGGTAAGTCTACCACCTTAGCTTCTATGGTTAATATTGTTAACCACACGTATCCTAAGCATATTATTACGATTGAGGACCCAATCGAGTATGTGCATTTCCACGATAAATCGAATGTAAATCAGAGAGAGCTTGGAGCGGATACACGAAGCTATGCCTATGCTCTTCGTGCTGCTCTTCGAGAAGATCCTGATGTAATCCTTGTAGGAGAGATGCGAGACCTTGAGACAATCCAGACTGCTATTACCGCAGCCGAGACTGGTCACTTGGTATTCTCGACCCTTCATACCAATGGTACCGCGGATGCGATTGACCGTATGATCGACGTTTTCCCACCACATCAGCAAAACCAGATTCGAATTCAGCTTGCTTCCGTATTACAGTGTATTGTATTCCAGCAGTTACTTCCACGTGCCGCTGGTGCCGGACGAGTTGCAGCTTTTGAGGTGTTGATTAATAATCCTGCGATTAGTAACTTGATTCGTGAGTCAAAGACCTATCAGATTAACTCTACCCTTCAGACTAGTCATAAGCTTGGTATGAAGACGATGGATGATGACTTATATGATCTTTGTATCAATAATGCGATCACCCCTCAGGTGGCTTTAGAGAGATCTTATGATCACGAAAGTATGAAGAAGAAGTTAATGTTGTAATAGTAAAGGAGGAAAAACATGGCACAATTTAAATATGTTGCCCTTGATGCTTATGGTAAAAAGAATCAAGGTGTTATAGATGCTGATGATGAGAAGGATGCTAAGGCAGCCGTACGTGCGTTGAAACTTACTCCTTTAAAGATTACCTCTATGACAGGTTTGAATGGTGATATTGACATTCACTTTGGTAAGAAAGTAGCCACTAGAGATTTGTCTGTATTTTGTAACCAGGCAGTATCTATGTTGAATGCCGGTATTCCTGTTGTAGATACCTTAGATATGCTTTCAGAGCAGACGGAGAATAGGTATATGAAGGAAGCTCTCATAGAATGTAAAGAGAGCATTGAACAGGGTGATTCTTTTGGAGTTGCTATGAAGAAGAGAAAAGATATTTTCCCTCCTATGTTAATCTCCATGGTAGAGGCCGGTGAGGCTTCTGGTTCTTTGGAAGTCGCTTTAGGTAGAATGGCTCAGCAGTTTGAAAAAGATGCGAAGTTGGCCGGCATGGTTAAGAAGGCTATGGTTTATCCAATCATCGTAGTAATCGTAGCAATTGCGGTAGTTATTGTTATGTTAACTTCGGTTGTACCAACCTTTATGAGCATGTTTGCTGATATGGATATTGAGATGCCAAAGTTAACCTTAATGGTTATGGGGGCTTCTGACTGGATGCAACATCATGTAGTATTAATCTTAGTGATTGTTGCTGCAGTTTATATTGGATTTACCGCTTTTAAACGTTCAGAGTTTGGTAAATATTTCTTAGGCGGCTTAGCTCTTAAGATTCCTGCTATTCGTAACTTTGTTGAGAAGTCGAATGCTTCTAGATTTGCACGTACGATGAGTACCTTAACTGCAGCTGGTGTAGGTATGCCGGATGCTCTTGAGATTACTTCAAACACCATGTCTAACGTGCTGTTCCGTGATGCATTAATGACTACAAGGGATGAGATTATGAAGGGTACTCCGCTTTCTGTACCACTTCGAGCTTCCGGTTTATTCCCTGACATGGTTACTCACATGGCTAAGATTGGTGAGGAAACCGGTAAGTTGGAAGAGATGTTAAACAAGATGGCAGATTACTATGATGAAGAGGTAGAGGTTGCTACCCAGGCCTTACTTACAGCCATGGAGCCTGTAATCATCCTGGTACTTGCTTTGATTGTAGGTGTACTGATTGGCGCGGTTATGATGCCTATGCTTAGTCTTTACAATGGATTGGATAATATTTAATCTTATAAGAAAGATAAGAAGAGGACCGAGAGGTCCTCTTTTTTTGACGCTGGAATTGCATAGGGGAAGGAGTTCAATTGAAGCCATATTTATTTGATCCTGGACTTGTAATCCTATTGAGAAAAAGATAAAATAAGACTGTTGTGGAGAAAAGAAAGGAAACTAGGTGATTGGTATGTTAGATAAAAATAAAACGAATGAGCAATTAAAGAAAGGGTATTATTTTTTGGTCCTTTTCATGTTTGCGATTTTTGCAGATCAGTTGGCGGTAATTATGGAGTACTATGTGCTTCAGGAAGGAAGCTCATACCCTCAATTTTATGTGGATCATAGTGTATATGGATCGATTGAACTGATGCTCTTTGGAAAAGTAATCTTATTTGTTCTTTTTGTCTTTCTATTTGCAATTTTTCATCAGGCTGTAATAAGTACGATTCTTGTAAATTTATTAGGCAGTATCCTGATGTTTGCCTCTAGGATAAAACTTTCCTACCGGTCTGAACTAATCAATTATAAGGAGTTAGCATTAAATGGCGCTGGTGGAATGGTAAAAAGCTACCTAAAGATTGATCCGGTTCCGGAACTGATTCCTTGGGGAATCTATCTTATTTTATCACTTCTTCTTGTGTTTTTCTTAGAAAGAGAATGTAAAGACTATAAAAAGTCCATAAAGAAAAAGATACAGATCCCGATTCGGCTGGTGGTAGGCCTTTCTTGTATCTTGTTTACCTATTTCTATGTAAACTATGTCAATAAATCTCGATTAAAGACGGAATGCTATAATGTGAATGTAAATATAAGCGAAAGTAAACAATATGTAATTTATCGTTTCTTAGAGGATTCCTCACAAAATTATAATGAAGATGGGGTAAGGGAAAGCTACAGAAGATTAAGGGAGAAAGCAAAGGGAGAGGTAGGCCAGGTGACTGGTCAGACTCCCAATGTAATTGTAATCATGAGTGAGGCCTGGTGGAATTTGGATCATATTAAGGAAGGAACCCTGACCTACTCCAAAGATCCTATGGAGCCTTACCACACCTTAGAAGAGGAATGTGTATCTGGCTTTGTAAGTTCTAATGTATATGGGGGAGGAACGGTATCATCGGAGTGTGAAATCCTAACGGGAATCAATTCCACCTTGTCTGCAAGTATGGTAGACCAGTGGGATTTAATTTCTAGTTATGATTCCTTTCCTTCCTTGGTTTCATATTTTCATTCCATGGATTATAAAACGGTGGGGATTCATCCATACTATGGGGATTTTTATAATCGAAAGGCTGCCTATGAAGTGTTGGGGTTTGATAAGATGGTATTTGATGAAGATATGAAATACCGGGATTACTTTGACCGTTTTATCTCGGATGATTCTCTGGCAAAACAAATTATCTATGAATATGAAGAAAATAAAAAAGACCAACCTTCCTTTATTTTTTCGGTTTCCATGGCAAATCACAATTTCTTTATGGATTATGAGAATCCTCTGGATAAGGATTATAACTATGAGATTGATGTGAAAAATACGCAAACCGGGAAGGAGGTAAGCCAAAGGTTAAAGCACTATATCAATGGAATTTATCAGGCAACCAAGGCCTATGAAAGCTTGGTGGACTACTTTAAAACACAAGAGGAACCAACGGTGATCTTAATGTTTGGGGACCATTCTCCAAGTTTCACGCAAAGTGAGAATGAGCTCTTTGGTATTGATGCGGACTCCAAAGAACTAAAAGAACTGGAAAAAAGCTATACCACTCCTGTCCTTCTTTGGAAGAATTTTGAAGAAGGAGAAGAGTTAGAGGATTTTTCGGGAGAAAATATTGCTTATCTTCAGGCAAAACTTTTGGATTATGCCGGTCTTCCGGGGTCTAAGATGTCAATGATTAGTAAATACGTGAAGGGAGATATCAAGGCACTTAGCAGGTATTATCAAATAAGCCAAGAGAATCAGCTTATTACAAGCTATACGGAAAGTCAGAGCCAACTGGTCAATGACTTGAGTGTGATTTCCTATGCGACCTTACACGGAAGTCAAGTTTGTGCGGATCTGTGGGATATTTCCCAGGTACAAGACGAATGATGAAAGAAAGAGAATGACAATTGTCATAAACAGGGGAGTAGCCTTATAAGAAAAATGGGTTTCCAAAAGAAAACTAAAACAAAAAGAAAATCAGTTACAAAACACAAACTCAAAGTTTCTTGAAAATAATATGAAAAAAGCCTTGACGAATTCATGAAAAAGTAGCATAATACAGACATAGGAAATGACAAATGTCACTTCCAAGCAGTGCAAATCAAATCCGGATATAGGGCCCGGAGGGTTTGATAGTTTAAATTTTTAGAGAAAAGGAGAATTAAGAAATGAAGAAGAACAATGAAGGTTTCTCACTTGTAGAGTTAATCGTAGTTATTGCTATTATGGCAGTTTTAGTAGGTGTACTTGCTCCAGCATATTTAAGATATGTTGAGAAGTCAAGAGTTTCAACTGATAACAGTGCTTTAGCTGAGGTTGCTTCAGCTATTAAGACAGCAGTTGCTGAAGAGGATGTTTATGCTGATATTTCTTCTAACACAACTCTTACAGTAGATAAGGCTGGTGCAGCTCTTACCTCTACTTCAAGCAAGCTTTTAGCAGAAGTTAAGGATACTGTTGGTGATGCTGTTACATTTAAGTCTAAGGTTTACAAGAAGCAGGATGTCGTTTTCACTGTTACTCCTGGAACATCTGATGGTAAGGTTAGCATTACTCAGGATACTTACTATAAGGATCAGAAGTCTACTGCTACAACTTATACTTATCAGTAAAATGTAAAGAACTGAACCCTATATTCAGTGAACAAGGGACCATGGAAACATGGTCCTTTTTTTTATTGACAAATATACCCTATCATGTATAATAAATATGACATTTGTCATATTTATCCTGATAAATGTCAGGAAATAGAAGAGGAGGAAAAAGAATGAATGGATCTCAAAAAGGCTTCTCCTTAGTGGAAGTGATTGTGGTAGCGGCTATTATGGCGGTCTTGGTAGGTGTGTTAACCCCTGTATATTTAAAGTATGTAGAAAAAAGCAGGATTTCTTCCGATAACAAGTCTTTCTCTGAGGTGGCAAGAGCTATGATCAATGCTGGTTCAGATGAGGAGATCATGGATTATATAAAGGAAAAAGGATCTGTGGATGTTATGGTGAAGGATGGAGAAGAAATTTTCTGTGACTATAACAGGTTACAGGAAGAGGTAAGAGAAACTGTTGGAAAGGTAGACTTGCAATCAAAAAAGTATAAAAATAAAACCATTACCCTGGTAGCTACTTTAAATACACCGGCGGATGCTATTATTGTAACCCAGACAGAATACTATAAGGATCAAAAATCAGCAGCGATTAATTTTCGCTACTAGTGTCCTTCTTTCTTGACCTTTGGGCAGAATTAAGGTAGAGTATAGAAAAAAGAAAGGGCGAAAGATAAGATGGATATTGCAGCTAAGCTAGTATTTGGAGTGTTGGTTTTTGTTTTAGGAACAATTTTTGGTAGTTTTTTAAATGTGGTTATTTTCCGGGTACCAAAACACGAAAGTGTGAATAAGAGATCTCACTGTATGTCATGCGGATACCAGCTTCGTTGGTATGATTTAGTACCTTTATTCAGTTGGATTTTTCTTGGAGGAAAGTGTAGGGTTTGCAAAAATAAGATTAGCAAACAATACCCCATTATTGAAGGATTGAATGGACTTTTCTATTTGGGGGTTTATTTGAAATTTTACATCATTGATCAGGTTCCTTTTATAACAGAGGTGGAATATGATTTAGATGGTAAAATGACCCTTCATTATGATTGGTATAGTGTAATCATTGCTGCAAGTATTTGTGCCTTACTTACAGCACTACTTGGTTTAACTGTGATTGACTGGAGAACTTTTGAGATTCCTTTTGGATTTAATGTGTTTATTACAGTGATTGCCGTAATTCACGGGGCAGCGGTAATATTACACAATATTCGAATTGCAGGAAACGGTGTGGCAGATACTTTAAAACACTTTCTTCCTCTTTATTTCATTGGCTTTTTTGCTGTGAGTTTGATACTTTATATCATTTATGCAATAAGCAAGGGAAGAGCGATTGGTGGTGGAGACATTAAACTTATGGCTGCAGCCGGCTTGTTCCTTGGCTGGAAGAATATTATCCTGGCATTTGTGATTGGATGTATTGTTGGTTCCATCATTCATTTGATCCGAATGAAGGTAAGTAAGGCGGAACATGTCCTTGCCATGGGACCTTATCTTTCTTTGGGGATTGCACTAGCAAGCCTTTATGGAAACATAATTGTGAATTGGTATCTTTCTATGTTTTCGGCATCATAAATAGGCCTTAGACGGCTTCGCAAATCAAACATAAATGAAAGAAACGAATTTTAAATTAGAGTTGTAATTTGTTGGCGGAAAGGTTGACATTACAACTCTTTTGTTATTTAATTAATTTTGGCTTTGATTATAATTTTGAACATTTTGTGTTTGTTATATTGCATATTCTGTGTTATAATCAATGTAAGTGTATATGTACATTCCTATGCTTTGACATAATTGGGGGTGGGGATGGCATTAGCATCCACTTGATGGGGGCTCCATCATGTTGGAAATAAATGAGTAATCTGTTATTTCGACAGACTGAAACGGAGGATTTAGATGGCTACAAGAGTATTAAGTGTTGAGATTGGACAAGGCGTTACTCATGCAGTTGAGATGGATTATGAAAAAAAATCAAATCCAAAGATCTATAACTGCTTTTCATTTAGAACGCCTGATGGAGTTTTAGCGGACGGTTTGGTAAAGAGGAACAATGCATTCACCAACATCCTTTCTATGGAGTTGAGAAGAAGAAGAATTCAGGCGCAAAGTATTGTATATACTGTTAGTTCCAGCCGAATCGCGAGCCGTGAAGTTACTATTCCTATGGTAAAGGATCGTGAGATTCAGAAGATTATTGATGCGAATGCGAATGAATACTTCCCAGTAGACATGAGCCAGTATCACTTGATCTATCAGAAACTTGGAACCGTAAATCAGAGGGTAGAACAAAGCGCCAAAGGAGAGAAAGGCAAGCAGGCTAATTCCAAGAATGCTAAGAATAGCAAGAATGCTGCAGTACCTGGACAGGCACAGATGTTAAGGTTAAATCTCCTTGCAGTACCTAACGATGTAACAAAGTCTTATTTTGATTTCTCTACATCTGTAAGACTTGCACTTCGTGGTATTGATTACATGGGTAACTCAGTATACCAATCAACTAAAAATTCCTTTGGAAAGGGTACTAATGTAATTATTAAGATTGATACTACCTCTACATTAGTGACAATTCTTGAGGACAGAAAGGTCGTATTACAGAGAACAATTAATACTGGTATTGCGAATGCAACAGAGATCGTATTAGAAGAGATGTTAAATAGAATCGAATACGACGAGAATGAAACAGAAGAAGAAAGAGAAGAAAAAAAGGTGGATTACCTTGATGCGATTGCCGAGCTTACAGAAGAACAGTTTGTAGCTCCCACCTTTGACACAGCGCCTGTTGACGATAACGAGGTAGTTACTGACCTGGTTCGTACCTTACGTGAGGACGTTACCAATTCATTTAAGCATTTGGTTGGAAATCTTGGACGAGTAATTGATTACTATGTGTCTAGACATGAAAACGTAGAGATCAATAGCTTTACCGCTATTGGAGCCGGTGCCGATTTTGTAGGTATGACAGAGCTTCTTTCGAACGAGCTTGGTATGGAAATCAAGCCTCTGACAAAGATTGCTGGTGTATCATTTGAGAATGGTCTTGATAAGAAGATCAAACTTGGTGAGTATGCTGCATGTATCGGAGCAGGTATTAAGACACAGAATATCGTACCACTTGAAGAATTACAGAAAGACTTGAAGGAGTCCTTAATGTTCCCATTCATCATTGCAGTGGGATGTGTTGTACTTTCTATGGGTCTTTACATTGGTGGATCGATTCGACTTTCCGTTGCTCAGAATACCAGAGATAATCTTGAAACAAGAAAGAACAAACTCCAGGTATATGAGGATAAGAAGGAAACTCGTGATGCAGTGGTAGCAGCTGCCGGATCCATCGAGAAATTCGTTAATTCTAGTACAAACCAGAATGCGAAGTTAACTGAGACGATGGCACTTCTTGAGAGATTAATGCCAGCGACCTTTGAAGCTAGTAACATTACTTCCACAGAGGAATCACTTAGTATGAATGTAACTGTTGAAAGCAAGGCAGAAGCCGCTAAGGTGCTTCAGCAGTTAAGATCTAACTCCGCTAAGAAGTATTTTGCAAGTGTTCAGTCATCGGCTATTTCAGAAGTAGAAGTGGCAAATGGTAATACAGTAGAAAAGCAAGTTGGTTTTTCTGTAGTATGCTACTATAACACCGAAACTGAAGCAGGCGAAGCTAATACAGCAGAGTAATAAGGAGGTAGAGACATGAGATTAGGAAATAAACAACTTGGAGTAATCGTTATTGCTGTAGGTATTATTGTTCTCTTTGTAACGATTCAGGGATACTTTAGAAATAATATGGCAGAGGTCGACAAGATTAATACAGAAATTGGCACCTTAGAGTCAGAAGTAGATCGACTGGAAGGTTTAAAAGCAAAGAGTGCAGAGATGGATAAAGATATTCAGTCTGCTCAGAATACGATTAATCAGAGCTTAAAGGATTTTGCTATCGAATTCAGAAGTGAAGATGGAATTTTATTAATGGACGAATTTGAAAACAGCACAACTTTTAACGTAGCAATTAGTGATGCAAGCTTTACAGAAGCAGGTGCATCAATTGATGAGGCAGCAGCAAGAACAAGCTCAACAGGTGAGTTTAGCGTTGCTACTGATATCGGATCAGGTTACGTCATGAGAACTGGAGTGGTAACATTCCAGTATACAGCAGATTCTTATGATGATATCGTTTCCTTAATCGATTACATTTATAAGAACTCAGAATACACGATGGTGGCTACCTCAATTAGTATGGCAAGAAATGCAACGGATGAGGAGCCAGAAGCTGTAAGTGGAACTATTACATTAGATGTTTATACTCTTGATAACACAGCTAAGCCACGTGAATATGAGAACGCTGATACTGGTGTGGCACTTACCGGTGTAGATGAATTGCTCGGTGCTGCAGAACAGTAGAGAGGTTGATGTAAATTGTTAAATAACAAAAGACACGAGGATAAAACTTTAAAAAATGATAACCGAGGATTGACTCTGGTAGAATTGCTTGTTGCCATTGCAATCCTGGTTATTGTAACCGTTCCTCTTTTAGGTACCTTTGTACAAGGTGCTAAGGTCAATAATAAGTCTAATATGATTCAGAATGCTACAGCAGTTGCAGAAGATACTTTTGAGAATATGAAGGCAGCTGGTGGAAAGACTGTATTTAATCAGTTAGCTGCAGGATATGATCCTGCAAATCCACCATCGGACTTCTTCTTTGGATTAAGTTTTGACTCTTTGGAGGAGACAACAGATTCCAATGGAAAAAAGGTATATACTTTTAAAAAGGCTGTATATGATGGTTCGAAGTATGATGTGGTAGTTACGATTAACCAGGACACTGGAAAGGCAAGTAATTCTACTGCTATTAATAATCTAAAAGAATTCAATCTTAAGGTGAAGACTTATTATGATGCAAGTGTTAAGGTATATCTTTCAAGAGATACTTCAAAATGCTTATCAAGCATGGAAGGATCCGTATTATCTTATGCACTTGTTGATTAGGACTTTCGTACCGAAAGAGAGGTTATAATTATGAAGAGATTAATGCGATTAAAGAAGGACAACAAGGGTGTTGCTTTGGTCAGTGTATTAATTGTGATCAGTTTGGTTATGATTCTTGCGGGAAGTCTTTTAACTTTGGCAGGAACAGCCTATCGTATGAGAATGGTTAATACCAAGGCTAAAAATACTTTCTATAACACAGAAAGTTACTTGGATGAGACTCAAGTTATTCTTCAGACGGCTGCAGGTAATGTTTTAAATTTAGAGAATTACTCGGCAGCAAACTTTATTACAGCTGTAAAAGCAGAAATTGCAGGTAGTGCAGATGCGTTTACAGCGACTGCGGTTAGTGATTATATTAAAACTAACATGAAGGCAGAAACATATAGTAATAGTAGAGGTTATGTAAAGTCAATTACGGTAGGAAGTGTTTCAGAAACGGCTTCTACCCTTGAGATTAACGACCTTAAGATTACTTATATTAACACAGAAAATCATGATGGTGATTACGAAGAAACAATTAAGACTGATATTGTCATTAATACACCGGAAGCAAGAACTTCTGTTTCGACACCATCGAATGTATATTCAGTACTTGCTGGTTCAGGTATTGATTATACGGGTAACGAGGCATCGAACAGTTCAAACAATCATCCATCTTACCTTGTACAGGAAGGTTCTGCCTATGTAGGATGTAATGATAATGGTAACTCATTAAAGTTAGATAACTCAGTACATGTTAACTTTACCGGAACAAGGATTATCTTTAATGGTGATGTTGTAGTAGATAATATGAGTACCTTGATCTTTTCTGGAAGGAATGCGCAGGTAACGGTTAAGGGAACCATTTATTTGGATCATATGTCTACATTGGTACTTGGTCGAGGTGTACAGCTTACCTGTAATAATATTGTTGCATATTGTTATACAACAAATTCAGAGCAGGGAACAGGAATGACTGGTACTAAGTATTATCAGATTGATTTGACTGGAGAGGAATCAGGAAGAAATTATACAATTTATAATTGTAATGATTCGGATAATGAGGCCTATTCAGAATTCTTCCCATATAAGTATAATCCGGTATCCCATTCTGCGGATGCTATGTATGATCAGGATGCAGCACATGCAAACTATTATATTTCAGATACAAGGGGTGGAAATCCTGCGGATCATGAAAGAGCAGGAACCAGTTTCTGTTATATTTTAGGAAGTATCAATGGTGATGATAGAAGTACAGAACCAACAGGTAACAAGGTTTATCAGTTAAAGAATCCAACCATTGTAGATGATACGATTTCCTTTGATGTAGCAAACTTAGATTCAACACTTCAAAGTAAGATTACAGTAAATGGAGCAAATACAACTCCAAAGGTTACCATCTATTATCCAGTTGTGGTAGGAGCTAATAGTGCCATGAGTGGTACTTACTTGTATTACTATACATGGGGAGCAAGAGCCTATATTACTAGGACAACTGCTACATGGCTTACTACCTATAACAGTAGTAACTACCCATCATATTCATCAAAGTTTAATCTTTATAATAGTGTTGAATGTGATCCGGAATTTGCTAATTTGGTGAATGTTGCACACTTTGAATCTGTATGCCATAATGGTAACTTTACAGATGATCAGAATAGTGTAAAATACAAGATGAGAAATGGTACGGTTCTTAGTGATGAACATGAGGCAGATTGGTCAGGTGGTGAAATAACAGAGCTTTCCAATAAGGGAAGAACCATCTACTATCCGACAGATGATTTTACCTTAAGTGATCTTGAAGAATGTACAGATATCAGTACTTATCATTTTGTTAATACCTCTTCAAGATTTAGACCAACCACAGCCGAAGGAGAGGACTTAACTGTAACATATGCCTTTGGTAGTAACATGGATATGACCAATGGAGCGAAGGTAGGATTATTCTTATTTGTACTTGCAGATAGATATACTGTTCAGTTCAATAGTGGAGATTACTTTACCGGAGTTTTAATGTGTCGTGATCGAGTTAGCTATCAGATTATGAGTGCTAGTGCTGCAAAGGGTGTTTGTATCCAGTATTCAGTTCTTGACAATGAAGCTGATTATACAGAAATTAAGGATTTCTATGATACCGTAGGTGAATGTGTAATCGGAAAAGGACGGAATGGTACAATTAGTGCGAATCAGTTAGGAACTCAGTATCAGTATCATCCAGGAAATGATCAGAATGCCACTTTATACTATGGTATGAAGGACTATATTGTTAATAATTTCTTTAACGAAGGAACCAAGTGTTTCTATAGTACAGATACTACAAGTGAGATTTCTGAGGAATCAAGGGATGCGAATTCAGCAAAGAATCTGATTCAGTTAAAGAACTGGACCGTGGAAGTAGATTAAGGAAGTTGAGGATAATATATGAAAGATAATAAAGGTATGTCTTTAATTGAATTAATCGTTGTACTTGCGATATCAGCAGTACTTGTTTCAATCACCGGTGTCAGTATTTCAGTTCTTGGATCTTCTAAGATGAAGGCTACTGGTAGACTTATTAATCAAAAGATGGCAGCTACAAGATTAACTGCTATGAGTCGAAGTGGTCAGTATGCAGTTCAATTTAGAAAAGATGGTGGAAAGACATATATTGAAACATTAAAAAGAGCATCATCCTCTACTGCTTGGACTGTTTCATCAAAAGAAGAAGTAGATAAACGATTAACGATTAAGTATACTGCTGGAGGAACTACCAGAGAAGTAGATTCCAATCGGGTAATCTTTTGCTTCAAGAAGGGTAGCGGTGGCTTATACAATTGTACAAATATATCTGGTGATGATTTAGGAAAGCCTTCTAAAATAACAGTGGTGAAGGGAGACCGGACATATGATATTCAGGTCTCTGCAGTTACTGGTAAAACAAGTCATTAAATGCGGAGGTGTTGTAAATGTATATTAATGATAAATTGAAAAAAGATAATCGTGGTCTTTCCTTAATTGAATTGATTGTTACGATTGCTATTTTTGGAATCGTAATGACTGGAGTTTTAGGATTTATGAATTCTGTAAATTCTAATTATACAAAGCAGAACAAGGACATTAACACACATGAAGAATTACAAACTGCATTTAACTTTATTTCAGATAAAGTTAAGGGTGCTGATATCGATGTGGTTGCGTTTGATTCTGCGAATGGAAAACTAATTATTGATTCAGGTAATTCTATTCAGTTAGATGGAAATAGTTTATATTATGTACAGGCTGATGGCAGTAAGGATGTAATTTCAAAATACATTTCTGCTTTTTCGGTAACCAAGACCGGAGATTTTGTTACTGTAAATTTAACTGCTAAGGTTGGATCTAAGAAGGAATCAACGAAGCAGACAATTGTGTTCCGTAATGGTTCATCGACTTCTTTAGAGTCAGAAAGTAGCACAGAATCTTCTACCACAACTTCTTCTAGTGAGGAGGAGACTTCAACAACAGCTGCACCTGCAGAGGAAGAGTCTACTACTGAGACACCTATTACAGAATATAATTTAGAAGAGGAAACTACTACGGAAGAAGAGACTACCAGGTTAGTAACTGAGAATGTAGATGAGAATGCTGATGATGAACCGGATATTCCTGATAATGGATCTATTTCTGTAAAGGGATATTTGAAAGGTTGGTATTGGCATTTGAATGCACCGGTAGCTCGTATTGATGGTGAGAATGCATTATATTATTCAGATCAGATTAATGGTAACCAGTGTTATCTTTTAATTGATTTGAACAATACCGCAGAGAATCGTTACATTACTGATTTTACCTTACAGATGAAGATGAATAAGCAAGTGAAAACCAGATTCACTTCACCAAATGGTAACGCGAATTATTTGGCAAATCATTTTGTTAACTACAATCCATTTCCATGGTCAACTTCAATTAGTGTTTCCCTTGAGCAGGATGATGATGATGCATATGTCATCACCTTTACTGGCTCATTTGCAAATGTTAATGGTGGCAAGGGCTTAGGACCAGGTGAACATATTATGTTATACCTTCGAGCAGATGCATACAGTTCAACCTCCCAGAGTTATGACTTTGGATGGGGAACTCAGCAGAATGATTGGTATAGATACCAGTTCGGCAAGGATACTTCAGATTATTTAGACTGTACCGGTGGATATGTAAAATCCAATAGTGTAGAGTATTAATTCAATAAGATTTTTACTAAAGTGTAAGAAAGAAAAGTCATTATCACAGATTGTGGTGGTGGCTTTTCTATTTTTGTGATAAACTATAGAAAGATTATTAGGAGGAAGCTTATATGTATACATTACAGGCACCTTGTCACTTTGGAATTGAATCCGTATTAAAAAGAGAAATCACGGACCTGGGTCTTGAAATTAAGGATGTGACAGATGGAAGAGTTCGTTTTTTTGGAGATGCAGCAGCCATTGCCAGAGCTAATATCTATCTTAGAACACCGAACCGTATTCTTTTAGAAGTAGGATATTTTAAGGCAAGGACATTTGATCAACTTTTTGAAGCGGTAAAGGCTTGTCCTTGGGAAGATTATCTTCCGGCAGATGCGAAATTTTGGGTGACGAAAGCTACATCGGTAAAGAGTAAGCTTTTTTCTACCACTGATATACAAAGAATCGTTAAAAAGGCTATTGTAGAGCGTTTAAAGAACAAGTATCAAACCGATTGGTTTAAGGAAGATGGAGCGGACTATCCCATTCGTGTATTTATTAACAAGGATATGGTCACGGTAGCTCTTGATACTTCTGGAGAAGCCTTAAGCAGACGTGGCTACAGAAAGTCAACGGCCAAGGCTCCCATTGCCGAGAACCTTGCGGCAGCCTTGATTTTGCTTACTCCCTGGCATGCAGATCGAATTTTGGTGGATCCATTTTGTGGTTCCGGAACCATTCCAATTGAGGCAGCCATGATTGCGGCAGACCAGGCACCTGGTTTAGAAAGAGAATTTACTTCTCAAAATTGGCAGAATTTAATTCCTAAGAAAGTTTGGTATGAGGTAAGTAATGAAGCCTATGATCGGGCGGAGACCGGGTTAGCTAAATTGCGAGAAATTGATCCGGACATCCAAGGATATGATATTGATCCTAAGATGGTAGCCTTTGCCAAGGAGAATGCGAAACGTGCCGGTCTTGAGGAATTTATTCATTTTCAAACAAGGGAGGTAAAGGATTTGAATCATCGTAAAAAGTATGGGTTTATTATTACGAATCCGCCTTATGGTGAGCGTTTAGAAGATCTGGAAAGTTTGCCAAGCCTATATCAAACCATTGGGGAACGCTACCGAGCCCTTGACAGCTGGTCGGCCTATGTGATTACCTCTTATGAGGATGCGCCAAAGGACATGGGCCTAAAGGCGACGAAGAACCGTAAAATTTATAACGGTATGATTAAGACTTATTTTTATCAATTTATGGGGCCAAAACCACCAAAGCGTAAGGCCTTAGAAGAACAGAATTAAGAGGAGAAGCATCATGAGAAAGATTATTGTGGCAACTGGTAATGAACATAAAATGCAGGAATTACGTCAAATGTTAGATGGTTTGGAGGTAGAACTGATTTCTATGAAGGAGGCAGGCATTACCGCTGATATCGTGGAGAATGGTACAACATTTGAGGAGAATGCAAAAATTAAGGCTAAGACCATTAGCAAGTTAACAGGGGAGATTGTTATTGCAGATGATTCCGGGCTGGAAATAGATTATCTTGGTGGTGAGCCGGGAATTTATTCTGCAAGATATATGGGAGAAGATACGTCTTATGAAGTGAAGAATCAGAATTTGATTGATCGAGTAAAGGATGCAGTAGGAGAGGAAAGAAGTGCCAGATTTGTGTGTGCGATGGTTGCGGTCCTTCCGGATGGTAAGGTACTTACCACACGTGGTACAATTGAAGGGGTAATTGCCAAGGAACCAGTCGGTGAAAATGGCTTTGGCTATGACCCTATTGTATACGTCCCGGAATATGGTATGACAACCGCTCAGATGTCCTCTGAACAGAAGAATGCCATTAGCCATAGGGGAAAGGCTATGAGAGCCTTAAAAGAGGCCTTAAAGAAGGAATTAGAGGGGTAAATGCCTATGAGAATACTGGTGATAAGTGATACCCATGGCGAATTAGGGAATTTCCTAAAGGTTATGGATATAGAAAAGAAAGTAGATCTATGTGTTCACCTGGGTGATATTGAGGGACAGGAAAATGAGATTGCAGATCTTGTAAGTTGTCCTTTGTTTGCTGTGCGTGGAAATAATGATTTTTTCTCACCTCTTCCTTATGACATTGACGTGAAAATCGGGTCATATCAGGCCTTTCTCACGCATGGACATCACTATGGTGTATCCGTAGGGGAAGGAGGGGTTCTTGAGGAAGCGAGGGCTAGAGGAGCTAATCTGGTGATGTTTGGACATACCCATAGACCAGTGCTTAGGGAGGAAGAAGGAATTATTTTAGTGAATCCGGGAAGTATTTCCTATCCAAGACAGGAAGATCGAAAGCCAAGTTACATGATTATTACCATCAATGAAAGGAATGGCAAAGCAGAATTTGAACAAAAATTTTTAAAATCCTAAGCTGTTATAGATTTTTATTCTTTACTGACCCTTTGAAAAGCCTTATAAATACTGGGAATTCACGGTTTTCGAAAAAAAATAAATTTTTTTTAAAAAAGTTGTTGACTTTTTCCTGGCTTTACCATATAATAACACTTGCGTTGCGAGAGAAGTGAAACGCACAGGAAATCACAAACGTCATAAATATATGACGGGGTGTGGCTCAGCTTGGCTAGAGCGCTTGATTTGGGATCAAGAGGTCGCAGGTTCGAATCCTGTCACCCCGATTGTGCAGGTGTAGTTCAATGGTAGAACACTAGCCTTCCAAGCTAGATACGTGGGTTCGATTCCCATCACCTGCTTTTACTTTACTCAAAAAGTAAAGTGCTTTGTGTCCGTAGCTCAGCTGGATAGAGCAACGGCCTTCTAAGCCGTGGGTCGGGGGTTCGAATCCCTTCGGGCACATTGATCAGAAGATCACCATTATGGTGGGTATAGTTCAGTTGGCAGAACGCCAGATTGTGGTTCTGGATGTCGGGGGTTCGAGCCCCTCTACCCACCCTTTGTAAAAAGAGTAGTTCTTTCTGCAAATACCGGTGGGCTATCGCCAAGCGGTAAGGCACAGGACTTTGACTCCTGCATTTCACGGGTTCGAATCCCGTTAGCCCAGTTGAGGTCATGACCTATGAATTAGGAGCATTAGCTCAGTTGGTAGAGCACTTGACTTTTAATCA
>DEWK01000005.1:0-24536 GCA_002363615.1 Lachnospira sp. UBA3212 | reverse complement strand
CTTGACTTTTAATCAAGTTGTCCCGGGTTCGATTCCCGGATGCTTCATGTACCGGACAAGTAATTGTTCGGTTTTTGTTTTTTAAATCATTATGCGGATGTGGCGGAACTGGCAGACGCGCTAGACTTAGGATCTAGTGGGCAACCCCGTGCAGGTTCGATTCCTGTCATCCGCAGGAAAAGAAGAGGCAGTAGCGAAGAGCTATTGCTTCTTCTTTTTTTTGGTGACGATACCATTCGGTCACACCGGCAAATCAGATGGACAATGTTGAGAAAAAATAGTGCATGTGGTAGAATAAGCCCGAATATAGTTGGAATTAGGAGGCAATATGGATATAGAAAAAAGAGAAGCATTTGTGATTCGCCAGGTGCTCTTATTGCTCATAAGTTTTTTGCTGGTGTGGATAGTTAGCTCCTTTGGTCATAAGGACGCATTGGAATTTACCTATACCACAAGCAGGTCATTTGAAAAGTTTTTGCTGGCATCCTTGGCAATTTATGGGTGTGGAAATATCATAAGCGTTTGTGTACGAAAAAGCGTTGGGGATCGGGCCCAGTTCCTGCTGCCAACAATTTTCGTGGGATTACTGATCTTTTATGGTTGGAAAACCCTTTTACATAATGAGGATGTGTATATAGCATCCGGGGTGGCAGGAATTCTTCTATTGATTGTAGCCTACGTGTGTAGGGTGAAAAACCTAGAGGCTGTGATTGAGAAAATGAACCGAGGAGATGAGAAGTGGTATCGACTGATTCTGTTCGTGGGAATCGGGGTATGGCTAGCGTTTGTAGTGGGAAACACAGTGGCAAGATATTTGTCTTACGTAGCGCCAACCTATGATATGGGTATTTTTACCCAGATGTTTTATTACATGAAAAAGAATCTGACTGCGGTAACAACCTGTGAGAGAAGCAAGATATTATCACATTTTCAGGTACATGTATCGCCGGCCTTATATATTTTCCTGCCTATTTATGCGATTTTTCCGTCTCCGGTTACCTTGGTGGTTTGTCAGGCTTTCGTGGTAATAAGCGGAATAATCCCAATGTGCAAGTTGATGAATGGCCACGGATTTTCACCTATGACCAAGGCATTTTTTGGGCTTGCGGTTATTTTCTATCCATGCCTTGCGGGAGGATGCTTCTATGATTTCCATGAAAATAAGATGCTTTTTGCCGCAATTCTTTGGCTCTTGTATTTGATGGAGAAGAAAAAGAAATTGTTTTTTTGGGGATTGGTAGTCTTTACCTTGATGATTAAGGAAGATGCAGCGATTTATGTGGCTTGCCTTGGACTTTTTATGATGTTCAACCGGAAGGAATATAAAAAGGGAAGCTTAGTTGTAGTAGTTTCGATGCTTGTTTTTGCCGGAGATGTGTATTTCCTCAATCACTATGGTGATGGAGCCATGACGGAGCGATATGCGAATTATTTGGATCAGGGGGAAAACTCCTTTGTTTATATGATCATAAACCTTTTGAAAAATCCGGTATACGTCTTTAGCCAGATGTTTACAGAGACTAAGGCCCAGTTCCTGCTTTGGATGTTAATTCCTACGCTTGGATTGCCTTTTGTAACCAAAAGATGCTCAGACTACATTCTTTTGCTTCCCATGATTCTGATGAATTTAATGGGAGCAAATGAGTATCAGTCTAGTATTTACTATCAGTACACCTATGCTACAGCGGCATTTTTATTCTATTTGACCGTCTTACATTTAGAGCCTATGGAAAAAGTAAAGCGGGTGAAAATGACCTGCTTTATGGCTTTAGCCTCGATTTTACTTTTTGCTTCGGCACTTTCCTTAAAGAGTAAGTATCTGCCACAGTATTTTGAAAATAAAGAAATGTACCAGGAAATGGATGTTGATCTGGCACGAATTCCCAAAGATGCTTCCGTGCGTGCAACTACCTACTTAGTACCAAAGTTAGCGCAAAGAGATGTGATTTATGCCTACAATTTCAGCGAGGACTTAACGGACTACATTTGCTATGATTTGATTTATGGAAGTTCTATGGAATACTATAACAATGATGTGGAGAAGTTAAAGAGTATTGGCTATGAAGAAATTTTGCATAGCAATCATTTAGTGATATTAAAACGTGCCGATGTGAAATAAAAAAGAAAGAAATTTGTTCAAAAATCCTCTGATTTTTTCCGAATCCGCAAATTTTTCGACCGAATCCGCAAATAGTGATAATTCTTCAATTGAAAACATACTTGAAAATGATTATCATGAGAATTACCCACAAATGACAGCCGCGGTCTGGGGGATGGAAAAGATTGGAGGATTTTTATGAAGAAAAGTTATGAGGAATTTGTAGAGGCGGTTTTTCGGGCGGTAGAGGTTATTTGCAAGGACCAGCCCAAGAAGGTATTGCTTCAGAAAGTGGTAAAGAATAATGACACGGTTTTAGATGCTTTAAATCTGACAGATGAGAATACCAAGATTTCCCCGACGATATATCTGAATCATTTTTATGAAGTATATGAGCAGGGGAAAAGCATTGAAGAGATTGCTAAAGAAGTCTATGATTTATACCGGAAGAATGAGAGGCGATATCATTTTAAGGGGGATGAATTCTCAGAGTTTGATCAGGTGAAGAATAACATCGCCTTTCGTCTGGTAAATACCAAGTTAAATCAAAAGCTTTTAGGAGATGTTCCTCATCGAACATTTTTAGATTTGTCTTTGATTTACTACGTGGTTTTAAACATGGAGGAGGAATGCGGCCATTGGATGGAGGGCTGCGAAGCTGGGAGGAGCAATGCCAGTGTGTTAATCCACAATTCCCATCTCAGTATGTGGGAATGTAAGGAAGAGGAACTGTATCAGTTCGCATGGAAGAATACCAGGAAGTTATATCCAGAGGTGATTCGTAGCATGGAGGAATTGTTATCCTCCTTACTGGTGGAGGATTTAGAGAGAGATTCCTACCTTAGGGAAGAAACGACTTCTTACGATGCCATGGATCTGAAAGAAGAGGCCTTACAAGAGGTTAGGGAATTGAATGAGCACCGAAGCGAATTGCAGATGTATGTATTAACCAATATTGCTAAGCTTCATGGAGCCTCTTGTGTTTTATATGACCAGGTATTAGCCAGATTTTCTGAAAAGGTGGATTGCGACCTTTTTATTCTTCCATCCAGTATACATGAGGTGATTTTGGTTCCGGCAAGAACTGGAATATGTAAAAGAGAGTTGGACCAGATGGTGAAGGAAGTCAACCAGGAAGCGGTTGATCCAGAGGAAATCCTAAGTGATCATGCATATTATTATCACAGAAAGGAGGACCAGATTCGTATGGCCTAGCTTAGTGGAGTAAGGAATGGATTTTAATCAGTCACAAGTTGATGCAATCAAGATCAATCAGGGACCGGCCTTGGTTTTGGCTGGCCCTGGAAGTGGGAAGACCTTAGTGATTACCAGAAGAACGCAAAATTTAATTGAGGAATGTGGAATCGATCCGGGAAAAATTTTGGTGATTAGCTTTACTAGGGCTTCGGCAGAAGAGATGAAACGCCGGTTTAATAAGCTTACGGGCTCGTCCTATCCGGTTACCTTTGGAACCTTTCATAGTGTCTTTTTTCGGATTCTGAAGTTGGCGTATGGGCTGACCGGAGAGAATATCTTAAAAGAGGAGAAAAAAACAGAGATTCTTAGAGAACTGGTGGAGAAGCGAAACCTAGTGATTGAGGATGTAAGCGATTTTCTGGTAGACATAGGAAGGGAGATTTCCTTGGTTAAAAATGATCGCTTAAGTTTAGAGAATTACTATGCAAAATCCTGTTCGGAAGAAGAGTTTAAATATCTGTATAGAGCTTATGAAAAAAGGTTAGAGGAAGAAAGGGTCTTGGACTTTGATGACATGCTGGTAAAGTGCTATGAGTTACTGGTGGCAAGGCCAGATATTTTGGGAGCATGGCAAAGGAAATATACCTATATTTTGATCGATGAGTTTCAAGATATTAATAAGATTCAGTATGACATTATCGCTATGTTGGCGAAACCTGAGAATAATTTGTTTGTGGTAGGAGATGACGATCAATCGATTTATCGTTTTCGTGGGGCCAGACCAGAGATCATGAAACAATTTAAGAAGGATTATCCGAAAGCAAAGGAGATTCTTTTGGGAGTAAATTATCGGTCTACGAAAAATATTGTGGAGACAGCAGGGCGGTTGATTGCTTATAACAAGAATCGTTTTGAGAAAAAAATCACAACACCTAATAAAGCGGGAGAAGAAGTTCGAGTTTTGAATTTTTCAAAAACGGAAGAAGAGAATCAATTTGTGATTGACTGTATTCGAAGTTTATATGAAAAAGGACATGCTTATCAGGATATAGCAATTCTTTTTCGAACGAACATAGGACCAAGAAGCATCGTGGAACGTTTGCTGGAATACAATCTTCCCTTTAAGCTTAGGGATTCTATGCCAAATATATATGAGCATTGGATTGCAAGGGATTTCATTACTTACATTAGGTTAGCTATGGGGTCGGATGCCAGGGGAGATTTTTATCGGATTATGAATAAACCGAAACGGTATTTTCATAGAAATTGCTTAAGCAGACCGAATTTTTCTTTTGAAGAGCTTAGAGCTAGATATGCTGATAAAGACTGGATGGTAGACCGGGTGGACCAACTAGAATGTGATCTGAATTTTTTGAAGGGGATTTCTCCATATGCGGCCATCACCTATATTAGAAAGTCCATTGGGTATGATAACTATTTGAAGGAATATGCAGATTTCCGAAGGATGGAAGTGGAAGAATTACAGGATGTCTGTGAGGAACTTGCTGACGCAGCAAGGCCTTATAAGGATTATGAGTCCTGGTTTGCTCATATCAGGGACTACAGTAGACAGTTAAAGGAGCAAAGTGAGAAGAGAAATCAACGAGAGGATGGACTTTCGATTCTTACCATGCATGGAGCCAAGGGTCTTGAATACCCGGTGGTATTTATAATGGATGCACAAGAGGGGATTACACCACATAGTAGGGCGACCTTAGATGAGAGTATTGAGGAAGAGCGAAGGTTATTTTATGTTGCCATGACAAGAGCCAAAGAACAGCTTTTTATTCTGTCAGCTAAGGAACGTTTTCATAAGGAGATGTCGATCTCTCGATTTGTGGGGGAATTGCTTTATGCACCAGGCGAATTTAAAAAGGGGCGTGAGGTGGAGCATCGAAGATATGGAAAGGGGACCATCGAAACATTTGAAGATGGGAAAATTCAAGTGCATTTTCCAAAAATAAAAAAGACGTTGACCTTTGACTGTAAGTTTGTGCTAGCCAATGGGATTATCAAGTTAAAATAAGAAAAGGCGATTGAAATCTGAAAGACAGAGATCAATCGCCTTTTGAAAATTTATAAGTCGTCATCAAGGCTTTCTAAGAACTTATGAAAAGCATCGGCAACGGCTTCGTATTCCTCGTCGCTTTCTATTACATCTAGGATTGGCTGTTCATGCTCGGTTTCTGTAGCAGGAAGCTCAGAATAACGATAGAGATAAACCTCGCCATCCTCATACATCTTTCCTTCAGTAGGAAGGAGGGCGATATAGTCACGGTTTAAGGCTTCGAAGAAACCGACAACCATACATTCCATAACAGCACCATCGTCTAAGGTAAGGGTGATATAGTATGGATCATCCTCGTCTGCAGTATCATTTTCATTAAAAAGTCCTTTGGTATTTTCTTTTGACATAAATTATGTTCCTTTCTTCCTTGGGATTTATCCTTGAGAATACCCCCCTGTTTATGTTAGGATAGCAGAGGAAAAAAAATCTGTCAATTAAAGGATGGAATGTGATGAAAAGTATTGTTTATTATTTAAAAGAATATCGTGTGCAAAGTATTTTGGCGCCTTTATTTAAGATGTTAGAAGCTTTGTTTGAATTGTTTGTCCCGGTTGTGATTACCTCTATTGTAGATGATGGAATCGCTAGGAATGATTGGAACATGGTTTTAAGAAATGGAGGTCTTCTCTTTGTGCTGGCGGTAGTTGGCCTGATTTCTTCCATTACAGCCCAGTACTTTGCGGCGACCGCTGCTAGTGGCTTTGGTTTAAAGTTAAGAAGAGAGTTATTTGAACACATAAACCATCTTTCCTTTTCTAAGATTGACAAGGTGGGTGTGTCTACCTTGGTAACAAGAATTACAAACGATGTAAACCAGACGCAGGCAGCAGTAAACATGGTGCTTCGATTATTTATGCGTTCCCCCTTCATTGTATTTGGATCAATGATTATGGCCTTTACCGTAAGTGCCAAGGAAGCTTTGATTTTTGTAGTGGTAATACCGGTATTGTTTGTGATCGTCTTTGGAATCCTTTTGTCCACTGTACCATTATACAAGCGGGTTCAGGGGTATATGGATCAGTTACTTCGGGCAACGGGAGAAAATTTAACTGGTGCCAGGGTAGTCCGTGCCTTTCAGATGGAACAAAAAGAAGAGGAAGACTTTTTTAGGAAAAATGAAGCCTTAGTCAGTCTACAGAAGGCCACCGGTAAATTGTCGGCACTTTTAAATCCTTTCACCTATGTGGTAATCAATGGAGGAACCATTTTCCTGCTTTGGAGTGGTGCTATCCATGTAAATAGCGGTTCGTTGACACAGGGACAGTTAATTGCTTTAGTAAACTATATGTCCCAGATTTTAGTTGAGTTGATTAAACTTGCCAATTTGATTATTCAGGTATCCAGGGCTATGGCTTGCTATCATCGAATTCAGGATGTCTTTATGATTCCAGAGGAAGAAGCCGAGAATAAGATCTTAGATCGCATTGCTTTAAAATCTAAGGCTCAGCCTGATTCAGATGCCTTGTTTCAATTGGATCACGTGTTTTTCCATTATGAGGATGCCAAGGAAGATGCTCTTTTGGACATTAGCTTTGCTGTAAAAAAAGGAATGCATGTAGGAGTAATCGGAGGTACCGGTTCCGGTAAATCTACCCTGATGAACCTGATTACCGGGTTTTATCGTCCAAACAAGGGAAGTATCTTCTTTGAGGGACAGGACCTTAGAGAGTCCGATCGAAGTCAGGTCTTAGATAAGATTGCCTATGTTCCACAAAAGGCGGTTCTTTTTACAGGAACGATTCTTTCCAATATTCGATTGGGAAAAAAAGATGCGTCTAAAGAAGAAGTAGAGGAAGCAATCAGGAGTGCTCAAGCAGGAGAAATCCTTGAAAAGAAGGGGATTGATGCAGAGGTTTTAGCGGGAGGAAGAAATTTTTCCGGTGGACAAAGACAACGATTAACCATAGCGAGAGCTTTGGTGAAAAAGCCGGAAGTTCTGATTTTGGATGATTCTTCATCGGCTTTGGATTATAAAACAGATGCTAATTTAAGAAATACGATTCGAAAGAAGTATGCCGATACGACAACCTTTATCGTAAGTCAGAGAATTGTAAGTATCAAGGATGCGGATTTGATTTTGGTTTTAGATGAAGGAAAATTGGTGGCAAGTGGAAGTCATGAAGAACTTTTAAAAACCTGTCAGGTTTATCAGGAAATCAATGCCTCTCAGGAAAAGGGACAAAAAAAGGAGGCGAGTCATTCATGAAAAAAAGAATCGTAAGATATTTAAGACCTTATTTTCCATATATGTTAATGATGATTTTTTGTGCCTTTATTACCGTGGCTTCGTCATTAATCATCCCGGTGCTTACCGGTAGGGCCATTGATCAAATGATTGATGCGGGGAAGGTAGAGTTTTCAAAATTAAAAACAATCCTTTTCATCATGGTAGTCGTTGTGGTGGTGACTATGATCAGTCAGTGGCTTACTTCCATCATGAATAATCACATTGTGTATCATGTAGTAAAGGATATTCGAGTGAAAGCCTTTCATAAGATTACCAGACTTCCACTTTCCTATGTGGATAGTCACAGTAAAGGAGATATGGAAAGCCGAGTAATCTCAGATATTGAAACATTTTCCGATGGATTGCTGATGGGATTTACCCAGCTTTTTACGGGGGTATTAACGATTATTGGGACCCTTTGCTTTATGTTTTATGAGAGTCCATGGATTACCTTGGTGGTTATTGTATTAACCCCCCTTTCTCTTTTACTTGCTATGTTTGTGTCTAAGTTTAGTTACAAGCTCTTTCACAAGCAAAGTGATGCAAGGGGAAAGATGACCGGGTTAGTGGATGAGATGGTAACGAACCAGAAGCTGGTGAAAATTTTTGAGCTGGAAGAAGAGAATCAGGCCTTGTTTGAGAAGTTAAATCAGGAATATTCTACGTATAATCGAAAGGCAACCTTTGTTTCTTCTTTGACGAATCCGGGAACAAGATTTGTCAATGCGGTGGTCTATGCAGCGGTAGCAGTTACCGGTTCCTATGCGGTTTTACATCAGGTCCTAACCCTAGGTCGAATGACCGCCTTTTTAGGATATGCCAGCCAGTATACCAAGCCCTTTAATGAAATTTCCGGGGTAGTTACAGAACTTCAAAATGCATTTGCATGTGCAGCAAGAGTTTTTGAATTGATGGATGAGGACGAAGTGGTGGAAAGCACGGAGGCTGGAGATTTTGACCAGGAAGTAAAGGGTCAGGTGGACTTTGAACATGTTAGTTTTTCTTATGTAGAAGGACAGAGTCTTATTGAGGATTTAAACATCCATGTGGACCAGGCCAAGCGTGTTGCGATTGTAGGACCAACGGGGTGTGGTAAATCAACCTTGATTAATCTCTTAATGCGTTTTTATGAGGTAAATTGGGGGGCAATCCTGGTGGATGGAAAGGATATACGTCAGGTAACCAGAAAGAATCTTCGAAATAATTACGGAATGGTTCTACAGGAGACCTGGTTAAAAACCGCAACGGTTGCAGAAAATATTGCTTATGGAAAACCGGATGCCAGCAGGGAGGAAATAATTGCGGCAGCCCATGCGGCCCATGCGCATCACTTTATTGTGCGTTTATCCAATGGATATGATACGGTAATTAGCGAAGAACTGGGAAATCTTTCCGGTGGTGAAAAACAGCTGCTTTGTATTGCGCGATTGATGTTAAAATTGCCTCCAATGCTCATATTAGATGAGGCTACTTCCTCCATTGATACTAGAACGGAGATTTTGGTACAGGACGCATTTGCAAAAATGATGCAGGGACGTACCAGTTTTGTGGTCGCCCACAGACTTTCTACCATTCAGAATGCCGATTTGATTTTGGTTATGAAGGATGGAAAGATTATTGAGCAGGGAAATCACAAGGAATTGCTTGCAAAAAATGGCTTTTATGCCAGTCTTTATCAAATTTGATTTTTTTCTTTCCTGCCCCCTATTTTCTATTGATTTTTAGGGGGCAGGCTCTTATAATGATTACGGTATAAAAATCATGGAAGGAAGAACCGATGATTCGTTTGATTGCAAGTGATGTTGATGGAACTCTACTTCAAAATGGAGAGCGAACCGTAAATCCTCAGGTGATTCTGATGATTCAACGATTGAAAGAAAAAGGAGTGATCTTTGCGGCTTGTAGTGGAAGGCAATATCCTAATTTACTTCAATTGTTTCATGAGGTAAAAGACGACATTGCCTACATCTGCGAGGATGGTGCCTTGATCAAGTATCAAGGTAAGACAATTTCAAAAACACCTATGGATCATGGGCTTGCCATGAATCTCTTAGAGGATATTTATCAAAGAAGTGATTGTGAAATCCTTCTTTCAGGAGAAACAACCTCCTACCTGATGCCGAAGAAGGAAAGCTATGTGCACCATGTAGAAGACGAGGTTGGAAATCATGTAACCATTCTGTCAGACTTGTCAGAGGTTACAGAACCATTTTTAAAGATTTCGGTTTATAATGAACATGGAATCGACATTGATAGTGATTATTTCACGGCACGGTATGAAAACCAATTTGCCTGTCAAATATCAGGCGACAAGTGGATGGATTTTGTAAATCCATCGGTCAGCAAAGGAAGAGGATTGAATATTTTGCAAGACCTCTTTGAAGCAGACAGGGATAGTACCATGTGTTTTGGGGATAACTATAATGATATCCCAATGTTTCAGGAGGCTTACTATAGTTATGCGATGATGAACGCGGATCCTGAGATTCGCAAACTTGCAAAACATGTAACCCCAAATGTGGAAAGCATCTTAATGGATGTATATCGAATGATATAAAAATACGGAGGATAAAGTCATGGTAGATGAGACATGGATGATGTATGCAGAGACTTTTTTGGAGAAACAGGACCAGCTTTTTGATGAGCCGGTTGCCAATACCCCGGAGGAAGCATTGGACTTTTTAGAAGATTGTTATGCACAGGTGTTTGATTGTGTGGATGATGTGAGGGCATATTTTGAAGAGAACGGAACAGACATTGCGGAAATGGACGATGAAGAATTGTTAGATAACGCAGAAGTATTTGAAATGCCGGATGGAAAATATCTTTTAGTGGAGGCATAGGGAGAATACAAATAGTGAATGGAGATTAGGGATTAATATGGAGACAAAAAAAAGAACACTATTTACACCAATGTCACCAGCAGAGAGGATTAAGACAATTGTCACCTACCTGCTGGCATTTGTGTTGCCGATTATTGTAATGGGAATTATCTACAAGAGCAGGGGAATCTATCCCTTTGGAGAAGAGATGTACCTGCGAAGTGATATGTACCACCAATATGCCCCATTCCACAGGGAATTAGCGAGAAAACTTGCTGAGGGTGGTTCCATGACTTATTCATGGAATATTGGAATGGGAGTGAATTTTTCGGCCTTAGCAGCTTATTACCTTGCCAGTCCATTTAATTGGATTTTAAAATTCTACAATTCAAACCATGTAATTGAGGTAATGTCAGTTTTTATCATTATGAAGATGGCCTTGGCAGGTACCTCTATGACTTACTATTTATCAAAGCATTTCAAGAAGACAGAAGTTATCTTTGCAAGTATTGGCTTGTTCTATGCATCATCTTCTTACTATGCTGCCTTTAGTTGGAATTTAATGTGGTTAGATTGTTTGGTGATGCTTCCATTAATCACCTTAGGACTGGAGCGATTAGTAGATGAGAAGAAACCGTTTTTATACGGAGCAAGTTTGGCCTTTGCTATTTATTCCAACTATTATATTGCCATTATGCTTTGTATCTTTAGTGTTCTGTATTTTATCTACCTTCTGGTGATTCGAACTAGGAAGGAAGGAGCAGTGATGTTCCTTTTATCGAGAACGGCCTACTTCGGTGGATTTTCACTCCTGGCAGGAGGAATCGCGGCAGCCATGGTTGTTCCTGCAGTATATGGATTAATGTCCACCGCATCCGGGTCCTTTAATTTTGATTGGACTTGGAACAACTATTTTAGTATTTCTTATACTATGTATCGTTCCTTGATCAATGTGCCTGCTTCTATTTTTGAAGCACACGATCCAAACGTATATTGTACGGTAGCAATCTTCTTATTCCTCCCACTTTACTGGGTAAGTAAGAAGGTGGATTTAAAAGAAAAAATTGGAAAGACCGTCTTTTTAGCAATCTTTATTATTAGCTTTAATACCAATGTACCAAACTACATTTGGCATGGTCTTCATTTCCCAAACAGTTTGCCGGCAAGAGAATCTTTTATTTATATTTTCTTACTCCTGGTTGTTTGTACGGAAGCTATTTTAAATTTCAAAGACTATACCAACAAGGAAATATTAACCACTTTTGGAATTGATTTTTTAATTATTTGTTTCCTAGAGCAGACCTACAAAAGCGAAGAAGGTTATGTATTTACCATTGTTTACTTAAGTCTTCTTTTCTTAGTTGTTTATTTGGGACTCTTGGGACTTGCAAGAAAGACAAAGAAATTCTATCGGATTGTTTCTTATGTTGCCGTGGTGGCTTGTTTTGTGGAATGCCTGATTAACAGTAACAATACAGCAATTGGAACCACAAGCCGTGTGGCTTATACTGCAGATAACGCGGCCATTGAGAAGATGGTTGCAAAGGCCAAGGAAGATTCCGATACACTCTTTTATCGTACCGAGAAGTTTGAACGTCGAAGCAAAAACGATGCTGCATGGCATGGTTATCACGGAATGTCCATCTTCTCATCCATGGCCTTAAAGGGAGTCAGTGACCTGTATACAGATTTAGGATGTGAGGAATCTTATAATGCATATAGTTTCTATGGAACCACTCCACTTACCATGTCCATGTTTGCAGTGAAGTACACCATTAGTGATTCTGTTCGTGCAGGGGATGACCTGGAAACCCTTTTTAGCATGGAAAACTATGAGCAGGATGGAAATTCCAAGAATATCTATATGTACAAAAATCCATATACCCTTCCAATTGGTTTCATGGTAAATGATGATTTTAACGCCCTTTGGGATACCACTTCTACCAACCCATTTGCAGTTCAGAACTCTTGGGTATTGGCGGCAACGAATGGAACCGACGTGTTTCAATCGGTTGCATCTACTCCAAATGGCTCCACGATTACGGTTCCGGTGACTGAAGATGGCGATCTCTACTTTAAATTGATTAATTCTGGTGTAGATTCGATCTATGTAACTGTTACAAATGATGCGGATGGCAGCAATGTCCTCTCTAAGACCTATTATAATCAGGATCCTGCTTACATCTGCCATATTGGTCAGGTTAAGGCAGGACAGACCGTTACCATAACAGGAAGCAGTGATGATGTGGAAAATACCAGTACCATCAATGGTTACTTCTATAGTTTTAATCATGAGGCCTTTATCAATGCTTATAATCAGTTAAGCGATGAGGGACTTGAGGTAACAAGCTTTAAGGATGATGAAATTAAGGGAACCATTCGTGCCAATGCAGATGGACTTTGCTATACCTCCATTGCTTATGAAAAGGGCTGGTCGGTTTATGTGGATGGAAAAAAGGTAAATACTGTAGCAATCAAGGACGCCCTCTTAGGATTTAAATTAACTGCAGGAGAGCATAAAATTATCATGAACTACCACCCGGAGGGAAGAACGTTAGGTCGTGTAATTACCACGATTAGTATTGCGATCTACGTAGTTTTATTTATTATTTTCACCGGATTTTATCTTACCTTAAATCAATGGAGAAAGTATAAGGAAGAAGAGCGAAGAATCGAACGCTCTAATAGAAATAAAAAATAAAAAAGAATAGATCGGTGAAGGTCTTGAAAAAAAACGATGATTCAAGTATATTTAATTCAGTTGGGCTTTGGTCCCATGTTATTAAAAGACAAAGGAGAATTACAATGAAAGAAAAGGTTGTATTAGCTTATTCAGGTGGACTTGATACTACTGCTATCATCCCATGGTTAAAGGAAACATTTGATTATGATGTGGTTTGTTGCTGTATTGATTGCGGTCAGGGCAACGAGTTAGACGGTTTAGAGGAAAGAGCAAAGTTATCTGGTGCTTCTAAACTTTATATCGAAGATATTACAGATGAGTTTGCAGAAGACTATATTATGCCATGTGTTCAGGCAGGCGCTGTTTATGAGAACAAGTATTTACTTGGAACCTCAATGGCTCGTCCTGGAATTGCAAAGAAGTTAGTAGAGATTGCCCGTAAGGAAAATGCAGTAGCAATTTGCCACGGTGCAACCGGTAAGGGTAACGATCAGATCCGTTTTGAACTTGGTATTAAGGCACTTGCTCCTGATATTAAGATCATCGCTCCTTGGAGAATGACAGATCTTTGGAAGATGGATTCCAGAGAAGATGAGATTGATTACTGTAAGCAACATGGAATCGACCTTCCATTTGATGCAGAATCAAGCTATAGCCGTGATCGTAACTTATGGCATATCAGCCATGAGGGTCTTGAACTTGAGAACCCAGCCAACGAGCCAAACTATGATCATCTTCTTGTTCTTGGCAATTCTCCAGAGAAGGCTCCGGATGAGGCTGAATATGTAACAATGACATTTGAAGCAGGTGTACCTAAGACCTTGAATGGAAAGTCTATGAAGGTTGCAGATATCATTCGTGAGTTAAATGTTCTTGGTGGAAAGCACGGAATTGGTATCATTGATATCGTTGAGAACCGTGTAGTAGGTATGAAGAGCCGTGGTGTATATGAGACTCCTGGCGGAACAATTTTGATGGAAGCTTTAAAGCAGTTAGAGGAACTTGTAATCGACCGTGATACCTTTAAGACCAAGAAGGATATGGGTAACCTTTTAGCTGAGGTAGTTTACGAAGGAAAGTGGTTTACCCCTCTTCGTGAAGCAATCCAGGCATTTGTTGAGTCAACCATGAAGTATGTAACCGGTGAAGTGAAGTTTAAGCTTTACAAGGGAAATATCATTAAGGCTGGAACAACTTCTCCATATTCATTATATTCTGAGTCATTAGCATCCTTCACTACTGGTGACCTTTATGACCACCACGATGCAGACGGTTTCATCACTTTATTTGGTCTTCCACTTAAGGTTCGTGCTATGAAAATGCAGGAAATTGAAAGCAAAGAAAAGAATCAGTAAAAAGAAATAAAAAAATGCCTGAAAGGAAAATTCCTTTTGGGCATTTTTTTAGCAAATGGGAGTCTTACCAAGGCATCCTTATTTGCAAAGTCATAAGAATCGGGCTTGCAGTTTAAGGAATCCGGGCGTATAATAAACGTTATATGTGAAAAAGTCTGAAAAGATTGTATCATAAAGGAAAAGAGGATTGATCATGAAGGAAATCGTTAATGGCAGCATAACAGCTGCAAAAGGTTTTTATGCAGCCGGCGTGGCAGCAGGAATCAAGAAGGCAGATCGTAAGGATATGGCCATGTTATATAGCAAGTATCCATGCGAGGTAGCGGGTACCTTTACAAGTAACCTTGTAAAAGCTGCACCAGTTCTCTGGGATAGACAGATTGTTCAGAGTGGAGGAAAACCACAGGCTGTTGTGGTAAACAGTGGAATTGCGAACGCCTGTACTGGAGAAGAAGGATTTTCTTATTGCAAGGAAACTGCAAAGGGAGTCGCAAAGGTCTTTGCGGATAAGTACAATAAGGAACTTGATCCAGACCAGGTTTTAGTTGCATCTACAGGTGTTATTGGAGCCCAGCTTCCAATGCCTGCCATTCTTAAGGGAGTAGATCTTTTAAGCGATGAGATTTCAGAAGAAATCGAGGCAGGACACGAGGCAGCTTTAGCTATTATGACCACAGATACAAAACCTAAGGAGATTGCCATTCGTTTTGAGGTAGATGGAGTAACCTGTACCATGGGAGCAATGTGCAAGGGTTCCGGAATGATTCATCCAAATATGTGTACCATGCTTGGCTTTATTGCTTGTGATGTAGACATTTCCAAGGAATTGCTTCAGAAGGCTCTTAGCCAGGATGTAGAGGACACCTTTAATATGGTTTCTGTAGATGGAGACACCTCAACGAACGATACGGTCCTCCTTTTAGCCAATGGTGCTGCCAAAAATCCAAAGATTGAAACAGAGGGTCCGGCATATGAGGCCTTTAAGGAAGCTCTTCATTATATCAACGTAACCTTGTCAAAGAAGATTGCAGGGGATGGAGAAGGAGCAACCGCTTTATTTGAAGTGAAGGTCATTGGTGGAAGGACCAAGGAGCAGGCAAAGACCATTGCCAAGTCGGTTATTACATCAAGCCTTACCAAGGCAGCAATCTTTGGTCATGATGCGAACTGGGGAAGAATCCTATGTGCCATGGGTTATTCCGGCGCAGAATTTGATCCGGATTCATTTGAACTTTGGTTTGAAAGCGTGGCAGGAAAGATTTTAATTGCCAAGGATGGAACCGCTGCAGACTATAGCGAGGAAGAGGCAAGTGAAATCCTTTCTGAGAAGGCAGTTACTGCCCTCATTGATTTAAAAATGGGTGTGGAGACAGCAACCGCTTGGGGCTGCGACTTAACCTATGATTATGTAAAGATTAACGCAGATTATAGATCTTAAAAGATGGATATGGAGGTTTCAGATGATTTTTAAAGATAGTGAGGATAAGGATATGGTTACAGAACGTTTATTAGAGAAGGCTAGTATTCTTGTCGAGGCTTTACCATATATTCAGAGATTTAACAGAAAGATTATCGTTGTAAAGTACGGTGGAAGCGCAATGATCGCAGATAATTTAAAGCAGAAGGTCATTGAGGATGTTACCCTTTTAAAGTTAGTTGGTTTTAAACCAATCATCGTGCATGGCGGAGGAAAGGAAATCAGCAAATGGCTGGAAAAGTCTGGAGAAGAGACGAAGTTTGTTGGAGGCCTTAGAGTAACAGATGAGAATACCATGGAAATCGCTGAGATGGTTTTAAACCGGGTAAATAAAAGTTTGGTTCAGAAGGTTCAGGCCCTAGGTGTGAATGCCATTGGTATTAGTGGTAAGGACGGTGGTCTTTTAAAGGTTACCAAGAAATATGCAGATGGTAAAGATATTGGTTATGTAGGAGATGTTCAGGAAGTGAATGCCAAGGTTTTATATGACCTTCTTGAGAAGGACTTCCTTCCAATCATTTGTCCAATCGGACTGGGAGAGGATTACAACAGCTACAACATCAATGCAGATGATGCTGCCTGTGCCATTGCCAAGGCTATGAATGCAGAAAAACTTGCTTTCTTAACCGATATTGAAGGCGTTTATGCAAATCCAGACGATCCAAAGAGTTTGATTTCTGAGTTGTTTGTAAGAGAAGCAAGAGAATTAATCGACTCAGGTGCCATTCAGGGTGGTATGTTACCTAAGATCAAGAATTGTATTGATGCCATTGACAATGGTGTATCTAGAGTCCATATCTTAGATGGACGTATTCCTCATTGTCTTTTACTGGAAGTCTTCACGAATAAGGGTTCCGGTACAGCAATCCTTGCAGATGACCAGGTAAGATATTACAATGTTGAGGAAGAAGCAAAATAATAGAAAAGTGAGGAACAATACTATGACAACAAAAGAATGTATGGACTTGGCAGATAGCCATTTATTACATGTATATAATCGTTTCCCTCTTGTCTTAGATCATGGTGATGGCGTATACCTCTATGATTTAGATGGCAAAGAATATTTGGATTTCGGTTCTGGAATCGGTGTATTTGGATTAGGATATAATTACAAGAAGTATAACGATGCCTTAAAGGCTCAGATTGATAAATTAATCCACACCTCAAACTTATTCTATAATGCCCCAGCAGCCCTTGCAGGGGAAAAGATTTGTGAGTTTTCAGGAATGGATCGGGTTTTCTTTACAAACTCAGGTACCGAGGCCAATGAGGGAGCCATTAAGTTAGCAAGAAAATATGCTTACAACCGTGATCATGGTTCTACTGACCATGAAATCATTGCCATGAAGCATTCCTTCCATGGTAGAAGTATGGGAGCCCTTTCGGTTACCGGTAATGAGCACTATCAGGAAGCCTTCCGTCCGTTAATCGGAGGAGTTAAGTTTGCAAACTTTAATGACCTTGAAAGCGTAAAGGCCTTAGTTACTAAAAAGACATGTGCTATTATGCTGGAACCGGTACAGGGAGAAGGTGGCCTTTATCCAGCCTCAGAGGAATTCATTCAGGGAATTCGAAAGATTTGCGATGATCATGATATTTTAATGATCTGTGATGAAGTTCAGTGTGGAATGGGTCGTACAGGTAAGATGTTAGCCTTAGAAAACTATGGAGTGAAGGCTGATATCATTACTTTTGCAAAGGCTTTGGGTTGCGGTGTGCCAGTCGGTGCATTTGCAGCAAGAGAAGAAGTGGCAAGTGCGATGGTACCCGGTGATCATGGAACTACCTATGGTGGAAACCCATTTGCCTGTGCCGCAGTAAACGTGGTATTAGATATTTTCAAAGAAGACAAGATCCTTGACCATGTAAAGGAGGTTGGTTTTTATATGGACCAGAAGCTTGCTGAATTGGTTGGAGAACTTCCAAATGTGATTGGACACCGTGGAAAGGGTCTGATGCAGGGACTTGCCTTGGCGCCTGAAAAACCGGTAGGAGAAGTAGTAAAGGCTTGCTTAGAAAAAGGTTTAATTACCCTTTCTGCAGAGGGCAATGTGCTTCGTCTTCTTCCACCACTAGTAATCAGCAAAACAGATGTGGACAAGATGATTTTAATTTTAAAAACCCTTCTCTAATTTGCGGATTCGGTAAATGGACAAATAAATTCATTTCTCCCCTTGTAAATTAATATTGATTTATGTAAAATGGTTGTAGTCGCAGGTGTGACTGCGACCGTTTTTTACTCTGCATTCTTTAAAAGGAGGATGTATGAGGATTCAGTTATTTCAAGAATTGAAACAGGCCCATAGGGCCGAAAAAAAGTACAAGGCTTGGGGAACAATCGCATGCCTTGTCTTTCTTGCGTATGTGTCTGGCCTTTTTTCCGGTTGCCAAACAAATCAGGAGATTCAGTTAGAACGTGCACCGGAACAGTCACTGGAAAGTCAAAGTGAAACAGAATCACCGATGGAGCTGGTGGTGTATATTTGCGGAGCCGTAAAAAATCCAGGGGTTTACTCGCTTCCTCAAGGAGCCAGAGTAGACCAGGCCGTGAATTTAGCGGGTGGATTTACCAAAAAGGCGGATCCTACAGGCATTAATCTTGCTAAGCCGGTGGAAGATGGGATGCAGGTCCTGATTCCCAAAAAGGGAGAAGCTTTAAAGGAAACAAGCAAGGACTCCGGTGGGACAGAAGCAAAGGTAAACCTGAATACGGCATCCAGGGAAGAGTTAATGGAGATTCCGGGGATCGGGGAAGCAAAAGCAGATGCAATCTTAGCTTATCGAGAAGAAAAAGGAGCATTTGGAAAGACGGAAGATGTAATGAAAGTATCTGGAATCAAAGAGGGCGCATATAACAAGATGAAGGAATATATTACAGTTTGAAGATAGGTTTTTAGGAAGGGTTCAACATGGCTACAAAGGTTTTAGTGGTAGATGATGAGAAGTTAATTGTAAAGGGCATCCGTTTTTCTCTAATGCAGGATGGAATGGAAGTTGATTGTGCATATGATGGTCAGGAAGCCATTGATTTGGCAAGGGCTAACCGGTATGACATTATTCTTTTAGATGTAATGCTTCCAATCCATGATGGTTTTGAGGTATGTCAGGAAATTCGTTCGTTTTCTAGTGTGCCGATTATTATGTTAACAGCCAAGGCAGATGATATGGATAAGATCATGGGCCTCGAGAATGGTGCGGATGATTATGTAACAAAACCTTTTAATATTCTTGAGGTGAAGGCAAGAATCAAGGCTATTATTCGCAGAACCGCCAAAAGCGCAGAACAGAAGGATGATGGGGTTATTGAGAAGAAGAATTTTAAGATGGATTTAAATAGCCGACGGGTAAGGATTGAAGGACAGGAAGTAAACCTGACGGTGAAGGAATTTGATCTTTTGGAATTACTTGCCACCAATCCGAACAAAGTCTATAGTCGTGAAGCGCTTTTAAAAGAGATTTGGGGCTATGATTATCCCGGAGATGTGCGTACCGTGGACGTACATGTAAGAAGACTTCGTGAGAAAATTGAATCTCACCCAAGCCAGCCAAAGTATATCCATACCAAGTGGGGGATAGGATATTACTTTGATGCCTGATTACAGGAGTATTAATAGATGAATCAGATTAAAAAATATCTCACAAGCATGCAGTTTTGGCTGATGCTTGTGATCTTTTTACTGGGATCGATTCCGGTAATTGTTTTAGGTGTAGGTGCCATTCGCATCGTAGATCGGGATATTACCAATCAGAAAATCGACAAGATTAAAAACCAGGCCAATGTCCTTCGAAATCATTTGGCAGAAAGTGGCTATCAGGATGGAAAACTAACGGAAGCAGCCCTACGTTCTTCCTTGAATTCGGAACTCAATCAACTTGCGAACACCTATTCCGCACGGATCGAAGTGACCGATGCGGACTTTCAGGTGATTTATGATAACTATCTGGTGGACCAGGGAAAAATTAATATTTCCGGGAATGTGCTTTCTTGCTTTGAAGGTAAGAATTACTATAATTATAATCGTGAGACCAAGTTGATGGAGGTGGATCTGGCAGTAAGCCGTGAGGGAGAAGAGGCCATTGATGGAGTCATTAGTATTGTTTATCATACTGACGAAATTGCGAATCTTTTAAATGAAATCAAAGATAGCATTTATATGATTGAAACTCTTTTTCTGTTTGCGGTATTAGGTCTTGCGATTCTATTTTCAAGATTCATGGTTCAGCCTTTTAGAAAGATTGAAAAATCCTTGGAACAGGTGAACGCAGGTAATCTCTCGGATCGAATTAAGTTAAGTGGTTATTCGGAAACAGAACGGATTACAGAGGCTTTGAATGAGATGTTAAACCGTTTGGAAGAATTAGATAATTCCCGCTCCGAGTTTGTATCGAATGTTTCCCATGAGTTAAAGACACCGATTACTTCGATTAAGGTTTTAGTGGATTCCCTTTTGACTCAGGAGGGAGTGCCGGAAGAGATGTATCGGGAATTCTTACAGGACATTTCCCTGGAAATTGATAGAGAAAGTGCCATTATCACAGACCTTTTAACCTTGGTACGTTTAGATAAGTCGGTGGATAGTTTGAATGTTTCTACGGTGAACATCAATGAATCCATTGAGTTAATCTTAAAGAGACTTCGTCCCATTGCGGCCAAGAAGAATATTGAATTGGTACTGGAAAGCTTCCGGCCGGTGCTTGCAGAGGTAGATGAAGTAAAGTTTGGACTTGTGATTACCAACCTGGTGGAGAATGCCATTAAGTACAACCGAATCGAGGGCTGGGTTCATATTTCTTTGAATGCCGATCACCAGTATTTCTACCTGAAGGTTTCAGATTCCGGAATTGGTATGTCCGAGGATGAACTGGGAAAAATCTTTGAACGATTTTACCGGGTGGATAAGGCCAGAACCAGAGAGGGAGATGAAGTCAGTGGAACCGGATTGGGACTTGCCATTGCCAGACGTATCGTGGTTATGCATAACGGTGCTATTAAGGTATTTAGTAAGCCGGAGGAAGGAACCACCTTTACGGTTCGTATGCCGTTAACATTTGTTAGAAAGGAGCAAGATCATGGAAAGATGCAAGAAGAGATGTAAGAATGTATTCCTTCTTCTCCTTTGCCTGATCTTAGCAAGTGGCTTATGTGCCTGTGACAAAAAGGGCAAAGAAGAGAAAAAAAGCAGTGAATTCTATCTTTACTATGAAGGCAGTAATGAACGGGGATTAAAGCCCCTGGCCTATGAACCAAAGACTTCTAAGGATCATCCAAAAGAACTTGCCAGGGAACTTTTAAGCAAGCTTGCCACCCGTCCTACGGATTCGGATTATACCAACACCATTCCGGATAAGGTAAGCATAGAGATTAAAAGTATTAAGGACGGTTTGCTTACCATTAACTGTTCCTCCGGTTATTATAGTCTAGAGACGGTGAATGAGATTATTTTAAGAAGCTCCGTGGTTTTAACCATGACTCAACTATCTTTTGTAGATCAGGTGGTCTTTACCATTGATGGAGAGAGCTTGATTTTTGATGGAGAAGAAGTAGGGGCCATGAAAAAAAGTGATTTTGTGGATAATACCCAAGACCATGAGATTTCATTTGAAAATAGAACGATTCACCTATACTTTTGTGTACCTGGTTCAGATCAGTTAAGGGTGTATCAGTATAATCATGTCTTATCCAGTAATGTTTCCCTGGAACAATATGTAATGAATCAGCTGATTGCAGGGCCAAAGGATTCAAACTATAGTCCGGTCCTGTCTTCTAAGGTTAAATTAAATAGTGTATATCGGGAAAATGGAATTTGCTATGTAGATTTTACCGAAAGTTTTGAAGAAACTTATGTGAATTGTTCCAATCGTGTGGTGATTGAAGCAATCGTGAATTCTCTTTGCAGCTTATCGGGAGTGGAAAAAGTTCAATTTTTAATTAATGGACAAAGTGATGTAACTTATCACAAGGAAGTATCTCTAAAGGATCCGTTTTATCCTACGGAGGTAAAAGAGTAAAGGAGAATTATGAAACGACCACTGGCACTTTGGGCAGTGGCTTTCGTACTAGGGGAAGGCCTGTTTCTTTTAGGAGAGGGGCAGGGAGTGAAGAATGTTTTCGTAGGGGGACTTGTAATTGCTATGATTACAGGCTTCCTTTTTGTGGGAAATTATAAAAAGACAGGTAATCCTAAGTGGACCTGTCTTTTTTTCTTTCTTGGAATAGGGTTTTTTTTTCTGGGTTTCCTTCGGATTCAGCAGGAAAGCAACCGTCAAGTTAGGGTGGAACAGTTTATTCAGGAGGAAAGAGAACAGGTGGTTTGTGGCAGATTGCTTTCGATCAGAGAGGGAAGGGAAGAGAATCTCTATCTTATAAAAACGAAAAACCTGGGAAAACTTGAGGTTTGCCTGGAGGATTTTAAGCGGCCAGACCTTGGTTTAGGGGAATACCTAACAATTCGGGGAAGGATTGAGGCCTTTGAACCAGCTTATAATCCGGGAAATTTTAATAGGAAGACCTATCAGGCTTCCCAAGCCTGTTATGGAAGAATCGCAAATGGCAAACTTTTAAAAATTCAAAGGAAATGGTCGATTTTTTTTCTGGCCGGTTACGTCCACCAAAAAGCCCGAACGGTACTTATGGAAATTTGTCCAAAAAAGCATCGGGGAGAACTTCTTGGAATCCTCTTGGGAGAGCGATGGGAGATACCAAGAGAAATCAAGGATTTGTATCAACTAGGGGGGATTTCTCATGTTCTGGCAATCTCCGGTCTTCATATTTCAATCCTTGGCCTTACCCTATTCACCCTTCTTCGCAAATGCTGTGGTTATTATGTTTCGGCCTTATGTGGGATTTCTTTTGTCCTCTTTTTTGGTTTGGTAACGGGAAGTTCCATAGCAACCATGCGAGCGGTTTGCATGTTAAGCCTGGCTTTTTATGGGCAAGCCATAGGGGCTTCCTATGATGGGATTTCTGGTTTGAGTCTGGCAGTTATAATTCTTTTGATTCAAAATCCCATGGGACTTTTCCAGTCTGGTTTTTTGCTTTCCGTGGGAGCTGTTGCAGGAGTCTATTTGATCTTCCCCTCCTTGATTTTAGGAATGGAAAGTAAGGAACGGCATAAACATTTGATTCTTACCAAGTGGAAGGATTCCTTTGCATTTTCCCTGGCCATCCAGTTGGCTATTTTACCCATCCTAACCTGGTCTTATTTTAAAATTTATCCCTATGGGCTATTACTAAACCTCTTAGTAATTCCTTGCCTTTCGGTCCTGGTTGGAACTTCCTTTTTTAGCCTCTTTCTTGGTTTTTTCCTTCCTTCCCTGGGGCAAAGACTCTTTCATCTTCCTTGTTGGATTCTCTCTTTTTATAAAAGTCTTTGTTCCTTGGTAAAAAGGCTTCCAGGGTTTACTCTGGTGACGGGAAAACCTAGGCTTGGTCTTATGATCCTTTATTATGTCCTAGTGTTTGGAACTAGTTATTTTATAAAAAAGAGGGGCCAAAGGGTGGAGAAGGAGAGCTATGTTGGTCAGGTCCTATTTTGTAGAAGGAGAAGATTTCTTTGGGAAATTCTAATTCCTGTCCTATTTTTCATCTTGTGTTTTCATCCTGTAAAAGACTATGAAATTCACCTGCTTGATGTGGGGCAAGGAGATGGGATTGTTTTTTGTGCCCCGGATGGGAGCAATTTTTTGATAGATGGAGGATCCACCAGTGTTAGCGATGTGGGAAATGATCGAATGCTACCTTTTTTACAAAGTAAGGGAATTACTCATTTGCAGGGAGTAGTATTTACCCACCCGGACAAGGACCATGTTTGTGGCACCTTGTCCCTTCTGGAAAAGAAGGAAATTCTAGTGGACCAAATCTACCTGTCAGACCTGAAAGATCGGAGGAAATATAAAAAAATTTTAGCGATTGCCAAGCGTAACCATTGCCTTGTTCGCTGGCTTTCTAGGGGGGATTGTTTTTCCCTCGGATCTGCTAACTTTCAGGTTCTTTGGCCTTATGCTAAGGCAGAACCTGAAGATATAAATCAGGGAAGTTTGGTGCTTGGTTTTTCCTACCAGGGAGTCAGGGGAATCTTTACCGGAGACGCGGAAGCGGATTTTGAAAAAGATTATTCCTTTGGAAAAGTGGATTTTATAAAGGTGGGGCATCACGGTTCTAAAAACGCTAGTACCCTGGAGTTTTTACGCAAATGTCATCCGGATTGTGCTTTGATTTCTGCGGGAAGGAACAATTGTTATGGGCATCCCCACAAAGAAACATTGGAAAGGCTGAAAGAAGCTGACTGTAGGATTTATAGAACGGATCTGCAGGGCTGTATAATGATCACCATTGGACGTAATGATAACGAAACGAAAGTAATACCCTTTGTAAGTGAATGAGTGCGGAAGGATACATGCGATTATAAAAACGAAACTATAAATTAAAGGCATAAACGGTCAATTATAGCGTTTGCAGTTTAAAGTATGGCTTAGGTGAGGAGGGATAGCAATAAATAACCAAGAAAGTGAAGAAGTTATAGTTACAGAAAGTAAATTGTGTTACTGAGGCATTTAAAAAGCTATAAAAAGTGTAAAAACACAAGAATTAGTAGTTAGGAAGGGGTGAT
>DEWK01000024.1 GCA_002363615.1 Lachnospira sp. UBA3212 | reverse complement strand
GCTCTGAAGAGTTGTAATATTCAGCTGATTCCTCTCTCCTGATTCAGATAGGAAATAAGATAGGAATTATCTCCTGCCGGTTCCGGTAGGACAAATGGCTTTCTCTCTTCTGCCTGCTTCTGCGATACCTGATGAACAAGTGGCTGCTTTACAGGATTCTCGATTCTTCTGTATCCTGCAAAATCTAAAAGCCAGAATACAGCCTCTTTTACACTCATTCCACAGAATACCCGTAAGAAATCTATCTGTGAGCCGCCATTGTTGCCTTTGTCAAACTGCCTTGACCATCTGTACCAATGGCTTCTGTTATAGATACGGATGGAATCCATCTCCTTTAAAGTGTGGTATTTGCCAATCCTCTTTACTGTATACCCAAGGCTTTCTGCAACTGCACACAGATCAACACGCTTTGCTATGGCAAGCTCTTCATCCGTAAATCTTCCATCCATGTTTTCACCTTGCCTTTCCCTGCTCTGCTACAAGCGGTGACTTGATATCAAGTGTCCGGTAATCTGTGCTCAGGGTAATCTTAGGATTATCAATCATGCCTTTTTCCCTGAAACTGAAAAATTCACGATTGTCTCCACCGACTATGATATGGTCAATGAGCGGTATTCCCATCAGTTCACACAGCTTGTTCATACGGTCTGTCATCATCGTGTCTGCCTTGCTTGGGAATACATTCCCGGATGGATGACAATGGATTAACATCATGCTTGCCGCATTGCTTAGGATACTTGATTTAAACAGCTCTCTCGGATGTGCCATTGCCTCATTTAAAGAACCAACACTTGCAAAATGCACATTGATAGGTTTTAAATCTGACCTTAGATTGACCACACACACTACTTCCCTGTCAAACTGGCACATACAGTCTCCCATGACAGCAGCTATATCCGCCGGATTATTAAAGGTGTGCTCCGAATAAATCGGAGCATCCTTTACAAGTCTTACCGAAACCACATCAAGCTTGAAGTCATTCTTCTTTGGCATCAGACACCGCCTCCTCTCCAAACTCGACACGGATAACAAAGTCACCTTTCTGGCTGTTTATGAGAGCAATGAGTTCTTCCATTGTAAGTTCCTGCTCCATAGCTGCCTCCTATCTGGACTTTTCCTTCGCGTCATATACAAGGAGAGGTTCTGCAACGATACCATCAAGTCTCTTGTTTGGTGTATCAGTTGCAAGGGTGAGTTTTCTTAAATCCTTATCATAGTGATATACCTGATTGGAAAGTCTCTCGTCCAAAGACACCTCCTGCATATTTACCTCGACTACCATCTGTGCAAGCATCTCAGGGCTTCCCATATCTGAAGATACTGCAATAACCTCATGCACGCTCGAAGGGAGAATATAAAGGTCACTCTCTAAACTCTCTGCCAGCTCATGAAGCTCATTCTCATAAAGCATGGATGCTGCACCATTGATACCCTTTTCATTGGAAATCACCCACATCGTCTGCTCCGGTGGAATCTCGGCTATCATCATATCTGCAATCTCCTGTGGCATCCCATCCCTTGCGAACATTTCTCTCATAATGTCATTCATGCTACGAACGACAGGTGGGAAGAGTCTTCTTGTGTTTTCCGCTGCACACTTAAAGAGCTGTTCCTCACTCATTCCAAGTCTTTTTGCAAATTCATTTGTAATTTTTGAACTCTGCACCGCATCCTTATCGGCACTGATTATTACCTTATACACAATAGAGAGATCCTGAAACTCCCTGTGAGGCACCTGTTCCAAAAATGTCTTATTCTGCTCTGTATTGATGAGCTGGAATACAATCTTCTCGTTAGCATCCCTCATAATGCTGTCCACATCAACAACCGGAGCCTGCTCATATGCCCTTTCCATAAAGTCACATGCAGCCATAAGTGTTTCCTCAAGATCGCCACAGTCCTGATACTTCTTATACATGTCATTGATATAAATCGTAGGCGAAATATTCCTGCCTTCTTCTCTTAAGATGATGCCATCAAGAGTCACATTCACCTTTTCCACTGGCTCTGCCACAAGCTCCATTCCTTTGAACTTCTCAGGCATATAATCCATAAACTTTTCTTTTACTACTTCCTTAAAAATCTCATAATTCATCATATTACGGTTCCTCCTTAATCTAAATTGTCATATAAAATTCCTTCATCATCGGGATTATTGTGTTCTCTGTAACTGTTGTCTTCTTCGATTCCCATATCAAAAGTGGTATGAGATTTTCTTTTCTTTCTGTAATAATTCTTGAGAAACATGCACTTTCTACAGTTCTCACAGAATAATTCTTCTGGCGGAATACCAAGTGCCTTTGCAATCCTGTTCAACGTTCCCGTCTTTGGAACTCTTGAACCATTTTCGTATTGGGCAATTCTTACATCACCTCTATTTTCAAAACCACTTTTCTCGCCCAGTTCCCTGAGTGTCATTTTTTGTCGTTTTCTGTAATATCTGATTCTTTCTCCTACCACTGTTTGTCCTCCAAATCAAAAAAGCGGAGAACATAAGTCACTGGCTTACATTCCCCGCAAGGTTAATTGTTACTGTTTATTCTTTTTCTTTCTTCCACGAAGTCCTACTCCAACACCTGTAATAAGTGCAAGTGCACCGATTCCAAGATAAAGAAGCGGATTTGCATTGTCGCCTGTCTGTGGAAGCTTAGGCTCTGTCGGTACATTGGCAAGCTTAAGAGTTGCTACAACAACATCCGGTGCATTGTCATCATATCGAAGAGTTACATCGTGAGCTGTTTCATCAAGGATATATCCGTCAGCTGCTTTTGTCTCAACTACTGTATAATGGATATCTTCCTTAAATGAACCATCCTCATTGTAAGTACAGATAGGAAGCTCCTTGCTCTCTGCATGACCATTCTTGTCAGTAGTGAGTGTATCAAGCACCTTTCCATCCTTATCCCTTACTTCAAATACAACACCCTCGATCGGCTTTCCGGTTACTTTGTCAGTTTTCTCAATGACAATCTTACCGACTGCCTGCTCATCCTTCATGGATACCTTCTGGATTTCTGCTGTCTCCTTTACTTCAAAGGTTACATCACTTGCCACCTTATATCCATATGGTGCAGATTCCTCTCTGAGTGTGTACTTTCCGACAGGAAGTCTCTCAATCATATGAGTCTTTCCTGCCTCTGATGTCCAGCTCTCAACAAGCTTTCCATCAGCATCAATAACTGAAAGCTTTGCTCCAGGCAATTCTTTCTTGCCTGTGATATCAGTCTTTGAAATTTCTACCTTGATCGGTGCATTTTCAAATGCTGCCTCAAACTCGATAACCTTTACCTTATCTCCCTGATATGAAGCATCCACATCAAATGTCTTATCTGACTTCACATAGCCCTTTGGTGCCTCAAGTTCTTTGACATAATACTGTCCAAGTGGAAGGTCAGAGGTAAATGCAGCCTTTCCATCCTTGCCTGTTACTGTTCTCTCAATCTGTGTATCAGCTTTTACGATTACCTTGCCATCTTTGTTCACGATATCTTCTTTCGCAAATAAACCGAATACTGCTCCTTCAAGTGCTTCCTTAGTCTCTGAATCCGTCTTGGTTACAGTAATCTGCACTTTCTGACGATCATTTGTCACATCCATTCCTGCAAATACAACCTTTGTATTCTGGTCGATATAGGAAAGGTCTGCCTCAATCGGTGTATCATCTAATACAAATCCATCAATGGTCTTTGTCTCAACAAGATAATACTTGCCAATCGGAAGGTCATCAATTCTTGCGATACCCTTATCATTTGTCACGATGGTTGCCACCTTGTCTCCTGCCTTGTGATATACAGTGTCAAGTCCGTCAGCACTTACGATATCCTCTTTTGCATATACATCAAAAGTTACTCCTGCAAGGCTGTCCTTGAAGAAATTGAAGATAAAGTCATACCAGTAACCCTTCATAAGAGTAGTGTCTGTTACAAATTCGCCGTCCTTATTGATGACAATGGAACCTGTAGGTACTTCATCCTTCATCTCTACATGCTGCACTTTGCCTGTGTCCTCTACTGTAAACTGGATATCAGTTGCCTTGAGGTATCCGTAAGGAGCAAATTCCTCACGAAGAGTGTAAGTCTCTCCAACTACAAGTCTCTTGATCACATGTGCTTCCTTAGCATCAGATGTCCATGTGTCTACCACATTTCCATCCTTATCAAGTACAGTAAGTGTTGCACCTGTAAGCTCTGCACCGCTTGTGATATCTGTCTTTGTAAACTCAAAGGTTGTAGGTGTGTTTTTATACTCGCTGTTATATACAGCAGTCTTAACATCCTGTCCCTGATATTTTGTATCAAAGTTTACTGCTTCCTCATTTGTCACATATCCGGCAGGCTTTACAAGCTCCCTTGCAACATATTTTGCAAATGGATAATCCTTAACAAAAGCAATCTTTCCATTCTCATCAGATGTTGTCTTCTCAAGAAGTGTGCCTTTCTCGATAATTACCTTGCCATCTACATTCTTGATATCCTCGTCTGCATAAAGACCAAATACTGCACCTGCAATCGGTGTATTATCTTCTGAATCAAGCTTAGTCACTGACATATCAAGCTTCTGTCTGTCATCTGAGAAAGTAAGGCTTTCCTTGATAACAGGTGTCTTATCATCCACATATGTGAATGTCACTTTCTGCTCATTCGGATTTAATACATATCCGTATGGAGCTTCCACTTCCACAACCCTGTACTGTCCAAGAGGAAGATTCTTAGCTGTTGCCTTTCCATCCTTACCAGTTGTAAGAGTTGTCACAAGGTCTCCCTTGCTGTAATACTTAATGCGGTTTCCGTCTGCATCCTTCTGGTTGTCTGCTGTGTAAATATCCTCGGCAGCATAAACTTTGAATTTTGCTCCGCCAAGTGAGCCTTCCTTATAAACAAACTCTTTCTCATATGAGCTTGCAAGAAGTCCACCCTTGAATCCGTCAAGTAACTCTCCCTTCTTTTCTACAGTCAGCTCTCCGACTGCAGGGGCATCTGAATATTCCACGGTGATGAACGCATCATTTGTATCACCATCTGTTTCAAATGCTGTGTCAGTATCAACAGAGATGTTGACATACTTATCATTTACAACATATCCAAATGGTGCAGACACTTCCTCAATGCGGTAGTTACCGATTTTAAGTGCCTCCGGTAAGATTAAATCTCCGTCCTCATCAGTAAAGAATGAAGTATGCTCTACCTTTGACGGATAAGTTGTGTACTGCTTCACATATTCGTTCTTATCAATATTAAAGATCTTAAACTCTGCATTTGGTACAAGCACTGTCTGCTTTGTATCGGAATCCTTCTTAATTACACGAAGCTTTGCAGTAAACTCCCTGTCAAGGAATACTCTCCATGTCTGAGGCTTGTCAGGATGATTCTCGCTGATTTTTACCTCAAATGGCTTGATTGTCTTCATGTTATGCGGAGTCTTTGACTCTACTACCACATAGGTTCCATAAGGAATTGCAATGGAAACTGCATGTCCCTTGTCATCGGATGTGATTGTTGTTGCTCCGTTTTCCCCGATTACTACCGGAGTTGCCTTGTCATAGTCATAACTTCCATCTGCCTTTACAGGTAAAGATGATTTCAAATAAGCTGTGAACTCTGCACCTGCCAATAAGCCTGCTTCAGTATCATCGCCATTGTCAGATACCTTGATAAGTTGGAATGGCTGCTTGATGACCTGCTCTGCTGATGTTGTGCTTCTTGATACCTCTGCTACAAGGTCTCCCTCATAGTCGCACACTACATCGTGCTCCTCTTCGTCTAAGAGATACCCCTCTGATGGAGTGATTTCTTTCACATAATAGTTTCCAAGGTAAAGGTTATTGACCTCTGCTTCGCCATTCTTATCTGTTGTAAGTGTTGCTACAAGGTCTCCTGCTTTGAATACGACTCCTGTTGCTCCGTCCGGATGCACGATATCGTTTCTTGCATAAAGACCATAAACTGCACCTTCAAGGCTTGCATCACCCTGGGCAACTGCCTTGCCCGATTCCTTGTCTACCTTGTAGATATGAATCTTTGCTGTCGTTCTGTCATTCACAAATGTGTGGCTGAATGATGTCTTTGCCTGTGTTTCAGGTAATACATTGAAATTGAAGCTATATACATCAGACTGGTTTCTAATATATGCATATGGTGCCTGTGTCTCTTGGATATAATATCCGTTAGAGATTGGCAGATCCACGCTGTAGCTTGCCTTTCCGTCCTCACCTGTAGTTACTGTCTCAAGAGCTGTACCCTTTGTAACAATAACCTGTCCGGCATAGTTTTTGATGTCATTTCCGGCATAAAGTGTGTACTTGCCGCCATCAAGAGGGTTCTCTGTGTCAGAGTCCTTCTTTACGACAGATACATCCGCTTTCTGTCTTGTATTCTCAATCGTAGTTGATTCATACTGTACTGTCACAGTCTGGTCCTTATATTCAACTGCTACTGTCTGAGGTGTGGTATTGATTGTATACCCGTCAATGCTCTCAATCTCAGTTACCACATAAGTTCCAAGATGAAGGTCAGATAATACCACCTGTCCGTCAGTTCCTGTTGTAAGGCTTTCTGCCACTACATCGCCAGCACTATACACCTTTGTACCATCTGCCTTGTAGATATCTGCTCCTGCAGTTACCTTAAAAGTTGCTCCAGAAAGCTTCTTTTTCTCATAAGTGAAGTTGCTTCCATTCCATGAGCTAAGCACCTCACCCTCTTTATAGATTGTGATTGCTCCAAGCTGCTCTTTATCTGTTGCAGAGATTCCCGTTGTCTGTCCTGCTTTTACAGTAAGTGTATGAACTTTACCGGAAAGGACATATCCCTTTGGTGCGGTAATCTCTTTTACATAATAAGTGCCTGCGACAAGTGCAGCTGACTTTGCATATCCGTTTCCATCTGTTGTCATGGTCTGTATTCTGTTTGTGCATCCGCTGTCAGAATAGATTCCATAGACTGCACCGGAAAGCTTCACTCCGCTTGACTCATCTGTCTTTGTAAGCTCACCATATCCGATGTTCTCTGTCTTGACCTTGATATATGCTTTGATAGGATCTGCTGTCGGTCTTTCAGAAATAAACTCCTGATATCCGCTCTTTCCTGTAAGCCAGAATACACAGCTTGATGTTGTCTCAACCTTGCCAGCATTGGATGTGAATGTTCCTGTTGTAGCTGTAGTATTCACGCTCGTTGAAGAGATTGTAATACTGTTGCCATTCTTATCAACAGAATATCCGCTGATGCCAAAATCAAAATCAGATAAAACACCATTGCTGTCAGATAATGTTGTTTCAAATCTCTGACTTCCCTCATTCCACTTTAATTCATAAGTTGGTGCCTCACTGGTTCTGCGTGATGCAAAACTTGGAAGTGTTGCATTGTAGGAGCTGCTGATATTGTCCCTGAGTCTCTCATAATAGCTGTATGAAGAATCAGGACTTGGTGCTGTGTTACAGAGCTTTCTTGCTGCCGAATCACCACTTCTGGTTCCAAAGATATCTGCTACAATAACCCATACCATTGCCTGAGTTGCGATATACTCATCGCACTGACTGTTGCTTGGTGCCGCCTTTTGTGTACTGTTAAACCCATAATAAAGGCAGTAACTTAAAAGTTTTCTCTGCTGTGCTGACATTGATGTGCTCGCATCATCGTAGCTGTTCATAAGCTGACCGCCATCTGCTCTTAATCCGAAATTCATACAATATGCAGAATTTCCGTCAAGAATTGAATACAGAATCTTGCCATGATTATATCCGGGCTTCAGCTCACTTACTTCTCCGGAATTTTTGACTGACGCATTCCAGAACGCAATATTTGCCTGCGGACTGGCTGCAAATGCTGTTGTTCCATTCGTAAAGAGTGTTCCAACCAGTGTGAGCATAGCCATAAATCCTGCCATAAAACGCTTTAGTTTCTGTTTCATGTGCTCTTTCCTCCTTAATTTACGCATAAAAAAAGAAAGACATAAGTTTATGGCTTACATCTTTCTTCCTTCTGCTTCTATTCGTTTTTATTTATCTGTGACATCGAAACTCGTAATAGTCTGTGCCGCCTGTCGTGTAAACTCCATCATAACTGATGTAGAATACCGAATCTGTTTCCAAAAGTAACATACTTGCAATATATTCTGCAATTGCATCCTCAGATGATAACCGCTGTCCATCAATGGTACTTGCTTTGTTGAGGTCTGTCTCTACAAACACACTATAATAAGAGTCTTCCATACCATCGTAAGGATAATACTCATTGTACTCTTCCTGCGTGATACTACCGTCATTCAAATGATTCTGTAAATTCTGCTGTGTGGTAATCATCCCTCCTGCCTGACACTTTGCTGTTGCAAGTGACACAACATTCTGTGGACTGTATGCCACGGATGCAGGCTGTGGATTGCTCACATTGTCTTTCGGTCTGTCTGTAGTCTGACCACCATTACCTGCATTACTCTGATTTCCTACAGCTTCCTTATTACCACTCGCAGGAGCTTTCTGTTCCGGCTCGTCATTCTGCTCCGGCTTTTCTTCCTGCTTTGAAGCAGCTTCATTATCAGCTGACCGGTTATCTTCCTTATCAGTCTTCTCTTCTGAATCTTTAGCCTCGGCAATATCTTTCTCTGTCTCTTCAATTTCAACTTCGGTTGCAACCTCTGTGACAGCTTCCGTTGCCATTTCTGCTTCTTCAGTTGGCTTTACACTTTCCGTCTGTTTCTCTGTCTTATTATCAGCCTTTTCCTTACCACCATTACAGGCAGCCATTGAAAAGACCAGTACTGCGGATAATAAGATAATCCTTATCTTCTTCATAGTAATCACCCATCCCTTCTCCGCAAGAGGGACGGGCTTTGTGTTCCGTGCCATCCACCCTTGCGGTGAACTATTTATCTGTAATGCACGGGACACATAGGACTGTCCCGTATTCTGTGCATCTTAAACTCCTTTCATTATACCAGCTCTCTTATTTTAAAGAAATACTGCATAAGTCTTCTGTTTTTCTTATAATTTAAGAATAAACCCTTTACCTGCATACGCTCACCTCCTCTCAGAATGTGCCCATTCTTACGAATGAAAGAAATATCCTTGCCACCATAGCGAATAGAAGAAGAATTATTCTGGCAAGTCCTAAGACCAGCTTCAACGCTCCAAGAATTATCCTTAATATCCACTTGAGTATCTCTAAAATTACTGTTCCTACGGCTCCCATAACTCTTCTCATAATAATCAGTCTCCTTTCGACATCCATCCCATTGCAAGTCCTGCAACATCTGCATCGTCCATAACATCTTCTGTAGGTTCTTGTGCTTCACTATTGGCTGCCTGCATTATTACCGGCTGACTAACATTCATCCCGGATATCACTCCGCCTAACAGCCTTATGACCTCTTTCCTAGCCTCATTGGTTGCTGCTTCAATGACTTCTTCTTTAATGTCATCAATATCTTCTGACCGGATATATTCAGCCCTCTCTTTTTCCTTCTTCTTGATAACAAAAGTTTCTTTTCCATAATTATCAATGTAAAACTGAATCGCATCTATAATGAACTGGTTCTTAGATTTGAAAATCTTCGGATCAAGGTTCTGAATCACATCATTGATTTTCACATGCTGAGGATTGCTCATGTTGAGGCGGACAGAAGTTTTTACTTCATATTCAAGTCTTCTTCCCATCATCTGCCTCCTTATGATAATCGCTTAGTGCTTTTAAGTCCCATTGTGGCAAGCTGCTCATATCCTCTTGCATTTGCCTTTACATCAAGGTTATAGGAAATGTTCTTAGCATCATGACTACCAAAATTCTTCATCACAACTGCCCCGCCTCCGACAAATACAATCGGTGTAGTCTTTAAGTTATACCCAAACTCACGGATTGAGTTATATACCTTATCAACAAAATCCTCTATCTCTGCCTTAATAATGGCAAAGTATTCATCATCAATATCTGACCTGCCATATCGCATGATGTTCTGTATCTCTGACTCGTCTACCTCTCCGTTAAGTTGTCTTACACACTGTTCATTGATAGAACGCATACAGGTAATAAGACCTTTTGGTATCGTCACACACTTTGATTCATCCGGTGACTTGTTGATTACCGGCATAATGTCGATTGTCCAGCTACCGATATCTACTATCAGCGTTTTCTTTGCCATTGTAGGAATCTTGTCCACTACTGCTGCATAACACTGAGGGAATACTGCCACATCATCAATTTCAATATAATACGGCTCATTCTCATATTTGAAGCTTACACGCTTATTCTTTGTCAGGTACTTGATAAAATCATTCTTCTCTGCTCCAAACCTTGTAAGTGGTAGTCCTACGGCAAGGAATACCTTTGCCTCTGCAAGACCTCTTCTTTTAAGTTCCTTAGCAACTGCTGCAAGAGTGAGAAGATAAAAGCTGTCATCTTCGACCTTTGTATCCTTTACTTCCTGCCTCACAGTTCCAACCTTATAGAACTTTCCTTCATACTCAAGTACATCGCCGAAAAGTGCCGGAGTTGTTGTAATCTCCTTAACTCCTGTGACAAATACCTGAGAGATTGTTTTCATCATTGACCAACCATGATCAATGCCGATTACTTCTAACTTGTTATTCATATGTTTTGCACATCCTTTCTTCTTAAACAGCCACTTGAACATCTTAACCACCTACTTTCCTATCAGCTTTCGCATACAAGGAAAACAATAACCATTCCCTTGATAATATGGACATCCGACACATTCCGTCGGAAGTTTCTGTTCTTTTTTCTTAGATGGTTTACAACATGTTCCATTGGCACATCTGTTGTTATGTCCCCAGAAGAATCTACAATGCATACAATCTTTTAATTCTCTTTCAAGCTTTTCTTCTGGAGATACAAACCTGCGTTTCTTATGCTTATCTCTTTTTTCAACTGTTCCCACCAGAGCTCTCCTCCCTTCCAAGGAGTGATTGCTCTCTTATCTGTTCCATTGTCCTGTCCGACTCTCCTGCCGTCCTAGCTAACGAATACAATACGATAAGAACAATAATTATTAATGCTATGCTAAATCCCATCACCACTTTATCCTCCTTCAAATTAGTTGCCATATAGACAGAATTTGAATTTGGAAGTGATATAGTCTACATGGCTATGCTTAACGCTAAGCATGTAGGTACACGCCAGTCTTCTAGACTCCTATATCGCCCCGTGTACAAAGAGGTGTTCTCACCTCCGGGAGTTACAGACGAGCCACAAAATGTGTTTCACGACGCCCTTCTGAATTATCAGAAGCACTATCTCCTCTTTTAGCCTTTTGAGGATAAGGACGAACTTCTCGCCCTCTGTGGTTAATTATCCTTACGCAACATGCCGATTCCTTTTACCAGATTTCCATCCAGCTTCTCGCCCTTCATCTTTCGATCCATCAGACTACTAATATGATAGCTGTGACTTTCATCCTCCAGGTACATGCCCCGTAATTTTACTACCTACAGAAATTCTGTAGTGCAAACTACTTTGCAAATCTGTAACTGATTATTCAATTGTTATGTCCAATCTCTCTTGGACAATTGATATTCTACAATGCACTTTAATTTTACGGAAGTGACACCACTGGTGTATTTTTACGAATTTTCACCAGTTTTTGGTGTATTTGTCATTTCCTTTAATTTGTTCCATGTATGCTTAGGCAGTTCTCTTGCCGGCTCTCTGAATCGTTCAAGATATTTTTCAAATAATTCCGTATTGATTAATGCTGAATTACCGACTTTATAGACTGCTCCTGCCTCTCTCGCAATTACTATGATTCTCGATTTACTTATCCCATAAATAATCGCTCCTTCCTCTGCATTGACAAATTTTTTCATAAAATCCTTTGTATCTGAATAGCACTTATATGAGTAACTCATTCATCAGTCTCCTTTCACATTTGGCAATGGATGTTTCATTTCTGTTGGCGGTTCTCTGAATTGCTCCATATATTCATCAAACACCTCCAGATTAATCAGAATAGTATTTCCTTTTGCTTCGCCTATCTTATATACAGCTCCAGCTGCTCTAGCCATTTCGATAAATCTATGATGTCCTATGCTGTAAGTCATTGAACCCTCTCCGATTCTCACAAACTTCTTTTCCACAATTTTATTTGAACTAGGAACTCTTGCAGAATGTTTCATAAATTTCATCAACCTTTCCTTATGTACTAATATAATCTTTGCAAGCTGATATCTTGCTCCAGCAGCCAACGCTATATCCATTGCCTCATCTTGTGTTACATCTAATAAAGCCATTACCTCATCAATACGAATAAATCTTGGTTTTACAGTTTCTTTTCTATAGGCACAAACTGAACCACTCAATGTATTTACCATAACATCACCTACTTATAAAACTCAGAATCTGTAATATGAAAAGTTTCAAGATACTTATCCAATATTTCTGTATTAACAAGTACAAGCTGACCAATTTTATAACAAGCCTTGGCATCCTTAGCCACTTCTTGAAATTTTGTCATTCCCATACTGTACATTTTTGCACCATCTGAATATCTTACAAACTTTTTTGCATCCTCATATCTATCTTTCTTCTTTGATTCATTCATTGCTGTGCTCCTTTCACTTTGACTTCATAACAAATGACGTAATTTCTCCATAACGCAAAAAAGAGGACATCTTCTAAATTTCTTTAGAAAATGTCCTCTTAGTAGTTCATATTTGATTGAATCTTTTTCTTTTCAGATTGTGTACTCTTTCATACTGATGTAAATGACTATGTCAAAATGCGTCTTTTAATGCGTCCTTTGACGTACTCAAATGCCTCAACCCCGCATAAACACTAGGTTTATTTATCCAAGCTCTTCATTGTCGGGANNCTTTTTACGGAGCTGTTCAGTTGAAAAGGGACGCTGTTTTGTGTCATTTGATATAAAATTGATATAAAACCGTAGCGGTTACGCCGCTATAGAGCTAAAAAATGGCTTATCTATGCGGTGTTACTTATCCAAGCTCTTCATTGTCGGGAAGAGTAAAACATCACGAATTGCTTGAGAATCGGTAAGGAGCATAACCAAACGGTCAATTCCATAGCCGATACCACCTGTAGGAGGCATACCAATTTCGAGGGCATTTAAGAAGTCCTCGTCTGTATGTTGAGCTTCCTCATCACCTGCTGCCGCATTGGCATCCTGCTGAGCAAAACGCTCTCTCTGATCGATTGGATCATTTAACTCAGAGTATGCATTACACATCTCCCAAGTGTTACAGAAGAGCTCGAAACGCTCCACCTTACTTGGATCCGATGGCTTCTTCTTGGTAAGAGGGCTGATTGCAAGTGGATGATCCATAATAAAAGTTGGCTGGATCAAATTCTTCTCACAGTACTCCTCGAAGAAGAGATTGATAATATCGCCCTTTGTGTGACGATCCTCGAATTCAATATTATGTTCCTTGGCAAGGGCCTTAGCATCTTCATCGGTTTCTACCTGATCGAAATCAATACCGGCATACTTCTTAATGGCATCATTCATGGTAAGACGCTCAAATGGCTTTCCAAAGTCGATTTCAATTCCATTGTAAGAAATCTTAGTAGAACCCACAACCTTCTCAGCAAGATAGCGGAACATCGATTCTGTTAATTCCATCATACCTTCATAATCGGTATAAGCCTGATATAATTCCATCAGGGTAAATTCGGGATTATGACGGGTATCTACACCCTCGTTTCGGTATACACGACCAATTTCGTATACTCTCTCAAGACCTCCAACAATCAGTCTCTTTAAGTATAACTCAAGGGAAATTCTTAATTTTACGTCCTCATCCAGTGCATTATAGTGTGTCTCAAAAGGTCTGGCTGCTGCACCACCTGCATTCGATACCAAGGTAGGTGTTTCTACTTCCATGAAATCTCTGCCATCTAAAAAGGTACGGATTTCCTTAATAATCTTAGAACGCTTAATGAAGGTTTCCTTTACTTCAGGATTCATAATCAAATCCACATATCTCTGACGATATCTGGTATCAGTATCGGTAAGTCCATGGAACTTCTCAGGAAGAATCTGTAAGCTCTTACTTAAAAGAGTCAACTCGTCTGCATGAACCGAAACCTCACCGGTCATGGTTCTAAACAAATAACCTTTGACACCAAAGATATCACCAATATCAGACTTCTTAAAGTCTGCATAAGCTTCATCTCCTAAGGCATCCCTTGAAACATATACCTGAAGTCTTCCGTCACGGTCCTGAAGGCTCATGAAAGAAGCCTTACCCATGACACGCTTAAACATCATACGTCCGGCAAGAGAAACACGGATTGGATCTGCATCCATAATCTCTCTTCTCTCATTATAGTCTGCCTTCTTTGTCGCTCTTGCGTCTTCCTCAGACATTCCCTCAGTATTAACTGGCTGTCTTCCTGCAAGGAGCTTGTTCTCATGTTCATTATAAAGGGTTCTGGCCTCCTCGGTATGATGGGTCTGATCATACTTGGTAATCTGGAACGGATCCTTACCTGCTGCCTGGAGATCAGACAACTTATCACGACGAACCTGAAGTAAATTATTCAATTCCAAAGATGCATTATTCTTATTCTCGTTTGCCACTTTTTTTTCCTCCAACTATTACTGCTCTTCCTTCTTGATGGAAAGAATCTTATAAGAAATCGTCTCTCCACCTAAATCAACCTTAACAGTCTGACCTTTTTTCTTACCAAGAAGAGCGCTACCAACTGGAGATTCGTTGGAAATCTTACCCTGTAAGCTGTTTGCCTCAGTAGAACCAACGATCTTGTATTCTTCTTCTTCCTCTAACTCAATATCAAGAATCTTAACGATTGAACCAATGTTTACCTTCTTACCATCATCATCTGCGGAATCAACCACGGTAACGGTCTTCATAATCTTCTCGATTTCTTCGATTCTTTCCTCATTTTCTCTCTGCTCATCCTTTGCAGCATCGTACTCAGCGTTCTCTGATAAGTCTCCCTGCTCTCTCGCTTCCTTAATCTTCTGCGCGATTTCGGCACGGATCACTACCTTTCTGTTCTGGAGCTCGTCCTCAAGCTTCTTATAACCCTCAGTAGTAATGACGTTACTTAACTTCTCTGCCATATTTCCTCCTTTTAAAACAAAGCGAAATTCGCTTTTTATACACTAGCACATAATCCAAAGTATTATAACTGAATTAAAAAATAATGTCAACGGATTAACCATTGACATTACTCTTCTTATTTTTCTTCCGATTCCTGACGCATCTGCTGAATCGCATCTAGGCTCATATAGCTTGGCGCCTCTTCTTGCAAAGGGGCAAACTCTTGACCAGAAAAGCGTAGGAAAAACATGGAAATATAAAGTTTAATAAACAAAAGCAAGGTGATGGTGGTATAGGTTAATAAACTCGCCCATTTCATCTTTGCAAATGTTAAGATTGCCTGAATGCCCGCTAAGAGGATAATAAAAAACATTACCCGCAAAGCAATCTTTCGATTCTTCTTTAAATTTTGAATCTCATCCTCATGTCCACAGGTCTTTAAGGCCCGGTTACAATCCTTTAAAAGCTTATCAAAAAATATCAGTTCAAACAGGTCTAATAAAACATAAAGAAGCTGTGAGATTGCACTGCTATAGCCTAAAAAGAGAAAGACTACCCAACCCAGAGCAAAGGCCATCCAGGTTGTTTTTCCAAAGATTCTGGAATCTGTAAATTCTTCTTGAAAGGTCTCGGATAAACCAAGAATCCCCTTCCACATAAGAAGGAGTCCTAAAAATTCAGGTAATACCTGAAACTGAAGGCTTCCCCCGGAACCAAGAATAGCATGGACGCCGGTAAGAATCAGCCCCCACATAACCAAACGAAAGGACTTTCTGTTTCCATCAATAATCTGATCTCTTGTTTTCATTCGTTCTCCTATCTACCCTGACGGATTTCTTTAATAATTTTCTCCAGATCCTCTATGGATTCCGATAAATTTACCTTCCTCCTAAGTTCACTAGAATTCTTCATGCCAGTGGTGTACCACTGGATATGTTTTCTCATTTCCCGAACTCCGGTATATTCCCCTTTAAACTCAATGATCATCTTAGCATGACGCAAAATCGTATCTGCCACCTGGTCCCCACTAGGTTTCTCTAAAGTTTTACCAGTCTTTAAATAATGGGACACCTCTTCAAAAATCCAAGGATTTCCTCTTGCCGCACGACCAATCAGAATGCCATCACAACCGGTTTGCTCATACATCCTCTTAGCATCCTGTCCACAACGAATATCACCATTTCCAAAGACCGGAATGGAGACCGCCTCCTTGACCCTTCTTATAATGTCCCAATCGGCTTCTCCCATATAAAACTGATCTCTGGTTCTGCCGTGTACCGCAATTCCGCTGGCTCCTGCCGCTTCCAGGCATTTGGCAAACTCTGGAGCATTCTTCTTGTCATTTCGAAAGCCCGCACGAATCTTTACGGTGATTGGTAGGCTGGCACAGCGAACCATAGTTTGAATAATAGCAAAGGCCAGGTCCGGCTTTTCCATTAAGGCAGAACCTTCCCCATTTCCCACAATCTTTGGAACCGGACAACCCATATTTACATCAATCATCTGATAGCCCCGGTCACAAAGCCTTGCCGCAATCTCCCCCATAATCTCCGGGTCGCTGCCAAACAGCTGGCAGGCAAGATTCTTCTCCTCTTTTCCCTTGGCAAGAAGCTCCTCTGTATTTTTATTCTTATAGAGCATGCCCTTGGCACTTACCATCTCCGTGTAGGAAAGGTCACATCCCTTTTCCTGACATAGAATTCGGTAAGGAAGGTCCGTCACTCCTGCCATAGGAGCCAAACCCACCGGATACTCTACTTCAAATGTTCCAATTTTCATCTTTTCCTCAATCTTCCATATCACCCATGTTGTCATAACGGGTGCCTTCACGATTTTTATTTTTCTCATAGATGATTCGAAGCCCCTTTAAGGTAAGCTCCGGATCGTAAATATCAATTTTTTTGGTTTCCTTAGAAATGATTCTTCCCAATCCCCCGGTTGCTACTACTTTCAAATTTTTCAATTTGGTTTCTTTTTTGAAACGGTCAATGATATATTCCACCTGACCAATATAGCCATACATCAAACCAGCCTGCATACTCTGGATGGTATTTTTAGCAAGAATGGTATTTGGCATCTTGATTTCAATTTCCGGAAGCTTCGCTGCATCCCCAGCCATGGCCTTGGCAGAAGACTGAACACCTGTTACGGTAACACCTGCCTCAAACGCTCCATCCTTTGTCACATAGTCAAAGGTAGTTGCAGTACCAAAGTCAATGACCAAACAAGGTCCCCCATAGAGGGTATGTACCGCCACGCAGTCCACGATTCGATCTGCACCGGTTTCCTGTGGATTGGTCGAACGAATCTTAATTCCAGTCTTAACTCCCGGTCCAATTATTAGGGGCATCTTGCCAAATAATTTCATGATTCCATTGTTAAAAGAATGCATGATATTTGGCACTACTGATGCCACAATTACATCTTCAATTTCCTTGGCTTCCATTCCAAACTGTTTTAACTGCATCTCGATTGCTACCGAGAATTCATCGGAAGTTCTGGGAATCTTTGTGGTAATACGAAAGCCTCCCTTAAACTCTTCCCCAAAAAATACACCAAAGGTAATATTTGTATTTCCTACATCTGCAACTAAAAGCATACCTTCTCCTTTACTCCTTAGGCAACCGGCCATTTAAGGCTGCATAATAAAGTTCTAACTGTTCAAAAAGTTCCTGATTCTTTTTTTGGATTTCCCGAATTTTTAAGCCTGCCGAAATCTCGTCATACAGGATATCCTCTTCCTTACTTGCGGTTTTTAACAAAAGGTTGCCCTCCTCATCAAATTCCATGGTGATGATTCCCCCGCATTCATTGGTATAAAGTACGCAAATAATCTTTAGTTCCGCCTTAATCTGTTCTGGCAATTTGTCAAACCTTGGATCTAAAAAGAATTTTTTCTCGTACTTACTTGCTGCACACATTACAACGTTTTCCACCTTGTGCCTCCATTCTATACATATCCGTAAATGCCTCGTACCGAAACCTCTCCGGACATTACTTCTTCTTCCACTCCATCCTGATTTACAATCCTAAGATGACCTTCTTTCGTAATTCCCTTGGCAAGGGCCTTTTTCTTTTTCTCACCCTCAATAATATAAACCTCCCGGTCCCTATTTACCAAAAGACGATCGTATTCTTCCACCAGTCCCCCTAGACTTCCATCCTGAATAAAGCACTGGTATAGACGCTCAAATTCCTCTAAAAAGCAATTAATCAATTCGATTCGAGATAAGGTCTTTTTACTTTCTATTTTCAAGGAAGTGGCGGTATCTTTGATTTCTTCCGGAAACTCTTCCGTATTAACATTAATACCGATTCCCAAAACCACATAATTCACATGGTCAATCTCAGCGGAAAGCTCCGTTAGGATTCCGCAAATCTTTTTCCCATTTATCACCACATCATTTGGCCATTTAATTTGAGCATCTAGCCCGGTAATCTTTCGAACTCCCTTGCAAATTGCCATCCCCCCTATAATCGTAATCATAGGGGTTTTCATTGCAGGAATATTCGGCCTTAAAATCAAAGACATATAGATGCCGCTGCCACTTGGAGAAGACCAATTCCTTCCCCTTCTGCCACGGCCGGCGCTTTGACGGTCACTGACCACCAAAAATCCTTCCTCTACTCCATCCTCGGCAAAACGTTTGGCTAAATCATTCGTAGAGGTTACCTCTTCAAAGCATCGAACGTTTCTACCCATGATTTTTTTCACTCGTTCCGCCTCAATGGCACTGGCGGATAGGCCAATATTGGCTCCAACCAAACGATATCCTTTTTTTTGTATTCCCTCAATTTCATATCCCTCATCTGTCAGAGCCTTAATGGACTTCCAAATCGAGGTACGAGAAACCCCAAAGATTTTGGATAGTTCCTGCCCGGAAACATAATCCGATGCGTGTTGGAGCAAATGAAGGATTTCTCCTTTCATCCCTTGATTTCTTTTCATAATTCCTCCTAGTTTAAAGCCTGACGAAAGATCAATGCGCAGGCAAGTAATACCACAAATTCTATCATTAGCATGATAAAACGTCCCTTTTCTTTCCGCTTAGCCGATTTAATCGCAAGGATTAAATCCATGGCCCCTGCTAGAGAAAATACAATGGGTGCGAACCGAATATTTGATTTAAAATTAATAAAAACCGCAAGGGCTGCTAGTGCAGTTAAAATACCAAACACCGCAACGATTACGTCTAATACCAAACCGCTATAGCGATGGTAACGTCTTTTACCTCTTGTCTGTACCATATTTATCTCCTTAACGATGATCTCTTTGTCTCTTGGCCTCGTAAACCAACAAAGATGCGGCTACCGATGCATTTAAGGATTCTACCTTTCCTTCCATAGGAATCAAAAGATAGTGATCCGCCATGGCTGCCGTCTCCTGCCGAAGGCCATTGCCCTCATTGCCAATGAGGAAGGCGGCTCCCCCAGTATAATCAAATTCATCATAATTTTTCTTTCCATCCAAATGAGCAGCGTAGGTTGGAATCATCTTTTTTCTAAAAAGCTCCATGACTTCCTGAATCCGGCAGGTTACCACCGGTACCCGAAAGATTGCTCCCATGGTACTTCGAACAACCTTGGAATTATATAGTTCCACCGAATCCTGACTTAAAAAAATTCCAGAAACCCCTGCTGCTTCGCTGGACCTAAGAATTGTACCAAGATTTCCCGGATCTTGCAAATTTTCTAACACCAGGTAGGTTCCCTTAGGGTCCATGTCCTTTTCAAAGTCCAAGAGACTTGTGTTTTTTCCTTCTACCACTGCAAGGATTCCCTGTGGGGTCTTGGTGTCTGACATCTTTAAAAATACATCCTCCGCCACCAAATAAGTGGGACAGATCGGAAGCGCACTTAAGACTTCCTTTCCCTCTTTGGATGCCGCCATGGCTGGTGTCAGATAAAGTTCTCTTAAAAGATTTTCGGGAATCTCCCTTGTCATCCGGATTCCCTCAACAATAAAAGCCCCTTCCTTTTTTCGAATCTTAGCCTTGGTATTAAGGGCAATCACCTCTTTGATTTTTTTATTTGCAGCCGATGTAATTTCAATCATATTGTTCCTCTACTATATACTTTTTATGATTCGGGTAGCAGTCACTCGAATATTCTCTTCTCCCAAGACCGATTCCAATTCCATAAACAGGTGCTGGTCCTCCGAAACGTTAAACTCATTTCCCATGTTTTTTTGCTTGCGCTCCTTCTTTAAGAAGATTTTTACAGGATTTTTTCCCGGATGGTCCTTTAGGATTTTTTCTACCCTTGCATGCTTTTCATCATAAATGTCTCGGTTCTCATACTGGAGCCAAAGGGTCTTTGGCACCTCGGAAAAATCGTAGACATCGGTGGCAAAGACCTTGCTTGAATTATCTTCCACCGAAGCCCTTCCTGTAATTAAAACCTTGGAATCTGCAACCAAAAGCCTAGAATACTTAGCATAGCACCTTGGAAATGCTAATACCTGAATGCTTCCATACAAGTCTTCTAGGGTAAGGATGGCCATAGGCTCTCCCTTTCTGGTCATTCGAGTGGTAACCTCGGTAATCACACCACCAATGGCTACCGGCTCCTTATCCTTTACATGAAGTTCAAAACTTTCCGCATCCAAAATAAAATCCAAACTGGTCTTGCTGGTATTTTTATCCAAAAGATCCCGATGGGTATCAAGGGGATGGCCGGAAATATAAAAACCTGCCACCTCTTTTTCTAAGAGCAGGCGTTCCTCTCTGTCATAGTCCTCAATCTCCGGATACTGTACCTCAAAAGTCTTCTTCTCCTCCGGGCTTAAGAAATCTACTAAGGACATCTGCCCCCTGCTGGAATGCTTTTTCTCGTTATTTGCATGGTCCATCATGGTTTGATAGACTAGCATTTTTTGCTTTCGATTTCCATAGAAATGATCAAAGGCTCCTGCCTTAATCAGGTTTTCTACCGCCCTTTTATTTAATTCAAATCTCATACCACGATCAATAAAGTCTTGAAGAGTCTTATAAGGGCCATTTTCTTCTCGTTCCCTTACAATTTCTCCGACTAGCTTTCCACCCACATTTTTTATGGCAGAAAGGCTATAGACAATGCCTTCCCTGGTGGCAATAAAACGGTCCTCTCCCAGGTTAATATCCGGTGGCAGGATCGAGATTTTTAAGTCCTTACACAACTGAATATAAGAGGTCACCTTGCCCGGATTTTCAATGACGGAACTTAAAAGTGCCGCCATAAATTCCTTTGGATAATAGTATTTTAAATAAGCGGTACGGTAGGATACCACCGCATAACAAGCTGCATGAGACTTGTTAAAGGCATACTTGGCAAAATCAATCATCTCATCATAGATTTTGTTGGCTACCTCTAGGGAAATGCCTCGTTTGATGCATCCCTCTACCCCTGCTTGTTGGTCTCCATAAACAAAGGCCTGACGCTCCTTTTCCATGACCTCAATTTTCTTTTTACTCATAGCACGACGAAGAAGGTCCGACCGCCCCAAAGAAAAGCCTGCCAAACTTTGAACAATCTGCATTACCTGCTCCTGGTAAACGATACAACCATAAGTAGGCTCTAGGATTGGCTCTAACTCTGGGGTATCATAACTCACCGATTCCGGATGGTTTTTTCCCTTTAAATATTTTGGGATAAAGTCCATAGGACCCGGACGGTACAGGGAGATTCCCGCAATAATATCTTCTAACTTCTTAGGAGCCAGTTCTTTCATAAACCGCATCATACCCGGACTTTCTAGCTGGAAGATACCCTCGGTACGTCCCGTTGCCAAGCTATCAAAAACCTTTGGATCATCATAGTCGATTCGATCCATATTCAGGCTGATACCGTGATTTTTCTTTACTAATTCTACTGCATCCTTGATTACTGTTAGGGTACGAAGGCCTAAAAAGTCCATTTTCAAAAGGCCCAGTTCCTCTAAGGTAGTCATAATGTATTGGGTGGTTACCACTCCATCCTGATTTTTTGAAAGGGGAACATAGTCGGAAACCGGGCGACCGCAAATCACTACTCCCGCCGCATGCATGGAGGTATGTCTTGGCAGTCCCTCTAATTTCTTACAGGTATCAATCAAATCATGGATCGTTGGGTCCTGATCATATAGATTAGAGAATTCCCGATTTTCCTTTAAGGCAGCATCAATGGTGACATGAACCCCTCCAGGAATCATCTTTGCAACACGATCTGCGGTTTCATAAGGAAGGTCCATGACTCGGGCCACATCTCGAATGACTTCCTTTGCCCCAAGGGTTCCAAAGGTGACAATCTGAGCCACATTGTCTTTTCCATATTTTCCAACTACATAATCTATGACTTCCTGTCTTCTTACGTAACAAAAGTCCACATCAATATCCGGCATGGAAACTCGTTCCGGATTTAAGAAACGCTCAAAGAGAAGTTGGTAGCGAATCGGATCAATATCTGTGATTCCAAGGGTATAAGCCACAATGGAACCTGCCGCTGAACCTCTTCCCGGTCCCACAGGAATTCCACGACTCTTGGCATAATGAATAAAATCCCACACAATCAAAAAGTACTCCACATAACCCATGGACTGGATGGTGGAAAGCTCATAGTTTAATCGGTCTTTCATCTCCTGGCTGGGGTGATCGTAACGTTCTTTTAATCCATCCCGGCAAAGTTTTATCAGATAAGACATGGCATCATAGCCCTCTGGCACTGGAAATGGTGGTAACTTGGTTACACCAAACTCCAATTCTACCTGACACCTGCTTGCAATCTCATAGGTATGATCCAAGGCCTCTGGCACATAGGAGAAAAGTTCCCGCATCTCTTCCTCACTTTTCAGGTAATACTGGCCTCCCCGATAGCGCATTCGATCCTGGTCTGCCAACTTCTTTCCAGTCTGAATACAAAGCAATACATCGTGGGCTTCCCAGTCTTCCGGAAGAATATAGTGGCTGTCATTGGTGGCCACTAAAGGAATCTCAAGTTCCTTACTCATAGCAATCAACTTGTGATTTACCAGACGCTCAGCAGGAATTCCATGGTCCTGCAATTCCAGATAAAAATGATCTTTTCCAAAAAGATTTTTAAAATAAAGGGCTGTCTCCTTGGCCTTATTGTCCTGACCGGCCACAATGGCCCTTGGAATCTCACCTGCCAGGCAGGCAGACAGGCAAATAAGACCCTCATGGTATTTTTCTAAAATTTCCCGATCTACCCTTGGTTTATAATAATAGCCCTCTAAAAATCCCAAGGATACAATCTTCATCAGGTTCTCATAGCCCTTGTAATTTTCCGCCAAAAGAATCAAATGATAGTATCGCTCCTCTCCCTTTCCGGCACTTTTTTCAAAGCGACTTCCTGGAGCCATATAAATCTCACAACCTAGAATAGGACGAATCCCTTCTTCCTTACAGGCCTTATAAAAATCCACGCAACCATACATGACTCCATGGTCCGTAATGGCTAGACTATCCATCCCCATGTCTTTGGCACGACGAACAAGCTCCCTGATCTTACAGGAGCCGTCTAATAAAGAAAATTGTGTATGAACATGAAGATGTGTAAACATATGTCTTCCTTTCTAAAACCATCTATCATAAAAGGACTGGCACATCATGCCAGCCCCTCCCTTTGCAAACTCTTTTCGCTTGTAGAAACAGCAATCAAAAGGTCTTATTCCTCGCTGCCGTTTCCTAAATATTCCTCGATATTCCGAATGGCCTCTTCCTCATCCGGTCCATCTGCGATTACCTTCACGCTTTCACCTGATGCAAGTCCTAAAGTCATCATACCCATAATACTCTTGGCATTCACCTTCTTGTTGGCATACTCTACATAAATTGAGCTCTCATAACGGCTTGCAACCTGTACAAAAACTGCTACCGGTCTAGCCTCTAATCCGGTCTTTAATTCAATTGTAATATCTTTTGTTACCATCAACTTCACCTCTCCCGAACACGGGACTTCCTTTCTTTCAGTCTTCTCCTCGTAATGTATCTGCAATCTCGCTAAGCTTCCGCAAGCGATGATTCACACCTGATTTCCCAACCGGCGGATCTAGGAGTTTTCCCAATTCCACCAGAGAGCTTTCCGGATAATCCAACCGTACCCTTGCCATCTCCTGCAAATGATCTGGCAATTTGTTTAAGCCCTTTCTTTCTTCAATCAGCTTAATGTCTTCGATCTGCTTATAGGCTGTCTTCACAATCTTGGTTAGATTTGCCGTCTCGCAGTTCACCATTCGATTTACGGAATTGCGCATATCCTTCATAATCCGCACGTTCTCCAGTTCCATCATGGAAACCGTGGCACCCATAAGATTCAAGGTATCGGAGATTGCCTCCCCTTCCTTGAGGTAAACAATCTGACGATTCTTTCTCTGGGCGATCCTGGCATCTAAGCCAAAGAACTGTAGGATTTTTTGAACCTCCCTCGCCTTCCCGTCTGATTCAAAACTAATTTCAAAATGATAGGAACGATTGGGATCTGTAATCGATCCTTCCACCAAAAATGCTCCGCGCAAGTAGGCACGCTTACAACACTCCATCCGCAAAAGGAGGTCAGAAATAATTTGATAATCCTTCTGATAATGACCATCCACCGATAAAAGTTTCGTGGCCACCAATACCTCTTCTGCTTCCTTGGGATCTGATACTGAAACCGCATAAGTCACAGTTTTCTTCCCTTGCTCTGTCCGGTGTCTTAAAACACTTGCACCAACATATATATTAAATGTTTTTTTTAATAATGTAAAGTATTTTCTTGCCGCCTGAAGATGATCCGTGGCCAGAAGAATACCATATCGTCCTTGATCCATTGTTAGGACTCCATGCATACTAAGAATCGCTGCAAGCTCTGCCAAACGGCAGTGTCTTGGCGCATCCACCTTGTCATAGAGTTCCTTTTTAACCTCACTAGAAAATGACATTTATACCTACCTAATATCTCGATGTTCCAGTCTCAAACCGTAAAGATCATCCTCTGGTTTTAGATGTTCATACAAGAGATTGGCCATAGTAACAGACCTGTGATGACCACCGGTACAACCCATAGCGATAACCAGCTGATTCTTTCCTTCTTTTACATAATTGGGAAGAAGGAAATCAATCATAGAAAACAAGAGTTCCTTAAAAGTTCTAGCCGTATCATTGCCCATGACATAATCCTGAATAACCGGATCATTCCCGGTTAGTGGCCGAAGTTCCTCTACATAATAAGGATTTGGCAAAAATCTTACATCAAACACCAGGTCCGCATCGTTTGGAATTCCATACTTAAATCCAAAGGACATCACCGTAATTACCAGATTTTGAAACTGAGAATCATCCAAAAAGATTTTTTCCAGTTCTCCTCGAAGATCCTTAGAAAGCATCTTGCTGGTATCGATAATCACGTCTGACTTCTTTCTAAGAAATTCCATCTCCGCCCGTTCTGCCCGGATTCCCTCTATCACACTTTCTTGTTTAGCCAAAGGATGGGCTCTTCTGGTTTCCTTATACCTATGAACCAACACCCTGTTGCTGGCATCCAAAAAGAGCATGCGATAAGAACATCCCCGCTCTCTTAGGTGGTCTAAGACCTCTGCCATCTGACCATTCTTTAAGCCACTTCGGATATCTACTCCAATGGCTGCATGCTCGTAGTTAGACCCCGGTGCCGTAATCAATTCTGCAAATTTTTCAATTAAACTTACCGGCAAATTATCCACGCAGTAAAAGCCCAAATCTTCAAATATTTTTAAAGCTGAGCTTTTTCCTGCTCCCGATATGCCTGTAACAATAATGATTTCCAATTTTTTTCCTTTCTCAATTTATTTGCAATCTTTTTCGCCTTATGCTAAATTCTTAGTATCATAAAATGATACGACCAAAAAACGGAGGTAATTATGAATCTATCGAATGATAAGAAAGAACAAAGCATCTCAAAAAACATGAATTCCGCCTTAAAAAAAGCCAGTGCAGAATTGGCTGTCCTCGCTGTCATCGTAGATAAGCAGGAAACTTACGGATTTGAAATCAAAAAAACCCTGATGGATTATTCTGATGGATTCTTTTCCCTGGGAACCGGTTCGATCTACACGATTTTAAACCGTTTGATTGAGCAAGGATTTATTAGTCCCCATTATCATTCCGGTGATAAAAAGAAGAATCGTGTCTACTATCGTGCTACCACCGAAGGTCGAAATTTTTTATCCATCTATCGCCTTTGCTTTTCTCAAAACCTAAAGCATATCTTCGATATGCTGGAAAAATTATCGATTCCTATCAACTCTTAAGATTTTTACTTCCGGTTCTAACTTCACCTGGAATTTTTCATAAACGATTCGCTTTACATCTTCAATCACCGTGAGAATATCTGCCGCCGTGGCATCTCCGGTGTTAATTACAAATCCATTATGCTTCTCTGAAACTTGGGCTCCGCCTACACGGTAGCCTGACAGACCTGCATCCTGAATTAATTTACCGGCAAAATAACCTTCCGGCCTCTTAAAAGTACTACCAGCGCTTGGATATTCTAAGGGCTGTTTTTCTTTTCTTCTGCCGTTTAACTCCTTCATCCTATCCCCGATTTCCTTAGGATCTCCCGGATGACCGGTTAATTCTACCGAAAGGACAATCTCTTCCTTGTCAAAAAAACTACTGCAACGATAGCCCAAGAAAAACTGATCCCTGGTATAGGTAACAATCCTTCCATCCTTTGTAAGCACCGTAGCCTTCCCCATAAGATCCTTTAGTTCTCCACCATAGGCACCTGCATTCATAATTGCTCCGCCCCCGATCGTTCCCGGGATTCCTGATGCAAACTCAAACCCTGCAATGGAAGCATCCCTGGCACTTGCTGCCACCTTAGACATTAAGGCTCCTGCCTCTGCATAGACGGTCATACCTTCTATACGAATGGTATCAAACCCTCCGTATGTACTAATGATTGCTCCAGGATATCCTTCATCTAAAACTAAAAGGTCACTTCCCTTTCCAATGATATAATAGGGATAATCTTCTTCCTTCAAATAATTAATCACTGCCACCAGGGTTTCTACATTCTTTGGTAAAAGATAATAATCTGCCGGACCACCTACCTTAAAGGTGATATGTTTGGACATTGGCTCATTTGTAAAAACCCTGCCTTCTCCAAGTAATTTTACAAGTCGTTCTTTCCTTATCATCTTACCCATTCCTTACGTTTATTCTTCTTCTCTCTGTCTGGCAATGCTTTGCTGTACACGGTTATATAATTCCTGAGCCGCATTGTAACCCATTAATTTCTGTCTATGATTTACCGCAGCCGACTCAACGATTACCGCAACATTTCTACCAGGACGAATTGGGATATTATGGCAAATCACCTTATTCCCTAAAAATTCGGTATATTGGTCTTCCAATCCCATTCTGTCATATTCTCTTTCCTTGTCCCAAGATTCCAACTTAATTACCATATCGATATTTTGCTGGTCCTTCACACATTCCACACCAAACAAGGTTTTCACATCTAAGATTCCAATACCCCGAAGTTCAATAAAATGCTTGGTGATTTCCGGTGCCGATCCCACTAGGGTATCATCACTGATTTTACGAATCTCCACCACATCATCGGTAACTAAACGGTGTCCACGCTTAATCAATTCCAAAGCAGCCTCAGACTTACCAATTCCACTTTCTCCCATGATTAAGACACCTTCACCATAAACATCTACCAGTACCCCGTGAATCGAGATAAATGGTGCAAACTGAACTGCCAGATAGCGAATGATTTCAGCCATAAAGGACGATGTTTCCTTCTTGGTCTTAAGGACTGGAACCCCGTACTTATTGGCCGCATCTAAAAAGAGCTGATCCGGCTGCAGGTCCCTACAAAAGATAATACAAGGTACCTTGTAAGACATGAGTCTGTCATAAATTTCTAACTTTCTCTCGTCACTCATTACCTCTAGGTAGGTATACTCTACAAAACCAATTAACTGAACACGGTCTGAATCAAAATGATCAAAATACCCTGCCAGCTGAAGAGCCGGACGGTTAATATCCGGTTGCTTAACCAGCACCTGGCTTGTATCAATCTCTGGAGTTAAATTCTCCAGCTGATAATTCTCAATAATCTTTGAAATTTTTACTGTTGCCATAAACCCTCCTCTTATGTAGCACATACATGATTCTGTACCATTTTATCATAGATGAAAAAAATCGTAAACTTCTTTCGCAAGAGTAAGGGTCATGGTCTCTGTATTTTCTAATTCTTCAAGGGATGCCTGAGAAACCGCCTCTGCCGATTTAAACTTGCGAAGCAGAGCCTTTCTTCTTGCCGGACCAATTCCAGGAATATCGTCCAAAACCGAATGAACCTGTCCCTTGCTTCGAAGACTCCGATGATATTCAATGGCAAATCGATGGGCCTCATCCTGCATCTGGGTAATTAGCTTAAACGCTCCCGAATGGGTATCCAAAGGAATTTCCTGATTATTATAATAAAGCCCCCTGGTTCTGTGATGATCATCCTTTACCATGCCACACACCGGAATCTCAAGTCCTAATTCCTTAAGCACCTCTAGGGCAATATTGACCTGACCTCTACCACCATCCATCATTAAAATATCCGGGAATTTGGTAAAGTTTCCAAGATTGTAATCCTTTCCCTCTCGGTCTAATTCTTCCCTTTCCTTTAAGCCATGTAAGAATCTTCTGCTTAACACCTCTTTCATACTGGCATAATCATTGGGTCCCTTCACGGTTTTAATCTTAAACTTTCGATAATCATTTCTTTTCGGCTTTCCATCCTGAAATACAATCATGGAACCTACGGACTCAAAACCACTGATATTGGAAATATCGTAGGCCTCCATCCGATGAGCCACAGGAATTTGAATGGCCTGGCAGATTTGCTTGACAGCCCCTGTCGTCATGGCTTCCTCCAGTTTTAACTTTTCCTTATCTTTTTCAACGATTAACTTAGCATTCTTTTCAGCCATTAAAACCATCTTGGCATTGCTTCCCTTGCTTGGAGAAAGAATACGAACCTTGTTTCCCCTCTTTTGGCTTAGCCATTCCTGGATTTCCTTTTGTTCTTCTACCGGCACCTTGGTAAAGATTTCCTTTGGTACAAAGGGACTTCCATTGTAGTATTGCTTAATAAAGGCCGCAAGGATTGCTCCTCCTAACTCTTCCTCTGCTATTTCCAGGTGAAAATGTTCTCTTCCCATTAGCTTACCATCCCGAATAAAGAACACCGAAACAACCGCATCTGACTGATCTCGATTGTAGGCAATAATATCCCGGTCCTCTCGGTTGTTATTGTTGGTGATTTTCTGCTTTTGCGCCACGGTTTGAACCGCACGAATCTGGTCTCGATAGATTGCAGCATCCTCATAGCGCATCTCTTCCGCTGCCCGGTTCATCTTTTGAGTAAGATTCTTAACAATCTCCTTGTCATTTCCCTCTAAAACCTGCATAGCCTCCTTTACCATCTCTCGATATTTTTCGCTGGAGATACAAGCGGCACAGGGACCCGAACACTGCTTGATATGATAATAAAGACAAGGCCTTTCTTTTCCAATGTCCCTTGGCAATACCCGGTTGCAGGTTCGAAAGCCGTAAAGCTTTCGAAGAAGATCTAAGGTTTCATTAACGGCAGTCACGTTCACGTAAGGACCAAAGTAACGGGATTTATCCTGCTTTGCCTCCCTCACTTTGCTAAACTTTGGAAATGGTTCTCCCAGGGTCACGCGAATATAAGGATAGGTCTTTCCATCCTTTAACATGGTATTGTACTTTGGCGTATATTTTTTTATCATATTGCATTCAAGAATGAATGCCTCTAAGTCCGAATCCGTAAGGATATACTCAAACCGCGCAATATGGGTGACCATCTTTTCAATCTTTGGCGACTTATTCCCCTTACGAAAATAAGATCTCACTCGATTACGCAAAGAGATAGCCTTTCCGACATAGATAATATTGTCGTGGCTATCTCTCATAAAGTACACTCCTGGAGAATCCGGCAATTGTTTTAATTCTTCTTCCAAACTAAACATACCATCACCTCAGGTTTTTTCTTATTCTTCTGTTACTACCGGCTTTTCAATAAATTGACCGGCTTCATCCATCAGGATTTCTTCTCCTGCCTGAACGCGGTGGAAGATATCCATAAACTCAGCTCCCGTAATGGTTTCCCTCTTATAGAGGAATTCTGCAATCTTATCTAGGATTGCTCCATTGTCCGAAAGCATCTTCTTTGCTTCCTCATAGCACTCGTTTAATACTCGTCTCACTTCTGCATCAATCTCTGCTGCCGTTGTCTCCGAACAATTTAATCTTGCCTTACCGCCAAGATACTCGTGCTCTACATTTTCAACACAAGCAAGTCCCAAGGCATCGCTCATTCCATATCGTGTTACCATAGCCCTTGCCAGGTCGGTTGCTTTTTCTAAATCGTTACTTGCTCCAGTGGTAATGGAATCGAAATTTAATTCCTCGGAAGCTCGTCCACCTAAAAGGGTAACCAGTCTTGCGTGAAGTTCCTTCTTTGTCATTAAGTACTTCTCTTCTTCCGGCACGGTCATAACATAGCCCAGAGAACCCATGGTTCTTGGCACAATGGTAATCTTTTGTACCGGCTCTGCATCCTTTTGTAAGGCTGTCACCAGGGCATGTCCTACCTCGTGGTAAGAAACGATCTTCTTTTCTTCCTTGCTTAAGATTCGATCCTTCTTCTCCTTACCTGCAATGACTACTTCCACAGACTCAAAAAGGTCTGCCTGGGAAATCGCCTGTCTACCCTTCTGAACCGCAAGGATTGCCGCCTCGTTAATCATATTGGCAAGGTCGGAACCCACCGCCCCTGAAGTTGCCATGGCAATAGCCTCAAGGTCTACGCTTTCATCCATACGAACTCCACGGGAATGAACCTTTAATACATCTAATCTTCCCCTGTAGTCCGGCTTATCTACAATGACTCTTCTGTCAAAACGTCCCGGACGCAGCAAAGCCGGATCTAAGACTTCCGGACGGTTGGTAGCCGCTAAAATCAATACTCCCTTAGAAGAATCAAAACCATCCATTTCTGAAAGTAACTGATTTAGGGTTTGCTCACGCTCATCATTCCCCATGGCGCTGTCACGACTCTTACCAATGGCATCGATCTCATCGATAAAGACGATACATGGTGCTTCCTTTTGTGCCTGCTTAAAGAGGTCTCTTACTCGGGAGGCACCTACACCTACAAACATCTCTACAAAGTCTGATCCAGACAATGAGAAAAATGGCACCTTGGCTTCCCCTGCCACCGCCTTGGCTAACAAGGTTTTACCGGTTCCCGGAGGGCCTACTAAAAGGGCGCCCTTTGGAAGTTTCGCACCAACCTTTGCATACTTTTCAGGATAATGTAAAAAGTCTACTAATTCCTTAACCGACTCTTTGGCTTCATCCTGTCCTGCCACGTCTTTAAAAGTAACACCGGTTTCCTTTTCTACGTAAATCTTGGCATTACTCTTTCCAACTCCCATGACTCCTCCGCCACTTTTGGTCATCTTCCTAAAGATCCAGAAGAAGAATCCGTAAATAATGATAAATGGAATCAAGGATACCAGGATGGAATTTCTGGTACTTTCGATTTTCCCCACATAGGTAACATCTCCGTATTTTCCGTCCTTTAAGTCTTGAATCAATTCCTCATCATTCAACTGGGCGGTGGTATAAGTAATTGCCACAACCGTATTCTGATCGGTTTCCGGTGTAATCTTAATCATTCCGGATGAGGAAAATTCTACTTTTTCTACTTTCCCATCTTCTAACATCTCTACAAATTCATTGTAGGTGATTTCCTTGGTCGTAGCACTTTCGTAAATGCTTTCAATGATTCCCATCACCAAAAAGATTAGCACCGCTGCCACGATCATCCCAATAATGGTTCTTTTATTGTTTTTCTTCTTATCATTCTCTGGATTTGGACGATTGGACTGATTGGGATTGTTTCGATGAAAGAAATCCTTTGGATCCTGTCCTCCAAACCATCCATTATAACCACCCTGTGGGTCCTGTGGTCCTTGATTTCCAAACTGTCCTCCTGGACTATTCCCATATTGGCCATTCTGCGGTCCTTGTGGTCCCCTATTTTGTGGCTCTCTATTTTGTGGCCCTTGTGGGTTCCCATTCTGCGGTTCCTGGGGATTCTGATTGTTTTCCATAGTCGTTCCTCATCTATTTCTGTTCTCTCATTAACAAGTATCTTTCTTTAATATTATAAGTAACTTTCGAAAATAATCAATAAGTACATTGTGAAAATTCTTTGTATTTATGGATAAAAAAATTCATTTTCCTATAGATTATTTTTGAATTTTAGAGTATACTGTTTCAGTATTAAATAAGAGGTGCAAAGGTGCACAGCAGATCCACAGGCATTGTCGGTGGTTTTGTTGTGCACCTTTTTTGCCATATGCTTTCGGTAGTACAGATTTCACAGGAGGTAATAGTATGTCTGTCAAATACGTATTTGTAACAGGTGGTGTAGTATCAGGTCTTGGTAAGGGAATCACTGCTGCTTCTCTTGGCCGTCTTTTAAAGGCTCGCGGTTACCGTGTAACCATGCAGAAGTTCGACCCTTATATTAACATTGATCCGGGAACCATGAATCCAATCCAGCACGGAGAGGTATTCGTTACAGATGACGGAGCTGAGACAGATTTAGACTTAGGTCACTATGAACGTTTCATTGATGAAAGTTTAACGAAACGTTCGAATGTTACCACCGGTAAGGTTTATTGGTCTGTTCTCCAAAAGGAGCGTCGTGGGGATTTCAAGGGCGGTACCGTACAGGTAATCCCTCATATCACCAACGAATTAAAGAGTCGATTTTACAGAGACTATTCTACCGACGAAACCCAGATTGCCATCATTGAAATTGGTGGTACCGTAGGTGATATCGAAAGCCAGCCATTTATCGAGGCAATTCGTCAGTTCCAGCATGAAGTTGGTCCTGAAAATGCCATTTTAATCCACGTTACCTTAATTCCTTACCTTCATGCTTCAGAGGAGTTAAAAACCAAGCCTACCCAGGCCAGCGTTAAGGAATTACAGGGGATGGGGATCCAACCGGATATTATCGTTTGCCGTTCAGAACAGCCACTTACCAATGATGTGAAGGCTAAAATCGCTCTCTTCTGTAACGTACCAGCCAGCCGGGTTCTTCAGAATCTGGATGTGGATGTTTTATATGAAGCACCACTCGCCATGGAACACGAGCATCTTGCTCAGGCAGCCTGCGAGTGCCTAAACCTTGACTGCCCGGAGCCAGACTTAACCGAATGGATCTCCATGGTAGATAAAGCTAAGAATCCTACAAAGGAAGTAACCGTCGCTCTCGTTGGTAAGTATATCCAACTTCATGACGCTTATATTTCTGTTGTAGAATCCTTAAAGCATGCCGGTTTCGCTAATTCTGCCAAAGTAAATATCAAATGGGTAGATTCTGAAACCGTAACTAAAGAGAATGTTGCTGACATTCTTTCTAATGTTTCCGGTATTCTCGTCCCTGGTGGCTTTGGTGACCGAGGCATTGACGGCAAGATTTATGCCATCCAGTATGCCCGTACCAGGAAGATTCCATTCCTTGGCCTTTGCTTAGGAATGCAATTAGCCATCATTGAGTTTGCAAGAAATGTTGTCGGCTATGATGATGCACACAGTGTTGAATTAAAACCAGACACTACACACCCAATTATTCATCTAATGCCAGACCAGGAAGGTGTTGACAATATTGGTGGTACCCTACGTCTCGGTTCTTATCCTTGTGTTTTAAAAGAAGGCACAAAAGCAAGAGCCGCCTACAAGGAAGAAACCATTTACGAGCGTCACAGACATCGTTATGAGGTCAACAATGACTATCGTCAGGTTCTTCAGGAGCATGGTCTTACCTTATCTGGTATTTCTCCAGATGGTAGAATCGTTGAGATGATCGAGATTTCGGATCATCCATGGTTTGTGGCTACTCAAGCACACCCGGAGTTCAAGTCCAGACCAAACCGTCCACATCCTTTATTCTTAGGTTTTGTGGAAGCAGCCTTGAAGGAAGAAGGCAGATAGTGGTACAATAACAGGCGTCACAGGTTTTTACCTATGACGCCTATTTTTTATAAAAGAAGGGAGAATGGAATCATGGAAACAATGGACGATTTTAAAGAGGAACTTGAGGCATCATTTCGTGGTGTTACGGAAGGAGAGATCATGACCGGTACCGTAATCGGCATCACTGATACCGAGGTTATCTTAGACTTAAAATTCTACACCGAGGGAGTCATCCGGGCTGCCGACTACAGCAGTGATCCCGCCTTTTCTATTAAAACCGATGTACAAAAAGGAGACCGGGTAAGTGCTACGGTCATTTCCAAAGATGATGGGCAGGGACACATCCTTTTATCTAGGGTGGAGGCCACCAAGAAACTTGCCTGGTCAGAACTTCAAGACTTAAAGGATTCAAAGACTCCTGTGGATGTTCATATTCGTGAGGTGGTTCCGGCCGGTGCCATTGCCTACCTTTGTGGCATCCGGGGCTTTATCCCGGCCTCCAAGCTTGATGTCAATTATGTGGAAGACACTTCTGTTTTCGTCGGAAAAAACCTCAAGGTTTTAGTCTTTGAACTAAATCAGAAAGAAGAAAAATTAATTCTTTCTGCCAAGGAACTTTTAAAGGAGGAAGAGGATAAAAAGCGTCGGGAGACTATTTCCAACCTCCAGGTAGGCTTTGTAACTCAAGGAACCGTGGAATCTTTAATGCCTTATGGTGCCTTTGTCACCTTGGGAAATGGTCTTTCCGGTCTGGTACACATTTCAGAGATCAGTCCCGTTCGAATCAAGCACCCATCGGATGTCTTAAGCGAAGGGGACCATGTCAAGGTAAAGGTCATTGCCATTAAGGACGGTAAATTAAGCCTTAGCATTCGTGCCGTAAAGGAAGATGCCCAGGTTAAGGAAGTGGAAGAAGAAGTGGTTGAAATTCCAAAGGCCGAAGAAATCGGAAGCAATTTAGGAGATCTGTTAAAGAAATTAAATCTTTAACTGCCGGGAAAAACCGCTGAGAAACAGGAAAAAACACATGCGACAGAATCTTGTCGCATGTGTTTTTTTTAGCAATATCTTGCAAAAATCACAAGGATTGAAATAACAATTACAATGACAGTGGCAGGAGCCGCTGTCTTACAGTACTTGCCCCAGCTAATGGGATAACCATTTTTAGCTGAAACCGATGTTCCTACTACATTGGCAGAAGCACCGATTGGAGTTGCGGAACCTCCAATATCTGTTCCTATGGAAAGGGTCCAGGCAAGGGTATTAAGAGGCACTCCTGTCTCTACTGAAAGGGCCTTGATTACCGGAATCATCGTTGCCGCAAATGGAATATTATCAATAAAGGCAGATGCTACCGCTGACACCACAATGATAATTATTACCACTAACCGGATATCTCCTCCGCTAATCTTCTTAATTCCTTCTGCAATTAATTCCAATACTCCTGTTTCCTCTAATCCACCAACCACAATAAAAAGGCCGATAAAGAAAAGCAGGGTTTTATAATCCACTTTCTTTAATAATCTTAAGGCTTCTTTTCCCGCTGCTAAAAGCGTCACAATCCCAATCAAAGCTCCAATTAAGGCTACGGTAAATCCAGTGCTTGCGTGGGTAATCAAAAGGATGACTGCCACTCCAAAAATAATACTGCTTATAATAAAATCTTTTTTATTTACAATGGCTGACCTAGGTTCCGGCATCTTAGAAGTATCCATGGCCATTCCCTCTTCCGTGATTAATTCCTTTCGGTACACCAAAAAGAAATAAAGAATCATCACTACCAAAGAAATTCCTGCAATCAAACCGGTATTATTTAAGAAATCAAAGAAGGTATATCCCAAGGAAGTACCAATAATAATATTTGGCGGATCTCCACACATGGTAGCCGATCCTCCCAAATTGGCACAAAAGATTTCTGAAATAATCATAGGGATGGGATCAAATTTTAAAAGTTTTGCCAACTCTATGGTCACTGCTGCCAAGAATAAAATGACAGTAATCGAATCGATAAACATGGAAAGTACTGCTGACATAACCATAAATACCAAGAACAAAGGGATTGGCTTATAATGCACCGCTTTTGCTAAAAGCATACATAACCAACGGAAAAATCCCGCCTTTGCCATTCCTTCTACCATAACCATCATTCCTGCAATAAATAGAATCGTTGCCCAGTTCACCCCAGAGGAAGACTCCTCTGCCGCACTGGCCCCGGTATACCAAAAGCTCAGGGTAAAAATACTTTTTACATTCAAGGTGGTCATCACAGCTTCCATGCTGTGCATGCATATACCAAATACTAATACCAAGGTCATGAAGCCACAACCAATGGTGACATAGTGTCGTTCAATCTTATCCATGACAATAAAAATAAACATGATAAGAAAGATTGCAACCGCAAGAATTTGCGCTAATAACATGTTCCTTCCTCCTAGTTGTCATTACTCTCATGAGAACGTCGTTCTTCAAAATAATGAGCAATCATCTCTGCTGACTTTTCGATTCCCAAACGGGATGTGTTAATGGAAAGGTCGTAATTCTTTACATCTCCCCACTTTCTACTACTGTATCTGTCATGATACCTTTTTCTGCTAGCGTCATGACGTTTAATGGCCTTTTCTGCATCCTTCCTGGAAAGATGACGAACCTCTTCGATTCGATTGATTCGATCTTCTAAATCCGCCGTTGCAAATAAGGTGATTAGGTTTGGCTGGTCTTTTAAGACCTCTTCTGCGCACCGTCCTAAAATAATAAAATTCTCTCCCCTTTCCGGAAGGGTTTTAATATATCGGAACTGCTCCTCTGCCAGATTTTCCTCCATTGAGTTACTGTATCCGTTTACCGTTCTGGAAAGAGTGAATTTTCTCGGCTTCTCATCATATTTTTTCCACTCTTCCGTATTTTTTCCTTCGAATAAGTTTTCAATCAAACTCCTGTCATACATTGGAAAGCCGTACTTTTCAGCCAGGATGGATGCAATTTTTCTTCCACCGCTTCCGTACTCTCGACTAATTGCTATAATCCATGGATGTTCTCCCATATACATTCCCTCCTTCTCCATAGCTTAAACCTTATTAAGGGTATCACATTTTCCAAAAAAAAGCCACCCTTATGGGTGGCTTACTTCTTCTTATTCTTCTTCTGCAACTTCTTTTTTCCTTCTGGCAACCATTGCTGTGGTAAATCCAGCTGAAAGAAGCATTAACAGGATCAGATACCAGATTCCCTCATCACCTGTCTTAGGTGCAAGATAATCTCCAAGATTTGAAGTGGTCTCTTTGCTGTCTGTTCCGCTTGTGCTTGTCTTAACAGTTAAGGACTGGGTTTTCTCCTTTCCAGCTACTACCTTAACAGTTGCAGTACGGTTCATAACGCTGTAACCCTCTGGAACGTCTACCACCTGAATGGTGTACTTTCCTTCTTCTACATTTTCAAGAGTGATTGTACCATCTGAATCTGTAGTAGCAGTTGCAATCTTATTACCATCTTCATCATATACATGAACCTTAGCACCTGGAACTGCATCGTTGGTGTCATCATCAAAAATTTTGATTACTAAGGTACCTGTTGCATCATCATCTGTTTCAGTTGACTTTGTAGTTACCTCTGCAGAAGAATCTGCTGTCTTAGCATCCTCTACGATGGTAACGGTTCCTGCACTAGTAGTTGTTTCACTTTCTGCCATCTTAACAGTAGTTTCTGTCTCATAAGAAGCTACTGTAGTTGTCTCTGTTTCAGCCTTCTTAGTGGTTGTTGCCTCTTCTGTCTTCTTAGTGGTTGTCTCTGTTTCAACCTGCTTGGTAGTTGTTGCTTCTTCTGTCTTCTTAGTGGTTGTCTCTGTTTCAACCTTCTTGGTAGTTGTTGCCTCTTCTGTCTTCTTAGTGGTTGTCTCTGTTTCAACCTTCTTGGTAGTTGTTGCCTCTTCTGTCTTCTTAGTAGTTGTTGCCTCTTCTGTAGTGCTTTCTTCCTCTGTAGTGGTCTCCTCTACGGTTGTAGTCTCTTCCTCTGTAGTTGTCTCTTCTACGGTTGTAGTCTCTTCTTCTGTTGTTGTCTCCTCTACTGTAGTTGTCTCTTCCTCTTCTACAAACTCATCGAATGGGTTCTGATGAATCTCACAACCAGTATTGGTAACTTCATTTGCAAAAACAGAACCGTTGTGAGTGCTGAAGCACTGTACAGAAGCGCTTGTTGCAAGAATAACACCGGTATTTGACTTGTTGAACTGTAAGTTTCCTGTGTAGGTGCTTGGGAAGTTGAACAGAACCTGTCCACCATACTCACCATAACCACCGCTGTTACCGTCTACTGAAATTTCCTTATCAAAGAAGTAACCAGAATCTGTGCAATCCGTTACATTGATGATTACGGAATACTCACCACTTCCTGTGATGTTAAGCTTGTAGTCTCTTAACTGAGCTGCAGTTAAGTTAATCACATTCTTTCCGCTTCCACAGGTAACGTTAATGGAACGGTTATTCCAATCTACTGTATCAGGATCAACCACAACTGTGGTGTTAGTACCCTCTGTGTTCTTGGTTGCCTGATGATTCGAATACTTTACTAATGCTTTAAATGCTGCGTCAAAGTCAATTTTGTAACTTGATTCTTCTACTGTAGTAATTACATCTGCTCCAACTTCCTGCTTGTTGTTGTAGCTAGTTGTATTTCCATTATAGGTAAGCATAATTCCATTACCATTATTACATGATTCTACGGTTGTTCCGGTAGGAAGAATTAAGGTATCTGTGCTTACTCCGTTAAATCTTAAGTTTGCAATGTTGTTAACATCTTCAATATAAATTAAGTTCTCGGAAGCATCGATGTACTGCTCTACTTTTGTAGTAATACCACAAGCATCTGTACCGGTATCCAAGTATGCAGTTGCAAATGTTCCTTCCATATGATTCTGCTTATGATATATTTTTGAAAATACTGCAAAGCTGTTTGCACTATTTAAAGCTTCTGATGTTGCATTTTCAAAGGTTGCCTTTGTTTCGCTAGCAAAACTGGTTGTTGGAATACTGCTAATGACCAGGGATGCCGCAAGTAATAATGCGGTCTTTGCTAAATTCTTTTTCATTTGTTTCATTTCCTTTCCTAAAAAACAAAAGGGCTCTTCTAAAATAACAATTATTTTGAAGGTAAAAACCCACCCTTCTTTTGAGCTAGAGCGATTATAACAAAGTACATTTGTCAAGTCAATTTTAATAATGAACAATTTTTTTCTGTTTTCAATGTTTTTTTACCCATTTTTGTCGAAAACACACAAACCTATTTTTAAAAAAGCGCTAACGTTTCCACTGGTATTTATTGTCAAAACCCCCTCAAATTTTGTGTGCATTTTCCGCTCCCTTATGTTATGATGCAAACAAAACCAATAGGAGATTCTTATGAAAAAGAAACTTTTAATACCCTTATTTCTTCTGCTTTTTGCTCTGCTCCTTGTTCTTGGCCTATTGCTATACCAAAACAATCGGGTAAAGTACCAATACAAGGAGCAGGTAGCACAATACTTAGAAAGTCAGAACCCTTCCGGCCTTCTTGTCCACTCTGACCTGGTTTCCTACCTAAAAAAGCACAAGAAGGAACTCAATCTTGTCACCCACCACCAAGACCTGAATGCCTTTATTAATGAGGAGTCCTCTAATTTCGATCAGGTGCAGGCCCAGCTAGAGGATGCTTCCATAAACTACGTGGTTATGAAAAGGACTAAGGCTAAGGACCTAAAGACCAACCAGGAAATCTATCTTCTTGGTATCTGTCACTGGACAGAGGTTTACAGCAATCAAGAATATGCAGTATTGAAAAAATAAGTGGTGGAACTTTAAATTGTTGCCTTATGGAATACTTTCTTTCCTTTTTTGATGATTACACCTGCTGCCAAGTCTTCCTTCGTGTAAGAAGCTGCAATGTCTGTTACCTTTGCCTCATTCACAGAAAGTCCCCCCTGGGTGATCACTCTTCTTGCCTCAGATTTACTTGCAACTAAGCCACAAGCAACCATTAAGTCCATGATAGCAATGCTGCCGTCGGTTAACTGATCTTCTCTTAAAGTAGTAGAAGGCATGTTTTCGGCATCTACCTTTCCTGAGAAAAGATCTCTTGCGGTCTTCTGTGCCTTGTCTGCTTCCTCCTGGCCATGAACTAACTTCGTTAACTCGTAAGCAAGCACTTCCTTCTTTTCATTGATTCTGGAATCTTCCCAGTTCTCCATTTCGTGGATTTCATCCATGCTTAAGAAAGTAAGCATCTTAATACACTTCATAACATCTGCATCATCTACATTTCTCCAATACTGGTAGAATTCGAAAGGAGAAGTCTTGTTTGGATCTAACCATACAGCACCGTTAGCGGTCTTTCCCATCTTCTTGCCTTCTGAATTAAGAAGGAGAGTGATGGTCATTGCGTAAGCATCATCACCGGTCTTTCTACGGATTAATTCGGTTCCGGCCAGCATGTTGCTCCACTGGTCATCGCCACCAAACTGCATGTTGCAGCCAAAATTCTTGTGTAAATAGTAGAAATCAAAGGCCTGCATGATCATATAGTTAAACTCAAGGAAGCTTAAGCCCTTTTCCATTCTCTGCTTGTAGCACTCAGCACGAAGCATGTTGTTTACAGAAAAATGAGTTCCGATGTCGCGAAGAACATCTACATAATTTAACTTTAATAACCAGTCAGCATTGTTCACCATTACTGCCTTGTCTTCGCCAAACTCGATGAACTTTTCCATCTGAACCTTGAAGCAATCACAGTTGTGCTGGATGGTTTCAGAGGTCATCATCTTTCTAAGATCCTGTCTGCCGGATGGGTCACCAATATGAGCAGTTCCTCCACCAACTAAGACAATTGGCTTATTGCCAGCCATTTGAAGACGCTTCATTAAACAAAGAGCCATGAAATGTCCTACGTGAAGAGAATCTGCAGTTGGATCAAAACCAATGTAAAATCTGGCTCCACCGTTATTAATCAACTCTTTGATTTCTGCTTCGTCTGTTACCTGGGCAATTAATCCCCTTTCTACTAATTCCTCGTAAATTTCCATGTTTGAAATCCTCCTAATTCTTAAAACTTCTTGCTTAGGTTGGCAAAAGTAAGAAAAAAAAGCCCCCTGCTTATCCTTGGATAAGCAGAGGACGAATCATCGTGGTACCACCTCTGGTTCAAGTTCATAATCATGAACTCCTTCATTTTGCACTAACGGGGCGACCGACTTTTCCTACTTGAATCTTTCTCAGAAAAGCTGCTCTGGAACGTAATTCACTTTGGTTCTTCAAGCTTTTTCACCAAACAAGCTCTCTCTAAATCCGAATCCCATCGCTACTGATTTCCTTCCTCGCATTTGCCAATTGGAAAGAGTATAACAGACTCCTTTTTGAAAATCAACCTTCTTTGATTATAAAAATTGATTTTTCAAAAAGATAATTGTATAATGACTTAGTATTTTGGTAGAAAGGACTATATTCATGAATAACGAAGAACAGAAGGCGCGTCTAAAGGAATTATACCGGTATCGTAGAAAAAATTCTCGTTACCGCTGGATTTGGGATTGCATGCCAATTTTCCTAATCCTCTTCTTACTGCTAGCAGGAGTTTTTGTGGGAGGATATTTCTTAGGAAAGAAACATCCTAAGGATATTGTAAGTAAACAAGATACTCCTAAGGAACAGGACTATGTGGCAAAAAGCACAGTGAATTACAACGAAAACAACGCTTATCCATTAGAGCAGGCTATGCTTGCTGCGGGATATGAAACAACCGGTGACAATACCTATCAAAAAGTGGATTCCACCGTTACCATCACCATTCGTTATGATTTTGCTGCGGAAACCTGTACTAAAAACCAGTACACCTTCTCTTTGGAACATGCTTATTTGAAGACAGAGGATGGCTACTATATCGATGGGGAAGCATTTGCAAATATTGTGAATTACACCTTGTCCTATGATGAGAATAATCAGATTTTAGCAAGTAAGATGACGGGTTACAATTCCGACTGGTATGCAAAACATATGATGGTAACTCATGCCATGGGTGCGGTTCGAGAGGCCAAGTACAATACCTGCTATACCAACTCAAAGGAAGCTCTTTTACAAAATATCAATCTTGGTGCCAGAATTTTTGAAGTAGACTTTGGTTTTTCCACCGATGAACAGTTAACCGTTGTTCATAACTGGAAGCGTAATGCAGGTGGAGCAAGAATGAGCTTAGAGGAATATCTGTCTAGAAAGATTATGGGTACCCCGGTAACCGCATCAAACTTCACACCAATGACCGTGGAAGAACTATTAGAAGCCATGGTTGTGAATAAGGATATGGTAATTATCACAGATACGAAGTCTAGCCAATATACCAACGAGGAAGCCAAGGCGCAGATTCAGCAGTTGATTACAAAGGCCAACGCCTTAGATCCAGATCTTATACTTCGCATTGTCCCTCAGGTTTACGACAAGAAAAGTTATAAATTGTTAGAAGAAGTATATCATTTCCAGAATGTAATCTTTACTGCTTACAATACCGATATGACCGGTGATCAGATTTTAAAGTATGTAACCAGTAAGGATAACATCAAGGTGATTACCGCTCCGGATGGAGATGAACGTTTTGATGAGGCTCACATCCAGGCTCTTCATGAATCTGGTTTGTACCTATATAACAATACCATTAATGACTACGATTTCTATACAGAACTTCGAGGAATTGGAGTAGACGGCGTTTATACTGACCTTCTTCTTCAGGACTCTGTAGACATTTACGAGAATTCAATTCAGTAAATTTAACTCTCCTAAAATTTTCTTTGACGAGAGTTTAAAAGACCTTAAACAAAGGGGCTGTCACACTAAGAAATTAGTGCGACAGCCCCTTTTGTAATATATCTAGATATAATCTTCTGTATGAAGAATTTGATTTGCCCTTTGAATCATATCCTTGTCCGGTGGCATTACATCTAAGAGAGAATATTCAATTCCCAGACTCTCGTATTTAAATACTCCCAAGGTATGGTAAGGAAGAACTTCTACCCTCTTAATCGTTTTTAATTCCTTAATAAAATGGTACAGGTTCTCCATATCCTTGGCATCGTCTGTATAACCAGGAACTAATACGTATCGGATCCACATGTCCTTTCCCTGATCAGAAAGATAATTTGCCAAATCTAAAATGTTTTTATTGGTCCATCCGGTTAAATCTTTATGCTTTTTCTCGTCCATCTCCTTGATGTCTAAAAGAAAAAGATCTGTCACCTTTAATAATTCATTGAACTTTGAAAAGAAGGGTTCTTCTCTGGTAAATGGATTGCCTGCCGTATCTAAGGTAGTATGAACCCCATGCTCCTTGGCAATGGTAAAAAGTTCCCTTACAAAATCAATTTGTAAAAGCGCTTCTCCTCCGCTTACGGTGATTCCTCCCCCCTTCTTCCAGTAATTCTTATAACGATAGGCCTTTTCAAATGCCTCCTTAGGAGTCATTTCAAATTCTGCCTTTGTTAAACTCCAGGTCTCTGGATTGTGACAATATCTACATCTCATCCTACAACCCTGCAGAAAGAAAATATATCGAACTCCTGGTCCATCCACGGAACCAAAACTTTCTACAGAATGAATTTTTCCAATCGTACTCATTCCTACCACTCCTTTTTAAAAAACACCCGGCTATGAAATAACCGGGTGTTCGTTTTTATGTTTGATTCTTCTTTTTACAGATTACATATGCTCATGGAAGGTTCTTGAAATAACATCCATCTGCTGCTCCTTGGTTAAGTTAATAAACTTAACTGCATAACCGGATACACGGATCGTGAAGTTTGCATATTCAGGCTTCTCTGGGTGTTCCATAGCATCGATTAACTTATCCTTACCGAATACGTTCACATTTAAATGATGTGCTCCCTGATCGAAGTAACCATCTAATACATGAACTAAGTTATCTACTCTTTCCTCTTCATTATGTCCAAGAGCATCCGGGTTCATGGTCTGAGTATTAGAAATACCATCTAATGCACATCCATAAGGAAGCTTGGTTAATGAATTTAAGGAAGCAAGAAGACCATTCTGCTCTGCTCCATAAGATGGGTTAGCACCTGGTGCAAGAGGAGTACCTGCTCTACGTCCATCTGGCATGTTACCTGTGAACTTACCATATACTACGTTAGAAGTAATAGTAAGGATTGAGGTAGTAGGCTCAGAATTACGATAGGTATGTCTCTTCTTAATCTTATCCATAAAGGTACGGAGTAACCATACAGCGATTTCATCTGCACGATCATCATCGTTACCATACTTAGGGAATTCTCCCTCTGTTACGTAATCCTCAACGAATCCTGTCTCATCACGAACAGTCTTAACCTTTGCATACTTGATTGCTGAAAGTGAATCTACTACATGTGAGAATCCGGCAATACCGGTAGCAAACGTACGTCTTACGTCTGTATCAATCAATGCCATCTCAGCAGCTTCATAATAATACTTATCATGCATATACTGGATGAGATTTAAGGTATTTACATAAAGATCAGCTAACCAGTCCATCATTACGTCGAACTTAGCAATTACTTCATCATAATCAAGGTACTCTGAAGTAATTGGCTTGTAAGCTGGTGCAACCTGCTCTCTTGACTTAGCATCTACACCACCGTTGATTGCGTAAAGGAGACACTTAGCAAGGTTTGCTCTTGCTCCGAAGAACTGCATTTCCTTACCGGTCTGGGTAGCAGATACACAACAACAAATTGCGTAATCATCGCCCCAGTATACCTTCATAAGGTCATCGTTCTCATACTGGATCGATGAAGTATCAACAGAAATCTTAGCTGCATACTTCTTAAATGATTCTGGAAGTGATGATGAATATAATACAGTTAAGTTTGGCTCTGGTGAAGGTCCCATGTTCTCAAGGGTATGAAGGAAACGATAATCTGTCTTTGTAACCATATGACGACCATCAATACCTGTACCTGCAAGATCACAGGTAACCCAGGTAGGATCTCCTGAGAATAATTCGTTGTAAGAAGTAATTCTTGCAAACTTAACCATTCTAAACTTCATTACCAAGTGGTCGATTAATTCCTGTGCCTCGTCTTCGGTAATCTTTCCAGCCTTTAAGTCTCTCTGAATATAGATATCAAGGAAGGTAGCTACACGTCCTACAGACATAGCTGCACCGTTCTGAGTCTTAACAGCTGCAAGGTAACCAAAGTATACCCACTGTACAGCTTCCTTAGCATTGGTAGCCGGTTTAGAAATATCATATCCATAAGCCTCTGCCATAGCCTTCATACCGGCAAGGGCACGATACTGCTCTGTAATCTCTTCTCTCTGACGGATTACATCATCGGTCATGGTTCCTGAACCACAGTTATCAAAGTCATGCTTCTTAAATGCCATTAAGGTATCAATACCATAAAGGGCAACTCGACGATAATCACCTACAATACGTCCACGACCATAGGTATCTGGAAGTCCGGTGATGATATGGGCATGACGTGCCTTCTTCATCTCTGGAGTATAAGCATCAAATACACCCTGATTGTGTGTCTTATGATACTCAGTAAAGATCTTGTGTAATTCAGGATCTGGCTCATAACCATAGTTCTGGCAAGCCTGCTCAGCCATCTTAATACCACCATATGGCATAAATGCTCTCTTTAATGGCTTATCTGTCTGAAGACCGACGATCTGCTCAAGATCCTTCATAGACTCATCAATATATCCAGGACCATAAGCAGTAAGACCAGAAACAACCTTTGTTTCCATATCTAAAACACCGCCATTTTCTCTTTCCTGCTTCTGTAATTCCTGTAATTTACCCCATAACTTGTTTGTAGCCTCTGTTGGAGCAGCAAGGAAACTCTCATCTCCATCATATGGCTCATAGTTCTTCTGAATGAAATCTCTTACGTTAATTTCTTCTTTCCAAAGTCTTCCTTCAAATCCTTCCCATGCTTCGCTTGTTAACATGAAAATACCTCCTTAAATATAGCTTTGCTCTTTTGCTTGTATATTGTATACAACTTGTTCCTATAAAAAAAATGTCATCGGATCTTTATCCGTCGGCAATCTTGTACAATCAGTATACTAACATTTTAAGTCTAGAAAATCAATTCATTTTTGGTACTTTTTTAGATACATTGACCGAAAGCTATGTATTTTTAGAGGTACATTTTGTGAAAAATGCAAAGGTAAAAGACCTGCTAGGCCTCTCTTGGTGAGAATTCTTTGAAATAAAAACCCCTTACTATTTTTCAGTAAGGAGTTTGTCTGCTTATTCTGGCTGATTTAAGAATCCAAAGGGTTCTGTTTCGGATAGATAGTGCATAAGCATGTAGGCGGTCATTAGGGAGACTTTTTCTTCTTTTAGGATTCGCTTGATTTCTGTTCGGTCTGCTAAGACTACCTGGATGTCTTCCGATTCTTCCTGGTGTTCATTGGTTGGCTGACCTTTTAGGGTGCCAAAGACCATGGAACAGGCTTCGTCAGTCATTCCTACGCTGGTATAAAATGGCTTGGAATATTCCTTAGGGGATTTGACGAGACTTAGGGAAAGACCGGTTTCTTCGTACATTTCCCGTACTGCTGCCTCTTCTATACTTTCCCCAGAATCGATGAGACCTGCGGGAAATTCGTAAATATAGTCACCAATGGCATAGCGGTACTGTTTGATCAGGGCCACCTTGTCCTCGTAGATCCCATAGATGATGACTGCGTCTGGTTCCTGATCCTTGGTCTTACATCTTAGCTGGTCTGGATTAGGTCGACGGGAGGCCACATAGTATGGGGCATGAATGCCATTTCTTCTTTTGGTGTCTTGCACGTATAGATTTAAAAAACGATTGTTGGTTTGTTTTTCTATGGATTGGATTCGATTTTCTTCCATGTTTCCGTCCTTAATTCTGAAAGATACTTGTTATAGTTTTTTAGTTCCTTCCTGGCGTTCTTCTCGTTTAGGAAACGAGCAGTGAAAAGCACGTAGCCCTGACACTGGTTTTTGCGAAGAAGCTTGATTTGTCTTACCAAGTTGTCATTTCGCTTTTTCCAGCCTAAGTCACAGTAGTCTCCTACGCCGGCGCGGTAAAAGCCAAGGCCGATCATCATAGGAGTATTGTTTTTGTTTAGGTCTACCCACTGAAGGAGGCGGTCCTTATACATGTTTACCCGCTTGCCACCGACTCTGTAATTTTCACTCCAGTAGATCTGTGGGATGATAAGGTCTACGTAGCCGTCCTTAGATAGCCAGGTTTTTAGGTCACAGCCCAGGCTCTTGGCGTACTCAATGTTGCCGGCTGGGCTAATGGAAAAAATGATATTGGCATCTAATTTTTTCAGAGTCTTGTAGACAGATTTTACCATACGGTTGACGTATTTTTTTCTCTTTTTGATAGAGACCTTGTAATAGTCATTTCCTTTGGTTTTGGATGGATAGAAGTAATCATCGAAGTGGACTCCGTCGATTTCATAATTTCTGGTTAATTCCTTGATGATCCGAAGGATTCGGGTAGTGGATGCCTTCTTTTGTGGATTATAGATTTTACCGTTCATATTTTTGCGGTATGGATTAATCCAGGCATGGAAGGCAATGCCATTTGCATGGGCCGCTTCGATCAGGATTTCCAGAGCATCGTAGTTTGGATCCTTTGCAAACATGCTGCTACTGTAATCCAAGTATTTACTTGGGTAGATGGAATCGTTGCATGGAACCACGTGAAAAAATACCGTGTTAATTTGGTTGGCCTTTAGTTGTTTGAAAAATTTGTCTGCATTCTTTTGAAAGGTTCCCTTCTTTTTGTTGTAAAAACCCAGATCCTTAAAATCCGAGTAGGATACCCACATACCGTGCATATCGCTGGTGTTGGTTTTAACGCTTGTGTTGGCATCCATGGCACTCACTGGTTTTACCACCAGAGAAACCACTAGGCCAATCAATAAAAAGAGGCCGGATAGGCCTAATAATATGCGACTTCTAATTAAATCTTCCTTTTTCCATCGTTTCATTGCTTACTCCTTTTTAAATCATTCGTCCAATTCCCCAAATCATCAGTAGGTGGAGGGGATAAAATACATAGAAAAACCATTTGTGGATTGGCTTGTCACTTCCTTTTTCACCGTTGTATTTAGAGATCAGTAGGGCAACGAAAAGCACGCCAAACATGCTTAGACCAAACCAAAACTGGTCACTTCCCAAAAGAGAAAGGGTTGAAAAGATCAGGCCAAAGATCAGGTAGCCCCGAATCAGTTTTTTCTTGTCTCCCCGATTTTCATAAAAATAAAAGGCAAACATCATGTCAAGCACACCCCAGTCGCTGGTCACCGTTAGAAAGGCTAAACATAAAACTATGATATGCTTCATACTTTTGCTGTAAGAGCTTTTATACCAAACCCACAGGGCAATCAGGGATAAAAACAGGGTGAAGAGGACCGGGAAATTATAATGAATCTGCCAATGCCCCCCTTCCCGGTAAAGGGGGAGTTCTCCAAATTCAAAAAGTGTAAAAGCCGGCCAGGAAATCAGAGAAAAAATCCCCAAGCGACAGGCGTAGGCCTTGATGTTTTTGCTGTAGTAAAATCCCTCGGCTAGAAAGAAGGCCATGGTAGGTCCCGTGGTCCGTCCGATTAAGTGTAGAAAAAAGGCTGGGATGGAATTGGTTGGGACATAGGCCCAGGCAATGTGATCCATTAGCATTGCTACAATTACCAGATATTTTAATTGGTTTCGATTTAGGGTCATGGCTGCTCCCACTGAGTTAAAATTCAAACATATTTTCCATGGTATTTAAAATATAAAATCCCTTGGAATTTAAGCTGTCCTTGCGGTTATAAATCATTTTGCTACCATCTCCCTGACGGAAGATTCCTCCCGCCTCTTCTACAATGACTTGCATCGCACAGGTGTCCCATTCCATGGTGGGAGTATCCCGGTAGTATACTTCGGCATCTCCCCTTGCAATCAGGCAACCCTTTATGGAAGAGCCCATTTTCTTAAAATGCGTGATCTGATATTTCTCGATCATGGCTCCCAAGCGAGGGCTTCCATGAGAGGAACTCATTACCATCCGAATCTGGTTAGAGCCGGTAAGGTTTGATACAAAAAGTTTTTTTCCTTCTTCCTTAGGGCTGTCTAGAAAACATCCCAGTCCCTTGGCAGCATAGTAAAGTTCCCTGGTGACTGGCACATAGATTACCCCTAGGATTGCCTGGTGCTTATAAGTTAAGGCGATGTTTACCGTAAATTCACCATTTCTTTTGATAAATTCCTTGGTGCCGTCTAAGGGGTCAATGACAAAGCACCAGTCCTTGTCTAAACGGGATTTGTCATCCTTTTCTTCTTCGGAAAGGATAGCATAATCCGGATACTTATCTTTCAAGGCCGATACAATGATTTTATTGGAAGCCCTATCTGCCTTAGTTAGTGGGGAGTGATCCTCCTTATAACGGATGTCCAGATCCTGACTTTCATAAATAGCAAGGATTTCCTGTCCTGCTGTTTTTGCCAGGTTCTTGCATACCTCTAAAATCTCTCCTAACTCCATAGGTACCTCCTGTCCTATGCTCTTATCTTGTCTAAGATTTCCTCTCCAATGGCCCTGGCTGTTTTTCCGTCGGTAGCCACGGTAACGTCCTTGGCTGCCTCATAGAGGTCACGACGCTTTTCCATCAGGCTTGCAATATATTCCTCGTTCATATTTCCTGCTAGTAAAGGACGATCGTTAAAGTCCTTGATTCTTTCATAAACGGTTTTTGGAGTGGCAGTTAAAAGGACAATCTTGCCACTTTCCTTCATGTACTTGCGATTCTCTTCACGAAGGACCGCTCCCCCTCCGCAAGATACAATCTTTTCATCCTGCTTAGAAATTTCAAGTACCAGCTTGCTTTCCAGATCCCTAAAATAGTCTTCTCCGTGTTTTGCGAAAATGTCATTAATGGTCATATTGGCCAACTTCTCCAGTTCCTGATCCATCTCAATGATTTCTCGTCCGGTTACTTCCTGTAAGGCCTGGGCCACGGTGCTTTTTCCAGTTCCCATAAAGCCGATTAAAAAAATATTATTCATGATATCCTCGCTTATTTCCATTCATCCTGATAAATCTGGTGAATTCTTTCTAGGGCCTCCTTCAGGCTTTTGGCTTCTACCTGGCCCGGAGCAGAGGTTTTTCCAAGGCTGCCAAAGGTAATGGCACTACCGCTAAACTCTCCACAAACCCTGCTAAACATACCGCCTTTGCCCATAGACATGGTAACCAATGGGCGGTCTGCATAATTGTAATACATAAATCTTGATGCTTCAATTAATTTTGATACGTCTTCCGGTCCCTCAGGCATTACGGCCATTTTGCATATATCGGCTCCGGCAGTCTGGATGGCACGAAGGCGAATCACCATATCCTCACTGGAGGGAGTCTTATCAAAATCATGATTGGAACCCACCACAGGAATCTCATTGGCCTTGGCAAGGTCAATGATTTTTTTTGTTAAAGTGCTTTCAAAAAAGATTTCCAAATCAATGGCATCTACCAAACCGGACTGGATCGCTTTAACAAGAAGTCCTTCATATTCTTCCGGTTCAAAGTGACCTTCTCCCCCTTCCTTTTGGGTACGAATGGTAAATAAAATTGGTTTCTTTTTACGGAGTTCCTGTAAGGCTTCAAGGGCAGATAGAAGACTTCCCTCCTCTTTTAGGCTTTCATACCAATCTGCTCTCCACTCTACTAAATCCCCTACCGCGTCCATAAGGCCTCTTGCCTCATCTACTAATTCTTCCTTGGTTTTTGCTACCAAAGGAATACAAATTTTAGGAATTCCCTCACCAATGGGAACGTTTCCAATCATAACAAGGTTACTTTTCATCATATTTTCTCTTTTCATCTTTTTTTCAAAACAGAACAAAAGGGGCTTGCTGTTTTTTATTTTCCACTAAAATAACATGCCTTAATCTCTTCGGTAGGCATCTCCTTACCGGTCCAGATCTTAAAGCTTTCCGCTCCCTGATAAAGAAGCATATACATGCCATTAAAGGTTGCAAGTCCTGCTTCTCTTGCCAAACGTAACAGCTTGGTTTCTCTAGGATTGTAGATAATATCCGATACCACCAGGTCCTTATGGAAGATCGCTGAATCTTTAAAAAGTTCCTCCGGGATGACACAGGCATCTACCTTTGGTGCCATTCCCACAGAAGTGGCATTGGTTACAATATCTGCAGCAGAAATTGCATCTGCTAACACCTTGGGATCATCAAAATCATAAAGGGAGACCTTGCAGGAAGTACGGTCATTTAACTTTTTTACCATCTCTCTGGCACGGTCAAAGAACTGGTCCCTGATACTAAAGACAGCAATGGAAGCAAGTCCATCTAGGGCTGCCTGCGTAAGAATGGCGGTAGCTGCTCCACCTGCACCGAGAAGTACCATTTTTTTGCCAATCAGGTCATGGCCAGCATCCTTGGCTGCATGCATAAATCCTACTCCATCGGTGGTAGTTCCGATTAATTTTCCATCTTCAATGACTACCGTATTACATGCCCCACAGATTTCTGTAGCGGTAGAAACCTCATCACAAAGCTCCACCATTAAATTTTTATTTGGCATGGTCAGGTTGAATCCCCTTGCTCCTAAGTTTTTCATTCCTGCTACTACTTCTCTTAAGTTATTCGTATCAGCCTCAAAACAAAGATAAGCATATGGCAAGTCTAACAGTTCAAATGCCTTGTTGTGCATTAACGGTGAAACACTATGTCTAACTGGGCTACCCAAAAGTCCTGTTAAAAGGGTATGTCCGTCAATTCGATCCTTCATTCTTTTTTCCTTTCTGTCTTACAATCTCTTTAGGAGTTCGTCTCTTCCCTCTTCATATCCAGGTTTACCTAAAAGGGTAAACATGTTTTTCTTGTAGGATTCTACGCCCGGCTGGTTAAATGGATTTACCCCTAAAAGGTATCCACTGATTCCGCAGGCAAATTCAAAGAAATAGAATAACTGTCCCAAATAGAATTCATCCTGCTTTGGAATATTTACCATAAGATTTGGTACCTGTCCATCGGTATGGGCAATGATGGTTCCACTCATGGCATTCTTATTGACAAAATCCATGTCTTTTCCTGCCAGGTAGTTAATGCCATCTAGGTTCTCTTCCTCTTCATCAATGGCAACTGAAACCTTTGGGCTCTCCACATTTAAAACGGTTTCAAACATGATACGTGCACCGTCCTGAATAAACTGTCCCATGGAATGAAGGTCTGTAGTTAAATCTACAGCAGCAGGGAAGAGACCCTTCTGGTCCTTTCCTTCACTTTCTCCATAAAGCTGCTTCCACCACTCTGATACATAGTGGAGGGATGGCTCATAGTTTGCTACGATTTCTACCTCTTTTCCCTTGCGAAGAAGGATGTTACGGTATGCAGCATATAAGAGGGAATCATTTTTTTCATAATCCGTTTCCAGGGCAAGGCTACGACCTACAGCTGCACCTTCCATTAATCGGTCAATGTCTGCACCGGATACTGCGATCGGAAGTAATCCTACTGCTGTTAAAACAGAGAAACGTCCCCCCACATCATCCGGTACCACGAAGGTTTCATAACCCTCTGCATCGGCAAGCTGCTTTAAGGCTCCCTTGGCACGGTCTGTGGTAGCATAAATTCTTTTAGCTGCCCCTTCTTTTCCATACTTTTTCTCTAACTTGTCTCTTAGAATACGAAAAGCAATGGCTGGTTCAGTGGTGGTTCCTGATTTTGAAATCATATTCAAAGAAAAATCACGGTCTCCAATCACATCTAAAAGGTTTGCTAAATAGGTTCCGCTGATGTTATTACCACAGTAATAAATTTCAGGGGTCTTTCTTACTTCCTTAGGAAGGTTGTTATAAAAATTATGTCTTAAAAATTCAATGGCCGCTCTGGCTCCAAGGTAAGAGCCACCGATTCCAATGACGATAAATACCTCGGAATCTTCTTTGATTTTCTCGGCTGCTGCCTTGATCCTTGCAAACTCTTCCTTGTCATAATCTACCGGAAGGTCTACCCAGCCTAAGAAATCTGAGCCTGCTCCATTTTTCTTCAATAACTTCTCCTTTGCAGCAAGTACTGCATCCTCCATAAAAGCAACCTCGTGATCGCTTACAAAATTTCTTGCCTTTGAGGCATCAAATGTTACTGTTTCCATACAAATAACCCGTCCTTTCGTTTTTTATTTCATTTTCTGTGTCCAAGTATACACCTAGCATGTCTTTCTGGCAACGCCAGTCTTCTTACCATTGCTGAACTAATTCTAAAACCAGATTCATACAATGCTTGGCAGCTAATTTTTCAAATTCCGGATAATCCATGCTTGCACTGTCATCTGCCTTATCAGAAATGGCACGAATAATTAAAAATGGCACCCCATTTAAATCTGCGGTGTGAGCAATGGCTGCTCCTTCCATCTCAGTACAATATGCCTGATAAGTAGATACTAAAAATTCTTTTTTCTCCCTGTCAGAGATAAACTGGTCTCCCGATACTACTCTTCCTTCAAATACATGAATATCTGGGTTTACCTTTAAGCAAGCTGCCTTTGCCTTTTCTCTTAAAGTATCATCTGCCACAAATACAGAATGATCCATCTGAGGAATCACACCCCAATCATAGCCAAAGTTTCTTGCATCCATGTCATGTTCAATGGCATCCGTAGAAAGAACGATATCTGATATATCAATCTCTGCTTTTAAGGATCCTGCAATTCCAGTGTTTACCACTGCATCCACCTGAAAGTCGTCAATTAAAATCTGAGTACAAATAGCGGCATTAACCTTTCCCACACCGCTTCTTACCACAACCACATCCCGGTCAGAAATTTTACCGGCAAAAAAATCCATTCCCGCCTTCTTTTCTACCTTTACCTGGGTCATCTGGCTTTTCAGTCCTTCCACCTCTACTTCCATTGCTCCAATAATTCCTAACATCTTATTCTCCTTATACTTTTAATATATCCAGGGTATGGGCTGATGCCCCTAGTAAGTCCTTTCTCTCACATGTGGAAAGGTGATACTTCACAAATAAATCAAAGGTTTCCTGATCCATAGCCGCCAGTTCCCTTCTCAGATAATCTGCCGGTCCATCTGCCGCAAGGATTTTTTCCCTTTCTAGTCCCAAGGACTGGTTTAACCGATCGATTTCTTCTAAACGAACATAGGAATACAGGTCTTCTTCCTTCGTGTGGCTAAGAAAATCATGGTCCAGCCTGCCATCTTCCAGGCATTCCTTTACATGGCCTTCTCTAAATCCATAAACCAAAACACTATATTCATTCATAATATAGGCTACTAAAATTTTTCCTCCCGGTCTGGTTACCCGCTTGGCTTCTGAAAGAGCCCTTCTTTTATCTTCCCAATCATACAAATGATACATAGGGCCAAACAAAAGGGTTACGTCAAAAGAATCATCCGCAAACCGCTTTAGTTTGGTGGCATTGCCCTGGTAGGCAGAAAGGGTAATCCCCTCTTCCCTGGCATGTTTTTTTAAAATTCCCAGGTTGTATTTTACCAGTTCCACTGCGGTTACATCATATCCCTCGGAAGCTAAGCGAAGGGAATACCTGCCGGTTCCGGCCCCCAGATCTAAGACCTTGGGATTTTCATATTCCATTAGGACCTGATGAAGATACTTACAGGTGGTGATATATTCCACCTGACCGTGTCTTCGAAGAAGCCGTTTGTCCTCATTAAATTTATTGTAGTGTTGTTCTAATAAGGTCTGCATCCTATTTCCTTTCCAATACCAAATCACCATCCATTTTACCTTATTTTCCTTCTAATTAAAAGTAGTAAAAAATTTCATTTTATGTTAGTATGATAAAATAATTCACTACAAATCGTAAAGAGGAGTATAAAATGTATCTAATTGTTGGACTGGGAAATCCCGGAGAAAAATATGCCCACACCCGTCATAATATGGGCTTTGACGTGATTGACGAATTAGCTTCCACCATGGGAGTTGATTTAGACACAAAAAAATTCAAGGGCCATGTAGGTCAAGGCCGAATCGGAAGTGAGAAGGTGTTACTTTTAAAGCCTGATACCTTTATGAATCTAAGCGGAGATTCCGTGAGCCAGGCCATTCAGTTTTATAAGATTGACCCTGAAGAGGAATTGATTGTGATTAGTGACGATATTAATTTGGATGTGGGACGCCTTCGCATTCGCGCGAAAGGTTCTGCCGGCGGCCACAATGGGCTAAAAGATATTATTGCCAAATGTGGCACCCAAAACTTTAAACGAATCCGTGTTGGTGTTGGCATGAAAGAACAAAAGGACCTTGCCAAGCATGTCCTTAGCACCTTTCGAAAGGAAGACCAGTCCTTGGTAAAAGAATCCATTGAAAAAGCTGCAAAGGCCGCTTCCGTTATGATCATTGAAGGCACTGAAACTGCCATGAATTTATTTAATTAATCTCATGATGAAAAAAGAACTTAGAACCGATGAATTACAACCTATTAATGCTTGCCTTAGGGAGGAAAAAAAACCAGTTTCCGTCCATGGCCTTGCCGAGTCCGGACTCCCACATGCAATCTCACGTATGACCGATGGCTTTGCAAAAAAAGTCATCGTTACTTTTGATGCCAATAAGGCAGCAGAGCTTGCCCAAAGTTTAAGGGCATTTGAAAAGGACGTCTTTTATTATCCTGCCAGAGATTTTATCTTTTATTCTGCAGATGTCCACGGCAGCTTAACAACCCAGGAAAGACTTACTGCTATTTCTGCTCTGTTAACCAAGGAGCAAGTAACCATCGTTACCTCCATTGGAGCCATGATGGATAAGTTGATTCCCCTGTCTTCCTACCAGTCTACCCTTTTGAATTTAAAGGTGGGAGACTTCTTGGATTTGGGACTTACCACTGCCAAGTTGATTCATATGGGGTATGAACGGGTAAATCAGGTAGAAAGCCCTGGACAATTTGCCATTCGAGGAGATATTTTAGATATTTTTTCTTTGGTGGAAGAGGTTCCGGTTCGTGTGGATTTATTTGATGACGAGATAGATAATATAAAATATTTTGACGCTGATTCCCAGCGTTCCATTGAAAACATAGAAGAAATTTCCATTTACTCTGCCAGCGAGTTGATTTTAGATCAGGACCGCTTAGAGGAAGGAATGAAAAAAATAAAAAAGGAGTTAGATAGTACAGAGAAAAAACTTCGAAAGGAGATGAAAACTTCTGAGGCCTTTCATTTAAAAACCAGCATAGAAGAAATCCTGGAACAGTTGGAAAATCAAAGGCCTGGACTATCCTTAGATTCTTTTATTAATTATTTTTATGAAGATACGGTGACCTTATCTGATTATTTTCATTTGAAAGAAACCGCCTTTGTATTAATCGAACCAAAGCACTGTCTAGAAAATGCCATTACCATGGAAAAAGAATTTTCTGAAACCATGAAGGTAAGAATTAACGAAGGTTACCACCTTCCCGGACAAAAGAAGGTTCTTCTTTCTGCCAAGAAATCCTTAGAAAAGATTTTAGATGCACCGGTTCTTCTCCTATCTTCTCTGGATTCGAAAAATAATTTTTTCCAACCAGTCTCTGATTTTCAGGTTCATATGCAAGGGGTGAGTCCTTATCATAACTCGATGGAAACCCTAAGCCGCGACCTCTTAAGATACCGTAAGCAGAACTATTCCATTGCCCTTTTAACCGGTAGCCGTACCCGGGCCGCTCGTCTGGTAAGGGATTTAAACTCCCTTGAAATTCCTGCTTTTGAATCGGAGGACCCATGGAAGATTCCCCTTCCAAAAGAAGTGATGGTTTCGGTTTCTTCCCTGGCACACGGCTTTGAGTATTCGATTCAAAAATATGTGGTGATTACGGAAAATGATATTTTCAGCCATATTAAGAAAAAGAAAAAGATTAAAAAGCCTTACAAAAGTGATGGAATCTCGGATTTTCAGGAATTAAAGGCTGGAGATTATGTGGTTCATGAAAACCACGGTTTGGGAATTTATCAGGGAATTGAAAAAATCGAATCCAATGGAACCACCAAGGATTATTTAAAAATTAAGTATGCCGGTCAGGATGTCCTATATGTTCCTACCAACAGCCTTGATATGATTAGTAAGTACAGTTCTTCTGAGGGCCGGGCCCCTCGCATTAACAAATTGGATTCCATTGAATGGCATAAGACCAAAAGTAAGGTAAAAACCGCCGTCAATGAAATTGCCAAGGACTTAGTAGCCCTTTATGCCGCCCGCCAAAGCAAGGAAGGATTTGTCTACGAAAAGGATGGGGAGCTTCAACATGAGTTTGAGGAAAACTTTCCTTTTGATGAAACCAACGACCAACTTACCGCCGTGGCAGACATTAAGGCTGACATGGAAAGTACGAAGATTATGGACCGTTTGATTTGTGGAGACGTGGGATTTGGCAAGACAGAGGTTGCCATGCGGGCTATTTTCAAGGCAATCCTTTCCGGCAAACAGGTAGCAGTCCTAGCCCCTACCACTATTTTAGCTCAACAGCATTACAATACCATGTTGTCTCGATTTTCTCCCTTTGGTCTGATCCCTGCCCTGCTTTCTAGATTCCGTACGCCAAAACAGATCCAACAAACGATTGAGGGTCTTAAAGACGGTAGCGTGGAACTGGTAATCGGAACCCACAGACTTTTATCCAATGACGTTTCCTTTAAAAATCTTGGCCTTTTGGTGGTGGATGAGGAGCAGCGATTTGGAGTGCGTCACAAGGAAAAAATCAAGCAGTATAAGGATACGGTGGATGTGGTGACCCTAACGGCTACCCCGATTCCAAGAACCCTTCATATGAGTTTAATTGGAATCCGTGATATGTCTGTCTTAGAGGAAGCTCCCATGGATCGAAACCCAATCCAGACCTATGTCATGGAATACAACGACGAAATGGTAAAGCTTGCCATTAAACGTGAACTTTCAAGAGGTGGCCAGGTATATTATGTCTACAACCGGGTAAAAAACATTGATGAAATTGCCGCCCACATCCAAGAATTAGTTCCAGATGCAAAGGTAGCCTATGCCCATGGAAAGATGAGCAGTCGAAAAGTAGAGCAAATCACCTATGATTTTATTAATGGAGAAATTGATGTATTGATTTCTACCACCATTGTAGAAACCGGTATGGATATTCCCAACGCCAACACCATGATTATTCATGATGCCGACAAACTGGGACTTTCCCAGATGTATCAGTTGCGTGGTCGCGTGGGAAGATCCTCTAGGGTTGCCTATGCTTTTCTTTTATATCGGAAGGATAAAATTCTTAAGGAAGTGGCGGAAAAGAGACTTTCTGCCATTAAAGAATTTACCGACTTAGGTGCAGGCTTTAAGATTGCCATGAAGGATCTGGAAATCCGTGGAGCCGGCAATGTCCTTGGTACTGTCCAGCATGGCCACATGGAAGCGGTAGGCTATGACCTATACTGCAAGATGCTAAACCAAGCAGTTTTAGTAGAAAAAGGTGGCTATGTTCAAAAAGACTTTGAAACTAGCGTAGACCTTCCTATTAGTGCCTTCCTTCCACCGGACTACATTAAAAATGAGAAGACCAAGTTAGATATTTACAAACGTATCGCTGAAATCCATACCAACGAGGAGCGAATGGATATGGAAGATGAATTAATCGACCGTTTTGGAGACCCTCCAAAGTCTGTTCTTTTCCTGCTTAAGATTGCAGTGATTAAAAGCTTGGCTCACGAAAATTACATTACCGACCTAAAGGGTGACAAACATCAGGTACGTATGGTATTATTTCCACAGGCTCTTTTGGATGTGGGAGGAATCGCAAAAATTGTTGCATCTTCTAATCATACCCTCCGATTCCAGACCGGACCCAACCCGGAATTTCTCTATGTTCCGGACTTTCGTGTGAAAACCACCGAGGATTTCTTACAGGGTCTTGAAGATGCCTTGGTAAAAATTGCAAGTCTTCGGTTGCCAGAAGATCGAATAACAAGTCAATCATAGACTTTGATAAAGTGAGGAATATTTATGACAAGAACTAATCGTCCTTCCCGAAGTGAAATGGCCAGGAGAAAAAAAATAAGAAAGAGAAGAAGACGGATTCGCAATGCCATCTTTTACAGCCTTGTTTTCCTCCTGATTTTTATTACGGGTTATTATATTTATCAGCGTTCTCTAGAACTAAAAAATACTAAGAAAAAGACCACTAAAAATCAAGAGACCACTAAGGTGTTAGAAGAAGTATCCACCCTCCCTGAAGAGGAAACCACCCAGGCCCCGGTGGCAACAACGGAAGTTCTCCCAAATCTGGGAGCTGATCTTCGGGGCATTCAATACAGCACGGATCCGGATGCGAATTTTAATGAAGACTTGGTTGCCTCTTCTGCTATCCTGGTAGATGTTACCAATGGCACTATTCTCTATGAAAAAGATGCTTACACCAAGCTTGCTCCAGCTTCTACCACGAAACTTCTAACCGCCTTGATTGCCCTTCGTTACCTGGATCCAGACCAGGAAATCAAGGTAGGAAAGGAAATTAATTTAATCGCAGAAGACTCCTCCACCGCCAATCTGGAAATCGGTGACAAACTCACGGTGCGAGAACTGATCCAGGGATTGCTCATGTCCTCAGGAAACGATGCCGCCTATGTCCTTGCAGTAAATACCTCTCGTTCCATTATAGGACGTATGAGTGTTAAGAAAGCAGCGGCCCTTTTTGTAGACATTATGAATAATAATGTTTCACGCATGGGGTTAGAGTATAGCCACTTCGCTACGCCAGACGGATATGACGCCGAGGACCAGTATACCTGTGCCCACGACCTGGCAGTCATCGCCAACCAGGCTCTTGAAAATGAAGTGATCCTAGAAGCCGTATCCACTTACACCCAGTACATGGAAAAGATTGATGAGACCTGGACCTCTACCGACCAGTTATTAAATCCTTATAGTGATTACTATATGGAAGAGGCCATTGGTCTAAAAACCGGTTCTACCACTTCTGCCGGCAAATGTTTTGTAGGTGCCGCCAAGGACTCTACCAACACCGTGGTAAGCGTAGTACTTGGTTCCGACGAGCCGGGACGTTGGACAGATTCCCGCGCCCTTTTAAGTTACGGCTTAGCTTATGATGAATAAACAAAAAGATCTTTCTATAAACCCAAAAACCCCTATTTACTCATACTTGGTAAATAGGGGTTTTTGAATGTCTTTTATAAATACTTTCCAATTCGATAAACTGCTAAAATTCCGGTAACTCCACCATAAATCAGGATTACACCAATGATTCGGATTAAAATCTCCCCACTCTTAAATGGATTAATTACTACAAATGCTCCTAAGAAAATCGTAATCAAACCAATCAATAAAAAACGGGTCCAATGATCATAATTATGTTTCTTGATATCAATCGCCTGAGCAATCTGGGAAGCCCCATAAAATAAAATCAGAATTCCCAATAAAAATGGAAGAATGGATGAAACCGTCTGAGCACGAAGTAAAATAAAGATTCCCACTAGTCCGGCTATAATAGATCCAACTAATGACATCTGGTCTCGAAGTGTCTTTTGCTTGTCCAATAGGTTTTGTAAAATCCCAACAATTCCACCAATTAAAATAACGGTTCCAATAATCTTTGTAATCATAATTATGATTCCACCCGGATTGAATGTTAAGATGCATCCAAGTAAAATCATCAAAATCGAGGTCCATAAGCCCTTGGCCTTAATCATATTCAGCATTCTATTGTCCTCCTTTGACTATCGCTTTCATTATAACATAGGTCATAAGTGTTCTACAATTTCATTTTTAAGATTCCAATAAAAAAAGGCGGTCTAAACCGCCTTAAATATCTAATCGCTGACAATGATACCATCCTCCAGGCGTATAATCCTTTGAGCTCTTTTGGCAACTTCCTCGTCGTGTGTAACCATAATAATGGTTTTTCCCTCTTTATGCACCTGATCAAATACGTCCATGATTTCTTTGGTTGTTTTGCTATCTAAAGAACCTGTAGGTTCATCGGCCAATATAATTGGTGCTCCTGTGGCCATAGCTCTTGCAATGGCACATCTTTGCTGCTGGCCTCCCGAAATTTCCTTTGCTCTCTTGTTTTTAAGATCTTCAATCTGTAATTTGACCAAAATATCATTGATAATCTTTTTTCTTTTTCCTACGGAAACCTTCTGGCTAATCAATGGTAATTCCACGTTTTCGTATACCGTATACTGATCTAAAAGTGCAAAGTTTTGAAAAACAAAACCAATATTTTTCTTGCGAAACAAATCTAATTTCTTGCCCTTTAGATTTGTTATATCCTTTCCTTCAAATAAATATTGACCTGAACTTAGTACATCCATTCCACCTAGAACGTTTAAAAGCGTACTCTTTCCAGATCCACTGGTTCCCATAATGGCAATATATTCATCTTTAAAAATCTCCAGATTCAGATTATTAATCGCATCCGTCGTAACACTACCATTTTGATAGCTTTTTTTCGCATTAATAAGTTTTATCACAATCTACTCCTAATCCTCTTTTTTCAATAAATTTGAAATCTTTATTCTTCTAAGTGAAAAATATTGAAATGCAATTATTGATATAAAAATAATAAATCCAAAGGCAGATAAAATCGGAACCATGTAATCTCTATGAATTTGAAGATACTGTTCTGAATATCCTTCGAATGCATAAGTACTGTAAAGATTCATAATACCAAGGGGAAGTAAAATTTTTAAAAATTCACTCACCATTAGCATGCCCATGATTTGATTTTTGCTTATGCCATAAGCCATCCAGATTGCTAATCTTCTATTTATTAATTTTAACTGAGTATACTGGGCTACGAGAATCGTCAACCAGGCAAGCATCAGTAAAAATATCAGCAACCGAATATAATACTTCTCGATTAATTCTTGCTCTTGTCTGGCTATCTGCAATTCATGGTCTAAGGACTTCACCGAGACATTCTGCTCATATTCACCTGCTAAATCTTTTATTCTATTGATGCAATCCTGTTTGCTTTCATCCTGAAACTTTACATATAGCCCATTTGTGTAATAATCAACATCAAACGTATCATCCAAACATATAAGAACGGATACATCCATATCAAAATATTTCTCATAGTTTAATGAAGGTGCACCGCTATCAGGTAATTGAAGCCCTTCCGAAAAAAAACCAACCACCTGTATATAGCTTCCAGATCTACTACTGTATAGTATTTTATCTCCAACCTTATACAGTTTTTTAAATTTTGCCCCTAAATAAGCCGGATATACATTATCCTCTTTACTTATGTTTAATTTCTTCTCTTCCTTTTCTAACCCTAATTCCTTAAGCATGGAAGAGTCCGCACATACAATATTAGTATAATACTTTTGAATAACAGCCTCTGGTTGATTCGATAAATCAGTTTTTTTCATCATGGAAATATAGTCATCATTTTCCAAGAAAGCACTTACTGGCCGAACTAAGGAGCCATACCTTAAGACTTGAGATACCCCCTCCATATTTTCTATCGATTGCACATAGGATAGCAAATCAATCATTTGACCTTCTTCATCTGTAAATTGATCCTCATCATAGGTCATCTGAAATTCCACACGATATAAATCCTCTATATCATCTTGAAAAAAATCACAAAACCTTCTATATCCATTGTTTTTTGAAAAATAGAGACTTCCTATGGAATCAATCATGATGAAAATCACCGACATCATGATTAAAATCATAATTAAGTTTCGTTTTCTAACCGTTAATAATTCTGTGATAAAGTGAATTCTGTCTAGAATACGCATACTAGTTTTCCCTCTCACTCAAGACATCTCTTGACGTTTTTTTACTAATTACCCCTATACTTCGTATAATTGTGATGAATGTAGTAAAGAATATAAATCCCACTAACACCAATATACTACGTATATTGAGTCGCACTTCCGTCTCCAATATTTGTTTTCCAAATACACTTGCAACAAAATAAATAACGAAACACAAGCCTGCTGACATGGTGATTAATCTTAAATTTTGGATATAAAGATTTTTAAAAATCTCTCCAAACCTAAATCCCAGCATCTTTTTCACTGCTATTTCTTTTTTTCTCTGAGAAATCCAAATATCTGACGCAATCACACAATGGATCAGAGCAAAAATATATGCCAGAAAATAGAAGCATGACTGCATCTGCTCGCCTCCAATAATCGCTGCATTACTCTTTGCGATTCCTTGTGCGGTAGATTCATCGCTGATCAACTTTAATATTTCCCCATAATCCATGGATGTATCATGGGAATTACTTTCTAAGCGAAGCGAAAAGTCATGTGATTTTTCCAGTGATTGTTCTAATTCCTCTCCTGCCGCCTCATAGCAAATACAGGTCACATAATCGAAATAGTTTGAAGATTTTACTCCGATTATCCCACTAATCCTATACTTTTCCCCGCCTATTTCAAGTTTATCTCCTTTTTTAAGACTCAAATATTCTGCCCAAGACTTTCCTATATTTACTGTTTTCCTTTGCTTTCCAAACTTACCTGAAAGAAATTGCAAGTTCAAGGATTCATTTTCTCTTAAGATAATATCTACTGCCGATTCCTGCAGTTCCCCTTTTAACTATATGCTGACAGGATAATTCTCAATCGTCACATTACAGGAAAGGTCCTTTGTAACTTCCAGTAATTCTTTAAAATCTCCATGATACTCCACCGTATAGGTGCTATCATATGCATAATTATCCGAATCTTTATTTAACTGAAATATTTCATCTGCTAAAAAAAGTGCTATAAATAGAACAAAAAAAGCAATACTGTATGCAAATATCATATATAAGTCTGCTAAAGGATATCGCAAAATTTTTTTCATCTTCATTCTCATGTTGATTATCATTCCTTTAATATTTACTAGGAGTAAATCTTCGAGCATAACCTTCGACATTTAAATTAACCGCCGATGAATCACCCTTTTCTAAATTTGGATATTTCAGTTGCACTGTAATATAAGTCCACTTCCCCTTATATTTCATTTTTACCGATTTATTAGAGCCTAGTAACATATGATCGATTTTATTTCCCTTATCATCAAGAATGGTTGCATCAATCGTTACCCCTTCCGTTAAAGTATTCGTGGATAACTCCACTAATACGGAAGAAGTCTCTTTCGTATGGAAATGTGTTTCATCATTCATGGTGATTTCATTGTTTTCCTCATCATAGGTAAGGTCTTGATTATATAATTCACCATCCTCAGATGTATAATCTGAATTATTCTCTGATAAAACTATATTTCCTTCCGTTCCACCTACACCTACTTCGCCATTGAGATAGAAAAAAACTAAAACCAAAACCACCACTAAAAAAATGCTATTAAATATTTTCTTTTTCATACCACTACCCTTTCTACTATTTCCTAACTATATATTTTATAAAACCTTTTTATATTTTAGCAAATATATGTAAAAAGGCAAGGCTTAATTAGAAACCGAAAAAAAATGGGCAATTCTATCGTGATTAAAAAAAAGAGAAGCACCGCCCAGTGGCAGTGCTTCCATAAAACATAATATTTAGTTGTAAACCGCTAGGTTCCTGCGTCTTCAGAACATCTTTTTCCTTCCTCCCTGGAAGATTGATTTCTGCAATTCCGTTAGCCCCCCACAAGGCTTTTCGTCTCTTTGCATCTGTAGCCTCCACCCGGGAGATTGATGCAAATAAGCCACTCGGCTCCTGCGTCTTCAGGTGTCTTTTTCCTTTTTTCAAAAAGATTGACTCCTGCAATGATAGCCACTCTCGCTCCTCCGTCTTCAAGCCATCTTTTTCCTTTACCCGTAAAGATTGATGCTTGCAATTTATAAGCCTCTAGGCTTCTGCGTCTTCAGGATCTTCTGTTTCTTCAAACTTTTGAAGAATAATATCCTGCAATCTTTTTCTTGTTTCCGAATTGATTGGATGCACGATATCTCTAAATTCGCCATCTGCTGCCTTTCTACTTGGCATAGCAATAAACAACCCTTTTTCGCCTTCAATGACTTTGATATCATGTACTGCAAATTCGTTATCGAAAGTAAGGGATACAATTGCTTTCATCTTACCTTCGGTCTTCACCTTTCTAACTCTAACATCTGTTACTTCCATTTTAGAACCCTCCATGTCTCTATTTCGATTATGATCTTACATCATATATCGTTCGCCTTCTTCTAAAACGATTCTAGTCTGTCCATTCTCTCCGATATATGTAGAATTAGACTTAATCGTACCTCTACTTTCTACGATGCAGTTCTCAATACGGCAATTATCTCCTATATAAACGTTATTCAAAATGATTGAATTACGAATCACGCAATTATTACCGATATATGCTTTCTTAAATACAACAGAATCTTCAACACTACCATTCACAATACATCCGCTGGAAATCAGGGAATTCCTTACCTGAGAACCTTTATTGTACTTGGCAGGTGGTAAATCATCTACCTTTGAATATACATCCGGATACTGTCTAAAGAAATAATCCTGAACTTCTGGATTTAAAAAGTCCATATTTGTTTGGAAATAAGAATCTACGGTAGAAATGTTACTCCAATAGCCCTCCATCTCATACGCATAAATACGTTTTATATTCTTATAACGTACTAAGATGTCCGAAACAAAATCATATCGTTCTTCTTCTGTACAACGTTCAATCAACTCAATCAACTGTCTTCTACGAATGACATAGATACCAGTTGATATAAGATGCGAGGTGACCTCTACCGGCTTCTCCTCAAAGTCAGTAATACGGTTATCCCCGTCTGTTTTAACCAGACCAAATCGACTCAGATCTTCCCCTTCTCTGCCGTGTGTACAAACCACGGTAACATCCGCTTTTTTCTCAATATGGTATTCTAATACCTTATTGTAATCTAATTTGTAGATGCCATCACCGGATGCAATTACTACATATGGTTCGTGACTATTCTTTAAAAAGCTAATGTTCTGGTGAATGGCATCAGCTGTTCCACGATACCAGAACCCATTATCGGCAGTAATAGAAGGAGTAAAAACAAACATACCTCCTTGTTTTCTACCAAAATCCCACCACTTGGATGAACTTAAGTGTTCATTCAAGGACAATGCATTGTACTGGGTAAGAACTGCGACGTTCTGTATATGAGAATTAGACATGTTACTAAGAGAAAAATCAATTGCTCTGTAACTGCCTGCCACAGGCATAGCTGCAATGGCACGTTTGTAGGAAAGCTCCTTCATACGGTTACTATTACCGCCTGCTAATATTAAACCTACTGCTCTCATTACATCTCACCTGCCTTCCTGATATACCCACCGGAGGCAAGTTTACGATCTACATAATCCTTTAATGTAGTCTCACCTGTTATTACTGTGTTTTTTCCAATTGTAACACCATCGGGGATTATCGAATCCTCACCAATGACTGCCAAGCCAAATGCATATATCTTTGCATTCAACTTACTTTCAGCCTCTTCTCCAATTCCGATGTTGCAATTCTCGCCGATTACGACGTTCTCCGCAATAATAGATTTGTAAACATGCGTGCCAGCCTTGATCACGGTACCTGACATGATAATGGAATCCTCAACATAGGCTCCCTTCTCAATGACTACACCCGTACCGATCACAGAACTTTTCACCTCTCCATAAATCGCTGTACCTTCTCCAATAATGCATCGTTCCACTTTCGAATCCGCTGATAAATACTGAGGTGGTAGTATCTCACTCTTCGTATAGATTCTCCAGAATTCTTCATATAAATTGAATACAGGAATGATATCAATCAGTTCCATATTAGCCTCCCAATAAGAGCCTAAGGTTCCTACATCCTTCCAATATCCATTATACTCATATGCAAAGATACGCTCATCCTTATCGAAACAATAAGGAATGACATGTTTTCCGAAGTCACAGTTGCTCTGATCTTTCAGGGCAAGTAGTGCTTCCTTTAAAGCCTTGAAATTAAAAATGTAAATACCCATTGAAGCAAGATTACTTCTAGGATGTTCCGGCTTTTCTTCAAATGCTATCATCCTATTCTCATCATCCGTAACAATGATTCCGAATCTGCTTGCCTCTTCCATTGGAACCGGCATAGCTGCGATGGTTACATCTGCATGGTTTGCTTTGTGATAATCGAGCATGAGTTCATAGTCCATCTTATAGATATGATCTCCGGAAAGAATCAGCACATACTCTGGATTATAGGTCTCCATATACTCAAGATTCTGGTAAATCGCATTCGCAGTACCTGTATACCACTCACTACCTTCATGTTTTTCATAAGGTGGCAGTACTGTTACTCCCCCAATATTGCGGTCCAGATCCCATGGAATACCGATTCCAATATGCGTATTCAATCGCAACGGCTGATACTGTGTTAATACACCAACCGTGTCGACGCCCGAATTAATACAATTGCTTAAAGGAAAGTCAATAATTCTATACTTTCCTCCGAATGTTACTGCAGGTTTTGCAACCTTGTCAGTTAAGACTCCCAAACGACTTCCCTGACCACCTGCTAATAACATCGCGATCATTTCCTTTTTAATCAAGTTATCACCCCGCTGTCTTATAAGATACAGATATTATAGCATATTATTTTGTCATTTTGTAGTGATTTTCCTTTTTTGTGAAAGTTTTTTCGTCACTTTCACATATATTCACCTCCAACTATATTCCTTTCAAGAATTTACAAGGGCATTTGCCACTAAGAATTGATTTTTGAATCGGAAGAGTGTAAAATAGGTCAGAATACATTTTTGTAAATATGTGATAGAAATCGAGGATAAGTATGTATCAGTTTGATTTTAATTTTAAAGAACATGGAAAAGAAGCTCCAAAGGTTCATTTTACAGGAATCGGCGGAATCAGTATGAGTGGGCTTGCTGAAATCCTTTTGTCTAAGGGAGTAACAGTAAGCGGTTCCGATAATAAAGAGTCTGCCGTCACCAAACACTTAGAATCATTAGGTGCCAGGGTATTTATTGGCCAGGATGAGAAGAATATTGCTTCTGATACGGATGTTTTGGTTTATACTGCTGCCGTAAAGGCAGATAACCCAGAACTTCTTGCCGCTGACCGTCTTTCCATTCCTAAATTAACCCGCGCTCAGTTTTTAGGAGAATTAATGAAGGAATATAAGACAGCCATTGCGGTTTCCGGAACTCATGGTAAAACTACTACTACTTCTATGATTTCTGAGATTTTGTTGGAAGACCAGGCGGATCCTACCATCTTAGTAGGTGGTATGTTAAACCGTATTGGAGGAAACCTCCGTGTAGGTCAGTCCTCAACCATGATTACCGAGGCTTGCGAATACACCAACAGCTTCCTTTCCTTCTTCCCTACCCATGGAATCATTTTAAATATTAAGGAAGACCACTTGGATTTCTTTAAGGACATCGATGATATCCGACATAGTTTCAAGGTTTTTGCCAATCTTTTACCGGAACATGGTTGCCTTGTTATTAATGGTAGCATAGAAAATCTTTCCTATATTATAGAAGATTGTAAGTGTAAGGTTTTAACCTATGGTTTAAACTCTACCGATTATGATTATAGTGCTCATCATATTTCTTATGATGAAAGAGCATGTGGTAGCTTTGATCTCTATCATAAGGAAGAAAAGCTTGCTAATATTGGGTTACATGTTCCTGGCGAACACAATGTCTCCAATGCCCTTGCAGCCATTGCAACCTGTTTGGACCTAGGCATTTCCTTAGACCATATCCAAGCTGGATTTTCTGCCTATACCGGAACCGATCGTCGTTTCCAGGTGCGAGGTTCCTTTCACGGAGTAACTGTCGTGGATGATTATGCTCATCACCCAGATGAAATCCAGGCAACTCTTCACGCGGCAAAGCAATATCCGCACAAGAAACTTTGGGTTGTTTTCCAGCCACATACCTATACCAGAACCAAGGCCCTTTTTGATGGATTTGTCCAGTCCCTATCTAAGGCTGATGCCGTTGTCCTTGCCGATATATATGCAGCTAGAGAGACGGATACCCTAGGTGTAAGTTCCGCGCAAATTGCTGATGCGATTAAAAAGCTGGGAGTAGAAAGTTACCATTTTGCCACTTTCGAAGAAATTGAAAATTTTTTCAAAAAAAATTGTTCCGAAGGTGATTTGTTGATAACTATGGGTGCGGGAGACGTTGTAAATATTGCAAATGACCTGACCAAATAAGTTTTTTCCACGCAATCCACACGTAAGACGTTGAAAATCGTTTTTTCGTGTGGATTTTTTTGGACTTTATCCACTGTTTTTTCAAAAATAAAGTCAGAAGATAATCTCCTATTTTCAGGGCGTTTAAAAACATTTCCACTTTTTACACATTTTCCACTCAAAAAAAACATTTGCCAAACCCGTGCTGACGGGGCTTTTCCCATTTTGCAATTCTCATTTTTTGTGTTATAATGACGCTTGCGTAGTGATGAACCGCGCAGTACTTGATGAGAGGGATTAACAACATGAGTAGCATTATTTTAAAAGCAAAGCATCGAGACGACTTCACGATGATTTCCAACTGTTTTATTGATCAATATATGCCAGAAGCTCCTGGCAACTACGTGAAATTATACTTATACTTAGTAAGACAGTCCTATACAGATCTGGAGCTTTCTATGGAAGCTCTCGCAGATACCTTTATCTGCAATGAGGGAGATCTGATTCGGGGTATGCGATACTGGCAAAATCGAAATCTTCTCCATCTTGAGGTAAACGAAAACAACGAGATCGTTTCTATTGAACTTCAGACTTGTAAGCCTAATCCATCTTATAAAAAGCCTGTGGACACCACAGACCTTACTAAAACAGTAAAGAACGTTAAGAATGTTCTTTCGAAAGAAAGAAGGGCTGCAGATAACTTATCTTCTATTCAGGTAGAAGAGCCTGAAAATACAAGGATTGATATTAAGGTAGACAAGCAGATTCCTGCCCCTGAAAGACCATCTTATAGTCTAGATGATAATTCTAGACTTTACGAGGAGAAAACCGTAAAAACTATTCTCTATGTGGCAGAAACTATGCTGGAAAGAAACCTTACCAGCACAGATACCGCTTGGCTTCTTTACTTTTATGATCAGCTTGGCTTTGATGAGGATTTAATTACTTATTTAATTGATTATTGTTTAGAAAACTCTCATTCTAATATTAATTACATTAAATCGGTTGCCCTTGCTTGGGCTAAAGACGGCATCAAAACCGAGGAAGAAGCAAAACATAAAGTAGAGGAAAACAGACTTTTTAATAAAAATATTTATCCTATTATGAAGGCTTTGGGAATCAACAACCGAAATCCTGCGACTGAAGAGGAAGAGTATATTAAGCGCTGGACCTCTGATTATTGTTTCCCTATGAATATTATTATTGAAGCTTGTAATAAGACCATTCAAGCCATTAGTAAACCAAGTTTCAAGTATGCAGATAGCATCTTAAATCGCTGGAAAAAACTGGGTGTTGCAAACTTAGAAGACATTAAAAAATTAGATGCCGAACATGCTAAGAATGTCAGCAAGAAAGTCACCCAGACCTCTTCTGTGATTAATATTAAGCCAAATGCTTTTGCTAATTTTGATCAAAGAGAACAGGATATGGATGAACTAGAAAAGAAATTACTTGCGAACCGCAAATAAGGAGTAGGATCATGGCAATCAGTCAGTCAGAATATAACAGCATCATGCGAATCTATGACGAGCGTCAGGCCAATGGCGAATTTGAACGTCAAAATCGCATCGCTAAGATCTATCAGGAACATCCGGATTTAAAGGAAGTACAAGATCAGATTACTACTTGTAGAGTCAATGAAACCAGGGCTACCCTCCTTCATCATAGTAAAGAGGTGGCTCAATACCAAAAGGATTATCAGCTCCTGAAAGAAAAGAAACAGCGCCTTATGGAGGCCTATCACATTACTGAATCCGATTTTGAAAGACACTACATTTGCCCAGATTGCAAAGACACTGGTTATACCAGTGATGGGGAGTTTTGTCACTGCTTCCACCAGGCAATGATTGACCGCCTGTCGGCAGAATCTAATATCAAGGAGCTGGTAAAGGAACATAACTTTTCTAACTTCCGCCTTGATTACTATGATGACCACCTGCCTTTGGCTGAGTTTAATAACCAGACGCAAAGACAACTAATGGAAGCTACCCTAAACTACTGTCAAACCTATATGAAAGAGTTTGACCAGACCTTTCGCAACCTTCTCTTTTATGGAAATACCGGGGTTGGTAAAACCTTTTTAACCCACTGTATCGCCAAAGAGATGCTGGATTTAGGTTATTCCGTTCTTTACCTATCCGCTAAGGATATGTGCGAACTTTTAATTGAATTGAGTTTTTCAAAGGGTGAATTAGACCCAGGAAAAAAGAAATTAAGTCATTTGATTTATCATTGTGATCTTTTGATTTTAGATGACCTTGGCTCGGAATTTCCTAATGCCATGTCGGTATCTGCTCTTTTTGATTGTTTGGATAAGAGAATTAACCGAAAGAAATCAACGATTCTTTCTACCAACCTCTCCCCTAATCAGTTAAAAAAGATTTATACCGATCGTATCTTTTCAAGATTAACCGGTTACTACTCTTTTACTAAGGTAATCGGGAATGATAATCGAATGAAGCATATGGATTAACATTTGACAATCAAATTTGACACGTATATAATCGCTTTAAAGAATACAATATTTAACAGTTTCATTTTATGGAGGAAAAACATGTTAGACTACGAAAGTATGCTACGTACCGTCCCAGCCGGTAAGCTTGGAATCATTCCACTTCGCGGATGTGAGAAGATGGCTGAGACCATTAATGACTACATCGTGAACTGGAGAAGAAATCTGAACGATGATTTAAAGAAGAATTTTGCTTTTGCTGATTATAACAGAGAAAGTTATCTCGTGGATTCTAAGAATATTCGTTTTGGTTCTGGTGAGGCTAAGGCCATTATTAACCAGTCCGTACGAGGCGATGATCTTTATATCATCTGCGACATTACCAATCATAGTCTGACTTATACTGTTTGCGGACGTGACAACCATATGTCACCAGATGATCATTTTCAAGATTTAAAGAGAGTGATTGCCGCTGTCAGCGGAAAAGCAAGAAGAATCAACGTTATTCTTCCTTTCCTTTATGAGAGTAGACAGGATAAGAGATCTACCAGAGAATCCTTAGACTGTGCCATTGCTCTTCAGGAATTAGAACGCATGGGTGTTGAGAATATTATTACCTTAGATGTTCACAATGCTTCCGTTCAGAACGCCATTCCTCTTAAGGGATTTGAATCCATCCGTCCGACCTATCAGTTTATCAAGGCTCTGCTTATGTCAGAGGATGATTTGATTTTGGACGCTGATCATATGATGGTTATTTCACCGGATGAAGGTGCTATGAATCGTTCCATTTATTTTGCTAACGTAATTGGTACCGATGTAGGTATGTTCTACAAGAGAAGAGATTATTCTAAGGTTGTTGACGGTAGAAACCCTATCGTAGCCCACGATTTCCTTGGTTCTTCTGTAGAAGGCAAGGATGTGTTTATCTTAGATGATATGATTTCTTCCGGTGATTCTATGCTTGATGTTGCTAAGCAGTTAAAGGCTCGTCATGCAAGACGAGTTTATATGGCTGCTACCTTTGGTCTTTTTACCAATGGTATGGAGAAGTTTGATCAGGCTTATAAGGAAGGAATCTTTACCAAGGTTCTGACCACTAATTCAATCTATCAGCCACCTGAGTTGTTAGATCGTGAGTATTATTTAAATGTAGACATGAATAAGTATTTAGCTCTTGTTATTGAAACTTTAAATCATGATGCATCTATGAGTTCCCTTCTTGATCCAATCGATCGTATCAACCATCGAATTGAGGAATACAAGGAGAACCATCCTCAGGCTTAAATTTGACATCTAGTTTTTTTGGACCACGTAGGTTCCTTAATGTTTTATACGAAAAGAGATCGCCTTTTGGGTGATCTCTTTCTATTTTTTTTATTCACTTAAATTGATGTAATGATATGGTAGCTGCATCTTGTCTAAAACAAGTTTTTCCCTACTATGACAGGTAAAGATTAAAACCTGAACCCCAAGTCTATTTAAAAACTGTAGGGTAGTAATCATTCGCTTGTTATCATAAGACATAAACGTATCATCTAAAAGAATCGGCTTAGGATCCTCAAAAACCATCTTTGCACTTGCTAAACGCAGGGCAAGGTAAATCTGCTCAATGGTTCCTTTTGACAGCTGATATACCGGGATTTTTCGGTCCCTATGAAGAACCCACAATTCCAGGTCCTCTTCAATAATCAGTCTTTCATACTTTCCATTGGTGATTGCCTTTAGGTATTTTGATGCCTGATCATTTAAAAGGCGACCAAAATTTCCACGAATTTCAGAGGAAAGTTCTGTAATCTTGTTCATAGCAAGGTCGTAGGCATCCTTTAAAAGATCCGCATTCTCTATTTTTTTCAAAAGATCCTGAATTTCATCCTGTCTGGCCTGAATTTCCCCTTCTTGTTCCCTGGTTTTATTTGCCTTCCAAACCAGTTCCTGATTGTTTGAATCCTTGGCCTGAATCCTCTCATGAACCTCTTGAATCTTAGACTGATAGTCTACCTGATTTTCTAACTTAGCCTTTAATTTTTCAATTCCCCTGTCATTTTCCTTAATGGCATCTTGGGTTTCTGCAAGTCTACGCTCTCCTTCTGCCACACGCTTTTCTGTCTTCTCTACGTCTTTTACAGTCTCTCTAAGATCCGCCAACATACGAAGGTTTTGGTCCTTTTGAGATTTTTTCCTTGATAGAAAAAGTAAGAAAAGGGTTAGGAAAATAATACATAAAAGAACTAATCCAGCCTGGACAATGGGTGGGGTATTCTTTCCCAAAAAGAAGGATAGAATAAAGATAACCACAGAGACAATGGTTAGGCCAAATAGTGGCCAATTCACCACATTCATTAAACTCTCTTCCTCTTCTAAGCGGTCCACATCTTCTAGGCTTGTAACCTTTCGTCTAGACATTTCATTTAACAGAGGGGTAAGTTTTTCCTGCTCCCTGGATAAAGCTAGTTTTACCTTTCCCAGATTCTTTCTGGAGCTGGTGTTTTTCTCCTTAAAATTCTCGATCATGGTAAGGGCCTTGGCTTCTTCCTGCTTCTGATTAATTTCCATCTGACGAAGTTCTTCTAGTTTTTTTTCTTCTCTCTTTTTCTGCTGATAAAGTTCTTCCTGTTGTTTGGTGATTTCCTTCTGGTCCTGGGCTACCAGATTTAATTGCTTATTTAACTCACTTTGTTCTGAATAAAGTTCCTGTCGGTTATAATCCTTGTACTGTCTGGTTAAAACCCGTTTCTGCTTCCCCAAATCCTCTAAGGCCGATGTCATATCTAATTCCATATTCTTGGTGGAACTTAGGTTAGCCGCATAGTTTTTTAACAGGGATGCCAACTGGCTATCCGTTTCGCTCTCTAGCTGGCCGATACTAATGGTATTATAGTAAGCAGCCTCATCTAATCCGTCTAAGAATCTGCCACATTCCTCCTGAGAAAGTTCATGGCCATCCGACTGGGCGGTGACCCGAAAACTCTTGTGGTCCTTTTGAAAATTTCGTTCAATCAGGTAGGTATCCCGTTCGGTTTCTACCTCCATAACACCTTCATATCTTCCGGGATTTTCCCAAGGCTCATACTTGGAATAGGTATCCTTGGAAGCACCTCTGCCACGCTGCTTTTCGATTCCAAAAAGCATTCCCCGAATAAAAGTGTGAATGGTAGACTTCCCCGCCTCATTTTCCCCAAATATCAGATTTAATCCAGGGGCCAAATCATATTCCTGATCCACAAACTTACCAAAACTAAGCAAATGAATTCTTTTTATTATCATCCTTCTCTTCCCTCCATTGCAGTTAATAGTGCTCGTGTTCCTAGGTAGAGTGCCTGTTTTGAAAGCTCATCTTCCTTATCCTTTAAGTCACGAATAAACAAACCTAAAAGATTATCCTGATTCATCTGGTAAAGTGCCTCAAAATCATAATCCAAAAGGGTTTCATCCACCAGAAGAATATTTCCAAGGGACTGAAGTTTGTCAATATCAAACTCCAAATCCACATCCCGGTGGCCTTTCAGATGAATTTTATAAATATTTTCTATACCTTCCATGGAAATTAAATCCAGAATTTTATCCCTAATGGAAAGCTCCGTATCATACGGTTCACATAGAATTTCTTCCTCAAAATACGATCTCTTTGAAAATGCCTGGAAGGAATAGGTACAAATTCCTTCCTCTGATATTTCCCCTTGAATATAACCATGGAGACCGGTTTCTGTAATATCTAAAGGCTCCAAGGAACCCGGCATTCCATAAGGAACCGTACTGGAAAGATCCGGCTTATGAATATGACCAAAGGCAAGGTAAGAAAATCCAAGTTTGGCCAATTCTTCCGGCTGAAATGGACAATGATTGACATCTCCTCCATGTCCCAAAAGAATATTAATGGCACTAGGATCTTGAATCTCAATGGTATCATATACCGGATTTGGATTTGTACTATCGTAATAACTAAATCCATAGACCCAAACATCTCCCACCTTTACAGGGATAACCTTGTCGCTTCCAATAAAGAACACATGGTCTGACCAGGCAAATGACCTATATGCCGAATCCTTGGTTAAGGGATCATGATTTCCGGCAATCAAAACTACCTTGGTCCTAGACAATTTTTGAAACAAATAATCCACCTGTCTCAGTTCCGATATCATAGGCTGTCTGTGAAATAAATCTCCCGCAATCAGCAAAAGATCTGCCTTTTCTTCTTCTGTTTTTTCTATTAACCGTTCAAAGGTATCCCATAGTTCCTGATCCCGGTTCTTTCCCCATGGCTTATTGGCATCTGGGTGCATTCCCAAATGTAAGTCCGCAACATGAATAAATTTCATTCATACACCTCTTTCCTAACCAAAGACTTCTTCATATTGATAGATGGTCCTTCCCATTCCATCTACCACAAAGCCTCTATTTTCCTCAGCTAGAATTCTAGCCTGGGCCTGGCTGGCGTAAACCCCAATGATACAGCCGCCATAGTAAACATAATAGTAGTCGTCCTGTGCATCCTCCATATAAATGTCAATCTTGTTTTTTCCATCGGTTTGAATTTCCTTAGGATAAGTAAGTTTGGTATCCTCACTACTGATCACATTGGAAGCATAGTTAATCACTACCTGTGTTTGCTTGAATTCCGTTACGATTGTACTAATATTTACCGCCTCAGTAGCGTCGGCAGTGTTATTTAAAATCTGATCTTCAGAAACCACTTGATAGCCGGTTTCTTCCTCAGAATTCTTTTGAACAACGGAAAATGAAACCATAGCCTTGTTAACCTTTACATCCGTTAAATAGTAGCCCTTTTTCTTATAGGTCTTTAAGACCTCTTGATTCTTATCTACAATTCGAACATATCCAAATAAATAGGTCTCATCCCCATAGCGATCCGGGTAGACATTTTTTGAAGCAGCCACCCCGTAACAAAGATCATTATCTACAAATCCCAGTGGCACCAAGACTCTGTTCTTTTGACCTTGAATATTTTTTTCGATGCCAGACTCCAAGTCAAGGATTCGAATCCGGTCTAATCCATCCGTGGTTTCTACCCATGCCAGATACCGTCCATCCTTAGAAGTTGCAAATTGCTCCTGATCCAGGTTCCCCACAACTTCCACATAAGACTGGTCTCCTAAGTCTACGGAATAAACGGAATCCTTCATTTTCAGATAGAACATGTCCTCGTCTGACAGATAAGAAAGGGATGTAACACTTTCTTTTAAAACCTCATAAGGTTCATCTGAAGGTAAAAATACCCGTTCCTCTACAATCATCTTCTCTGCATCATAGTGGTATAAGGCGGCTCCAGACTGTCCCTCATGTTCCCCACGATTCATATAACCATACACCATAAAATCCATGCTTCCATCATTTTCTAAGGAAATAACCTCATAGCCATGTTCGTCAAAGGTATTTCTGGCATCATTTCCATCGGCATGATCAAAGGTAAAAATCTTGGTATTTACATTGTCCTTGGTATCCATCACATACAGGTCTCCTGCATTCACAAAGGCAATCTTAGAATAGTTCTCACTGGTTTCGAATTGAACCTGACGAGAACTTAAAATTCCCAGGTTTAATCGTTTGGTTCCCTGATTGGCGGAAGCCGGGTCATACACCTGATCCATACTTCTGTCATAAGCTACCAGATAAATATTCCCATTGTAATAAGCCACTCGATAGACCTCTTTAATTTCATAGTGCTCTTCTATTCCATCTTCGTTATCCGCCTTGATTTGATAACAAAGAACAAACTCGGACTCTATCTCTGTCACTTGGGTACAATAAATCTTTGTCTGGGTCTCCTGTTTTACCTCCAGATTCTGGTAAGTCAACTGACGAAGGGAAGAGGTAATATCTACCTTTCCCAAATTGTCGTTGGCATTACTTTCCGATGGCTCAATGTAAGGAATCACAAAGTCCACTGCCTTATTATAATCTAAGGTAGCCTGACTATATTCCTGGACAAAGTCCAAAATTTTTGGGAGATTGTCATTTACAATTCCATGAGAAAGGCACTGAATGGCAAAATAATAGTGAATCTCCGGATGAGTCTCTGTGGTTACTAACAGGTCCATGTAATATTCTTTGCCGGTTTTTAATCCGGAAATAGAAAGATCCACGAGAATCTTTCCATCTTTCAGATCCCAGTTTGAGACGGAGCTTGCAATTACCTGAGAATGGTTTTCATAATCTGAAACCGTAAAATTCATAGAAATTACATTGGCACTATATGGATCAATCATAAGAGAAATCTGTCCATCATCACCTACCGGCAAAACCGACCGTCGAAAATAACTAGGATCCATCTCGGTGGTATATCCGTGGACCTCATTAATATTTGTTTCATTTAGTTTCTCATACAAAACCGGAAGCGTAGCAGAACCCATCAAGTTTACGCTTTCCGTAATAGAAACCTCCCGATTATCTCGATAGACAAAGTATCCATAAATTCCAAGTACTAAGAGGAATGACATAATTAAAACCAATGCTTTAATTAAAAATCTTTTCATGAATTAGTCCTCATCTTCCTCGTGATCTACCAGTTCCTCCATGGTATGCCAGCCTAAAACGGCACACTTTACTCGCGATGGCATATGAGAAATATCCCTAAGACAAGATGCTTCTTCCAGCTCCTCTATCTCCTCTTCACTGGCACTCCCCTTAATCATTCGAAGGAAAATATCAGAAAGACGCTTGGCCTCTTCCACATTTTTTCCAATGATCAAATCTAACATCATATCCGCAGAAGCCTGGGAAATCGCACATCCATCCCCAACAAATCCTCCATCTTCAATGATCCTATCCTCATTGACTCTTAACTCTAAGATAATGTCGTCACCACAACTTGGGTTCACACCTTCTAAGGTCATATTGGTTCCCTCAATCCTTGCCTTATGACTAGGATGAAGGTTGTGATCTGTCAGGATTTCATTATAAAATGTTCTGCTTTCCATTCTTTTCTCCTACTTTCTTAAGAAAATTAATCTAGATAGCCCATCTCTCTTCTTATCTTAGAAAGGCCGTCAATCAAGCGATCCACCTCGTCTTTGGTATTATAAAAATAAAGACTTGCCCGGGTGGTTGACGGGGTCTTTAAATATTTTAAAAGTGGCTGTGCACAGTGATGACCTGCTCGAACCGCTACTCCATCCTGATTTAAGATATAGGCAATATCATGTGGATGCACTCCCTCTAGCTGAAAGGTTAAGATTCCATGATGATCTCTTGGATCGTCCGATCCTAAAATACGGATTCCCGGAATCCTCTCCATTTTTTCATAAGCATACACCGTTAACTCTTCTTCTACCCTAGCCAGGTTTTCCATTCCATATTGGTTCAAGTAGTCAATGGCAGCAGACAAACTAACCGCTCCACCTGTATTTACGGTGCCTGCCTCAAACTTATGAGGTACTGGAGCATAAGTGATTTTTTCAAGACTAACCGTCTCAATCATCTCGCCACCGGTTAAAAATGGAGGCATAGCCTCTAGTAATTCCTTCTTTCCATAAAGGACACCGATTCCCATGGATGCAAGCATCTTATGACCTGAAAATGCCAGAAAGTCTACTCCTAAATCACTGACATCCACCATTCTATGCGGAATACTTTGTGCTCCATCCGCCACAAAGTAAATCCCCCTTTGATGGGCAATCTCTGCAAATGTTTTTAGGTCATTTAAGCGACCAAAAACATTAGAAACCTGAGTTAAAGCAACAATCTTAGTCCGCTGACTTAAGGCTTTTGTAAAAGCCTCTTCCGTAATTTCTCCCTTTTCATCGGTATAAAGATAATTGACCTTAGCACCCTTTCTCTTTGCTGCCTGTCTCCAAGGAAGCATATTGGAATGATGTTCCGTGATTCCCACAAGAATCTCATCCCCTTCCTTTAAAACCAGTTCCCCTAAGGAATAGGCCACCAGATTTAAACTCTCGCTGGCATTTCTGGTAAACACAATTTCTTCTGCTTCTTTGGCATGAATCAAATTTGCTACCTTTTTCCTTGCTTCCTCATAGGCATCGGTAGCTTCTACGCTTAAATCATAAATTCCACGAAATGGATTGGCATTTTTCCTTTGATAAAAGTTCATCTCCGCCTCTAGAACCTGGTTCGGTCTTTGGGTGGTTGCCGCATTATCTAGATACGCCAGATTGCTTTGATTAAACAATGCAAAATCCTTACGAACTTCCTTGCTATCAAATGTTTTGTATTTCTTCTTTGTTTCTGTCATCTGTAAAATCCTCTTTTCTTAAGGAACTAATTCCTCTTCTTTTCCCAGTACAAGTTCTGTTAACTCCTTACGGATTTCTTCATTTTCAATCAAATGAATCGTAGTCATCAAACGTCCCTGGGCCATCATCTTGTAAATCTCTTCTTCTTTCATTCCTCGAGAGGAAAGATAATAAATCAGGTCTTCTCCAATTCTTCCAATGGTTGCCCCGTGATTTCCTTGGACATCCTCTTCTTCACATAGAATCACCGGAACGGTCTTATTGGTAACTCCCTGGTCTAATAAAAGCACATCTTCCACCTCGTTACCAATCGCCTTATCTGAACCATAGATAAAATCAATGGTTCCACGGAAGGTCTTCTTGGCCTGGTCTTTTAAGACACCATTTACCGTAATCTCAGAATTGGTCTTATAACCCTTATGTCTTGCCACGTAATTAATATCTAAAAGATCACTTCCCTTTACCTGATAACCGGTATCAATCTTCAAATTAGATTCCTTCCCAAATAATTCGGTACAGGCACCTATATATACCTTATTTCCTGTAAGGAAAATATGGATCAACTCAAAATTACCAAAATCTTCCACCCTGGTTGAAACATTGTTGAAGAACTGGAAATCTTCTCCAATACGATGGATCTGAACCAGACGAACCCTGGCATTCTTTTCCACCTTGATTTTAGTAGAAAGAAGAGCCTGTCCCTTTCCCTTGGAAGCAAAATCCATGTAAATGGTTAAATCCGAGTCTTCCTTCACCAGGAAATCCAACTCCTCTGTTAATAAGCTATTCTCTCCCTGAAAAGTCATCTGAAATTTTGCTTCTGCCTGATGGGCTTTTTCTAATTCAAAGCAATCCGGAAGAACTTCCGCATCTTTCAAAATCTTCCTGGTTACTTCTCCTAAACCGTCCTCATATTCATCATATTCTTCTAATCGTTTTGTATGCTCATGAAGATTTTCAGAAAGTTCTAGGTGTCCATCTGTGGTTTGAAGGGCTACATACTTTGTGAAATCAACCTCTGTAACCGCATCATTTAATTTTAACCATCGCCAAGTTGGAGATGGCAATGGATTCACTCGTAATTGTGTACTCATCTTCTCCTCCTTAACCGATACTTCCAACCATTTCCAGACGGATCAGATTGTTCATCTCTACTGCATATTCCAGTGGAAGTTCCTTAGAAACATTGTCTGCAAAGCCGCTAACAATCATGGCCTTCGCATCCTCTTCCGGAATTCCACGACTCATCAAATAAAAGACCGCCTCATCGGAAATCTTTCCAATCTTAGCCTCATGGCCCACATCTGCATTTTGCGTATACACCTCAATGGCAGGAATAGTATCTGAGCGGGACTGACGATCTAACATCAAGGAAGAACAAGAAACAGACGACTTGCTTCCATCTGCATTCTTACCAATCACCACGGCACTACGGAAGGTAGAAATACCGCCGCTTTTGGAAATAGACTTACTATTCACTGCAGAAGAAGTGTTCTTACCATTCTGCACTACCTTCATACCGGTATCTAGATTCTGAGTCTCTCCGGCAAAGGTGATTCCGGTATATTCCATCACCGAGTTATCTCCCTGAAGGATTGTCATAGGATAGAGATATGATACATGGGATCCAAAGGAACCTGATACCCATTCCATTCTTCCACCTTCTTCTACCTTTGCACGCTTGGTATTTAAGTTGTACATATTCTTAGACCAGTTCTCAATGGTAGAGTAACGAAGTCTTGCATTCTTTCCAACAAATAATTCTACGCATCCTGCATGAAGGTTTGCAATATTATATTTAGGGGCAGAACATCCCTCGATAAAGTGAAGGTCTGCTCCCTCATCCACAATGATCAGGGTGTGCTCAAACTGGCCAGCTCCCGGTGCATTCAGTCTAAAGTATGACTGTAACGGAATCTCCACCGTTACGCCCGCGGGCACATATACAAAGGAACCTCCTGACCATACTGCACCGTGAAGGGCTGCAAACTTATGGTCGGTAGGTGGAACCAACTTCATGAAATGATCTCGAATCATCTCCTCATATGGTCCATGCATGGCGCTTTCCAAATCAGTATAAACCACGCCCATGGCCGCTACTTCTTCCTTTACATTGTGATAAACAAGTTCTGAATCATACTGGGCTCCTACTCCAGCCAAGGCCTCTCGCTCTGCCTGAGGAATTCCCAATCGTTCAAAGGTCTTTTTAATATCTTCCGGAACATCTTTCCAATCTGCCGTCATCTTTGTTTTAGGACGTACATAGGTTACGATGTCATCCATCTTAAGACCCTCTATTTCTGGTCCCCAAGGTACCATGGCCATCTCGTTATAAATATCTAATGATTTCAATCGAAATTCTTTCATCCATTCCGGATCATTCTTCTCCTTAGAAATCTGTTCTACAATTTCAGGAGTCAAACCAGAATCTACCTTAAAGAACTTATCTTCTGTTTCCAAGTCCTTCACATCGTAGACCGTTCGATTGACGTCTTCTACATATGTCTTCTCTTTCATGTAATCCTCCTGTTAGTTTTGGGTCAGATACTTCTCAAATCCTTCTTCGTTAATCTGATCCACTAGACTGGCATCTCCACTTTCTACAATCTTTCCATTCACTAAAACATGAGTATAATCTACGTGAAGACTCTCTAAAATCCTGGTACTGTGCGTGATAATCAGTAAGGCTCCCTCACCATTCTTCTGGAATTCCTCCACACCCTTAGAAACGGTACGAACCGCATCTACATCAAGTCCAGAGTCTGTCTCATCTAAGATGGCAAACTTTGGATTTAACATTAAAAGCTGTAGGATTTCTGACTTCTTCTTCTCACCGCCTGAAAAACCAACATTCAAATCTCGATCTGCATAAGACTCGTCCATATTTAACAGGGCCATCTGCTTCTTTAAAGCTTTACGATAGTCCCACAAACGAATCTTTTTACCACCCCTCTGCTCCATAGCATTACGAATGAAATTAGAAAGGGTGATTCCAGGTACCTCAAGGGGATTCTGGAAGGAAAGGAAAATTCCAGCCTTTGCTCGGTCGGTAACATTCTCCTCTAATAAATCAATTCCCATAAATTCTATGCTTCCCCCAGTAACCTCATACCTTGGATTTCCCATAAGGGCATGACCAAGGGTCGACTTACCAGCGCCGTTTGGTCCCATTAAGACATGCGTTTCTCCTGGCTTAATCTCTAAATCAAGACCATGAAGAATCTCCTTATCTTCAACATTAACTTTTAAATTATTTATTTTTAAAAAACACTGTGACATAAATCCTCCTGTATCCATTGGGATATTTCCTTATTAATTCTTAGGGATTTGCTCCTAGCCAAGACAAAGCTCAATCTAGGAATCAATGGTTTTTCCTGCGAAAGGTAAAAAAATCCACCATATTTTTCTAGTATATACTATTTACCCTTTAAATTCAAGGAATCCAAGAAAAAAAGCCGGTCACTTAGACCAGCCTTTCCATTCACTATAATTCAATCCCAATCTTTCTACCGGAATGATGGTAGGGTTGAATTTTTACTCCTGCCGATCTAAGCATCCGCTTAGAAGCCATTACCGCAGGATCATCTGCATGTTTGTCACTATCATAAACAATGGTTTTGATTCCACTTTGAATGATTGCTTTGGCACACTCGTTGCAAGGGAAAAGGGTTACATAAATCTTACAGCCCTCAAGACTTCCCCCTCGATAATTTAGAATCGCATTTAACTCACTATGAGTACTATAAAAATACTTATTATTTAATGGATCTGGATCTTCCTTTCCCCAAGGATACTCCTCATCGGAAAGGCCTACCGGTAAGCCATTATAACCCATGGATAAGATCTTATGATCCGGACTTACAATGCAAGCTCCTACCTGGGTTGCCGGATCCTTGCTTCTAAGCGAAGAAAGGTAGGCAACTCCCATAAAATATTCATCCCAAGAAATATAATCTTTTCTCTGATCACTCATGAATTCACCCTCTTTATTAGTCTTCTTCAATCATGGAAATACGGCGAATATGACGTTCCTCTCCTGAAAATTCTGTATCAAGGAAAGTATCCACAATCTTTAAGGCAAGGCCAGGACCTACGGTACGTCCGCCCATAGCCAGCACATTGGCATCATTATGAAGTCTTGTGGCTTCTGCACTAAAGGTATCTGCACAAAGGGCACAACGAATTCCCTTAATCTTATTAGCTGTAATAGAAATTCCGATTCCGGTTCCGCAAATTAAAATACCCTTTTCTGCTTCCCCACTTACTACCGCATTGGCAACCTTCTTGCCATATTCAGGATAATCGCAAGATTTTTCATCATAGGTACCGTAATCCTTAAACTCGATTCCTCTGTCTTTTAGGTGAGCCATAACCTCCTGCTTTAACGCAAAACCCCCGTGATCACTACCAATTGCTATCATAGCTTACTCCTCCTCATTCTTGTTTATTTTCGAAATGATCTCATCAATCGTTTTTTCCATATCCTCGTAAAATGCTCCATACTCGGTTAAGTCACCGCCATAAGGGTCTTGTGGTTCCCCAATAACATCTGCAAATTCCCGGATGGAATACACATTCTTCGCATTTTTATAGTCCTCATAAATAGTGAACTTTCTTCGCTCTGTCATGGTAAGAACTAAAACATCATCCCCAAATTCATCTTCCTTTAGGGCACTACTCATAAAACCTGTCAGATCAATCCCATGACTTTTGGCAATGGCCACCGCTTTAGGATTCCCCGGCTCTGGAAATAGGACCACAGTGCCTCTAGCTTCTGCTTTTATTCCGCTACCGTAAGCCTTTTTGTTAAAGATTGCCGATGCGATCATGGCACGACTATTCCCTGATTCGCTGACAAATAATACACGCTGATATTTTGGCATTCTCAATCCTTCTTTACTTTTTATTCCGGCTTCTTTAAGTCAATAATCTGATAACCAGCCGCCTTACTTAACCGGTTCATAATGGCAAGTCCTAAATCATGCTGATAAAAGACTTCACCATATACTACATCTAACCCATCCTCATCACACCTTCTAAGCATTCGGTATAAGTTATGAGAAATGCTTTTTTCATCTTCACGTTCTCCCAAAGATAAGACTTCACCACTTTGATAAAGGCCTTCCGTCTCCTTAGTAGCAAGAATTCCTACCTTCTTGCCCATGGCTTCTGCTTCCTTGACTAGGGCGTTAATATGAGAAACCACCTCATCCTTATCCCCTGAAAACAAGGTGAGGTCCGCCTTAGGAGCATAGTGCTTATATTTCATGCCAGGAGCCTTAGGATGAAAATCTTTTTGTGGCTTTTTTAAAATAGCCGGATCAATCTTTATTTCCCCTAAGAGGTCTTCTAACATCTCTTCCGTGATAAATCCCGGACGAAGAATCATAGGGCACTCTCCCGTGACATCCACAATGGTAGACTCCAGTCCAATCTCCACATCTCCACCGTCAATGATTAAATCGATTCTTCCTGATAAATCCTCGATCACATGATGGGGACTGGTTGGACTTGGCCTTCCGGAAAGATTTGCACTGGGAGCAGCCACAGGTACTAAGGACTCAGAAAGAAGTTTGTTAGCCACTGGATGACTTGGCATACGAATGGCAACCGTTTCTAATCCTCCCGTGGTTTCATAAGGAACCTGTGGACTCTTTTTAAAAATAATAGTAAGCGGTCCTGGCCAAAACCTGTCCATCAATTTTTTTGCACTCTCCGGCACCTCTGCCACCAAGTCCCTTAACTGCTCAATCTTTCCTATATGTACAATCAAAGGATTATCACTTGGTCGTCCCTTGGCCGCATAGATTTTCATGGAGGCACTTGGATTTAATCCATCTCCCCCCAATCCATACACCGTCTCGGTAGGAAAAGCCACTAGGCCTCCAGCCCGCAACACCTCTTCTGCTTTTTTATAAACCTCAGGATCATAATCTTTCATCACCTCGGTTTTTATATAAGGCACTGAGTCAAAATTTATATTCTCTGGGCTCATCCCTCTTCCACTTACTTCTTCCATCATTATCCTTCTTTGTCCTTCTTTTTCATCATAGCATGATAGTATCTACAATGCCATTTATTTTAATAAGAAATTGGTAAAGCTTGCAAAATCCTCTAGGGTAAAGGTCTCTCCACGAACCGTTTCAGACTTACCCATAGCAAGAAGAGCTTCTTTCACATCCTCCTTACCATAAGGCAGGGTTGGATCATTGGAAATGCCATTTTGTAGGGTCTTTCTTCTTTGATTAAAAGAAGCCCTGATGAAACGGAACATCATGGATTCATCTTTCACCTCCACCGGAGGCTTTTCATAAAGGCTCAGTCTGATTACCGCTGAACCTACCTTAGGTCTTGGAATAAAACAGTTTGGTGGAACATTGGCTACAATCTCAGGCTTAGCATAATACTGAACCGCTAAAGATAGGGCACCATAGTCCTTGGAACCTGGCCCCGTCTGCATACGATCTGCCACTTCCTTTTGAACCATAATGGTAATGGAGGCAATGGGTACATGTTTTTCCAAGAGTCCCATAACAATCGGAGTGGTAATATAGTATGGCAGGTTTGCCACTACCTTTACCGGCTTTCCCTCATTTTCCCTTGTCACCAGTTCCATAAGATCCAGTTTCAAAATATCCTGATTGATAATCGTAATATTATCATATTCCTTTAAAGTATCTTCCAAAATAGGAATCAGGTTCTGATCGATTTCTACCGCCACAACCTTTCTTGCCTGCTCACAAAGATACTGAGTCATAGTTCCAATTCCCGGACCGATTTCTAGGGCCATATCATCCTTGGTAATTTCTGCCGCCCCAATAATTCGTTCCAAAACTCTAGGCTCAATTAAAAAATTCTGTCCGAATTTTTTTTGAAAATTAAAATTATATTTTTGTAATACTTCAATGGTATTTGATGGTATTCCAAGAGAGGCCATATCCTATCCTTTCCTTTATCACAGAAGGCTGCCGGCACATAAGACGGCAGCCTTCGCTTTTTAGCACCTATTGTGCAAGCTTAAACAATTCTTTTGCATTTTTCTCGGTAATTTGGATGACTTCATTCGGATCCATTCCCTTGATTTCTGCAATAGCTGTAACCACATAAGGAAGATAAAGCGAAGAATTCCTCTTTCCACGATGTGGTTCAGGAGTCATATAAGGAGCATCGGTTTCAATTACCAAACGATCCATCGGCATGTACTCTACCACTTCCTTAATATGCTTCGAATTCTTAAAGGTTACAACTCCACCGATTCCAAGATAGAAGCCACGATTTAAAAATTCTCTGGCCATATCTACCCCATAAGAAAAGCAATGAATGACACCGCCACACTCTTCTGCATGATGATCTACCAGGGTATCTAACGTATCCTTCGCTGCATCCCTGCTGTGAACACAAATAGGAAGTTCCATCTCCTTGGCAAGCTCAATCTGGTTTGCAAACCACCACATCTGCTTTTTCTTTACATCATCATTCTCGTTCCAGTAATAATCTAATCCAATCTCTCCAACGGCTACAACCTTTGGTGTCATAAGATATTTCTTTAACCAATCCAAATCTTCTTTGCTAGCCTCAGAAAGATCCGTTGGATGAAAACCTAAAGCACCATAAACCCTTGGAAATCGCTTGATCATTCCCAGTGTTAATCGGTTTGAATTTTTTTCAGTTCCTAGGTTTAAAATATAACCAATTCCTCTTGATTCCATGGAATCCAAAAGATTCTCACGATCCTCATCAAATTGTTCATCATGATAGTGTGCATGTGTGTCGAAAATCATCTTATGCCCTCCCCTGTGTCTGATTCCTATTTTCCCGCTTTGTCGTCAGTTTCCTAGCAAATCTCTGTTCCTGGTAACATATCCTTGTCCAGAGTTAAAACAGAAAGATGGTCTGCATCTTCTCCTGCTGCCAGGATCATTCCCTGGGAATCAATTCCACAGATTTTCGCTGGCTTAAGATTGGTAATCACGGCAACCTTCTTACCAACCATTTCCTCTGGCTTATAAGAAAGAGCAATTCCAGATACAATCTGACGAACTTCCTTACCAACACGAATCTTAGAACAAAGAAGCTTCTTGGCCTTCTTTACCTTTTCGCATTCAAGGACTTCACCTACCTGAATTTGAATCTTGTCAAAATCATCAATGGTGATTTCAGCCTTAGGTTCAACTTCTGGATATTCCTCTGTCTCCTCTGCAGCCGATGACAATTCTTCCACTTTTTTCATAACTTCATCTAAATCCAAACGAGCAAATAACATCTCAGGTTTTTCTACTACCTTGTGGTCACTTGGGAACTGATTAATATCAAGATCACAAAGGTCCTTTAAAGGTGTACCTAACTGATTCGCAATACTTGCTGCTGTTTCCGGCATAAAAGAATTCAAAAGACTAGCGCCTACCATAATGCTATCGCAAAGGTTGTACATTACGGTATTGAGTCTTGGGTGAGAAGACTCATCCTTTCCTAAAATCCAAGGTGTAGTCTCATCAATATATTTATTACAGCGCTTAAAGAGATTGAAAATCTCAGTTAAAGCATCTGCTACATGAAGACGATCCATCGCTTCACAAGCCTTTTTTATTGTTTCCTTGGTATATGCCTTAAGTTCCTCATCTACCGACTCAGTAACCTTAGTATTGGTAATAATTCCACCAAAATACTTGTTGGTCATAGAAAGGGTACGGTGTACCAAGTTTCCAAGGGTATTTGCCAGGTCTGAGTTAATACGCTCCACCAAAAGTTCCCAGGTAATAACACCATCATTCTCATATGGCATCTCATGCAATACGAAGTATCGAACCGCATCTACACCAAATAGATCAACCAGGTCATCTGCATAGATTACATTACCCTTTGACTTACTCATCTTGCCATCTCCCTGTAACAACCAAGGATGTCCAAAGACCTTCTTTGGAAGTGGTAAATCTAAGGCCATTAACATAATTGGCCAATAAATGGTATGGAATCTTAGAATATCCTTACCAATCAGATGAAGATCTGCTGGCCAATATTTATGAAAGGTTTCTGCGTGATTTCCATCTAAATCATAACCAAGTCCTGTAATATAGTTGGTTAAGGCATCAATCCAAACATATACTACATGATTTGGATCAAAATCTACCGGGATTCCCCAGCGAAAGGAAGTTCTTGAAACACAAAGATCCTGTAAGCCCTTCTTTAAGAAATTATTCATCATCTCATTCTCACGAGACTTAGGCTGGATAAATTCCGGATGCTCTTCAATATACTGAATCAAACGATCCGAATACTTACTCATCTTAAAAAAATAAGCTTCTTCCTTGGCAGGAGTTACAGGGCGTCCACAATCTGGACACTTACCATCTATCAACTGGCTCTCAGTAAAGAAAGACTCACAAGGAGTACAGTACATTCCTTTGTACTCACTCTTATAAATATCTCCCTTATCATATAGATACTTAAAGATTTTCTGAACCTGCTTCTCATGATCTGCATCTGTAGTACGAATGAACTTATCATAAGAAGTATTCATAAGATCCCAGATTCTCTTAATTTCTCCAGCAACCTGATCTACATGTTCTTTCGGAGTCATCCCTTTCTCCTGGGCCTTTAATTCAATCTTCTGTCCATGCTCATCGGTTCCTGTTTGGAAGCGAACATCATATCCTTCGAATCTTTTAAATCTGGCAATACTATCCGCAAGCACAATCTCGTATGTATTTCCAATATGAGGTTTTCCTGATGCATAGGCAATGGCCGTTGTAATATAGTATGGTTTCTTTTCTGCCATTTCAATTCCTCCTTAAACTTGTCAGTATTCTGACCAAATGGGATTTTAAGGTCAAACTATCCCACTTTCATAATGTTACAAGTTTATAATTTTTCATCATGTTTGTCAAGCATTCTGCCAGTAACAAGAAAGTTGACTCCCCCAATACTGATCTGGTCTTTTTCTTTTATTAAGGTCTTGGTAAAAGGCGGAATTTTATTGCCTCCAACCTTGCTTCCGTTTTTCGAATTGAAATCAATGAAATAAAAATCTCCATTTTCTAAAATCAATTGTCCGTGTTTCCTGCTAACCCCCTTGCTTTCAATCACCCACTGATTTTCTCTGGCATCGCTACCAAAGTTACAGGGAAAGTCCAAAAGTTCCTTAGCCTCCCCCTGATCATTTGTCAGAACAAGAAAGGGGCGCTCCGAAAGATTAATTAAAACCGTCTTTTGCGGGACATACTCATTACTAACCCCAAAATCTTTCAAAGACCCTTCTTCTCTCACTAATTCCAAGGGAGGACTTGCGGTATCATAAAGATAACCCTCTTTTTCCGGATCCCTTTTTTTAGACTTATAAAGATCAATCATCCACTCCGGCACAAGAAATTCAAGAACCTTTTTTAGGTCTACCCCCTTCTTCTCTCTTGCTTCTTCCACCTCTTCCTTTTCCCTAATCTCTTCGCGACTCTTTTTTTCATCCTTCCTAAGTTCCCTTAATTTTTCCCGTTCTTTCTGCCTTTCTTCCGCTTCTACAATGGCCTTTAATATCCTTTGTTCATGAAATTGATCCTCCATCGCCAAAGCTTCTAGCTTATACAGCAGGGAAACCGCCCGCTCATCTTGATAATCAACCATTCCCATTAGGTCCTTATAGATATGTTTAAGACTATCAAAAAAGGAGTACTCCCCCAGGACAGGTAAATAGCAAAAATAAGGACGTTTCGATTCCGGATCTAAAAATATAACATCCATTTCCAAAAGGATTTCCTTCAAGTCCAATAAATAGCTTTTTAATTCCCTAGTCATACAGATCATCTGCTGATGAAAAATTTTTAATTCCTCAAATCCAATCCTTCCCTTAGAAAAAAAATATTTCATCGAAACCAGGCCAGTAATATCATAATGATATTCTATCTTATCTTGAAAATAAAAAAAAGTTACCGGGACCAAAGAAGGAATCCTATTGTATTTTAAAATTTTTCTCCGATAATTTTTCTCACCTATTTCCTCACTAATCACAAAACTGCTTTTATTTCCACATCGTTCATACCTAATCTCCATCTAAGCCTCCCATCCCATCAAAAATGATCTTTTCAAACTGCAATTCATCCACGGGACTTCTCTCATGATAGGTGTACTCTTTCTCCCACCCCTCCGTGGACACCTTAAGTTTACTATTTTCAAAAAAGCCCAGATCCTCCTCTATGGTTACCGAAACCCAATCCACTCCCAAGGTGACCTCCAGGATTTTTTCTTCCAGGTCCCCTTCCTCTTCCTTATTAATTTCATCTTTGGTGGTCAAAAATTTTTCCACACAACTTTTACAGGCAAGCTGATTATACTGATAAACCCCTGCCTGGTATAAAAGAAGAATGATCATAAACAGGCCCGGCAAAAGAATACATACTTCTAAAGTCATCATTCCCCTATGGTCCTTCATAAAAAAATCACCCCCAAAGCAAATACATAAGAAATGAAAAGAAATGGTGCCAAGGGAAGTCTTTTATTCCTTTTCCTTTGAATCACTAACATGCCCATGCCTACTAAGCTGCAAAGGAAAAATCCAAACAATAAAATCCCAAAGCCATTCAATCCCGGCACAAATAAAAATACCCAAGCCAAAAGATAAGCATCCCCTTCTCCCAGAGCACCCTTAGAAGCCTTAGAAATTCTATAGCTAATGAGAGCCACTCCAGCTACCAATAAGAAACGTGGCCACAAATACAGTTTACCCCCAAAAAGCATAATCATTCCAACCACTCCCACACTGATATAAGATAACCTCACATCAATCCTTTGACTCTTACAATCACTTATCGTATTCAACAGATAATAAACCACCCCTATAAGTTCAATCATTTTCTTCCCACTCCTTTTGACATTTGCTGCAAAGACATCGTCCCCCTACCTGATCAATGGGAACCTCAAGAATGGTCCTTGTCAGTTCATTACAGTTTAAGTCCCTATGATATTTGCTGCCATAGCTTGTGATATATACATTTTTTCCATCTCCACTTTTATTTTTACATTTTTCACATGGTTCATAAGGCTTGTCATCCCCATAACTTAAATTTTTAATTCCGGTTATGGGGACCGGAAAAATATCTCTCGATAAATAGGTGCAATTCTTATTGGTATGGTACACCGATCCGTGTTCTGTGATGTAAACCATCTGACAAGTCTCAGTACTTTCTTTTATGGAGCAGCCATTATAGAGATGGACCTTTTTTTGTATTGAAAAAGGAAAGGTAAATCCAAATTCCTCAAATCCCCGCAAATAGGCTTGGTAGGAAAGATTCATGGTAAGTTCATGATCCGATTTACTAAGCTCACAAGAAACTCCCGACCCTTCCTTTGACACCTGAGCCTTCTTCAAAAAATCCTCAGGAAGTCTTTCTAAAAGCAAGGTCATAAAAAGTTCTTGATCCAATTCCTCTTTGGCATATTTTTTTATTGACTCCTGCCAAGTCTCCTCTTTGCTATCCTCCTTAATTTCTTCTCCCTTTGTCAAACGCTCAATCCCATAAGCCTGTCTGGCATATTCACGCAATAGGCTATCACTTTCATAACTTAACCTTTGATAACCAGAATAAATTGAAAATAGACTAATCAGGGACACCGCAAGGAAGAGAAAAATCGTCATACTAATTGCCGCCTCTAAGGAAACAGAACCTATAAGAGTAGCAAAACTGCGTGCCCGTTTCTTACTAGAGTAAGGCTTTCGTACTATAGGAGAGGAAGGTTTTGAAAACAAACGATTATAATTAAAGTTACAAAACAGGCACACGGTTTCACCACCCTTCTGTTCTTATTCCTGAAATTTTCTTTTTTCGGTAAATACATGAGGCATAACTATCTGGTTCGTATAAAGGGGAATTTCATAGCTAAATTTTAATTCTCCTTTTGCGTAACACTTTTGAAAGCAAAAGGAAGAATCGTAGGTTTCTTCCATGGTCATCTGAATTAAATCCATGGTTCTAAGATTCGTCAGCTTTACATTTTGTAAATAAATAAGAAACTGCAAATAATCTTCATAAGATAATCCCTTGGATTCTTCCTTTACCTTTACACTTCTTTTTCCAATGGTGCCAAAATCCGTCTTCCATTCCTGCTTACTTTTCCTTAAGGGCACCCTTTCTCCCTTGCACAGGCATTTCACATCATAGATAGATTCCCAAATGGTCCAAGCCGCAATAATTCCTGCCTTTGTAAGGCTTACTAAAATCGGAATCCCCGTCCACCCCATCAAAAGAATGGCCTCATTTTGACAAATGGAAATTTTTTCTTCATCTGATAAGAGATTTGCTAAATTAAAGGGTTCCCTGAAAAGAACCAGACGATCGATGGTTGCAGATAGGTTTTCTAAATCCGTCTTTTTCCCAATTAACAAATATTCCTGTCCATACTTCATGGCATTCTTTCCCTCCTTCACATAAGAAGAAAAATGATTCCTAACATAAAAACTATAATAAAGCTTATCCATTGTTTTTCGGTCCTTCTCCTTTACGTAATTGGCAGAAGGCAGGTCCCCAAAGATCTCTTTTCCAGAAATTGTTTCTCCGGAATCTAGGACCAGGGAAAGTTTTCCCTCTAGTAATAAGTTTTTTACTTTTTTAATCACCGAAGGATGTTTCTCTTTCTTCCCTCCCATAATGATTAACTGATCCAGGGGATATAGACTTTGATCATAATAAATCTTCCCATCCTTTTCCCAAAGGCTTCCAAGATTTGCTAATGCACTTTCAATTATCCTTAAATTCGCATCCAAATAAGACTCTTCTCCAGACTCTGCTAAAACCTGGGCTCCCTCTTTTCTTGCCTGACTAATACTAATTTGAAAGTTTTCAATTTCTTCCTTGGCAGCAAGTAAAGCTTCTTTTACCTTTTCTTGATACTTCTTAAGTTTTCCCTTTTTTAAAAATTTTTTGTGGATCTTTTGTAATTTTTTTAGGGCCTTATCACAATTCTCGGTGGAATTTAATGTTTCTTCTAAATCCTCCTGTCCATCCAGAACCTCTTCTAAATCCAGGTTACCTTCCCCTTCCTCCATTTGACCATACTCTGTAAACAGTCCCTCTACTACTTCCTTTGTCACTTCCTTTTTGGCCATCTTTAAAACCTCTTCATAAAAGGCTTCCCCATTATCTTCTAAAGCGGAATCGGCAGACACCTGCACAGATTGAAGGGAAAGTTTTAGCATCCCCTTTGAAGGAAGATTTTCCCTTACATGTTCTTCCATCAGACCTTGCATTTTTTCTTGCGAACCATAGTATAGGATTACCCCATAGTCTTCAAACAATTCCCTGCAATAGTCTGCCCGAAACGCTTCCTGACAAGAACTTGCGGCAGAGGCTGCCTGGCTTTTTATCAATTCCACCCTGGCTCCCCCAAGGAGAGATCCCAGTAAAAGAAGGATGGACATAAAAATCAAGGCAACTAAGATCGTGATACTCCCTTCATTCCTCCATTCTTTCCTCATAACATTAAAAATTTTTAATATCGGTATTAATCCGATTTAAAAGAATCTTGGCAGACTTAACAATGTTTTCTTTAAAAAATAAGGCTAAGGCAATCAAGGCAATAATTAATTAACATTACCTCAATGACTCCCATTCCCTCTTCATCCTTCCATACTTCCTTTAAATACTTCATACTCTTCTCCTTTCTATGACATAGCAAATAAAACCGGTACCAGAACCGTAATTACTACCATTAATAAAATTAGTAACATGGGAATCAATAACAGAACGTTTACCTCTTCTCCTTTTTTTAAGGCATGGGCTTTTTTTCGTTCATAGCCCTCCTCCACCTCATCCTTTAAAAGATTTGCCAGTTCCTGATTTCCCTTTTTTATATTTTGAGCCAAAAGATTGGCAAGTTTACTATAGGACCGCTCCTTACATCGATGTCCAAATTTCATAAAGGAAAGATTAATATCCTGTCCCTGATCTAAATCTCGAATCAATCGACTAATTTCCTCATAGGCATAACGGGTCTTGTTCAATCCCTCATACTCCTTAACAATCCTTCTTAAAGCGGTAACAAGACTAAGCCCCGCCTTCATGTATAAAAGAAGCCTACTTACAATTTCCGGATAATCATTTCTCATCTCCTCTTCCCTTTTTTTCATCTTCTTTTCCATTTTTTGATCGTAGAAAAACAGATAAAACAATAAAAACACAATTCCTAGCAGAAGCCAGATCCAAGGCCTTAGATCTCTCTTTTTGGGATAGTTTAAGGGGATTCCTTTAAAACTTTTGGGTAAGACTACCTTTCGTTTACTTAAATCCTGATTGGCTGCCTCGGACACCCCCTTGGTAAGTTCCTTTATAAATGTTGCTTTTCTTACAAGAACCGGAAATTCTACTGACCGAACCTGATCCTCCAATTTTAGATCTGCAATCAGAACCACAAGTTTTCCATTCTCATCAATCCCCTCCTGGTCTAGGGTTCCATCCTCTTTAATACAAGTCCCCTCCGGGATGGTCCAGGTTACTTTGCAGCCATACTCTCCAATCGAAGTCATGAGTTTTAAAGGATTGCAAACCTGATCTGGTGATTTATTCTTTCCCAGAAATTCTTTTTTTATTTTTTTCTCACAGGCCTTTAGTTCTTCGCTAATCTCTTCGCTACTTAATACCTCCTCCTTTAAATCGATCCAAATCTCGGTTTCAACTTCCTTCCCGTTCTTTTCATAGGAAAGCTTAATTTTTTTAGATTCTTCTCCATCTCCATAAGCCGGACGCTGGATCTGATTTTCTAATTTCTCCTTATCTTTTCCCTCTTGATAAAAATAAAAAAATATAGCAAGGAAGCAAACGCATAAGAAGAAAAAAACCGACCACTTTCTTTTATAATATTTTTTCTTTACTCCTTTTACATTGTCAGAAAGAGAAAGGAGTTTTAAATTTTCATCCATTTCCATAAAACTAACCCTCCTCATATCCACAAAGATTGATGATCTTTTCTCCTAAGACATACGCAAGCATATATAGACAAAGACACGCTGTCATTACAATTCTTCCTAAAACCGTCTCATAAAGAATTCCAAAGGTATCATAGGAAGAAACTCGCATATATAAAAACAATCCCAAAGGAAGCACCATCATTAATTTCCATTCCAATTCCTTGCCGGTAATCATGGTATCTATGGTTCTCATAATAGTGACCTTTCGGTCAATTCCTTCTGCACATTCCACCATCACAGCCTTTAAACTACCGCCGGTTTTTTTTACTAAGGATAGGGTGTTTGAAAAATTACGAATTTCCTTCATCTTCACCCGTTTTCCAAACCTTTCCATGGCCTTAGAAAAATCCTGATTAAGTTCCATCTCCCTTCTAAGGGATTGTAATTCCTTTTGGATCAATCCACCTTTTCCATAGAGATTGGAGAGTTCCCGTTCTCCCTCTGCAATGGCATTATCTAAGGAATAACCGGCCGAAAGGGAGGTGGCTAAAGTAAGCACAAAATCCTTAAATTGAACAAGACACCTTACGTCCTCTTTTCTTAAATATTTCTTTTTTAAGTGACCATAATACTCATAGCAAATGGGTAATAAAAAAATCCCAAACCTCAGATCCTTATAAAAAACATAAGCAATTCCCATGGTTACCCCAAAAGATAGTCCCAGGTAAAGAATGCGTCTCTTTTTAGCAATCTTTCTTTTTTTGTAGTTCTCCAACTTTTTTTAATCCTCCCTTCTCATAACGAAAAAGGGGATTGGTTTGAATTTCTCCATCCTTTATGTCACATACCTCCTCAATTGCCAAAAGCTTTCTTGTTTTATCAGGCATTCTACCTAAATGAATTAAAATATCCACCGCTGAAGCAATCTGGCTTCGAATGGCATAAATCGGAATATCTACCGCCATTAGCATCATGGTTTCCAATCGCTTCAACATATCCTTAGCGCTATTGGCATGACCGGTAGAAATTGAGCCACTATGTCCCGTATTTAAGGCTCCTGCAATTAAATCAAAGGCTTCCCCACTTCGCACTTCCCCGATAATTAACCTGGAAGGCCGCATACGCAGAGCATTTACTACAAGATTTCTCATGGTAATGGCATTCTCTCCTTCACTGTTTGCCTCTCTGCACTCTAAACGCACTAAATTTTTAATCCCTCGAATCTGTAATTCTGCAGAATCCTCAATGGTAATCAGTCGTTCATCCTTAGGGATGTAATCGGTAAGGGCATTTAAAAAGGTGGTCTTGCCAGCCCCGGTTCCACCGGAAATAAAAATATTATATTTTTTTACTACTAAATCTTTTAAAAATTCTGCTGCCTCTTTGCTTATAGAGCCCCATTGAATAAGCTGATCCATGGTAATCACCTCTTTCGGGAATTTACGAATGGTAATGGCAGACCCTTCTAAGGCAATGTGGGCAAGTACAATATTGACCCTGGACCCATCTAAAAGTCTGGCATCTACGATAGGCTTTGATTCATTCACCCGACGATTTACCCTTCCTACGATTTTTTGAATCACATTATCAAGCCTGGCTTCACTGGCAAAATGCTTATCCGTTTCAAAAAGTTGCCCCTTCTTTTCCACAAAGATATGGTCCTTCCCATTCACCATGATTTCCGTGATCTCCTCATCATCCAAAAGTCCTTGGAGCAGGTCCAGGCCACGAATTGAGTGAAATAAATCCTTGCGATATTCCAATCGATTTCTGGCAGTAATACTTCCACTGGGAAATGCCAGAAACAATTCCTCATCGATCCGGTCATAAATTTCCTCATCTGAAATATCCTGTGAAATGGAGATTTGATTTAATATCCTCTGTCTAATCTCTTCAATTTTTTCCATACCCTTCCTCATCATCACTGGCAAAACATAATTTATTTGCCAGTTCTTTTATCTGACCTTCAAAAAGATAATCCCCAAAAAGCCACTCCTCCTTTAAGTCCGCAAATACCAGTCGGTCCTGAGCAAAGTTTTCCTTTTGTGCATAATATTTTAGAAATAGGGCCTCTTTATCTTGGATCTCTCTTCTTCCAATGATTTTAGGGAGAAAGACCTTATCTGCATTTTGCAATAAATAGGGCAGAAGTGGTCCCCCATCCCCTGGATCAAACACCAAATACTGATACCTTCCCGACGAATTAAAAAATTCAAACAAGGAAATCCAATCCTCCTTTGGGCCTCTTAGGAAATCATCCGGCTCTAGGGTTGGGAAAAAATAATCAATCCCATCCTTATGATCCATGCAACCGGCAATATCTTCCCAAGCCCGATCCCCCTTAACCAGATAATAATAAAGGACATCTGATAGATTTTTCCCAGACGTATGATTTAAAATCTTCGAAAAATCTTCAAAGCAATCTAAATTCAAAAAAAGAGTTGATCCATGCTCTGCACAAGCCTTAGCAAGTCCTAGAGCAAAGGAAGTTTTGCCGCATCCTCCCCTGGGAGAATACACCACATAAACCTTACTATCTTCCTTCTTTTTCCCCGGCTCCTGCCTTTTTAAAAAGGTCAAAATCACTTGTATAAAAGCCTCTCCCTTTTGATATTTAAATAATTCCTCTTCACAACTTCCCTCTTCCTCGGTAAGATAATAGAGTTCTTTTATCTGTTCCCTGTTTTGAACCTGATCTCGAAAACATTCATGAAGAAAGACCAGGTCCGCCCCCTGTTTTTTCAAATACTCAAAACCATCCTTCCCTGCAAACAAATGCAACAAAATAGGATAGCCAATCTCCTCGTCTAAATATTCTCCTAATTTTTCTAAATAGTCTAAATCAGGATCAATCATTACAACATTTTTCATAAAACAACCCACGCCTCTCTTGGAATCAGCAAAGCAAGCACCATGCCAAGAAAAATTGCCATTCCAAAACAAATTCCATTATCTTTTTCCCTGGTGGAATATCCCGGATAGGGAAGCATAAGATCCTTTTTAAAAAAAGAAAACCAAAGCCTAAAGCTTTGGAGATAGGATAATAAATGATTTAGTCTTCCCTTCACTTCTCTACGTCTTAACATCTTCCAAAGACTCATAAAACCTGCCACAAGAAATGACAATAGAAAAACCTTTCCATACATTTGTAAATCCCCTATCCCACATACCACACAGAATAGTTTAATATCTCCACCACCTAATACCCGAATTTGAAATAGTGGCTTTAATAGAAACAATGTTAAAATCTGTAAGACCAAAGTCAAACCCAGTCCCCCTAACAACTCCTTCCAACAAAATGGTCTTAAAAAACACAGATTCCATACATTTATCAGAAATTGAAATAGAAGTCCCAAAAGAATCCATCCATTCCTGATTTTCCCAAAGGCCAGATCACTAAGACCACATGCCAAAAGAAGGATACATAAAACAAAGTACTCTTCCCAGGTCCACAACTTTCCCTCCTTTCTGCTTAGACAACACATATTATTTGTTACATGATAATTATATATGCGATATTTGAAAATGTAAATAGACCAGGATAAACTATTCAGAGTTATTTCCACTAAAAAACCGCCGGCATCTGCCAGCGGTTCTTCTTACTTTTTATTCTTATTCTTATTCTTCTTTCTTCTTGAGACCGTTTTCTTGGATTTTGGGAACTGAAAGATTACAGATTCCAATCCCCTAAGATCAAACTCTAGGTAGTATGGACGCTTGTCACATTCCCCTTCCTTAGCCTCCAGCTTCAGTTTTCGATTTCTATCCTTAGAAGATAAAAGCAGTTCATAGGTTCCTGCTACCGGAACGCCTACCCGATAGTAGTCCCGGTTCACAGGCGTAAAGTTGTGGACAAATAAAAGAGCATGATCCAAACTTTCCGGCTCCTTACGGTAGAAACTGAAAATAGAACGATCTCGGTCATCTGCATTGATCCATTCAAAGGTCTGATACCCCTCTGAATCCCTGTAAAGAGACGGATAAGATCGGTAGATATGAAGTAATTTTTTCACATATTCCCACACATCTTTGTGATTTTCATCCTCTAACTGGAACCAGTCCAATTGATGTTTCTCCGTCCACTCATGGGACTGGGCAAAATCCTGTCCCATGAAAAGAAGTTTCTTCCCCGGATGTCCAAACATAAAGGTATAAGCCGTCTTTAAATTTTCAAACTTATCCTTAGGATAGCCCGGCATCTTTTCTAACATAGAGCATTTTAAATGAACTACCTCATCGTGAGAAATCACCAAAATAAAATTCTCGCTAAAGCAATAGGTAAGACCAAAGGTCATCTTATTGTGATTATTCTTTTTATAGATTGGATCTAGCTTCACATACTCTAAGAAATCATTCATCCAGCCCATGTTCCACTTATAAGTAAAACCAAGGCCGTCTTCCTCCGGCTTTTTGGTGACATTTGGCCAGGCGGTTGATTCCTCTGCAATCAGATAAGCATCCGGCTGCTTCCACTTTAAAATAGAACTTAAGTGGTGAAAAAATTCAATGGCCTCCAGATTTTTATTGTCCCCATACTTGTTTGGAATCCACTGGCCACCCCTACGTCCATAGTCCAAATACAGCATCGAAGCCACTGCATCTACTCGAAGACCATCCACATGGTATTCCAGAATCCAAAAGAGTGCGTTTGCCATCAAAAAGTTTTTCACTTCATTCTTTCCATAGTCAAAGACCTTGGTTCCCCAATCCGGATGCTCTCCTTTTCTAGGATCCGCATATTCAAAGGTTGGACTACCATCATACAAGGCAAGTCCAGACTCATCCTTTGGAAAATGAGCTGGTACCCAGTCTAAGATGACACCAATTCCAAGACTATGTAAATGATCTACCAAATACTTGAAATCCTCTGGCTCTCCGTACCTCGAAGTAGGAGCAAAATATCCGGTTACCTGATAACCCCAAGAGCCATCAAAAGGATGTTCTGCGATTCCCATTAACTCTACGTGGGTATACCCCATCTCTGAAACATAGGCTCCTAATTCCTCTGCTGCCTTACGATAATTATAAAAGCCGTTGTCTTCTCCTGCTCCAGCTTCCTTTTTCCAGGATCCCAAATGAACCTCATAAATCGCCATGGGATCGCTAAGTCCCATATTTTTTCGCTTCTTCCGCTCCTTCATATACTTGTCATCTGTCCAGGTATAACTAGAAAGATCTACCACCTTGGATGCCGTTCCCGGTCTAAGTTCTGTCCCAAAGGCAAAGGGATCTGATTTATAGTGACTTGTTCCATCACTTCCTGTAATGAAAAACTTATAAAGTTGTCCCAGGCAGGCGCCAGCTACAAAGCATTCCCAAATACCACCTTTCCCAAGTTTTTCCATCTTACAAGCTTTAGGATCCCATCCATTAAAGTCTCCCACTACCGAAACATCCACTGCATGAGGTGCCCAAGTAGCAAACCAGACACCCTCTCGGCCATCTAACTGGCCTAAATGTGCACCTAGCTTATCATAAATATCATAATGAGTTCCTTCCCCAAAAAGATATTGATCAAATTCTGTAATACGTGCCATAACTGCCCCCTCTTCTAGTAAATCAACGCATATGTAATAAAATATGGCTTATTTACCGCATATTCTAGTGAAATTATACCACGGTCAAGAAAGCTTTGTAAACTCACATTAAGAGATAAAAAAAACAGCCGGCCAGACCAGCTGCTTGAAAAGCTATAAAAGCTATGAAAGCAAGGATAGCAGGACTTGAACCTGCGACCTCTAGAGTCAGAATCTAGCGTTCTACCAACTGAACTATATCCCTATATATTCGTCACAAGTAAAGCGCTTGCAACGAATGTTATTATATACATAGTCAAAGAAAAAAGCAAGCATTTTTTTCAAAAATTTCTAACTAATGGATCACTACCTTATTTTTCCCGGTTTGCTTGGCTTCGTAAAGGGCATTATCCACACGAATACACACATCATCTAAGTTATCTCCCTTTAAAATTTCCGTCACTCCTACACTGGTAGTTTGACTAGGTGCATGGGTATAGGTAGTAGTTTCAAACTTACGACGATAATTCTCGGCCACCTCAAGAGCCTTTTGTCCATCCACTTCCGGAAGCACTAACATAAACTCTTCGCCGCCCCAACGACCGGCGGCTCCGCAAGAAGAATCCTTGTCAAGGCCTTCCTTTATGATTTTACAAAGGCCTAAGATTACCGCATCCCCTTCTGCATGACCGTAGAAATCATTGACCCTTTTAAAATCATCCAGGTCAAACATAATCAGGGAAGCGTGACGAATATTTCCTTGATGAAGACTGTCCATAACCTTTGAAATCTGCTCCTTTTCTTCCATACGATTATAAAGACCTGTCATGCCATCGGTCTTTGCAGCCAGGGCAAGTTTTCTATTGGCTTCTTCTAGTTCATCGTTAGAAACCTGTACAAAGTTTGCCAGACGGTTAATCATTCCGATTTTACCGGAAAATTCTACGATTGGCATCTCAAATGGTACCTTATCCTCCTCCTTCTCTCCCTCTCGCAGACCCACAATAACCATGGCCACATTGTGGTTGGTAATATAGCCATTACAACTTAGGTATTCCCCAGAAGTATAAAAGCCTGTGGTAGGGGCAATTTGCTGAAGGGGACTGGTTTCAAGACTAACGTCTTCCTCTCCCCAGAAGTCCTTTCTGCTGGCACAGGAATATACCATAATCTGTTCCGGCTGGAAGAAAGATAACTTTTCTCCTGCAGATCGCACCTGATCCAAGATGGCATCTGGATCTCCATAAGAAATTCGCACCTTGGAATTTTCATAGATGCCACTGTTCATCTGCAGACCATTTTGACTGGTTCTGCCCGTTGGAATTCTTAAACAATCCGTTCCTTTGTGGGTAAAGGAAAATGGAAATTCAATGGAATTTTTGAAAAATCCTATGTCATTTTTTACACTAAGATATTTGTAGTACACCTCAAAGGCTGGCTTTCCATCCAGCTCATCTAAAACACAATCATGGTTTTTTGTAATGGTAAGTGTTCGGCCCAAAGGCTTCCATCCAAGAACCAGGTCGGTGGAAATATAAAAATCTTCTCCTCCATAAAGCACAAGAACAATTCCCATCTTGGAATAACCACCTACATTGGAATAAACACAGTTTTTATCATCAAATCCCGTATTAAAGGACGAACCTCCAAACACCGTAATGTTCTTAGGAAAATCTATGTGCTCATCATTCCAAAAATTTGTATTTAAACCTTTCGAAGTTATTAAAACTTCCATAGCCTTCACCCATGAATTCTGTCCCAAAAATTCAAATACTTCTTTCTCAAATTTCCCAATGCTCTCGGGATTAGAAATATCTCCCTGAAGAATTTTCACCCTTGTACTGTCATATTCATAGATATTACAGATTACTAGAATTTCGCCTTCTCCCAGGAGTCCATCTGCAATGTTTCCCGCAGAAGAAGAGGCACAAATATAGGCTTTAGGAATCTCATTCTCAATAATTGTAGCTACATGTGTAATCTTCTCCTTGATTGCAGTAAGCGTAAAAATATGAAAAACCAGATTTGAGCAGAGTTTTCGATCACACCACTGCTTGATTTTTCTTACTTCTTTTAAAAATGTCTTCTCATCCTCATAGAAAAATTGAAATTGTTTCATCGATAGCCTCCCGTCTGACTAAACACCCAACATTACCCCTTCAAGTATACCATAGAAAAAATATAAAAAAAAGTGACGCTTGCCACTTTTTTATCATCTCTTATGCTTCTTTTAGGAAGGCTACATAGCCTTTTTTCGCCTCATAAACATCTGCTTTACTGGTAATTTCCCAAGGGGCATGCATATTTAAAACGGCTACTCCTGAGTCAATTACTTCCATGCCATAAAGAGCCATAATATATGCGATGGTTCCACCACCACCCTGGTCTACCGAACCTAATTCTGCAAACTGGTAGTGAACCTTGTTTCCATCCATAATATCACGGATTCTTGCAACAAATTCCGCATTGGCATCGTTGGAGCCGCTCTTTCCGCCACTTCCGGTAAATTTATTAAATACCAGACCACGGCCTAAAAATGCCGCATTCTTTGCCTCAAATGCCTGGGCATAAAGAGGATCATAGCCCGCACTTACATCGGAAGAAAGCATAGAAGAATTAGCAAGACATCTTCTCATCGTAAGATCGCTATACTGACCTGCAAGATTCATCACCTCAGCCAGCGCATTTTCAAAGAAACGAGACTGCATACCTGTCGCACCTACGCTTCCGATTTCCTCCTTATCCACTAAAAGAAGGCAGGAAGTCACTTCCGGATCATTTACCTCCAGCATAGCCACCAAGGAGGTGTATGCACATACAGAATCATCCTGGCCATAAGCCATAATCATAGAACGGTCAAAACCTGCTTCCCTTGCCTTTCCTGCAGGTACCACTTCAAGTTCTGCCGAAAGGAAGTCCTCTTCCTCCATCTGGTACTGGTCCTTTAAAATCTTTAAGACACCAGCGGTTACCGCATCCTTTTCCTCCTTAGCAAGAGGCATACTTCCCACCAGGAGATCTAATTTCTCTCCTTCGATTACGGTGGCTGCCTTCTTCTGCTGAAGGTCACGAGAAAGGTGGATCAAAAGATCTGTCACGCAAAAGACCGGATCATCTTCCTTTTCTCCCACATGAATCTCTACCTTACTTCCATCCTTTTTTACCACTACTCCGTGGATAGCCAAAGGAAGGGTTACCCACTGCCATTTCTTGATTCCACCATAGTAATGGGTATCCAAATATGCCATGTCATGGTCCTCATACAAAGGATTCTGCTTAATATCCATACGAGGAGAATCAATATGTGCACCAAGGATGTTCATTCCAGCCTCCATAGGTTCGGTTCCAATCTGCCAAGCCACCAAAGACTTACCCATATTAACCGCATAGACCTTATCTCCAGCCTTTAATTGTTTATTCGCCTTCTTCAAGTCTTCTAAATCTTCATAACCTGCTTTCCTTAAGGCGTCCACCGACTGCTTGCAATTCATGCGTTCGGTCTTGCCATAACTAAGAAAGTCCATGTATCCCTTATTTAATTTTTCAAGTTCCTTGAGTTCTTTTTTACTATAACTTTTCCAAGCGTTTGGTCTTTCCATTTGTTACTCCTTTCCATCGATTCCTAATTCCCTAGGCACATAGGCTTTTACGAAAATGCCCTCACCTGTGTATTCCTCACTTAAAAGCTGTCCATATTTTCGAATCTTGGCAATGGTTCCAGCCTCTGAATAAGGAAATACCTTTTCAAGATAGACCTTTTGATCTTTTAAAATTTTTTCTAAGGTACGGGTCAGGTCTTCTAAACCACTTCCCATTTTGATAGAGGTGTGAATCACATAATCTGCTTTTAAATCTTTTACCACCTGCCCTTTTGGTACCAGGTCCTGTTTATTTAACAGGGTAATAACAATCTTATCCTTCACTCCCAACTGCCTTAGGGTTTCATACACCGCATCCATCTGTTCATAACACAAAGGATTAGAGGCATCCACCACATGAATTAAAATATCTGCGAACTTTGCCTCCTCTAAAGTGGAACGAAAGGCATCGATTAAGTGGTGGGGAAGCTTATTAATAAAACCTACCGTATCTGTTAAAAGAATCTCTTCACCGCTTGGCAGCTTTAGATTTCTTGTGGTTGGGTCTAGGGTGGCAAATAATTTGTCTTCTTCTAGAACTCCCGCATCCGTCAATCGATTCAAAAGGGTAGATTTTCCAGCGTTGGTATAACCCACAATGGAAGCAATCAAGGTTGGATTTTCTTTTCTCTTAATACGCATTAAATCACGGCGCTTTGCAAGTTCATCCACCTCTCCCTTTAACTGATTAATACGGTCACGAATCACACGACGATCCACATCAATTTTCTTTTCACCAGGTCCCCTGGTTCCGATTCCTCCACCTAATCTTGACATAGATTTACCAAATCCTGCAAGCCTTGTAGAATTATACTTTAACTGGGCAAGTTCTACCTGAATCTTTCCTTCCTTGGTCTTTGCCCTTGCGGCAAAGATATCCAGGATAATTAAGGTTCGGTCCATGACCTTGGTATCTAATTCATCGGTAAGGTTACGAAGTTGCATAGGAGAAAGTTCATCGTCACAAACGATTCCCGTTGCTCCGGTTTCTTCTATCAATTCCTTCAATTCCTGAATCTTTCCCTTACCAATATAAGTTCCATTGTTGGCATGGTCTAGGTTTTGAATCACTGTATCTACCACGGTGGCATTAGCTGTCTTAACAAGTTCTGCCAGCTCTTTTAAAGAATCCTTTACCACCTTGCTGTCTCCGGTGCAGACAGCAACTAAAATCAAGGATTCCGAAACTTCCTTCATCTCATGTAATTCTTCCATAGGATCACATCCTTTTCTATCAAATACCCCTATTATAAATAAAAAAACAAGTTCTGTAAATCACTTTACAGAACCTGTTTTTTAGGGAGAATAATATGAGAAACAATATTTTGTCTAATCTTCTAATTTTTTTCTGTTTTTTCTCTTCTTGCTTACTCCTACTACAATTCCTGCAAGAGCAAGGACCGCCACGATACCACTAAGAATATAGCCAAGAACAGCATCTGATCTGGTCTCCTTGCTGGTGTCTTCACTAACTTTGCTGGTAGCTTCACTAACCTCGCTGGTAGCTTCCTGACTATCTTCCTCTGAATCAACGATAACTAGATCATCCCCATTAGAAGTGATTTCATCGGTCATGGTAAATGCTGTCGACACTCCATAGTAGCTATCAAATTCAGAACGATCGATCACATCCGCTGTTAATTCATTGGCCTCGCCGGTGCTTAGGCTAGTAGAATAAGAACCGTTAACGGTAAGAGTAAGACTGCTTTCACCACTTATCTTGGTAGTTCCATCTACCACAATACTTACGGTCTTACCTTCTGAATCCACAATGCTTGCACCTTCTTCTGCATTTAAAGCGCTAATGGTTGTGTCTTTTGTTAACACCCAAGTAGAGTCAGAAGAAATATTTACCGTAATCGGTGCATCACTTGGGTTGGTGTTGGTTGCATTTTCTGTAATCGCCATTGCACCGGTATAGGTAGATGCCTCTAAGAGATAAAAGTCAAGACTGGAAATAGTATCTACACTAATATCACCGCTAATGGTCTCGCCTAAAGCGGTAAAAGTTACAGTTCCACCATTGGATCCAGCACTTCCCCAAGAGTTTGCATCATTTCCGGCGATGGTTAAAAGGTTTGCCTTATTTGAATCAAAGTCTAACACGGTATTTGAAAGAACCAGGTTAGCCACAGTGTTGGTAATATAAAACATAGCTCCTGATTCAATGGAAGAAGATAAGGTAGAGTTTGCTACTTGGAAGGTGGCTGCATCACCTGTCGTGGTTTCTGCATCTCCTGAGGTAGACTGGTAAATGATCACTCCATTGGCCACCGGATCACTAGCGGTTGACTTTGTGATGGTGGAGCTTAAAGTTGAATTATTAATCAAGACGGTATTTAAACCTTCCATTCCCACAATCTGGCTACCGGTAGCCGTACCAGTTACCTTGTTCACTTCAATATCTCCTGTCGAATAAAGAAGAGGGGATCCACTTCCAGCAGTACTTAAGGTTGAGTTTGTAACAGAAATAAAGCCACCGCCTCGATCTGTTGCAATACTTGCACAATGTTCCCCTTGTGTTGTAATATCCATATCGTCTGCAAGAATAGTTCCACCATAGGTTGCGTCTAATCCTCTGGAATTATCTGAGCTTGTGGTAATTGTCACTCCCTTGCTATATACCGTGGCATTGTCTGTAGAGAAAATAGCATTCGATCCGGTACTAATTGCATTTAAAATAGTATCCGTAATAATCATCTTGCTTTCCTGACCTACGGCAAGGGCGATCGAGTTAATTCCATAGAAGTTACAATTATCTCCATTGTCATCGTCTCCGGATTTTTCTACACTTCCATTACTTACGGTTAAGGTTCCACCATTTTCTGCAAGAAGGGCATTCTGATCTGCGGTATCTGCACGAATGCTTTCTCCATCAGAACTAACCTCTTCTCCATCTGCTGTTAAGGCGCCACTCATGGTTCCGCTATAATCATAGGTTTGGGTATTGGCTCCACCGCCGGGAGCCTGTCCTCCTTCGCCACCACCGCCTTCTCCATCCGGCATGGCCGGTGGAGTTCCGTCAGTATTTCCATCTGGAGCTTCACCACCTGGCATCTCTCCACTTGGTGCTTCTCCACTATCTCCATCTGGTTTTTCCGGAGGGGTTCCTCCATTCTGTCCCGGCCCTGCATTTGTTGTGTTGTTATTGGTAGACTCTGCTGCAAATAAAGGATGTCCACTTCCTACCCCTAAAGCCAGGGATACAATAAGAGCTGTTGATATTTTTCCTAGTTTTAATAAATTCTTTTTCATAAGAATTCCTCCCTTCGAATTTTATATTTATACTGTAAACTGAATTTGTGAAAATAAAAATTTCTTTCCGTGATGTTATTTAAAAAAATATGTGGAAGAAAAATGATAAAAAAAGAAAAGGACAAACTCCTTTTCTTTTACTGAAGATAATTTTTTATTTCTTTTAATCTTGCCTTGGCTACCTGTCTTCCTTCCTGATAAACCCGTTCTAATTCTAAGGGATCATGTTCCATCCTAGAAATTCCCAAGGCTTTTTCCGGTCGGATCACCAGGACCTTCCCTTCTTTTTCCTGACTTAAGATATATTCCTTTTCCTTGTTATAAACAAAATAGCGTTCCTTCATGGCTTCCCGAATGGCAGGCATTTTTTTAAGAAAACCTCCAATCACCCAAAAAAATTTTTGAGGCTTTTTCCGATACCCTTTCGGCTGAGTTTCAATCACCACTATTTTTTCAAATCCCTGGTCCTCCATAAATTTTAAAGGAATAGAATCTGAAATTCCTCCGTCCAGATATTTTTTCCCTTCGATTTCTATCGGTCTTGAAGCTAAGGGCATAGAAGCGGATGCCGTAATCCACAAAAGATCCTTTTCATAAGGTCCTTGTAACTTTTGATAGCAGGCCTTTCCTGACTCTGTCTCCGTAGCAACCACCCAAAAATCCATAGGGTTTTCATGAAATGCCTGATAGTCCCATGGATCTAAGACCTCTGGCAACTGGTGGTAACAAAAGTCTACATCATATACGTCTCCCGTCTTTCTCCAACTAGAAAAACTTCCAAACCGTTTGTCCTTACTATATTTTTTACAGTACCTGCGAGCCCTTCCCTGCTGATTAGACTTAATGTTACATCCAAAGGTTGCTCCGGCAGATACCCCGATTGCCCCATCAAAGCATATGCCCTCTTCCATTAATAAATCTGTGACGCCACAAGTAAACATGCCACGCATAGCCCCACCTTCCATTACAATGCCTCGTTTTATCAAATCTTACCCTCCCGTTTTACTTCATCAGTTTTTGTAGAAGTTTTAATAATTCTTCCACGCTTTCATCCTTACCCTCACGAATATCTTCCGTCAGACAGGTTTTTATATGATTGGAAAGTAATACTTTAGTAAAACCATCTAAGGCCGCCTTTGCTGCAGATACCTGAATTAAAATATCCGGGCAGTAGGCTTCTTCCTCCACCATTTTTTTTACTCCTCGAATCTGGCCCTCCACCCGGTTTAGGCGATGGATCAAATCCTTGTATTCTTCCTCTGACCGTTTCTTTTTTCTGTCGCTACAGCATGGACAGGTCTTTGTTTCCTTTTCACTCATAAACTCACCTCTTTGTAAATGCTAAATTTAAGAATAATTATATACCCCGCCTAGGTATTTGTAAACGAAAGACTCCCTTGCAGAACCTTTTCCCACAAAAAAAACCAGGGAACTGACTGATGTCAATTCCTTGGCTCTTTCTATCTTAAGCAGTCCGCTCAGTGGTTTCTTCCTCTTTTGTGTCAGAACTTGTATCATTTGGGTTTTGTCTTCCGCCAAATCCACCTTGACGATTACCGCCCATTTGTCCGCCCATTTGGCCACCCATTCCCATGCCACCGGTCTTGTTGCTGGCATTGATTTCAGAGGCCTCAAAGCTTTCTTCCTTATCTCCATAGGTGAAAGTATAAGTCTCTCCCGTCTTTAAATCCGGACTAGAGAACACAATACAATCTGCATCCTTAGAAGGTGTAAACTTGGCAATTTCATTTCCTTCAGAATCGGTAATTACAACTTCTGTATCCTTTGATACCGTGCTATCAAATACATAGGAAATGGACTGCTGACTTGAACTTGAATCCGGGTTTTCAAGCATGCTTGACATACCAATGGCATAAAGAGTACCACCATTGATTTGAAGCTTACCCTGGTTTTCACTACCACAATCGAGGGCTGCATTACCACCGTTTGATGGTCCGTCAATGTAAATGTTTCCACCGTTGATGATCAAATCCTTATTAGAATCTAAACCATCTCCTTCCGAATCAATGGTAATTTCTCCACCATTAATGGTCAAGTTAGGATCTGTGGTATCGGAAGCGGCATTAAATCCGTCATCATCCGCAGTAAGATCTAAAGTTCCGCCATTTACCACGATAACAGTTCCTTCCACTCCTTCATAGCAACCTTTAACGGTGGTAGCACCATCTTCGTAGGTCAAGGTTCCGCCTGCGTGCATTCCATCATCACCGGCATCAATGGTAAACGTTCCTCCACTTACGGTCACATCTCCATCACTATGTAAACTATCATCCACTGTATCAAGGCTAAAGCTTCCTCCGGAAATAGTCATGTTTCCTCCGGCTTTCATTCCCTTCTGACTTACCTGATTGCTGTCATCTGCGTCGCTGGAATCGTCAAAGCGAAAGCCTCCCTGGCGGTTTCCACCCATCTGGCCCTTGGTTTCTTCCTCTCCACTTTCGTTGGTTTGAACCTCTGCGGATGGCATCTGACCATCACCTGGCATCTGACCGCCATTTGCCTGCTGGCTTTCTTCCTCTGTATCAGATTTTCCTGTGCTTTCTTCCCCACTGGACTTTTCCATGGTCTTATTCTGAGTTCCACCCTGGAAGCCTCCGCCCATCTGGTTTTTTGAGCTGGCGTTTTTTGCACCACCACCGGTAGTAATGGTAAAGCTACCGTCGGCAATCGATAAATCTCCATCTGCTGTAATGGCATCCCCATAGGCATCTACCGTTACTGAGCCGGACTGGATTGAAAGATTTTCATTGGCCTTAACCGCGTCATTTGCAGCAACAACCGTGATTACTCCACTTTCCACGGTCAAATTGTTCTTTGACTGGATTCCATTGTTGGTATAACCCTTAACTTCTAAGGAACCACTACCGCTAATGGTTAAGTCACACTTAGCCATTAAGGCTGCCTTCTCGCTATTTTTTAAACCATCTTCCTCGCTGCTTGTGGTTTCTTCCTCTGTGCTTTCTGCCTCTGTACTTTCGGCTTCTGTGCTTTCTTCCTGCGTTTTGCTTTCACTACTGTCTGTAGTCTCGGTCTCCTTGCTGGCTTCCTTTGCAACCTGGTAGTCCTCTTCGCTTCCGGTGGAAAGAATATTCTCTTTGCCATCAGCCAACTCAATGGTTAAAGAACCGGCTGACTCTACGTAAATCGCATCTTTTTCATCACTTAAGATACTTGCTCCATCTAAAACAATCGTTACATCATCTGTTCCAGCATCCACTACGATTCGTCCATTTTCGATTTCTCCGCTAACGCTATAACTGCCTCCTGCGGTAATCGTTGCCTTAGTTCCCTCCACCGTTACAGACTTCTCATTTGCACTAATGGAAGTTTTATTTAAAACAATATCTGCCTTGCCGGTAAAATTACCTTCCTCTGAACTTTTCTTTGATAAATTTACTCCGACAATGACAGCCCCGGCTACCACCATTGCTATACCCGAGGTAAGTACCACTTTTTTCTTTTTCATAGACCGTCATCCTTTCATCCTTGATTTTATTCTCACGTAATCCTAAAAAAAAAATCTGTATATTTTGTGAATCGAAATTGAATATAAAACGAAATATTTTCCCCATAAAAAAAGGTGCTATGATATGTACCCAGAATCCTGGACACATATCATGGCACCCCTCCTCTTCCTTATTTCATTGAAACAAAGGTATAATCCTTATCCTCAATGGTCTTTTTTACTAATTCTTCTTCAATGTCGTGACTTAGACTGATTACAGCAGTCTTTTTCTCATGAGAAACCTCAGCCATTTCAACTCCATCAAGAGCCTCTAAAGCCTTTTTTACCGTAGCCTCACAGTGGCCACACATCATTCCTTCAATTTCTACTGTTTTTGTCATTGTATTTTCCTCCTGACTGTTTAAATCTTCTATGACTACTTTCTTAAGCAAATGATCTTTTTTGTGATCATGAATCCTTGCTAAGTTTAACCTTAGGGCATTGATACAAACCGTGAAGCTGGAAAGAGACATGGCTGCCGCTCCCCACATTGGGCTTAAATGGATGCCCGGATAAAGCCCTGCTGCCATCGGGATCAATAGGACATTATAGGCAAAGGCCCAAAAAAGATTTTCATGAATGTTCTTTACGGTTTTACGACTCAAACGAATGGCCGCTGAAACGTCCGTTAATTTCGAATTCATCAGCACCACATCTGCCGAATCGATTGCTACATCAGCGCCTGCTCCAATGGCAATTCCCAAATCTGCCCTGGTAAGGGCCGGAGCGTCATTGATTCCATCTCCTACCATGGCAACCTGGCCATGCTTTTGTAATTTGGCAATCACAGATTCCTTGCCCTCCGGCATAACTCCGGCAACCACCTGATCTACCCCGGCCTCAGCTCCAATGGCCTTGGCGGTTCTTTCCTTGTCACCGGTTAGCATTACTACTTGGATTCCCATGTTTTGTAGTTCTTTAACCGCCGCCTTAGAATCTTCCTTCATACGATCCGATACGGCAATGAAACCTAAAAACCTATCTTCTTCTGCAAAAAGAAGGGGTGTTTTTCCCTGACCTGCAAGATTTTCCACCTGATCTTCCACTTCCTTTGACAGTTTTGTAATGGTTTTAATAAAATCAAAAGATCCACCATAGACTCGCTTACCGTGAATCCTTCCACTCAGGCCCTTTCCAAAGATTGCTTTAAAGTCCTCTACTAACAAGGTCTCACAAGCTTTTTCTTCTCCATATGTCACAATCGCTTTTGCAAGGGGATGCTCGCTCATCTTTTCAAGGGCATATGCTTTTTCTAATAATTCCTTTTGATCGCATCCCCCTAGCAAATCTGTTACCACAGGTTTTCCTTCCGTAATGGTTCCAGTTTTATCCAGGGCTACAATCTGGGTTCTTCCGGCAATTTCTAAAGACTCACTGGTTTTAAACAGAATTCCATTTTTAGCCCCTAAGCCATTTCCCACCATAATTGCCACCGGTGTAGCAAGTCCCAGTGCACAAGGACAGGAAATTACCAGGACACAAATCGCATACTCCAAGGCCTTTGCTAATGGTAAACCAGCAAGCAACCAGCCACAAAGAACAATCACTGCAATCCCGATTACCGTAGGAACAAAAATTCCGGATACCTTGTCTGCAATTCTAGCTATTGGTGCCTTGGTTCCTGCAGCATCTGATACCATTTGTATAATTTTGGAAAAACTGGTATCTTCCCCTACTCGACTGGCCCTAGCCTTAATAAAACCAAACTGATTTATGGTAGCCGCAAATATCAAATCGCCCTGACTCTTATCCACAGGAATAGATTCTCCCGTAAGGGCAGATTCATCAATGGCACTGGCCCCTTCCATAATAATTCCATCCACTGGAATTGCTTCCCCTGGTTTTACCACAAAAATATCCCCTATTTGAAGCTCATCAATATCCACTTCATAAAGGCTTCCCTCTCGTTCAATGGTGGCCTTTTTCGGTGCCATTTGAATCAAATTCTTTAAGGCATCCGTGGTTCTTCCCTTAGAATAGGACTCTAAGGTTTTTCCCAAGGTAATCAAGGCCGGAATCATAGCCGCCGACTCAAAGTAAAGCTGATTATGATAGACCTTCATCAAATCCATGGCTAAAGCACTATTTGTCACCATCCATGTCATTTTATAAAAAACAAAAAGTGACCAAGCATAAGAAACCGAAGAACCTAGGGCTACCAGGGTATCCATATCGGGCGCCCCGTGAAAAAGATTTTTAAATCCATGGATGAAAAAGGCTCGGTTAATCATCATTACCAGGCTTGCTAACATCATCTGACTTAAAGCAAGGCCCAGATAATTTTCTTCTAAAAATGACGGTACCGGCCACTTCCACATATTGTGGCCCATGCTTAGGTACATTAATAAAAATAAGACCAGCAAGGATTGAAGAAAACGCCTGATTAATTTCGGGGTATTGGTATCCCGCAGGCTTTCCTCTGTTTGGGCAAGTTTTTTAGAAGGGGACTCCTTTTGTCCGACCTCCCCTCTTGGGCAAGCTCCATATCCAGCGTCTGAAACCGCCTGAATCAGTTCCTCTTGCTTGTAGTCTCCATTTACCGTCATGGAATTGGTTAAAAGGGAAACCGTTACACTTTCTACTCCCTCTACCCTTGCTACAACCTTCTCTACCCTGGCCTGACAGGCTGCACAGGTCATGCCTGTGACCTGATACTGTTCTTGACTCACTGAAATCACCTCTTTTCATTTTCTATGATGATATACCCCTATAGGGTATATTGTCAACCATAAAAAACCACCTTCTCAAAGAGAAGATGGTTCTACTTACTTATGTCCTCTTGGAACTTTTTCTAACAAGTCTCGCTCATAAGTACGATCTGCAATCATCAATCGAATGAATCCATAAATTAAAAATGGGATGGTTCCCCAGATAGCACGAACGTCAAAATAGGTACATAAGACAGTTCCAATAATTCCTCCCACCAGAAACAGCAGAAGCATGGTTCCATGGGATTTCCAACGAAGCGATGCCTTGGCATCCTTATCACGAATGGCCTTTACCAAATTACTTCCTGTTTGACGGATATGGTTCGTCACAAAGGTAGTGGCCATAGGGACTCCCTCATTTTGTCGAAAGGTATTAAATTGCATGGCACAGATAAAATTAAGGGTTACCTGACAAATCTGATCCGGTGCACTTGCCGGAACAAATCCCATAATTATTACCAAGGGAATTTCCAATCCAACCAACAGTGTATCCCAACGTAAAGCCTGATACTTTTTGATTTTCTTGGCTAAAATTTCCGACAGAATAGTACCAAGAAAATATGCTGAAATCGGAATTAATAATTCCAAGGCCATTTTTATATCTTGCTTTCCCACTGCCATGGAAAATAATACTACATTGGCTGTTTGGGCGTTACAAAATACCCCACCTCGAACGGAATAGGTATAAGCCCCGTAAAATCCTCCCACTAAAATCAAAACCCAGAAAATCCAGTGCTTCTCGCATTCCAGATAAAACTCATCCTTCTCCGATTTGTTTTTAATCATAAGCGATCCTTTCTCTAAGCATTCAATAGCGGTTCGCTCTTAGAATACCACAGGAAAAGTTCTCAAGCAAGCCTTTAGGCTTTCCAATCCAATGCCCTTTCTACCGCCCTGTGCCACTTATTTACCTTCTCTTCCCGAAGTTTTTCCTCTAACATAGGAGAAAAGCACCGATCTATCTGCCGTTTATTTTTGATTTCATCGATAGATTCCCAAAATCCCGTGGCAAGACCAGCCAGATAAGCCGCTCCTAAAGCCGTAGATTCAATCGACTTTGGTCGGATCACCTTTGTATTGGAGAGATCCGCCTGCGTCTGCATTAAAAAGTCATTGGCGCAGGCTCCTCCATCTACCTGTAATCCCAGTAAGGAGATACCAGAATCTGCTTCCATGGCCATTAGGACATCCTGGGTCTGAAAGGCAATCGATTCTAGGGTAGCTCGAATAATATGATATTTATTGACTCCCCTTGTTAATCCTACAATAACCCCTCTGGCATCTTGATTCCAATAGGGAGCACCTAAGCCTGTAAAGGCAGGCACCACGTAACAACCATTGGTATCCTCCACTTTTTTTGCCATCTCCTCCGACTGGGCAGCCGTTTGAATCAACTGAAGTTCATCTCGCAACCATTGAATGGAAGCACCACCCACAAAAATAGAACCTTCTAGGGCATAGGTAATCTTTCCATCTATTCCCCAAGCTATGGTGGTTACTAAACCATTCTTTGAAGTTACCGGTTGATCCCCTGTATTCATTAAAAGGAAGCAGCCGGTGCCATAGGTATTTTTAGCTTCTCCCGCCTTTAAGCAGTTTTGTCCAAACAAAGCTGCCTGCTGGTCTCCGGCAATTCCAGCGATTTTTACTTCTCCTCCAAGTAATTCCTCACTTGTTTTTCCATAAATTTCACTGCAGGAACAGACCTTGGGAAGGATATTTTCAGGAATATCTAATAAGTCTAGGATTTCCTGGTCCCAGGATAGGTCATGAATATTATACATCATGGTACGAGAAGCGTTGGTATAGTCTGTAATATGGAGTCTGCCCTTGGTTAATTTCCAGATCAGCCAGGTATCTACTGTTCCAAATAATAAGTTTCCTTCCTTGGCCAAATCCCTTGCCCCTTCCACCTGATCTAATATCCATTTTAATTTTGTGGCAGAGAAATAGGCATCTAAGACCAAACCGGTTTTTTCCCGAAACCAAGGGGTCAGCCCCATCTCTTTTAACTGATCACAATACTCTGAAGTCCTGCGACATTGCCAAACAATTCCATGGTAGATTGGCTCTCCACTTTCCTTATTCCACACAATGGTAGTTTCCCTTTGATTGGTGATTCCGATTCCTGAAATATCCCAAGCCTTGGCTTTGGCCTTGGCCATAGCTTCTGCGATGACTCCCGCCATAGAAGACCAAATCTCATTGGCGTCATGTTCCACCCAGCCTGGTTTTGGGAAAATCTGCTGAAATTCCTTTTGAGCCATAGAGACCATCTCTCCCTTATGATCGAATAATATACAGCGGTTACTTGTGGTTCCCGCATCTAATGCCATTACATATTTTTTCATGCTGTCAAATTATATCCCTTCACATATTCTAAAAATTCATCTTTATTTATTGGCTGTGAAAAATAATATCCCTGAATCAAATCTCCTCCATAGGAAACAATTTTTTCCTTTTGCTCCTCTGTTTCGACTCCTTCCTGGATAATATGCATCCCCATCCGTCGAATGGAACTGATCATGGCCGCCAGCATATGTTCTGCCTGTTTGCTCTCTTCACTTTTTAAAAGAATCGACCGATCAATCTTAATATTTTTATAATTCTTACTAAGCAAACGATCAATATTGGAAAAACCGGTACCAAAATCATCCAAAGAAAAGGTATAACCCAGCCCCCTCATACGTTCCAGGGACTCCCGCAGCATACGGTCATCTGCATACTCCACCTCTGATTCCGTTACCTCAAGATTAATCATATCCACCGGCACCTTATATTGCTTTCGAATTTCTTCCAGGCGATTAATAAAATTATAATTTAAAAATTGATAGTAGGATAAATTAATCTCAATATACTTTAAGCCTATATTTAAATACTGAAGTTCCGATAAGAATTTACAGGTTGTTTCATAAACATACTCTCCGATTTCTGAAATCAAACCATTTTTTTCGGCAATGGGAATAAAAAGTTCCGGAGAAACAAATTCTCCTTTGTCGTCTCGCATACGGACCAGGGCTTCTGCTGCAATAATCTTATCCTCCTGTGCTGACCAGATCGGCTGATAGTAGACTTCAAACTGTTCATTGGTCAAGGCATTTTGAATGGTTCGTTCTATCTCTGGCCGGCTCTTGGCTTTATTGATTCGTCCCTGTCTTCCGGCCTCATTGGCATTCACGTCAATAGACTCAAGCAGGTCTACAATGGTATCTAGGTCATTCGCATCCTCAGGAGAGCTAAAATAACTGGCGTATACATTAATGTTGAAATCATTTCCAGAGATATTCCATGGTTCCTTAAAGCGGGCAATAATCCGTCCCGTCAGCTCATTGGCCTCTGTTTCGGTGGTATGCTCCAAGAGAACCAAAAGTTGTTCATAGTCATAGGTAAATAAATTGGACGAAGAAACATATCTTTTCAAGTAATCCCCAATGCTGTAATACAAATTGGTTACCTCATCCGATGGAAGGAGTCGGTGGAAGATTTGAATATTATTCAAATGAATTTGAATCACATAGAATTCTTCCTTGTAATTTAAAAGTCGCTTGGTATTATTTAAAAATACGGAACGCCTTAGACTTCCCGTCATAAGATCCAGATAAGTTTTCTCATCCTCAATCAATAAAAAAGATCCGATAAGCACCAGCGACTGGGCAAACATTTCCAACAAAAGTTCCGGAACTAACATCTGAATTAAAATTCCGGCCCCTGCGATTCCAAGCATTACATACAAGGAAACCGGATTTATCCTGGATGCCTCATCGGTATAAAAGAGAGCAGAGATAATCGCTAAGAGAAAATAAACTGCCGAAAGCAAATAAATAAGCGGCATCCACGGCCCACGTACATACACATTATATTCATCCAGATAATATACCTTATGAAACAAGGGATTTAATAGGATAATTACCTCAGCAATAAAACAAGGAATCCCCATGATAATATATTGGAACCGGTTCATTCGTCCCAAAATACCATTATTTTCCATTACATAGGCCGCCATATAAAGGGCTGTCATATTATGAGAAAAGAAATATAAATAGTGACACAGGTACTGGACATAAACAATCTTTCCGGTCAAAACAAATTTTCCCATGATACCAGTGGTAGTTGCCGCACTTGCACTAATCAAAGTTAATATGGCAAGGGTAATATAAATCCTTCTTCGGCGGCTCTTTACGGCCCTTTGAATATAACAATAAACCAAACATACTATGGTAAGAATTACTCCACAGCTATCAAATGATATTTTTCCAATTAAGGATACGTTAAAATCACTCATTTTATGCCCCCTTTCTTCTGCTTCTGTTCCTGGGTTAAAAGGGAAGCATATTCCTCCTCTGTCATAATTCCTCCCACAACCTTTCCCTGATAATTGGTAACTCCAATGGAATGGGCATAATCTCTTAATTCCTCGCTATCTACCCCTTTTGCAACAACAATCATACCGTTTTCCTTTACATTATCTACCAAGGCTGCAAGAATCTGCTCATTTGTCTTGTTATACATACTGGCTTTAAAAAAGTCCCCATAGATTTTCACATATTCATATTTATCGCTTAAAAGTTGTGCCAAGTTGGAATTACCTTCTCCATAATCATCTAAAACAAAAGAATAACCTAATCGTCTCATGGTTATATAAAGTTGGTCTAAATTATCCTTCTCACGACTGGCTTCCGGAGAAAGATATACCGATAATTTCACCATATTTTTTGGCACTTGATGTTCTAACATAATGGCATGGAATCTTCGGATTAATTCTGCATTATACAATTGGTAAACAGATAGCTTCATCTCAACAACGGTAACTCCATATTTTTCCGGATGATAGGTTTGAATAAATTCTGCCGTCTTTCTTACCAGATATTCCCCCACCTCAATGACCATACCATTCTTCTCTACAATAGGTGAAATCTCTGAATCATCTACCCTTCCCAATTCCTGATCATGAAAACCTAAAGACACCTTTACGGCAACATACCCCTGTTTTCCTTCCGACCAAATTGGTTCAAAATAAATCGGTAAGGCTTCCTCTCTAATCAGTTGATGGAGTTTTCGTTCGATTTTAGGAACCCGACTTAACTCTTCTACCTTTTTTCCTGCAATTACCTTAATATGACCCATATTTATGGTGGCATCGGTTTCAATCATCTGAACTAAGTCCTTCAATTCGGAACAATTATCCGGAATTCTTATAATTCGCAAAACGTAACTTAATGAAATTGTCATCTCTCCCACGGTAATGTATTCCGATAAATCATTGTAGAGACTAGTCGTTTTTTCTTTCATTACCTGAATAGAAAGTTCATCCTTCTCATCATATACCAAAAGGAATTTTCCTGTACGGTAAACAAAAATATCTTCAATATCTGCCACCCTCACTAATTTGGTAGCCACCACCTTCAGGAGTTTATTAAAATGATCTAAACTTAAAACTCTCCGATATATATTTAGGTTGGCACAATCCACCTCGATGATGGAATAGTGTCTTTTAAATTGCATATTTTGAAAATTACGACGCAAGAATCTTTCCTTGCCATAAAGCTCCGTAACCGGATCCAGGCTACTATTCTCATCTTCAATCACAATATAAAGGCCCAGCATACAAATGGATTCAAAAAAGAGGGCTAACATATACTTTGCCGAAAATGACTGGATCATCGACCCAATTCCAGCTGCAACTACACAAATGATAATCGCCTTTACCGGATCTTTTGGCGATACTTTTCCATGGCTCAGGGTCATGGCAATTCCCAAGATGAAATAGAACAGAACATTTAAATAGATCACATCCATATAGTCCCCACGATAATACGTATACCCCTCATAATAGAATAGGGCATGGGTAGCCGGATTGCTTAAGGCAAATACCTCTGTGATGATGAAGGGTATCATAATTATAAGATGAAAAAGCTTTGTTTTCTGTGTAAGAATTCCCTGATACTCTAAAAGATACATCACCACCATAGGTGAAATAGCTGCCTTACAAACAAAGACCAAATATTTACTATAATATTGAAGAATAAAACGTCTCTCTCCCGGATCTAACATTTCTAACCCATTACTCATAATAGAGCATAACCCATAGGCCAATAGGGTATAAAGAATCATACGGTATAATTTTTTTCTTGCACCACTATGATACTTTTGGGTACTCATCAAATACAAACAAAAAAGACAGATGAATAGCCCGCAAATTTCGAATCCTACTAATTCAATAAAACTTGTTAACATCATCTGCCTCCTTTCTGTGTCGTTCCTATTTAGTTACCCTTCATGCAGATTTGCAAATTGTTCAGCGATTAATGCAAAAATATCCTTTTCACTGTTAAATCCTGAGCCAAAGGAAATCTGACTCTTTACAAATACTGTGCAAGAGTTGCCATCTACCTCATGAATATCCTGAAGTTCCTCGATTACCTGATCCGTAATTTTTCGAACCTCCTCAATCTTTTTAAAGCGAAGCAATAATACAAATTCTGCTTCCGATAAACGACCAATGGTTGCCGTAGTTGTTACGTTGCCAAGAATTATTCCTGCTACTTTTCGTAAGAATTTATCTCCTACCTCTTCTCCATAGGTCTTTTGAATCCGCTTATACTCAGGCATATAAAAACTGATCACAGCATAATCCTGACCATATACATGATAATTCTCAGCGTAGACAAACATCGACTCTATAATGCCTCTGGTATTCATCATGTCTGTAACCTTATCTAGAACAGAAACTTTTTCCAAATCTGCATGTTCGGTTTCTTCCCCTTCCGCATCAATAAAGTATCCTAACAGACCTATAATCCGTCCGTCTTTATAAATCGGAACCTTATTAGCCACAATATTATGAAGCACTCCTTTAATTAAGCATTTACCAGGTGCATTGGTAATATGGTCCCCCCGTTTTAGTACACGGAGTTCATCTGCCATATAGTCTCCTTCTTCCACATGCCAGCCCATATCCTCATCGTTCTTTCCTCGAATATCCTCCACGGAAGAAAAACCATAATAATTCAAGAAATTCTGGCTGGCCCCAACGAAACGTCGATCCTTATCTTTCCAGAAGAATTTAATTCTTGTGGTATTCATAAAGAACTTCCAAAGTTCTGAGGCACTCATGTCCTCCAGGATATTTTCATCCGGGATATTTTCTTTATCCTCTCCTAAAAGTCCTCCGTAATTTTTAATAAACTGGCCAGCTACCTTGGAATTTGCCAGGGGCGAATCTTTTATGGAATAAAGCAACTTCTTTCCATTACTCTTTGGAACAACAAAGAGAGTATGAAGCTTCCACACGTAATTCCCTTCCAAATCCTTGGTTCGAAAAAAATCTGCTACCGAACCGCTTTCCGATTCCATGACTCTTTGCATAATATTGGTCATCTTTGAGAAATCCAAATATCTTGGAATATCCTCCCAATAGATGTTCTCCTCTGTATATTTCCTATTCAATGTTTTCAAATCATGCATGATTCGATTACTTCTAGAGTATCCTGCAGAATTTAAAAGATCCTCCGAATAATCCTCCTCCACATGTAAAAGCCAAACCGCATCATACATCAAATAGAGATATCTTAAATACAGATCCAGGTTTTCTTGAGTTTCCTGCTCCTGATTATGGGTGATATTTTCCAGGTTGAAACGATAGATATGATGATCTTCCACCTGGGATATCAGTTCAATGGTCAATCGCAGATATAAGCCCTGATCCGGATAAACCAGACCTTCTTCCTTGCCACTAATCACCGCACGATCCGCCAATTGGCGAACGATTTTTCCAATTGGATACTCTCTGGCATTTAGAGTTTGTCCCGCCTCTTCTAAAGTTGAAGAATGCACAAGGGAAAGTATTTTTTGATAGGTACTATTGGCAAATAAATAATGAAAATCAATGCCATCATCCTCCACAATTGCAAGGGAAGAATCGGTAATGAAATTAATCTTTCCTACCCGATCATAGTAGTGTCTCCACTGTCTGGTCTCTAACTGCAATCCACTGTCTATACAGTTTTGCAAACATTCCTTATATGGCATTGGTTTCCCAAACAGATACCCCTGCACCTTTTCACAGCCAATCGTCCGTAGGAATTCAAATTGTTCTCTGGTTTCTACTCCTTCCGCTAAGGTTTGTAAGCCAATCTTCTTTGACATATCCACCGCCGAGATAATAATCTGGCGGGACTTATCTGAAAATCTAGTCAAAAAGTCCATATCAATCTTGATTTCGTCAAATTCATAGTCCTTTAAAACATTTAAAGAAGAATAACCGCTACCAAAATCATCCATCCAAACCTGATAACCTGCCTTCCTGAATTTCCAAACCGCCTGAATAATCTTTTTATTATCCTTCATAAAGAGACTTTCTGTAATCTCTACCGGCAACATATCTCTAGGAACATCATATAGTTTCACGATTTTTTCGATTTCTTCAAAGATATTACAAAGGAGAAAATCCAAACGAGAAAGGTTGAAAGATACTGGTACAATTGGATTTTCCTCTGATGACTCCCTTGCATAGTTACGGCAAATTTCCTGAATAATATAAAGATCAAGCTTATAGATTTGCTTGCTTTCCTCTAATACCGAAATAAACTGTCCCGGCTGCAGGAATCCATACACTGGGTCTTCCCATCTGGCCAAAGCCTCTAAACTGCAAAGATTTCCTGATATTGTACGTACTACCGGCTGATAATATACCTTGATATAGTGCTTTTGAATGGCCTCATCTATATGGTCGGAAATATATTCCCGACGTTCCATATTCTCTTTTAATTCCTTGCTATAATAACAAATAAAGTTCTCTACATGACCTCGAATGCTATCTCCTGCAATTTTTGCCAAATCACAAGCAAGTCCTGCATCAATATCCGGTTCGTCTTTATTTACCTTGTAAATTCCCACGCGAATCCCCACGGCTCCCTCTGGATAAAGGCCTCCGATTTGATCCTGTACACTCTTTAATTTTTCTTCCAGCTTCTCATTCTTGGTAAGAATCGTAAAATGATCATCCGAAAATCTAGAAATAAAATCCTCTGGAAATTCTTCTTTTAATATCTTAGAAATTTCCAAAAGCAGCTCATCTCCCTCTGCTATTCCATATCTGGCATTAAAGCGTTTAAAATTATTCAAATCCAAATATACATAATAATAGGGATTCTCATAATTCCCCGAAAGTCGATCTGCTTCCATCATTCTTTCTGCATATTCCAAAAAACGCTGCATCCCGGGAAGATTCGTCAAATGATCAATATCATAACTTAAATACTTTAAGTCAGCATTCACTATAAAGAGCACATGTTCCTTGCTCCCTCCATTGAAATGAAACTTTCCAAAGGTCTCCACATATCGGATTCGTCCAAATCTCGTAACAATCCGATAGGTCACACGTTTTACCCCTTTATATTCTCTTCCTTCTTCTTTGGATAACAGGGGCATCCACAATTCTTTTAAATCTTCATGGAATACGGTTCCTTCAAAGGATCCTCCCGTCAAAATATCAAACTGCTCTTTCGTATCACATTCATATAATTCCAACAGAGCCTGGTTGACATATGGTATCTTTACTTCCTCTTCCGGATGACAGATCATCACTCCCCCTGGCATTCCATCATATATTCCTTCATAAATTGTCTTATCCATCTAAATCCCTCTTAAATTCTTTCTTTTTAATAAAACCATGGAATTCAGATTACAATCCCCGTTTGAACGACCAAATTCCTGATACAAAAAAAATAGAACTCCACTTATAGTTTATCACACGGCCATATCATTTTCCAAATTTTAAAACCACTTATTCATAACAAAATAAATTTGATTTTTATACAATGTCACGAAATTCGTAACACTAAAAAAATTGGGATTGTAGGAAGCATACGTATTTTTGTATTCCTAAAAAAAGCCGGGGATTCCCCGGTTTTTTTAGGTCAGTCAATTAACTCTCGTCTGCCAACCATAATGTCTGAAACTGTGCATCATGGGAAGCACTATTCTTTTCATAGGTAAGTTCTTTTAGAACCTGTCCTGAAAAATCTTTTAAGGTAAAGGTATTGTCTTCATAAGTAACATAAGAATGGTGTCCGTCTTTCGGAATAGAAACCGAACCTGGGTTTACCATTAAAACACCATCTTGAACTTCTAACACGCCCTGGTGGGTGTGCCCTTGAATATAAACATCTCCTTCAAAAAGCCATGGCAAGTTCTTCTTATGATCCCGGTGTCCATGAGTAAGATGGAAACGATGTTCATCTACCCACATTCCTCTAGATTCCTTGGAAATGTCGAAATCCAAAACCATCTGATCTACCTCTGAGTCACAATTTCCTTTTACACAAATAATCTGGTCCTTGTACTGGTTTAAAAGCTCATAGGTCTTTTTTACATGATAACCACTTGGTATCTCATTGCGAGGACCATGATATAAGATATCTCCCAAAAGAAGAAGTTTCGCATAGCCACCTTCTTCAAATACCTTCATCAACTTACTTGCCCACTCATAATCGCCATGAATATCCGATGCAATTAATAACTTCATAAACAAAATCCTTTTCTAGCCCAAATTTCAAAAAGAAAAGCACCCTAAAGTAAAACTTAGAGTGCTTCAAATTTGATTCATCAAATCAATTTACTTCTTCTTCTTTGCCTTCTTAGCAGGCTTTGTATTTACAAGATCCTTTAATGCTGATCCAGCCTTAAACTTAGGTACTACTGCCTCAGCGATCTTAATCTCTGCACCTGTCTGTGGGTTACGTCCAGTTCTAGCTGCTCTCTTACCTGTCTCGAATGTACCGAAACCGATTAACTGAACTTTCTCACCCTTCTGTAACTCTGTTGATACCACGTTAACGAAAGCCTTAACTGCTGCCTCAGCGTCCTTCTTTGAAAGACCAGCCTGCTCAGCGATTGCGCTTACAAGTTCTGTTTTGTTCATAATCTTTGAACCTCCTTCTTTATTAGTAGTTTCATTATACTTTTCTATAAACGATTTAGCAACCTTTTTTTGTAAAAAAACTAGGATTTTCAAGGGTTTTGGGCATTTTTTTCTCTTTTTTCACGAAAAATGAAGAGAAATGACGTTTTCCCATGGAATATCTTCATTCTTTTTGGGCAATTTGCCATATACTTTTTCATCCATCCCCTTATTTTTTCCATGAAAAAACCTATCGGCAAAGCCGATAGGTCCAGGAAAGTCTTAATTTTCGTTCGAGTGCTCCTTGCGGATTACGTCATGAGCTCCACCTTCTACAATCGAAACAGATGAAACCAAGGTAAGCTTAGCCTTATCCTGGAATTCAGGAATACTTAAGGCACCACAGTTACACATAGTGGAACGAACTTTTGAAAGAGTCTTCTCTACATTATCCTTTAAGGAACCAGCATAAGGAACGTAAGAATCAACACCTTCCTCAAACTTTAACTTGCTGTCTCCTCCAAGGTCATATCTCTGCCAGTTACGAGCACGATTCGAACCTTCCCCCCAATACTCTTTTACATAATTGCCATTAATCAAAAGCTTCTCTGTTGGAGATTCATCGAAACGAGCAAAATATCTACCAAGCATGACGAAGTCAGAACCCATAGCAAGCGCTAAAGCAATGTGGTGATCGTATACGATACCACCATCTGAACATACAGGAATGTAAACTCCGGTCTCCTCATAATACTCATCACGGGCAGCACAAACCTCAATCAAAGCGGTTGCCTGTCCACGACCAATACCCTTAGTCTCTCTCGTGATACAAATTGAACCACCACCGATACCAACCTTGATAAAGTCAGCACCACAGTCAGCTAAGAAACGGAAGCCCTCACGGTCAACAACATTACCTGCACCAACCTTAACGGTGTCACCATAGTTTTCTCTAATCCACTGAAGTGTAAACTTCTGCCAATCTGAGAATCCTTCCGAAGAATCGATACATAATACATCTGCACCGGCTTCAATTAGGGCAGGAACACGTTCTGCATAATCTCTAGTGTTGATACCGGCACCAACTACATAACTCTTATTCTTATCTAATAATTCATTCGGATTGTCTTTGTGCTCTGAATAGTCCTTACGGAATACAAAAGACTTGATTCTACCTTCATCATCTACGATTGGAAGAGAATTTAACTTCTTATCCCAGATAATGTCATTCGCCTCTGAAAGAGTGATTCCTTCCTTGCCAACTACTAACTCATCATAAGGAGTCATAAACTCTGAAACCTTAGTAGAAGGATCCATACGGCTTACACGATAGTCACGGCTTGTAACAATACCAACAAGCTTGCCGTTAGCCAATCCATCCTCTGTTACAGCAACAGTAGAATGACCGGTCTCCTCACGAAGAGCAAGGATATCTGCAAGAGTTGCATCTGCCTTCACATTCGAATCAGATGGAACAAATCCTGCTTTATATGCTTTCACTCTGGCAACCATAGCTGCTTCATCTTCAATGCTCTGTGAGCCGTAGATGAAGGAAATACCACCGCACTTGGCAAGTGCTACAGCGAGCTTATCATCTGAAACTGCCTGCATGATTGCAGACACCATAGGAATCGACATCTCAATGGCTGGCTTCTCACCCTTCTTGTATTTTACCAAAGGAGTCTTCAAATCTACATTACTAGGGATGCATTCACTTGAAGAATAACCAGGAATTAATAAATACTCGTTAAATGTGTGTGATGGTTCGTTAATATAGGTTGCCATAATTTCCTCCATTTCTTTCTATTCGTGCCTGCAAATATGTATACAGACCGACATTAATTTTTAATTTTCCTTATTATAACATTCTAAAAGAAAATGTCAATTGCGAATTTCGGTATTGTTCCCAGGAAAAGAAAGGTGTTATTTTAGGGATTCCATTTGTTCCAATAAGGATGCCGGACTTTCCACTAGGATTGAGTCCATTCCAAGCCTTTGTCCTCCCTCCACATTTTGCGGTCTATCATCAAAAAAGAGGCATTCCTTTGGATTTAGATCAAAGCGTCTAAAGAGTTCTAAATAGATTTCTTTTTCCGGTTTAATGTGATGAACCATATAAGACACCAGCATGCCATCAATATCCTTCATAAAATCTGCATAATGGGTATGTCGTTCAAACAAATGCTCACAATAATTGGAAAGCAGATAAATCTTGTAACCACAGGCCTTTAATTCATGGAGACATTCCCAAATTTGAGGCCTTGGCACCTGCATATATTCCCCGTGGGTAATAAACCAACGAATCACCTTGGCATCCTTGGGATACTTCTTTTCATATTTTACGATTACCTCTTCCTCTGAAAAATTAGCGTAATCCAATTCCTCCCAAAGGTTTTCCGGGTCCTCAAACATTTCATTTCCCACACGAAGAGCCTCTGCCTCAGACAAACCATAGTCCATCAATTGTTGCTTCCAACGGTAAGACAATAGCACTCCGCCTACATCAAACACTAAATTCTTATATTGCTTTTTCATATGCTCTCCTAATCTTCTACCTTAACCTCTTTCACAAACATGCAACGAATCGCATTTAAAACGGCAAGCACCATAACTCCCACGTCTGCAAATACTGCCAGCCACATATTAGCAAATCCCAAGGCTCCTAAGAGTAAGCAAAGAACCTTAACGCCAATGGCAAAATAAATATTTTGGTGAACAATTGAAAGACAAGTCTTTGAAATCCTAATGGCCGTTGCCAGTTTTAATGGATCGTCATCCATTAAAACAAGATCAGCCGCTTCAATGGCTGCATCGGAACCCATGGCTCCCATGGCAACACCCACGTCAGCCCTTGAAAGAACTGGGGCATCGTTAATCCCATCTCCTACAAATGCAAGCTTCTGCCCCTGTCCTTCCTTAGCCACTAAGAGCTCCTCTACCTTGCTAACCTTATCCTGAGGGAGAAGATCGCTATAGCATAGATCAATTCCCAAATCATTTGCCACCTGCTTTGCAACTTCCTCCACGTCTCCAGTAAGCATCACGGTCTTGGTAATTCCCTGTTGTTTCAAGGCGGAAATAGCTGCCCCTGCATGCTTTTTATTTCGATCTGAAATCACAATATGACCGGCATATTCTCCCTCTACAGCCACATGGATGACCGTTCCTGTTAAATGACAATCATGCCACTTGGCTCCAATTTTTTCCATTAACTTGGCATTTCCCACGTAGACCTTTTTTTGATTTACCATGGCAGAAACTCCATAACCTGCTATCTCTTCCACATCCTCTACCTGGCAGCCATCTGCTTCCTCTCCAAATGCCTTTTTTAAGGATTCCCCAATCGGATGGGTGGAATAGCGTTCCACATGAGCGGCGAAATGCAGCAATTCTTTTTGATCAAGCATGTCCGGATGTAAGGCTGTCACTTCAAACACTCCCTGGGTCAATGTACCCGTTTTATCAAAGACAACCGTTCTTACTTCTGATAGGGTTTCCATATAATTAGACCCCTTGACTAAGATTCCCAAATGACTGGCGCAACCAATCCCCGCAAAAAAGCTAAGCGGAATGGAAACCACCAAAGCACAAGGACAACTAATAACAAGAAATGTCATGGCGCGATAGATTCCTTCTCCAATTTGAGCTTCTTTGCCCATCAACACATTTCCAAGGGGATATAAAATTGCCAGGGCAAGGGCCGAATAAACCACAATAGGGGTATAAATTCTGGCAAACTTTGTAATAAAGTTCTCGGATTTGGATTTTCTAGAAGATGCTTCCTCAATCAGTTCCAACACCTTTGAAACCGTCGACTCTCCAAACTCCTTGGAGGTTTTGATTTTAAGCAAGCCCTTTTGATTGATACAACCGCTAATCACTTCATCCCCCACTTTTACGGTTCTTGGAACAGACTCTCCCGTAAGAGCCGCCGTATCTAAGGTAGAAGTTCCTTCTACTACCACTCCATCAATGGGAATTTTCTCTCCAGGCTTCACTACAAGAACACTTCCAATTTCCACCTCTTCAGGGTCCACCTCTTCTATGCTTCCATCTTCCCCCTCCAAATTCGCATAGTCTGGGCAAATGTCCATAAGTTCTGTGATGTTTTTACGACTCCGTCCCACCGCATAGCTTTGGAACCACTCTCCTACCTGGTAAAAGAGCATAACCGCAATCGCCTCTGTATAATCTCCACTTCTAGCCAAAGCCACTCCAATGGCCCCCAGGGTAGCAATGGCCATTAACAAACTCTCATCAAAGGGTTGGCGATTTTTTATTCCTTTTCCTGCCTTCCATAAAATATCATATCCCACAACTAAATAGGGAATCATATACAGTAGAAAACGAAGCACCCTTGGTACTTGTTCTACTAATAAAAAATGAAAGATCACCATTAACACACTTGCCACGATGATTCTCAACAGATTCTTTTTTTGTTTTTTACTCATTCTGTACTCCTTCCAGTAAGCAAAAAAACACGGAAGAACCGTGTTTTTTATCCTTAAGCATAGAAAATCTGACAATCACTTTCTACTTTCTTACAATTTACAAGGACTTTTTCCATGGTTGCTTCCACATCTGCACCCTCTTCAAATTCCACCTTCATCTTAAGCATCATAAAGTTTACACTAGCATCCTTTACGCCCTCTGTGTTCTTAGCAGCTTCTTCCATCTTAGCTGCACAATTCGCACAATCAACCTCAATCTTATAGGTCTTCTTCATAAAAATTACCTCCGCTTTAAGCTTTATAATAATATTAAAAATCATTTGTAAACGATTAAACAATTGTTTAATCGTATTATTATCATACACTTCTTCTGCCTTTCTGTCAACTTTATTTTTCTGATTGAAGCAAATCCTTCTTTTATGATATGATAAAGTTATTCTAAATGACAAGATAGGAGTATTTATATGAGTAAGGATTTAGTTCTGCCTCATGATCATGGGCAAGGAAATGAAAAAATTATTATGGAACAGTTGCCAAAGCTTTCTGTCATTGACGCAGTTTCCGCTGCTATGAAACAATTGGGTGACCCGACAAGATTGCAGATTTTCTGGATTCTTTGTCACGTAGAGGAATGTGTCATTAACATTGCCGCTGCCGTTGACATGTCAAGTCCCGCCATTTCTCACCACCTACGTCTTTTAAAATCTGCCAACCTAATTACTTCCAGACGGGAAGGCAAAGAAGTCTACTATAAGGCCGCTGAAACAGAACTTGCCCAATCCCTTCATCATATTATCGAGGATGTGGGCCGAATTTCCTGTCCAGAAGCTTGTAATCCTATCCATAAATAGCATAAAACCTTAAGGGCCAAAAAAAATCTCCAGAACCAAACTCTGGAGATTTTCTATCTTCTAGTTTCCTGTAATTTCATCGATGCGATCCAATTCTTCTTTTGTAAAGTCAGCACTCTTAAGGACACCTAAGTTGTTTAATAATTGCTCCGGTTTCGATGCTCCAACTAAAACAGAAGTTACCACGCCGTCTTTTAATATCCACTTAAGAGCCATCTGAGAAAGACTCTCTCCACGCTCACAAGCCAAATCATTCAAGGCACGAATCTGTTCAAGACGCTTTTCAACCACATCTTCCCGCAAGAAACGACCATCGGTACGGATTCGACTATCCTCTGGAATACCATTCAGGTAGCGATCCGTTAACATACCCTGGGCAAGCGGCGAGAAGCAGATCAAGCCCTTGCCTTCCTCCCTTGCCGTTGCCTTCAAGCCATTATGCTCGATGCGGCGGTCGAAAATATTGTAACAATTTTGATTGATCACAAAAGGACAACGCTCCTCTTCAAGAATCTTTGCAGCCTTCTTCATGGTCTCTCCATCGTAATTCGAAAGACCTACATACAGGGCCTTACCGGATTTTACAATCTGAGAGAGGGCACCCATGGTTTCTTCTAGTGGTGTGTTTGGATCCATGCGGTGGTGGTAGAAAATATCTACGTACTCAAGGCCCATTCGCTTTAGGCTTTGGTCCAGGGAAGCAATTAAATACTTCTTGCTGCCCCAATCACCGTAAGGACCGGGCCACATGTGATAGCCTGCCTTACTGGATATAATCAGCTCATCTCGATAGATTCCCAGGTCATCTCTTAAAATCTGGCCAAAATTTCTTTCGGCCGCACCATTTTCAGGGCCATAGTTGTTTGCCAAATCAAAATGCAAAACGCCCTGATCAAAGGCCGTCCTGCAGATTGCTCTCATATTCTCGTAGCGACCGGTGTCGCCGAAATTATGCCAGAGTCCTAAGGAAACCTCCGGTAAAATCAGGCCGCTCCTTCCCGACCTGTGGTAGGTCATGTTCTCATAGCGATTGTCCTGTGCCAGGTACTTGTCTCTCATAAAAACCTCCTTGTCAAAACTTGTGTTTACATTGGGTAAAACATACCCGCTCTTAAGATAACAAATCATCCCTTTGATTGCAAATAAAACCAGATTCCTCTATAATAAAACCTAACATTTTGTTCGATACAAAGGAGATTCTATGAAAAAAGCAATTCTATTTGATATGGATGGCACCATCCTTGATACATTGAAAGACTTAACCAATGCCATCAACGAAACCATGCGGCATTTTGGACATAGAGCAAACTATTCCACCAAGGAATGTGGCATGTTTTTTGGGTCCGGGGTTGTCGTTGCCCTAAAGCGGGCTCTGGCCTATGAAGCAGGCTACTCCTATAAAGACTTGGAGCTCATTGGCACAAAAAAGGAGGAAACCTTACACCTTCCTGCCTTTGAACTAGAGGACCTGCAGGAATACTATCGGCCTTTTTATACTTCCCATTGCAAGGAATCTACCAGGCCCTATCCCGGCATTTTGCAAATGATTCGTGACCTGAAAGAAGCCGGTCTTTTGGTTGCCTGTATTTCCAATAAACCGAACCCGGCCGTACAAGCCCTATGTCAAGAGCATTTTGAAGGAGCCTTTGATTTTGCCTTGGGAGAAACTCCCCAAATACCTAGAAAACCGGAGGCCTGCATGATTCAAAAAGCCTTAGAGGCCTTGGCTTGTCAACCAGAAGAAGCCCTTTATGTGGGAGATTCCGAAATTGATCTTCTTACAGCAAAAAATTCCGGCATGGAAGTAATCCTTGTGGATTGGGGCTTCCGAAGCCGGAACTTCTTGCTAGATCAAGGGGCCAATAAAATTGTCTCCAATTGCCAGGAATTAAAAAACAGCATTCTACAGGCATAGATTATTCTGCATCCTCCGGAATATTGGGAACAATCAGGTTCTTATTGGTAGCGGCTACCGCCAACCGGGTCTTATTTTTATAACCGGTTTTGGAAAGAATATTTGACACATGGTACTTGACGGTTCCCTTGGCAACCCCAAGTTTTTCTGCCATCTCATCATATTCTAAGCCATCACAAATCAAACGAAGCACGTTTAATTCCGTAGGAGTCAGTTCTGAAATGGCAACTAATCCAATTTTAATATCCGGCTGATTAAAAGGAAAAAGGTGCTCACCTTCCATGGTTCGATCCATCATCTCCCTTAAAGATTCCGGGCTGATATCCTTATACCAAAAGCTGTCTACTCCTGCCTTCTTTGCTCGATCAATATATCCAACCTCCATCATAGAAGTTACAATAATAATTTTTATTTTCGGATACTGACGTTTAATTTCAGCCGCTGCATCGATTCCATCCTTGGAACCATGGGTGCAAACATCCATAAGAATTAAATCTACATGATTTTTAGAACAATACGTAAGGGCAACCCCTGCACTTAAAAGTTTTGCTGACAAATGATAATTATCACTTTGTCCAATGGCATGCTCCATGTTTTCCTGAGCCATGCGCTGATCGTCAACTACTAACACTTCTATCATAGACTTTCTTCCTTTCTAAGCGGAACCTGAATCATCAAAGCAAACGTTGGTCTGGATTGAATCTTAATTGTCCCACCACAGGCTCGCACATTACGGCCTAAATTTTTTAAACCACCTCTTGGATGAATTACCCTCTCAGGGGGTTTTCCATTATTTCGAATCTGACAAATCACAGAATCTGCCGCTTCTCTTATGGTAACATACAAATGATCTGCTCCGCCATGTCGAACTCCATTCGTCATACATTCCCAAATTGCAAGCACCACATTCTCCCTTGCCTCCCCAAAAGGTGGCAACTGTCCATCCATCTTAATCTCGATTCCCAAAACGGAAGCATCTTCAAGCACCTCCTCAAAATCATCAAACAATTGTGGGTTACTATTTCCGGCTCGGAGCATCTGAATGGTCTTTTTCCAAACCATAAGGGCATCCTCCATTTCTTCTTTCGAAACCGAATCAGCCAAAAGTTGCCTGCGAATTGCCAACATTCCACCACCCATTTGATCGTGAAGATGTGTGATTGCATGCATGATTTCTTCTTCCCGCACCAGGTCCATGGAATTATCGGATAATTCCTTTAATTCCTTATACATTTCCTTCAGCTTCATGGAACTTTCAGAAAGTTCCTGACGTTTTTGATTTAATTGGGTCACATCATAAAAGAAGACTTCCAAATATTTATTTTTATCACTGGCAATAATCTCTTTTATGGTATAGGTCCAAGCCCTTCCATCCGGAAAAATCAGTACCTGATCCTTGGTTTTTACTACATTCGGTCTTTGGTTTGGATCATCTAAAGCATCCATTAATTCCTTGGAAGATTGCAGATCATGGCCGGTCATTTGCAAATATAAATCATACATTTGATTGTTGCAAAGTTTAATGCTTCCCATCTCAGTGAAATACACGATTCCTACCGGAAGATTATCAATGGCTCCACGAATACAGCCCTTTCCCATATTCACATCTCCCATTTGAATTCGAAAATACAGGCTACTTGCCACATAATTTGCCAAAAGAATCGTTATAATCCAAAGAAAAAGCGTGGGAATTTCCACCTTAAATCGATGAAAATGATAATTATCTGCCAAAACACATAAAAGGGAAAAGGTCAAAAGGACCATAAAACTTGCAAAGACCTTTCTCCTGATTAATTTATTATCCTGAATAATAATAATTAAATATAAAATTAACAATACAACCTCTGCAGCTAAAACCATTAAAAGCAAAAATTGCTCCAGGTGTGCAGCGTATGAAAATGGAATCATGCGTGAAGGCCCCCTCTCTTTAATGGAAGGGTATACCGAAAGCCCCCATCCTCGGTTTCTCTGCTTTCGATCACTTCAATCTTATCCGAATAAAAATCCCTCATATCCTTAGAGCTTTCCAGTAGAATAATCATTTTATAATCCTCATTTTCCCTAAGAAGTTTTACAAAGACCGTTTGAATATCGTCAATGGTAAACTCAATTAAATCTTCAAAGAACTCATAAGCCGCAATCACACTATCAGCCCTTAAGTTAAATCCCCGGTCAATCTGGACGGCGCAATCCACCCCTAAAAAAGCCAGGTTATTGGTACTTTCATGAATACAAAGATAGAGGTCACTGGAATCTAAAAAATTATTTTTTTCAGATAGGTAGAAAAGATTTCCTCTTCTCTTAATATAGGCTCCTAGTACCACAGACTTGGCAAGAATTTTTCTCTTCTGATCTTGATCCTTGGTCTGGTCATACTCTTCCAACAATTCATAAAGGCAATCAATCTGTCGGGAAATTCTAGCCTGAACCTGAGTGTATAAGCGGTTCTTCTCTCGAAGCTGCTCGGTACGACGCTTGGTTCGGTACTTTTCCTCCTCCACATAGTTTCTTTCCTCTAAAGCCTCATGGTTTTCTTCTAATTCTGAAAGGATTTCCTGAAGTTCTGTCACATCTTCCTTCCAAAATACATAACCACATTGAATCTTATTCCCTCGTAATAGAGAGTTGGAATCCAGACGGACCACCCCATGAATTGCACGTTTCATCTTTTCTTCTGTTAACTCCAAAGGAGAGCCGGACCGGTAGCGAACCTGAAAATCTCTTTTGGTAATTAAAACCGGAACACTTAGACAGTCAAAAATCATATTATAACCGGTATTCATAGGAATCAATCCGGAGTCCAAGCAATTTTCAAAGGTAGCAATGTAAAAGATACAATAGATTACCGTTACATCCGGCATAATGGCCATGATAAAGTCTCTAGAAGTAAGGTAGAGAATAGAATACAGGATTATCAAAACAAAGGGGATCAAAGGAGAAAAAATAGTCCTCTTATTTTTAAAGACTCGACACTTAATTGACATAATCCCCAAAGAAAAAAAACCACAGACAATGGCCCAAGCCATCACCACATAATAAACAAACCCATAGGTATATCGCAAGATTCCATATCGGTAGGTATCCGTAAACTGGAACACCAACTGATGACAGTCATTGGTTAAAACCGTCAAAGCCAAAAACGCTGCCGGTAAATACAGAAAGTACATAGCCTTTGGCATCCGATAGGTTTCTTGCTTTCCCAAAGACCAGGAAACAAAAACTGAAAACAGTGGCACAAAGGTCTGGGGAATGTAATATTGATACCAAAGAAGCCGCATCTCAAGCTGAGTCTCTGCAAATGCGTATTTCACCGTACGAACAAACATCCAATAAACCAAAAGCGCCGCAATGGCAATCATATAATTTCGCACCTGCTTTTGCGTAACCTTTCGATAGACCGCCACACCCCAACAAAGAAAAATAGCAATATAAGCATAGGAACACAGTAGCATGGTCACCCTGGTATTCTCTATTAAAACATCAACGATTCTAAGACAAGCCGCTATAAATATGAATGTAAAAACGATTAAATTTTTCATCCAGACTTCCTGTCGTATCTTCACGCCTCTTCTCCTTCCTTGTCAAACCTCGCTTGGAGCTTATCCCCCAAGCAAGTTACAACACATACACGCTCAATATATCAAATGCTGATTTATCCTGTCAACCAACCATTTGGGTGTTTGTAGTCCCAGGAAGTGAAAATAAATTATAAAAAAATACAAAGTACAAAAAAATACAATCACTCATTCACTTCTTCAAAAAAGCCCGTAAATAAAGGGATGACAGGCTTTTTAAAAATTGATAATTTTTTATCAATTTGTTAGCGGTAACTAACTCAAACCTATTGCATTTTTTCGTAAAGTCCGCTATATTTATCTAGTTAAAGAAAGGAGCTATTATGAATAATGTTTTAGTTTGTAAAGAAGTTGATCCTTTAGAAACTCGAGTAGCTTTAATTCCAGCAGACGTTAAGAGACTTGTTTCAATGGAACTCAAGATCTACGTTGTTTCAAACGCTGGTTTAAAGTCTGGTTTTACCGATGAGGACTACAAGAAGGCCGGTGCTGAAATTGTAGCTTCCAACGAAGACGGTTATGCTAAGGCAGATATTGTTGCCAGAATCTTAAAGCCAGAAACTACAGACGGTTTAAGGAAGGGTACCCTCCACTTATCTTACCTTGATCCATTTAATGAAAAGGACTTATTAGATGACATGGCAAATAAGGGAGTTAGTGCAGTATCATTGGAGATGATTCCACGTACTACACTTGCACAGAAGATGGACGTTCAGTCCTCACAGACCTCTTTGGCTGGTTATGTTGCAGTGATTAATGCTGCCGCTCACCTTCCAAAGGTATTCCCTATGATGATGACACCTGCAGGTACTATTTCACCAGCCCGTGTATTCATCATTGGTGTTGGTGTAGCAGGTCTTCAGGCTATCGCTACCGCAAAGAGATTAGGTGCACGAGTTGATGCCTTCGATACCAGACCAGTTGTTGAAGAGCAGGTTAAGTCTTTAGGAGCAAGCTTCCTTAAGATTGACTTAGGCGAGATGGGTCAGACAGAACAGGGATATGCAAAAGAGCTTACTCCTGAGCAGGTTGCTTTACAGCGTGAAGGACAGGCAAAGGCTTGTGAAAAGTCAAATATTGTAATTACCACCGCTAAGGTATTCGGTCGTAAGGCTCCTATCCTTATTACTAAGGATATGCTTGATCGTATGCAGCCTGGTTCTATTGTTGTAGATATGGCTGTTACTACAGGTGGTAATGTTGAGGGAAGCAAGCCAGGTGAAACCGTTGTTACCGAGAATGGCGTAACTATTCTTCCTGGTGACCTTCTTGAAAGACAAGTACCATTTGATGCTTCTAAGATGTTCTCTGGAAATATCGCTGCCTTCCTTACTCATTTTTATAATAAGGAAACAAAGCAGGTTGAGATAAATCTGGAAGACGAGATTATGAAGGGTTGTCTGATCACAAAGGACGGAGCAATCATTCATGAGAGATTCAAAGGAGGTAATAAGTAAAAATGAGTAATATGATCATGTTAGTATTCGTGTTCGTAATTGCGGCTTTCTTAGGTACAGAATTAATTTCTAAGGTACCTTCACAGTTACACACACCTTTAATGTCAGGTACAAACGCGATTTCCGGTATTACCATCGTTGGTGCTATTACTGTTACCGCAACTGCAGCAGCTAAAAGCGGCCACCCTACCATCGGCCTTGTTCTTGGAATTGCAGCAATCGTATTTGCAACAATCAACGTAATTGGTGGTTACATGGTAACCGACCGTATGCTTGGTATGTTCAAGAAGAAAGATGATAAGAAGGAGGGCAACAAATAATGAAGGCTTACAATGATTTAATTGTCCCTATTCTTTATATGATTTCAAGTATCTTCTTTATCCGTGGTATTAAGCTTTTGGGTAAGGCTGATACAGCCCGTAAGGGTAACGCTTATTCAGCTGTTGGTATGGCAATCGCTTGTATTACCGTATTAACCGAAAGCGAGGTAATTAAGGGCGGTCTCACCGGTTACGTTGCTATCGCTGCTTCTGTTCTTGTTGGTGCAGTCATTGGTGCCGTATGGTCTAAGAAGGTTGAGATGACCGGTATGCCTGAGCTCGTTGCTTTATTCAACGGTTTTGGTGGTCTTTCTTCTCTTTTAGTTGCACTTTCACAGTTCATTGTTGATGATACAGCACGCGGAGCTGACAAGGAAATCTTTACCTCTATTACCCTTGGTCTTACCATCGCAATCGGTGCAATCGCATTTACCGGTTCTGTTGTAGCTTGGGGTAAGCTTTCCGGTAAGATGTTTAAGAAGCAGATCCGTATCCCGGCTAAGAACCAGGTGAATGCAATTCTCTTAGTCATCGGTTTAGCAGGAATCGTGATTTATACTCTTAATCCATCTGCTATTAACAATGCGGAATTTATCGGCGTATGTATTACTACTGTAGTATTCTTAATCCTTGGTCTTACTATGGTTGTTACCATCGGTGGTGGAGATATGCCAGTTATTATCTCACTTTTAAATGCATTTTCAGGTCTTGCTGCTGCATTTGCAGGTTTCGCAATCAGCAATACCGTACTTGTTGTTTCAGGATGTTTAGTTGGTGCTTCCGGTCTCATCCTTACCTTAATCATGTGTAAGGCTATGAACAGAACTCTTTACGCCTTATTATTCGGAACCTTCGGTGCTAAGAAGGCTAAGGGGGATGGCGTAGCAAAAGAGCCTAAGTCAATCTCTCCGGAAGATGCTTACTTAATCCTTGAGGCAGCAAACAGCGTATGTTTCGTTCCCGGTTATGGTATGGCCGTTGCTCAAGCTCAGCACACCGTTAAGGAATTAGCTGACCGTCTTGAGGCAAATGGTGCAGAAGTTAATTACGCAATCCACTCGGTTGCTGGTCGTATGCCTGGTCATATGAACGTACTTTTAGCTGAGGCTAACGTTCCTTATGAGCAGTTAAAGACCGGTGATGAGATGAACGCTCAGATGTCAATGCAGGATGTTGCCATTGTAATCGGTGCAAATGACGTAGTTAACCCAGATGCTGAAACCGATGAGTCATCTCCTATCTACGGAATGCCTATTATCAAGGCTTACGAGGCAAGAACTGTATTCGTATTAAAGAGAGGTGCCGGTACAGGATTCTCTGGTATCCAGAACCCACTCTTTACAAACGACAACACCTTAATGATTTATGGTGATGCTAAGCAGACCCTTGCTCAATTAGTAAGTGAGTTTGATGATGAGTAAATCAAATCTAATTTAAAAATACAAATAGCTGTCCTACATTTTGTGTGGGACAGCTATTTTTTATTTATTCTGATTTTTTGTTTTGGCAAAATAGGCAGGATCGCAAAGGTCCTTTACTACTTCGCCTGCAAGGATTAATCCTGCAACCGCTGGCACAAAAGCTAGGGAACCGGGACTTGGTCTTTGTCCCTCAACTTCTTGATAGATTTCCAGTGGTATTCGTACTTCTTCCCTGGAATACACTACCTTTAAATTTTTAATTCCTCGTTTTTTTAATTCATACCGCATAGTTTTTGCCAAAGGACAAACGGAGGTTTTAGAAAGATCTGCCACCTCAAAAGCGGTGGGATCCAGCTTATTTCCGGCTCCCATGGAACAGATAATAGGAACCCCTGCCTCTTTTGCTGCCAGAACCAACTGGATTTTTCCCGACACCGTATCAATGGCATCCACCACATAATCATACTTGCTAAAATCAAACTGGTCTGCTGTCTCAGGAAGATAAAAAATCGGATACTTGTTAATTATTACCTGAGGATTAATTTCCTTACAGCGTTTCTCTGCGACATCTACCTTGTATTCTCCAAGGCTTTCATGGCTGGCGATAATCTGGCGGTTGATATTACTTAGGACCACCCGGTCGCTATCGATTAAATCAAGCTGACCGATGCCCGACCGAACCAAAGCCTCTACCACATAGCCGCCCACTCCACCGACACCAAAAACAGCGACTCTTGCATTCAAAAGCCTCTCGATATTTTCCTGTCCTAAAAGCCTTGCGCTCCTAATAAATTCTTCTCTCATAAATTCCTCCGGTTTTACAATTTGGTGGTCCACTTGCTACAGTCCCAAATCTCGCTGGCAATATCCTGATAAAACTCAGGTTCGTGACAAACCATTAAGATGCTTCCCTTGTATTCCAAAAGGGCTCTTTTTAATTCATCCTTGGCATCCGGATCTAAGTGATTGGTTGGCTCATCTAAGACCAAGAGGTTAGAAGCCCGATTCATTAATTTGCAAAGACGAACCTTTGCCTGCTCTCCACCGGATAAAATACGAACCAGACTTTCAATATGATTGGTGGTTAAGCCACATTTTGCCAGGGCCGAACGAACCTCATACTGACTAAAGCCCGGAAATTCATTCCAAATCTCCTCTAGGCAAGTAGTGGTAAGGTCTGGGGCCATCTCCTGCTCAAAGTAGCCTATTTCCATTCCCTCTCCCAGTTCCACCTGACCTTCTAAAGGCTTTATGATTCCCAACAAGGACTTTAGGAGAGTGGACTTTCCAATTCCATTGGCTCCAGTTAAAACAATGCGACTTCCTCTCTCCATCTCAAGATTTAAGGGGGAAGACAGGGGTTCATCATAACCTATCACCAAATCCTTTGTAGTAAACAAAAATCGCCCCGGCGCCTTGGAATAAAGAAAATGAAATTCCGGCTTTGGTTTTTCATGAACCTTTTCGATTCGTTCCATCTTATCTAACTTCTTTTGACGAGACTTGGCCATATTTCTTGTGGCAACTCTCGCCTTATTTCTTGCAACAAAGTCCTTAAGTTCTGCGATTTCCTGCTGCTGGCGCTGGTATGCCTGCTCCTGCTGTTGCTTCTGCATCTCGTAGACTTCCTGGAAATGATCATAATCTCCCACATAACGAGAAAGCTTCTTATCAGCCATATGGTAGATAATATTAATCACCGAATTTAAAAATGGGATATCGTGTGAGATCAGGATAAAGGCATTCTCATAGTCTAGCAGGTAACGCTTTAACCAAGCAATATGTTCCTCATCTAGGTAATTGGTAGGCTCGTCTAAAAGAAGAATCTCCGGTTTTTCCAACAAGAGCTTTGCCAAAAGGACCTTGGTTCTTTGTCCGCCGGAAAGGTCGGTGACATCTTTATCTAAGCCTAAATCCATTAATCCTAAGGCTCTTGCTACCTCGCTTACCTTAGAATCAATCAAATAAAAATCATGGGCAGTTAAAAGTTCCTGAATAGTTCCTGCCTCTTCCATATATTCTGCCATCCGGTCAGCATCTGCCTCTGCCATTAGACCGTAGAGTTCGTTGGCACGTTCTTCCATCCGGAACATTTCATCAAAGGCTGACTTTAAAACATCCTCAATGGTCATTCCCGCCTTTAAAACCGCATGTTGGTCCAAATAACCTACCGATACATGTTTTGCCCACTCCACCTTTCCTTCGTCCGGCTGAAGTTTTCCGGTAATAATACTCATAAATGTGGACTTTCCCTCACCATTGGCACCTACTAATCCAATGTGTTCTCCCTTTAACAAGCGAAAAGACACGTCTTCAAAAATTGCGCGGTCTCCAAATCCGTGGGACAAATGTTCTACATTCAATATGCTCATCTTGCTTCCTCGCTTTCCATAATAAAAGAGCGGCATCGACCGAGTCGATTCGCCGCTCCTTATTGTATCATATTCTAAGACGCAAGTCTTTCTTTTTTTCGGTAAGTTTTATTTTCCCTTAATGGTCTTAACTACTGCTTGACCACTATACTCTAAACCATCTACTGTGGTTACAGGAATAATCTTGTAACTTACACTCTTCTTTTTCTTACTAAGCTTTACGGTATTCTTAATACTGCATGACTCAGTAGTGGTAATTAACTTATACTTACCTGATGCAAGTTTACAATATACCTGATATTTTACATTCTGGGTATCAGCCTTGGTCCATGAAATAGTCATCTTGGCCTTCTTGCTCTTACCCTTCTTTAATGCCTTGCTGACTGCCTTCTTGTTTGTCATCTTAACCTTTAATGAAGTAACAGCAGCACTCTTTGCACTAGCAATCTTCTCTTCGGTTAACTTCTGATTTAAAGCTTCTACTTCCTTGCAAAGGCTAATATTCGTATTTTTAATAATTTCATTTACTTCAGCTTCCTTAGAAGATGCCTCTTCTGCTACCTTCTTTGCTGACTCAGCTGCTGCTGCCTTGGAAGATGCTTCCTCTGCTGCCTTGCTTGCTGACTCAAGCTCTGCTGCTGCCTTGGAAGATGCTTCCTCTGCTGCCTTGTTTGCTGACTCAAGTTCTGCTGCTGCCTTGGAAGATGCTTCCTCTGCTGCCTTGCTTACTGACTCAAGTTCTGCTGCCTTGGAAGATGCTTCCTCCTCTGCTGCTTTTGCCTCTGCCTTATACTCATCAATGCTCTTTGCAGCTACCTTAAGAGTAATTTCCGGAAGTATTGAGAAATCTCCTACACAAACCGGTGCGTTAAGATTTGCCTTACCACCATTTTCCACAAGCTTGTCTGCTCCAAGTCCGGAACCCCACCATCCTTCGTGGATCTGTCCATCTGTCAAATGATACGTTCCATAGTTGTCAAAGGTTACCTGAATTGAAATATCATCATTGCTATACTGGCTGTGACCATAAGCAAGTAACTGACCTTCTGAAATACTTGTATCTGAATCACTGGACTGGATTCCTGAGGTATTATCTAAGCTATAAGCAAAGTATCTCTTTTCACTGCCCCATGCTCCAACGGTTGGATTGTAAATGGTAGCAAGCTTGTAAACCGGAAGAACTACTCCTGATAAAGTAATCTTTACGGTATCGCCATCTAAAATCTGGTTATTCTCTCTTGTTGCAGTTAAATTCTCTACGGTTACAGCAATCTTTCTTGCGTCTACCACCTGGCTAACACTAGCTTCTTTGTTTTCTGAATCAAGTGCTGTTACAGTAATGATATTACCGCAGTTTTCTAAAGCAACGGTATAAGAACCATCTGCATTCGCACTTACTGAATTACCATTAACGGTAACAGACTGAATGCTTGCAGACTCCTCGCTTACCGATGGAGTAAAGGTGTATTCAATCGAATCACCTTCTGCAAAGTATACGGTATCATAACTGGTAAGATCAATACCGGTGCTTACGGTACAACTTGACTGATTCTCTGAAACCCGATAAACCACATACGCTTCATTGGCAGGGTAAACGGCTGCATAGGTTTTCTCGTTGGCATAAAGCGCATCGTAAGAAACCTTGATAATCGTGGTTCCTTCCTTCTTAGCATCTACACGAACCTTCTCTCTAGAATCATAAGAGGAAAGGGCAACTGAATCACCAGACACTACTTCATAGTGAAAGTTTGGTCTAGAAACCTTGTTGCTAACCGGACTATCAATAATCTGTGTTACTCTTCTTGGATAGATATAAGCTGACTCAGAAGGACGAAGTTCCTTGTAGTCGTACTGTAACCACAAATCGTCATCATAAGATGGAGTGGCCTTACCTGTAACATATACAGTTGCAACGGTTGGTTGAGCATAGGTTGGATATTCCTCATCCTGATTGCTTCCCAAAGTAGTAATCTGATAAGTTCCCGGCTCTTGGAAAGTGAGTTTTGCCTGACCGTTCTCATCGGTAATCGCTCCCGAAATTGGGCTTGTCTGGCCATTCTCATCTAAAAGGCAAACCTGGAATCCTTCCATGGCTTCTTCCTGTTTCATACAGGTCTCTTCCCCTTGGTATCCCATCATTAAATAGTAACCTTTCAAGGTTAGGGTAAACTCTTCCCCTGCAATTGCATCTAGGGCATATGATTTTTCCCCATCTTCTTCAAAATAGGTATAATAATCTAAATAACTATCATCCTGGTAAACAAAAAATTCAATGGTATCACAATCCTTTAATTCCGCATTAGCGATGGTATATCCATTGTAGCCACCCCATGCCGATGCGGTTCCATCATGTGGATACATATGATTAATATAAAAACCTGCACCATATGTTTCCACACCAAAGAATTTTGAAATGAGGCCACCACTTACCACAAGATAATCACTTGCAGTTTCTTTGGTGAAATCATCTCCATAAACAAGTTCTGTAGCCTTTACAAGGGCATCTAAGGCCGATACCTTTTCTCCATCAAAGTCATCTGTAAAACCATAGTCCTCTGCTTCTGTACTTGAAACTTCTTCCTGACTAATTGGAGCAAGTAGGCTTCCGGCAGCATAAGACTGGATCGTTACAGCTGCTGTAATTGATGCTTCTTCTGTGCTTGTATCTGCTAATGCAACCGGTGCCTGAGATACAATCATGCTGGCACTTAAAACTAAGGCCAATACTCTCTTTTTGAACATAGTTCCTCCTTTTTTGTGAATCCATAACACATGAAAAAACTCCCCGTATTCGCCAACAGTTCGCTCCTGCTCTTTCTGGTAAGTCTCCTGGCTTGCAATCACCATACGATTATCCCCTTCCCAATAGTCTCGGTGGAGGGGGTGTCCTCTTCTTTTTTGCGAAGGATACAAAAAAAATAAGGTCCTCCCTAAATCGTACTCCTGCTTACAGTTGTGGCGACAGCTCCGGACTTTACCGGATTCCTCGTTACTGCCTTGCGGCAACCAAAAAGCATATGTTTGGATTAATTTTTATTGCCAAACTATTATAGCATAAGAGAAGAATCTTTCAAGGTAATAAATTCCTATGTCAAACCTAAAGAAAAAAAAATCCATCTTTAGCATCTGCTAAAGATGGATGATCGTTATTGTTCTCTTAAGGTATGAAAACTAATCTTGTGATTATCCTTTACGGTTACTTCCATCATCTGATTGATGACGTCTTCATAAAATTCTCGATTCTCTTTGGTAATATCCTCAAATACCAAGGTAAAACGAGAATCGGTATCGATGACTACTCGAAGGATGTGCATCTTAAACTGAACTGAACAAGAGTAGATTCGGTTAATATCCCAGATTCTTGAGACGGGAAATTCCTTAACCTTTCCATTCTCCAAAACAAGGGAAAGCTTGTCTGCTTCAATTCGTACTTTTCCCTGACGAAGGAAAAACCTGCTGGTCACCCTCGTTCCGAAAAAGGTAAGAAAAATCATCCCCAAAAGGATTAATCCAAAGGCTATAAAATCGTTAAAAATCAGAGAAATCAAAACATCCCATACAATCAATTCCAAGGCCAACACAAAAATCCTTGTCTTAAACAACTGATACTTAATCTCCAGCTCTTTCATGAATAAATCCCTTTCATGCTAATACTCCAATATGATTATTATAGACCTATTCATAAAGCCGTAACAAGTTACATATGACATAATCTAACATGACATTTGCCACTTATTTACCCTTTGCAAAATGACATTTATCAGATCAAAACTCACTTATTCCATTGTTACTTCTCCGCAAAGGTTTGTAGTAAGATATTTTCTAATTTCTTCCGGATCTTGCGTTTGTCCTAACACCCACATAAGTTTGGTGATCGCCGCTTCGGTGGTCATATCAAATGCCTGATAAACGCCCGCTTCTAGGGCTCGAATTCCCGTCTCGTAAATATTCATCTTGCTTCCTTCAAACCGGCACTGGGTTCCTACCAATACTACGATCCCCTGATCCACCAATTCTTTTACACTGGCAATAAAATCGTGATTTAAAAACGGCATTCCCCCTAGTCCATAAGCCTCAATGTAAATCGCCTGATAACCTTTTTCTGCGTACATCTTTAGCACAGACCGGTGTACACCCGGAAACATCTTTACAATTCCCACTTCCTTGCTATATCTATTCCTTAATTCAAATGGACTTTTTAATTCCGGAAATGCATATTCGTTAAACTCCAGGCCCATGGCTGAAATCTGTCCCAGGCAAGGAGCATTGATACTTTCAAAGGCATCAAAACTTACCGACCGAACCTTTGAGGCCCGACATCCTAAGATAATCTTTCGATTAAACGCAACAAAGACTCCGGGTCTTCCGGACTGGGCCATATTGATGGCACATCTTAGATTTTCCATGGCATCTGTTACCGGTTCTGCAATGGACATCTGACTTCCCGTAATTACCACCGGAATCTCAATCCCTTGCAACATAAAGGAAAGCATGGAGGAGGTATAGGCCAAGGTATCCGTTCCATGTATGATCACGACTCCCTCATAGGTATATCTGGAATCCCGGATTCGTTGTGCTAAAAGAGCCCAATCCTCCGGAAAAATATTAGCCGAATCCACCTGAAGCAAGTCAATGATGGTAAGTTTAGCACCCCCTGCCACCAGTCGAATCTGTTCCTCTAGGTCTCCAGCATGAAGCCCTGGGGTTAGTCCATTCTCTTTGGCTACCGATGAAAGGGTTCCTCCTGTGTTTAAAATCAATATATTTTTCTTCATAGGCAACTCCTTTTTTCTCTTCTTGTACCGATATTTTACTACAAATACTAGCTTATTACAAAATCGGTTCACTATTATTCACCTTATGGCTATGCTCTGGTAACAGATTCTTCCGATTCCTTCTACGACGGCGACTGGGGCACATCAGAAGACATTTCTTCTATGCCCCAAGACCTTGCCCTCTTAAAAACCACCTTTGTCAATACTGCATTTCCAATGGTATTTGCCCAATCCTTTGGGACACCGGTCATGTTTACAGTAAGTCTTCCTGCAAGATTTGGACGGAATCTACCGCAAACCTCTTTCAGGATTTAGCATTATCTGTCGCACAAAACTAGTTTTCATGTTATACTAGGTTTACAAGATTTAGAAAAGGATAGGTGATGCTATGACTTTAGAAGAACGAGCAAACCTGGGATCTCAGTTAAAAGCCAGTGGAGCTTGCAATTGTACCTGTGCCGTCCTAATGGCCTTTCAGGACAAACTTCCCCTAAGCGAAGAGGATTTAAGAAAGATTTCAGCCGGCTTCGCCGCCGGAATGGGATCCATGGAAGGAACCTGTGGCGCCTTGATCGGTGCGGTAATGGTAGCCGGCTTCTTAACCGAAGGTAAGGGGACTCCACGATATTCCAGGGAAATCATGAAAAAATTCCAAGAAAGTTCCAAGGCAACTATTTGCAAGGACCTAAAGGGTGTAGGCCGGGGCTGTGTTTTATGCGAATGTCCGGACTGTGTTAAGAATGCAATTTTAGCACTTGGCCAAACCATCCCTATAGAATATGAATAACAAAAATAGGGGCTGTGAAAAAATGAGATAATCATTTTTTCACAGCCCCTTTATTTAGTTTTTATACACTTCTAGAATTAAAAAAATGTCAAATATTTTTTATAAACTTATTTCCAGAATCAAAGGCGCATGATCCTGCCTTTCACCGGAATCCATCATCTCTGATTTTGTTACCCGATCCTTGATGCGGTCACTTACCAGAAAATAATCGATTCTCCAACCGGAATTATTGATTTTACTGGTTTTAACCCTTTGTGCCCACCAAGAGTAGACGGATTTTACATCTCCATGCAAATAACGAAAACTATCAACAAATCCCTTTCCCAGCAAGTTGGTAAAGCCTTCTCTTTCCTCATCTGTAAAGCCGGCAGACTGATGGTTGGCATCCGGATTGGCAAGGTCAATTTCCTGATGCGCCACATTAAAATCTCCACATGCTACAACGGGTTTCTTTTGATCAAGACTTGCCAAGTAATCTGCGTAACAAACATCCCAGGCCTGACGTTCCTTTAGGCGTTTCAAGCCATCTCCTGCATTAGGAGTATAGACATTGACAAAATAAAAATCATCAAACTCCAGGGCCAGTAAACGACCTTCCTGATCCATGGTATCCGGAGCCTCAATTTTCGGCATCAGAATGTTTGAATTCAGTCCCTCTTTATATAGAATCATGGTTCCGGCATAGCCTTTTCTTGCAGGTGGTTTTGAACTCACCCAGGCAATCTGATAGCCGGGAAAATACTGATTTAAAATTTCCTGATGCTTTGCTGATGGTCCGGTTACCGGAAGTTTGGTTTCTTGAATTGCAATCACATCTGCATCCTCATCTTGAATTTTATCCAGAACCAGGCGGGAAAGTCCTGCTCTTGGTGAGGTAGAAGTAAGCGCAGCATTTAGGGAATCAATATTCCATGAAATGAATTTCATCTCTTTCTCCTCCTATCGAATAAAATTAGTAGATGGGCGCAAAGTCTTTTCCGGCTGCTTCACGCCTGCCTTCCTTCCTGCTTCAATGCTCTTTAAAATCCAGGCCATATTTCTTCCAAGGACCTTCATAACAGCTACTCCTTCCTCATCTTTTCTTACCTCTTCTGGAGATTGTCCATGCACCATGGTCCAGTAATTCGAGGTTACAAGAGGCATCTCGTAAAAACTTGGGTATTTCGATAGAACCTCTAAGGCGCTTGTTGTTCCCGCTCTTCTTGCAGAGGTAACTACTGCTGCCGGCTTCCATCTTAGCTGGTCTCCCGCACAAGAAAATAGTCGATCTAAAACAAGCTGAATTTCTCCTGATGGGGAAGCATAATAAACCGGTGAGCCAAAAACAAAAGCATCTGCCTCCTGACATTTTTCCTTTAGGGTCTCTACGAGTTGATTTAAATTTCCATTCACAGAGTCCTTTCCAAGTTGAACGATTTCCCAATCAATGCCTTCTTCTTTTAGTGCTTCTCCTATCATTGTGAGTGCAGTATAGGTACAACCTTCCTCTCGTCGACTTCCATTCATCATTAAAACCTTCATAGCATTACCTCCGTTTTTCTTAAATCCTCAATTTTAGAGGGACTGAATTTTTCTCTTTAATTCCTCTGCAGCAAGTCTTGGATTTTCCGCCTTCATAATGGCAGAAACCACGCAAACTCCACCGATTGGAATTCCCTTTAACACTTCTAAATTATCCTTATTTAAACCACCAATCGCATTTGCAGGGATGGGAACCGCCTGACAAATTTCCCTTAGGGTATCGGTGGAGGTAAGTACGGTTTTTACCTTAGTGGTAGTTGGGAAAATAGCCCCTACCCCCAGGTAGTCTGCCCCTGCTTCATAGGCTGCCCTTGCAGCTTCTACGGTTTTTGTTGTTGCTCCCACGATTTTGTCCGGTCCCATAAGCTTTCTTGCAATGGCAACCGGCAGATCACTGGCCCCCACATGGACACCTTCTGCATCCACCGCCAAAGCCACATCTACCCGGTCGTCAATAATCAATGGAACCTGGTACTTCTTAGTGATTGTATGCACCTTATTAGCAAGGTCCATATAGTCCTTGGTGGACTTATTCTTTTCACGAAGCTGGAGAAGGGTTGCACCTCCCTTTAATCCCTCTTCTACCCGAGTAAGGAATTCCTCCTCCTCATAAAGGGAACTATCTGTAATAAAATATAAGGTAGAATCAAATGTAACCATGTTCACTCCTAGACATATAAATAATCATTTAAAACCGGCTGTAAGCCTTCTCCTGTAATATCCTGATACATCTTGTTCAGACTTCTTGAGTCCTCGATTTCAAACTGTTCATCTCCCTCAAGATTTTCATTTTCCTCACCGGTATATTTGCTTTCGTGGTCTCCAATTCCGGTAGAAACCCCGGCGGAAACCTTGGTAGCTGCAATCTTTACAATACCATTTCTAAATTCTGCACTTTCTCTTGAAGACACAGTGATTCCTGCAAATGGCAAGAAGATTCGATAAGCACAAAGCACCTGGCAAAGCTGTTTTTCGTGTACATCCAACGGATTAATCTTGTCGTTGTTTACGATTGGGCGAAGTCTTGGGCAAGACAGGGACATTTCTGCATATGGATACTTTCTCTGGAGATAGTAGGCATGTAGTCCCGTTGCCAAAGCATCGGTACGGAAATCGGCAAGTCCCAAAAGTGCAGAAAAGGCTACTCCACGCATGCCTCCCCTAAGGGCTCTTTCCTGCGCATCAAAACGATATGGCCAAACACGCTTGTGTCCTAAAAGATGAAGACTTTCGTATTTGTCCGTATCATACGTTTCCTGGAAGACGGTAACGTAATCTGCACCACACTCGTGAAGATACTTGTAATCCTCGGTATTTACCGGATAGATTTCAAGACCTACCAGACGAAAATACTTGCGGGCCAACTTACAAGCCTCACCAATATACTTCACATCACTTTTGGCCTTGCTTTCTCCAGTTAAAATCAAGATTTCTTCCATTCCACTTTCTGCAATGACTTTCATCTCATGTTCCACCTGCTCCAGGCTAAGTTTCATACGATTAATATGGTTGTAGCAGTTAAAACCACAGTAGACACAGTAATTCTCACAGTAATTAGCAATGTAAAGAGGAGTAAAAATGTAAACGGTATTTCCAAAATATTTGCTGGTTTCCATCCGGGCCTTTTGTGCCATTTTCTCCAAAAATGGCTCTGCTGCCGGTGATAAAAGGGCCTTAAAGTCTTCAATGGTACAGGTAGTATGCTCCAAAGCAAGGCGTACATCTCTTGCAGTATACTTATTATAATCATAGGATTTCATCTGGGACATTACCTTACTACATACGTCTGATTCAATGACTTCCATCCCTGGCATATACTTCATATGGTCACTACGAGAGGAAGGATCATTTTCCAACTGATGCTTTTTCTTTAATGCTGCCTCTGATAAATATTCGGAATCTACAAAAAAATGATTTTCCATGTCCCGCCTCCTAGTCTCTTAAAAATCCGGTCAATGGATCCGAAGAAGAGGCTCCACGGGTTAAAACCCTACCCAGTCCTGCAAGATATGCCTTACGTCCAGCCTGGATGGCGTCCTTAAAAGCAGAAGCCATTAAGGTCAAGTCACCAGCAGTGGCAAGGGCAGTATTGGCCATAATCGCTGCTGCACCCATTTCCATAGCCTGACATGCTTCGGATGGCTTACCAATTCCTGCATCCACAATGATTGGCAGATTAATTTCATCAATTAAAATCTGAATAAACTCCTTGGTAGCAAGTCCCTTATTCGAACCGATTGGAGAAGCCAGTGGCATAATGGTGGCCGCACCGGCATTCATTAAATCTCTGGCCACATTTAAATCCGGATACATATATGGCATAACCACAAATCCTTCCTTGGCAAGGATTTCTGTTGCCTTAATGGTCTCCTGATTATCCGGTAAGAGGTATTTAGAATCTCTCATGATTTCGATTTTTATAAAATCTCCACATCCAAGTTCTCTTGCAAGTCTTGCAATTCGAACAGCTTCTTCTGCAGTTCTTGCTCCAGAAGTATTTGGAAGTAAAGTAACTCCCTCCGGAATATAATCCAAAATATTTTCCTGCTCCTTGGTGTTTGCACGTCTTACCGACATAGTAATAATCTCTGCCCCCGCGTCCTTTACCGCAGCCTCGATTAACTTCATGGAATATTTTCCAGAACCTAAAATAAAACGTGACTGAAATTCATGTCCACCAATTATCAATGTATCCTTTGTCATGTGACTCTCCTTCTTTCCTTAGCTGTCTTTTTCTCCAGCCAATAAACGTAAAACTACCAGTGCTTCTTGTGCAGCACAAATCATAACTCTTGCGGAAACAAGCCCCATCCCATCTGCAATATCCGAACTAAGATCCCCACAAAGATAAAAATGATCTGTAATCTTCTTTGTTTGAATCAAATTTCCACTTTTCATCCCTGCCATTCCCGAACCTGCCACCAGGTATTTCTCCGGAAATTTCTCTAAAACCAGATTGGTTAACATAGCCTTGGCTTCCGGCTGGTCGAAGGCTTCGCAGATAATATCTGCTTCCTTTAAAATCTCCCCGGCATTGTCTTCCTTTAAAAGAACCTGGTGAGTTTTTACTTCTACATAAGGTGCGATTTCTTTCAAATTATCCCTTAGGGCATCCGTTTTATACTGGCCCAACTGGGCAACCTTGTATTGTTGACGGTGGAGATTACTAATATCTACTTGATCAAAATCAATTAATACAAGTTTTCCCACACCGGCTCTTGCCAGGCAAATAGCAATATTAGAGCCTAAGCCTCCCAGTCCGCAAACCGCAACTGTAGCGGCCTCAAACTTGTCTTGTCTCTCCTTGCCGTGACGTTCCCTAAGAACCTTGTCCCATGCTTCCTTGCTTGGAATCATATCAGCCACCTCCTACAAAACTTACAACCTCGATGCTGTCTTCATCGCAAAGAATTGTAGTAGCGTATTCAGCCTTTGGAACAATCCGTCCATTTCGTTCCACTGCAATACGCTTCATATTGTATTCAGCAGATACCAGGTATTCCTCTAAGGATTTTCCAGCAAGTTCCATCGTCTCTCCATTTACCTTAACCATCCTGTCACCTCCTTCTATTTTCTTCATGCATTCTTGCGGAAATAAAAAAGGAAGCCACCGATTTGGTAACTCCCTACATCATCTACAATGTTATTAGGCATCCCTACGTTGGCATTATCCAAATCAGGTTTTCGGTCGAAGGTCTCACCTTCCTCTCAGCCTGTATGACAAGCTCCCGTTCTTTTATTTCGTATGCTATCTTATACCCATTTGCCTTAGAAAGCAAGCCAAATTTTTTTATTCTACAATTACCTTTCCCTCCGCCCCATCATCATCCATAATTAATTCTCCAAGGCCCGGAAGTCGAATACTTCCACTCCTAGGATTTTTTATACTGATCATCGGCTGGGTTAAGGTTGCCTCCACCTCTGACTTTTCAAAGGCCAGATCCGCCTCTAACATCTCACAGTTAATAAGCTTTAAGCCCTTACAATAGCAAAGAGGCTGGGTTCCTATCATAGTGCAATTTTCAAATGTAACATCTTCACAGTACCAAGCCAAATATTCTCCACGAATGGTGCTGTTTTTTACGGTCACATTTTTTGCATGCCAGAAAGCATCTTTGGTATTAAAGTCACAATTTTCAAATACCGAATCGGTAATATACTGGAAGGAATACTTTCCCTTTAAAGTCACCTGATCAAAGTGAAGGCGGTTAGATCTCAGCATAAAATATTCACTCTCAACCTCAGTGTCCTTCATAGAAAGATCATCCACTGACCAACCAAATTCCGGTGATATTACATGGCAGCCTTCCATTTCTACTTCCTTGCATTCTCGAAGAGCCTTGATTCCATGTAACTTTGTGTCAAAAATCTTTACCTTCTTGCTGTACCAAAGAGCCGCCCTACAATTAGGGGTTAATTCACATCCCTGAATGATTAAGTCTTCATCGTGCCAAAAGGGATATCTTAAGTTAAAGAAGGAATCCGAAACCTTAATTTCCTTACATTCCTTTAAAGCACTTTCTCCGTCTGCTGGGCCATCAAACTGGCAATGTTGGATTTCAAGCCCCTGGCTTCCGTACAAAGCACGTTCTTCATCAAATCGTTCCTCTTGTATTTTATTCATTCAAACCCTTCCTTATCGTTCTCTACTAATTACTGTCCCTGTTCTTATATTACAACTTACAGTTAACTCGAAGTCAATAGGATTTTAGAAATTCTTTTATATTCACAAAAAAATAGCATTTGCCTAAGTAATTTAGACAAATGCCTTGTTTTGAATCGCTTACATAAATATGGCGAGTCTTATAACCCGGATTTATGATTTTGAAATGAGATTTTTAATGTATCTTATTACAATCGAAGTATTTGATCTGCTTTTGCTGCAATATCCATATCATGAGTAACCATTACCAAAGTTTGATTATACTTTCTTATACCTTCAACTAGAAGATTAAGAACAATGTCACCAGTATTCTTATCTAGATTTCCAGTTGGTTCATCTGCCATAATAATTGACGGTTTATTTGCCAAAGCTCTCGCAATAGCTACGCGCTGTCTTTGTCCACCTGATAACTTTCCAGGTAAAACATCCTTTTTTTCATATATTCCAAGCATACTCATAACTTCATCAATGTAAATTCTATCGATATTTCCCTTTGAAATTTTTATTGGTAACACAATATTATCGTATACTGATAACACAGGAATTAAATTAAAATCCTGAAATACAAAACCTAAGTCATTAGCTCTAAAGCTAGATAATTCTGCATCATTAGGTTTATGAATATTCTTTCCATTAACCATAACCAAACCTTTATCTGCAGTATCTAATCCGCTTATAATATTTAACAGAGTACTCTTTCCAGATCCGCTTTTACCGGTTATTGCAACAAATTTCTTTTCTTCAATATTTAATGATAAATTATCAATAACTTTATTTTTATTATCTCCGTCTACGTAGGTTTTTTCTAAATTTCTAATTTCTATTATATTCATATCTTATTCCTCACACTTCAGCAAATATGCAATTTTTTCCTTCATACAACCTTTTACATTAATCCAAATAACTAATCCTGATAACAGCATAATCAATGGTATTCCAATTCCAAAGCCTTGCCATGGAAGCCCACTTTCGCTATTCATAATTTCGTACACATACATAGAGATTGGAATAGATATAATACTGGAAATTATTGTGGCTAAAACAACTAATAGAAGTGTTTCTCCCACAAGTATTAATGTCATTTGATTTTTTCTGGTTCCAATTGCGCATATCATACCTATTTCTTTTTTTCTGTGTTCAAAACTTTCCTTTACTATCGACCTAATTAAGAAAATTGACAAAAGTATAATAGAAACAGCCATATATGCCAATAGCACCAGTATACTCTGCAATTGACTCTGTGACTGTGAAACAGCAGCATTTAAGTCATAATACTCAAAATTGTCTTCCCCTAAAATATCTGTTAGCTCCTGACTAGTTATATCGCCATCTATAAAAATATCATTCCATTGACCTGCAAATCCTAAATTCTCTCTTGCATAGCTTTCATCAACGATAACCGCACCTTCATAATTATTTGTCATTATTCCTCTTAAACTAGGATATTCATTTGAAACATTTCCATCCACATTAATCTTATATTCTTTCCCGTCAATTGAAACCACAAGTTCTTTACAGCCTGACACTTCATCTCCAAAGGTAACTATATGACAGTCATTATCTAGTTTGTTTATGTCAATAAGTTTTTTCATCATATCGTCGCTGTATACTATCAGAGTATAATTTTTCATTTCCTCATTATCTTTTTTTACGGAAAGCTGGTCATGATAAGATTTAAGAATACTCTGTTTATACATACAGTTAATCTCTGAGCTTATTTCATCCAGCTGTTCCTCTGGAAAATATGTATAATCCAGATTAGCTAGGCTAATAGTAACCTCACAATTTGAAAAAGCGAATATACTTTTGTTTATATTGAAGGAAACAGAACTAGCTCCGTTTATAAACAAAATCGTCATTAGGCTGGCTAAGAACATGGTTATAATTAAAGCCCTGCTGTTTTTACGATTTCTGTAAGAATTATTTACTATTAAATCTATATATATGTTTTTTGCATTTATAAATTTTTTGTTGGCGAATACTTCTTTTTTCTGTATTAAATCTATTGGATTTTTATTTCGAAGCTTAATTATAAATATGAACCACACCAGTAAACTAGGCACGGTGATTATCAGTATCATATATATAATGATTTTATAATTTAAGGCATTATTTATAGCCACTTCTTTTCCAAGGAGAATAGCAATAATTTTCTTTGCAAAAAAATTATTGAAGATTATACCGCCAATGCAGCCAATCACTAAACTTATAATGATATATATCATCAGTTCGCATCCTATTAATGAAGCTATTTGACTCTTTTTTGCTCCTATGGCACGAATAATTCCGTATTGTTTATATTTTCCCTGAAGATTAATATGCATCATATAGTATATAAAGATTACCATTATGATTGAGACAAACCCGGCAACTGCCTTAACCGCCGAATTTATGCCGGAAAATATTCCGGAATCATTATAATAAAGATCATACTTTGTAGGATTTTCAACAAAATTAGTATATACATTTTTATCATAATTCTTAAATATATATGAATAAACATAATATATTTCATCCTCAGGATATCCGTGTTCATCAATTAAGAAATAGCTTGTATAGGCTGGATTTTCTTCATAAAGTTCATTTTTTTCAAGAATGCTTTTTGCCTCATCTAGACATATAAACATAAAGGTTCCATTAGTGTAAGAAGGTGTATCTGATACAATACCACACACCTTAAATTCAGCCTTACATTCTCCCATATCTCCAGATAAGGTCACATTTTCTAAAGCATCCCCCGTTTTCAAACCGTGTGACTTTGCATATCGTTCTTCGATTACAATATCCCCAGCTTTAGAAGGAGACGTACCATTCACCATCGTTACAGAAAAGGTTTTCAGCCAATTTCCTTCAACGCCCACAATATAATGATTGACAGTATTGCTTTCCTGGTAATCGGCAGCAAAAATTACCCCCGACATTTCATAAGTATTTTCAAAAGTCGAATTTATCTCCTCTAATTGATCAAAATTCAAATTTGATATAGTGATGTCATAATTAGAATTTGATGTCATCATAGACTGATAACTGTCCATAATCATATAACCAATCTGAACCAAGGAAAATAAAAGAATAATAGATACTATCAGGCCTGACAGACATACAATAGTATTTTTCTTCATCTTAATGATGTAACTTAATGCTAATTTAAACAATTTACACCTCCATATTAATCATCTTTTTTGTATATTGTTTTCTGCAATTTCAAAAACCGCAGATTTTTTTATTATAAAATCAATATCATGCGTAATAATAGTTTCAATTTCCTTGTTATAAGGAAATACAATGGCCTTTTTTGGAGGGGTATAAGCATTCCTTTCAAGAATCCTACCTGAATCCTTTTCTTCCAAATTTCCCATTCCCTGTTCTAAAATCCATTCATCTAGATTCTTTCGATCTTGGATTTGAAACAAAGCTTTTGCTACTTTTGCGGTGAATACAGGTGTTGAAAAACTAGTTCCCTTCATTGCGATATAAGAATCATTTAGCCAAGCCACCCGATGGATTGCCTTTTTCATCAAAATATTACTGGGACTGTTTTTTACAAATCGGAAATTATTTCCCTCTACCTCTTCTGACTCATCTACTCCATAGACAAAATCAAATGCTGCCGGAAAAGACATCATTCCATAGTTGTCAAATGCAGCGATTAGAACGATTCCCTTCTCCCTTAATTTTCGCATGCATAATTCTAATTCTTTATAATGTTCTGTTTCCGTAATTCCAATACTCATATTGATAATGTCGCAAGGAACATGTTCATAAATATAAATAAGGACTGACAAAAGGCTTTCTATTTGAATCGTCTCTTCATTTTCAAAAAGTTTTACAATGGTATAGTCCGCCTCCACTCCCCCCATGCTTTTATATATTTTTTCTAAAACAGCCGTACCATGACCATTCCTATCTTCAATTTGATCGTCTACAGCAATTCCTTCCTCTGTTAGAAAAAAATGTAATTTATTTACAATGGAGATTCCCTTTAACCCTTTATGAGAAAGTTCTGCCCCACTGTCAATAACAAGAATATGAGGCCTATTTGATGTAGTAGTCTGCTTGCATCCTGAATAATTCACTATATAATCCATTCCTTTCTAATAATTCTTCGTGCTTACCACTTTCTATTAAACTTCCATTTTTTAAGACAAAAATGTAATCGGAAATAATACAAGACGATAAGCGATGGGAAATATAAATCGCTGTTTTATTCTTAATCGCAACATCAAAACTTTCAAAGATTTCTTTTTCTGCTCTTGGGTCTAATGCTGCCGTTGGCTCGTCCAAAATAAAAATAGGTGCATCTTTTATAATTGCCCTAGCGATTGCTAATTTCTGGTTTTGTCCTCCTGACAATTCCACTCCCTCTTTATCAAATACCGTTGTAAAGTAGGTATCAAGTCCTTTTGGTAAAGAGTTTACATAGTCTAAAATTCCCACCTGATCTAAGGCAGATTGAATTCTATCTTTTTCGGTTTCATGGAACATGGTAAGATTATTTTCAATAGAAAATGCATATACTTTAAAGTCCTGAAAAACCGTGGAGAATAATTGCAAATATTTATCGTAGGCGATTTCCTTAATGTCCACCCCATTTAATAAAATTCTTCCCTCTGTTGGATCATAAAGCCTCATTAAAAGTTTGATTAAGGTGGTTTTACCGGAACCATTTTCTCCCACCAAGGAAATTCTCTCACCGCTATGAATGGTTAAATTAATATTTCTAAGTGCAAATTTTTCTGCATTCGGATATAAGAATCCCACATTTTCAAATGTAATTTCAAACTGATTGCTCTGTGGATCTTTTCCTTTTTTGGAAAATTTCTCAGGAATGGTAATAAATTCAAAATAATCCTTCAAGTGCATCGCATTGTTATCTAAGTCAGCAACTGTTTCGATCATACGACTCATGCTTTGATGAAAGGTATGCACTGCAACTAACATTGCCGAGAATACAGCAATACTAATGTCTTTCTGAACTAACAACTGGTAACCTAATATCAGATATATTACGATATCTACCAGGCTATTTCCAATTTCAGCCACTAGGGCAGAATTTTTTCTGGAAGCCACAATTCGATTTACAATTTCGGTCATATGTCTATATAAATCTCTATATTGATTTAAAAAGGCCTTTCTACAATCATATAAACGAACCTCCTTCGCTGTAGAAAAATCCGAACCAATTTCTCTAAAATAGTCGATTTGTCTTACCAAAGGAGCCAACTCCTGATCCGCATCATATTGCTTTTTCTTGATCTTGAATTGTCAAGTTAAGTGC